>JAADHN010000111.1:117951-208253 GCA_013151865.1 Kiritimatiellota bacterium
TCGGATTCAAGCCGATTCCGATCGAGCGGATTGGAGTGCGGGGATACGACGCCGACAACGGCGGCGCCCGGCCGTAGACCTACGCCCCATGGGAAGCGGCACAAGAGGCCGGGACACCCCGACCGCGCTGCTCGGAACACCGGTCGCCCCGAGCATGACAGGGGCGGAGTCGGACTCGCAGCCTCACCGGAATTGCCCGGGCCGGGCAATTCCGGGACGGTCAACCTCGTCGGAACCGAGAGGAATGGACAGGTGGACGCGTCCGATTTCAGCTATTTTGCGCGTGAAAGGATTCGCCGGGCCGCAGCCCGGGGCGACATTCCAGGGGGGGTGGTTTTCGCAGGGCGCGGAAGCGAAACGATCTGCCGTGAAGCCGCCGGCGCACGTGCCCTGACGCCGAAACGCTTACCCATGAGGCCGGACACGATCTTCGATCTCGCTTCCCTCACGAAGCCCCTGGCCACGATGTTCGCATTACTGCTTCTCCGACAGGACGACACGATTCCCTCGTTCGAGGTGCCTATTGCGGAGTTCGTACCGGCCCTGGCCGCTTCGGACAAGGCGGAGATTTCTCTGGCGGCCCTGCTTTGCCACACCAGCGGCCTGCCGCCCTACCTGAACACAGAGAGCGTCGCCGCACGATACCCGGGCCTGCCGGGAGACGAGCAGGTGCTGCACGCCATTCGCGACGCCCCGCTGCGATCGTCGGGAGGGGAATCGGTCCGATACAGCTGCCTCAATTTCATCGTGGCGGCGCGAGTGGTGCAGGAACTGACGGGTCGGCGACTGGATGTGTTCCTGCAAGAGCGGGTCTGGGACCCACTGGGGCTGCGCAACACGTTCTTTTTCCCAACCCGCGGGCAACGTCGGCGTTGTGCGCCGACGACGTGCACCGAGTCTGGAGAGGACTGCCTGCAGGGGACCGTGCACGATCCCTTGGCGCGTCTGGTGCAAAGCGCCCGGAAACTCTGTTCCGGGAATGCGGGACTGTTCAGTACGGCACACGACGTGGGTGTGCTCATCGGGGCGTTGCTCGCCGCTGCCGGGACGCCCGCGACGGCGCGCCGACATCGACTGTCGACCGGTTCGCCTCTCGCCATTCCCGGCGAATTGGTTCGAGAACTGTGGCGGAAACGCACTCCCGCCGACGTCGACCCAAGCTTCGGTCTGGGCTGGCGGATATTCGATCCGGGCCACGATTTCGGCTGGAAAGACGCCGTCCCGCCACCTGTCGGCCATACCGGGTATACCGGCACACTGATCTGGGTCGATCCTGCAAGTGGGGCCTGGCTGGTCCTTCTGACGAACCGTGTTCATCCCCGGGACAGCGGGGCGGTTCACCCTTTGCGCAACGAAATCCTGTCGAAGTTCAAGGAAGTTTGCCGCAGTCGCCCCCGCACGGCGCGACAAACGAGTCTATGAACTCCCGAGCGATCCCGGCCGCCCGGGCTCGCACACCCCGGGTTCACGACGTCCCGATGACGGCGCAAACCCAGTTCAAGCTCCCGTTCCGAGGATGGAAATCCCGCAGTTCGAGCCCGGATAGCGACCGGTACCGAAAACCGCCGAGAACTTGGAGTGCGAAACACGCCCTCGCTCCGTGATCGAGCCGATGTGAGTAAAGGCGCCCCGGCGCACGCCGCCGCTTCGACAAGTTGCCGCGGCTTCCGATACTCCGCCGTACGCGTGTGTGGCCAACACCTCGAACACGACTTGTGCCAGCTCCTCGCGCGATATCCATGAATCGTCGGGCAATTCTCGGAGCACGATCTCCACGTTCATTCCCTTTCAATTGGCCCTGCAGCGACACGATCTGCACGGGAGAAACGGGTCTGGCGACGGACCGTCACTCCGATTCCGCCGATACGCCCCCGGTGATCAGACGTTCGAGGCCCAACGCGATGCCGAGGCGCGCAAACCGCTGGTCCAGGCGAAGAAAATCAGACCGCGTCAGGCGTGAATCTTTCTTGACCGCCAGACTCAGGTATCTCCCCCGATGTTCCAGCATGAGGCGCCCATCGATGAAGTACTTCAAAGTATCCCGCAATGCCCCAGACTTGCACGGTTCACCACGACATGTCGCCAATCTTGCCTCGAGGTCAGCCAGGCTGACGGGCGCATCGCAAGCGTCGTAGACGTCACGCTCCCATCCCGTCAATTCCGTCAAACGCCGCACGGCGCAGGGACGCGTATCCCAAACAATGGCGCACTCCGGGTAGTTGAAGACGAACAGCTCGCTTTGCCGGTGCACCCGAAGCCACGACGCAAAGGCTTCGATCAATGGCGCGACATAGGCGCAACTGTCATGTCCGCCGGCGTAATCGAATTCAAAATAGTGAGCCAGATCGCGTCTTGTCCGCTCGGAAAACGGATAGATATACTTGTAGGCTCGATTGGGCCGGATGTTCTCGATGCCGAACTCATCCGCCCGCTCGTAATAGTTGCTGAACCGGCCCACGTAAATGCGGGCGCAACCGCTGGCCGGCTGCAGGTGCGTCAGCATCCGGAACAGGCACGCCATCTCTTCGTAATCCCGGGCCGATTCTCCGGGGATACCCCAGATCAGGTTCCACCCGAGAAAGATGCGTAACTCCCGACACCACTTGAGAAGAGCGATGTTCTGCATCTTCTCGGTCCCCTTGTTCAGGAGCCCGAGGATGTCGTCGCTGAAACTCTCGATCCCAGCTTGGATGCGGACGATACCGGCCTCGCGCATTGAGCGCAACTGGGCCTTGGTCAAGACCGGTCGCGCTTCGTAATGCAAACGTGCACCGAGTTTTCTCCCGGCCAACTCCGATGTGAATCGACGGAGGTACGACAGCGGGAACACTGTATCGGTCATGTGGATGTCCCGGATGGCGTACGTGTTCACCATGTGCTCAATCTCAGCGATCGCCCGGTCGGGCGACTTGACGCGGTAATTCCGCAAGGCGCCGTTGCAACTGCAAAAGTTGCAGCCGCCTTTCCGGCACCACCAGCAGCCGCGGGAGGTCTCAAGCAAGAGCGCGGGCTCGACTCCGGCCTTCTTCGGCAGATCCCGAACCGCCTCGATGAAGTCGCTGAAATCGGGAAAGGGCAACGCATCCAGGGAGACCGTCGGGACGGTGGAGGCGCACTCCGGTGGAGCGTCATCGTCCGGCTCGGGGAGATTGGCTTGAAGGTGCAGTCCCGGCATGGCGTTCGGCGGAGTGTCGGACAACACGCTGGACACGAGTTGCGGAAAGGTCTCGTCGGCCTCGCCCGAAACGACTGCATCGACGAACGGGAAGCAACGCAGCGTGGCCACGCCTTTCGTGCCTTCGCAGTTGTTGCCGCCGATGACCGTGAAGACCCTCGGCAGCGCGGCCTTGACTCGCTTGGCCAGCGCCAGACAGGCCGAATGCTGCTGAAACATGGACGAGAACGCCACCAGGCGCGGCCGGTACGCCGCGATCTGCCGTACGCATTGTTCGAGGAAGGGCTCGATCTGCGGGCGGACGAGTCGCGCCAAGCGTTCGGCTTCCCCTTGCGGTCCTGCAAACAGGGATCGAGAGACCGAAGCCTCTTCTTCCCGCAGCAGTCCGAGGAACTCTTCGACTTCCGCGGGGGACTGCCGGAAAAGTGCGCCGGAGAAAATCCATTCGCCCAGAAGTTTGCCGTGTTCGTAAATGTAGCGGTCGGCAAAAGAGATCGCCGTGCGGTAACCTGCGAACTCGGCGAAACGCAGATTGAAGTAAAGGACTTTGCTGACCACGCCGTCGGCGCTCAGTCGCGCCTTGAACAGGCTCAAGGCCAGCGACGGGTACATCAGCGTGCAGCAAGGCATGTGGATGAGGAGAACAGGGGTTTCCGGGACCCTCATCGGCGCACTCCCGTGTGAGAACAATTGCGCCAATGCTCCTGGACCAGGCGCTTGTTGAGAAAAGACACGCGGCAGTTGTGTTCCGGGACGGAACGCAGGTCGCCTTGGCCGGCATTGAAGTTGCGGGCGTAACACATGGAACAGAACTGGAACGCCTCGCAGGTGAGGCACTGCGGAAAGTCCCCCCATTTCAGACCGCGCAATTCCCTGAGGCCGGGCGAGTCGCGCCAAACGTCGGCCAAGCGGGTTCTCGTGGCGTTGCCGAGACGGTATCCCATGAAACCCGAGCACGGATAGAAGTCGCCGTTCGCAGACATGCAAATTCCGTCAAAACCGGCCCCGCAGACGGAACGGTCACGAAAAGTTTGGGGATCGATGGCGATGTCGGGCCTCTCCGTACCGCTGGCGTAGCCGTCCTTATCGTAAGCCAGCATTTCCCGAATAACTTGCTCTGTCTCTTCGAAATCGAGACGATTGTCCAGATTGTCGTCCGTGAAGTCGGTTCGGGCCAACATAATGAAGTCAGTCACAAACTTGATGTTGCGTTCGGCCGCCCACGGCAACAAGGCCCGGTAGGAATGGCGGTTGGGTTTCATGATGTGGCAACTGACCGACAAAGTGATTCCGATGGCCTGCAGCCTGTCTATGGCCTGCAATGTCTGTCGCAACGATCCCGGGACACCGGTGATGGCGTCGTGGTCTTCTTCTTTCAGGCTGTACACCGAGAGCTGTACGGTGTTCACGTTGACTTCCTTGAGGAGAGCGCCCCAGTCGTCATCGATCAGAGTGCCGTTGGTCAACACCGTGATCGTGAGATCGTTCCGCCGCGCTGCCTGCAGAATTCGGTCGAAATCCCGGTGCGCAAACGGCTCGCCGCCCGAGAATGTAATTGAGAGCGTCCCCATTTCGGGCAGTTGCGCAAGCACGTCGAGGGCCAGCGCCGTGTCAATCGGGCGCCCGGCGCCGCCGGGCGGGTAATAACAGTGAACGCATCGGAGGTTGCAGGCGGAGGTTACATCGATCTGCATGCCGAAAACAGTGGGGCGTCGCTGAAAGTAATCGTAGAACCAGGCGGCGGAGTTCATCGGCACACCCACGGGGCCTCCGGCCGGCAGAATCACGGGAAAGTCGTAAACGCGAGCGGACTTGCGAGCCAGTTCGTTCTCGTCGCGACCGGTCACGACGAATTTCTCGGCCTCCAGAATGGCGACAAACCGTTTGAAAGCAGCTTCGACGTCAAAGCGGTGAATCCCCTCCAATTCCCTCGCAAGATCGTCGATGGCCGAGTCCAGGGTCCGCGGCGTGCGTGCCAAGCGTCGGAGATACGGTTGCTCCGTCTCGTTGAAGAGGTGATCGACCTTGGTGCGCTGGTTCACCAGATAGGCGAAACCGTCGTAGAAGCGAGTGAACGAATCGTCATGCAGCTTTACGAGAGTCATTCTTGTTCCGTTGTACTCGGGGCGCGGGGAACGCCGGCGGGAGAGGATCTCGGACTGAATCGACCGGGGCGGCTTTTCCTCTTCGTAGCCGTCCCGCAGCGGGAGCGGGAGTGAAGGCTTGAACAACGGAACGCTGTCGAAAGCGCGGCGGCAAAAGACGGGAAAAGAGCGGACGTACCCGCGTCGGGCCCAGACTTGCCCGAAGCCGGCGACGCGACGCCGTATTTCAGCTCAATCCTTCACATCGAGTCGGTGCGCCGGCCCATCGAACCGCGAACCGGCGCACCGGTTGGCGGGCGGCTCATCCGCCGCCACCGCCGAAGATCGAAATGCCGCAGTTGGAACCGCCGTAAGACGCCCCGCCGCCACCGCCGCCGAAGATCGAAATGCCGCAGTTGGAACCGCCGTAAGACGCCCCGCCACCGCCGAAGATCGAGATGCCCCCGCCGCAGATGGCTTTCATCTCGTCGGCAGACACCGTAGTGTCCTCTGCCAAATCTGTGATCTTGATCCTGGCCATGGGTCCGTTCCTTTCTGTCTTGCCGTGTCCGCACGGGGAACCACGGCGCTGCTCTGGTTCAACTCCAGCGACGGCGTCTCGGAAATCCGGAGTCGACCGGCGCCGGCCCGACTTCAATCTCGCTTCCACGGGTCCGGTCGCACAAAAAACGCGCCGGCGCATTTCCGCCGAAACCGAACGAATAATGTGCCGCAAGTTTCGTCTCCGGCACTTGGTGATACGTGGCGGCAGTTACTCCGTACCCGTCTTCAGTTCCGCTCGAAGTCGTGCGTCCTCTGGATGAGTCGGGACCGATTTCCACGGTCCACCCGACCGCATTTCGGTCCACCTTTCAATTAAAGTAACCAATTTGATCAATTTGTCAAGTGCGCGCTGCCGGGAGACCGGTGTTTTCAAGCACAACGGCATCCGGCCGCACCGGCGTGATCGACCCGGTTCGACGCCGGGTGACGATCAGCGTTTTGTCATTCCTCTCCATCCAGTGCACCGCCGACGGCTTTGGCCAGCCAGTCCTGAAAAACCAATTCGCGGACCGTTTCCTTGACAGCCGGGGCGGCCATGTATGCCGCCGTGTCGGCCTCCGCCTCCAGCTTGTCCCGGAATTTGGAAATCAACAGGTTGGTTTCCAACCATTCTTCCCAGACCTCGGGGGTGAGACCGGAGATCTTGAGCCAAGCCATCGTGTCTTCCGCCTTGTTCAGTCCAGCCGCGGCGCGGGCCCCGTCGGCGGCCTTCTGCAACTCTTCGTCGCTGACCGACAAACCGGCTTCCTCGGCGGCGGCGCGGACCACCTTCCGTTGCACTACGTTACGCAGTGCAGTCGCGAACTGTCCGTTGATCCGCAGGCAGTTGAGCACCTCACCGACAGTGACTTCCATCTCTTGGATTGCGGGCATGGTCTTTCTCCTTGATTTTGGCAAGCCCCGTGTTCCATTTGTGCTCCGGGCGGTCCGCCGGGGGCCCCACTTCGGATCGCCGGGCCGGGAGCACAATAAAGAGCAGATCGATTACATTAATACAGTTTACGACGGTTTCACAAATTTGGCAACCCGGGACCAGAGGATTCTCTATGCCCCTCCCCGCCGGGACCGATGGATGTTGCGAACTTGTCCCGGCGGGACTGTCGCCCTCCCCCGAGTCCGAGCTTGTCCGCCGCCGTCGCACTTCCCGCCACTACGGCATGAAAACACGCATCTCGCTGCGGAAATAAAAGATCCGAACAAGAACAAAAAGGTAATTGACCTGCGACCTCACATGGTTGAGCTTCGCGTTAAAATGGTCGGACTGAAACACCAACGTATCGAGCAGCAGACTGCGCCCGCCCCGGAGTCGGTCCAATTCCGCCTCCAAGTTCTTTGCGGTGATGTCCACCAGCTTCTCATCCAAGACGATTTCATCGGCAAGCCGTTTGAGTCTGACGAAGTCTTGGCTGAGCAGTTTTCGTATTTCATGTTCCCGATTCTTCTGGAGGAGCCGGTTCCGTTCCAGGGCGAGTTCGAGGGCCACGATCCGCTCTTGAATCGCCGTGTTCCCGACGGGCCAACTGAAATTCAATTCCACACCGATCAAGTAGTTCTGTGCGTCCAAGCCACTCACGGCGCGGACGGAATTGTCGTCATCGAAGCCGTAAACCGAGGCTTTCGCGGTCATGCCGAGACTTGGTCGGAGTTCGTCTCTGGCCTGCGTCAGGTCATAGAGCAATTGGTCCCCCTCGTTCCGAAGCGAGATCAACTGCTGGTCCCGCGCGCAAGCCAACCGGCAGCTCTCTTCCAATGCGGGCATGGGCACTTGCGCTCTGATTCGTTCGAGATCGATGCGCGGCTTCACGTCGTCGAAAGCCCCGGTCGCGATTCTCGTGCGTACGGCGAATTGCAGTTGCTCAGCCAGGGTGCGAACCGCCTGCCTGCGCCTCAGGATGTCCTTCTCCTGTTCCAACACCACGGACTCAATCTTGTGCAGGTCGATGACGGGAATGGCGTGCATTTCAAACTTTTCCTGGATGATCCGCAGGATTTCGCGCGAGTTTTTCAGGATTTCCTCGCCGATGACGAGATCTTGCCGAGCCTGGTAAAACGCCAAATAGGCTTCCGCGACATCCCGAAGCACGGCGGATTCGATGGCCGCGCCGGTCTCCAGGTGGAAGCGCAACAGTCTGCGGGCCCGGGCGATATTCAATTCCGTGATGGTCCGCCCACGTCCTTTCAGGAGAGGTTGCGTGTAACTGATTCCCAATTCGGCTTGCGTCTCTTCGGCGCTGTCCGGAAACGAGAAAAGGCGGGAGGACTGGCGCGAAACCGTCATCCCCGCCGATGTTGTCCCACCGACCGAATTGAGTCGGTCGAGGCTCACGGTCCCGGAGTAGTTCCGCTGGTCACGGAGCCCGCTGAGCGCGAGTTCTCCATAGGTCCGACGGTCCCCGCTCACGTTTGACCGCAAGATCGGTTCGTAGATGGCCTGCTCCTCGACCAATCGGGCGGAAGCGCGTCGCACATCCAACTCCTGGACACGCAAGAGCTGATTCTCTCGCAACGCCTGTCGCAAGGCTTCGGCCAGAGAGAATTCCGGATTGCCGGCTGCTGCTTTGCCCATGAACACCGTCGCGCACGCGAAGAAAACCTGAAAACACGCCACGCGCCCGAATGCAGAAACGATGAACGGGAAAGGAGCCCTTGCGATACGAAGTGCGGTACGACAAACAACGAAAGACGGCGGAGTGCGGCGACCGTTCGAGGGGACAAACGGCAGGCGGCAGAGGCAGGAACAGCCCCGCCCGGAGAGAGCCGCGGACAGCGAACGGGGACACGCCGAATCTGAAGGACTTGCGCCTCCGACCCCGCCGTTTCTTTCCCCTGGGGCGCCGAAAGCGACGGTCGTCGCCAAGCCCCGACCGGGGCCGGTTAATCTGTCCGTGGCGTGCGTCATGAGGCGTCGGTTGGGTTCGGTGTCGGACTGGACGCAACCGGGCGTCCCTGCGGGTTCCGCGCCCCAGTGGGAACGGAGTACGCCTGATCGGTGGCATCCGGAAAATACTGGTGGCATTTGCGGAATACAAGGAACCCAACGCAAGTTCGAGCAACCGCACAATCCGATGGGGCAGGCCCCCCGTGAGGTCCGTCCGTCTCCAGGCCCGCTGTCGCGCCGTTTTGCACGAACGGTGTTCCCCGGCGCCGGGGGGGACGCGCCGTCAGCGACGCGTTACAAGTTCGAGTCCCTCGCATGCGCTGCGTACCTGGAGACCAAATTTGCATGAAGCATGAGCCATCTGCGCCAATGCCGCTTTCAGACACCTTCAAGACATTGCTGCCGCCGCTGGCCGGGGCGGTGTTTCGATACGACCTCCTCCGGCGTTCGACGCAATGAGCCGGACTCGCACAAACTGCGCTCCCTTGCAACGAAGTCCGTGAATGAATGAGACCCGACCCTTCTTATCTGAGACCGCAGGGCCCCCGCGAGCCTTTCGACAGAGTGGCCGTCCCATCGCGGGAGATGCGCCGGCGGGCATGTTCCAGCGCGGAAACCGCAGGCCTGCCGTCACACAGCAGCTGCCCGACGGTCTCGCCGCCCCGCGCTTTTGGAAGGGGGCGCGATCACTTGAATTCCGTCCGAAATGCAGCATACTTGAAAGTGCGGGGTCGGGGGTCGTATGCAGGCCGAATTCACCCCGCTCAGGTGCGAGCCATCTGGGTCGATGACCGGGCCGTAAAGACCGGAAAAGCAGCCGGGACCGTTTTTCGAGTCATGCAACAACTTGCCCGTGCGAAGGTTGCCTGCACCCAGAACCGGCCCCTTCCAGGCTGCGAACGGGAACGTGCGGCACGAACTTGCAACCAGGTGTTAGAGCACACTGTTTTTTCATGCAACACGCTGACCTGCTGTCTTTCATATCGGACCTCCCTCTCTTCTCGATCTACGATGAAGAGCGACTTGCCGCGTTCTTGGAGCAGATGTCCCTTGTCTCGTACAGCGCCGGGGAGGTGGTGTTCGAACAAGGCGATGCGGGGGACACTTTCTATGTGGTGTACAGCGGCCGCATCCGCATCCTCATGCGCCGGAACGGCAGCGATGTAAACCTCGGCGTCCTGCGCAAAGGCGACCACTTCGGCGAGTCTGCTCTCATCACCGACCACCCCCGCACTGCGACGGCTCGCGCTGTGGAAGACAGCGTGCTGCTTGTGGTCTCGCGCGAAGATTTCACCACCTTCCTTTTGGCGGAACCGGCACATCGCGACTACTTCGACAAGTTGATGCGCAGTGCGGCGATCGATCGGTTCCTCAAATCCACCTCGACCCTGGGGAAAGTGGGGCGCAACGAGGTGGCGGAACTGGTCCGGTGCTTCAAGCCGCAAACCTTTGGCGAAGGCGAGGCCGTATTTCGGCAGGGCTCAGTCGCCGACAAATTCTATCTGGTCGAAAGCGGGAAGCTCAAAGTCGTGCGCTGGACGGATCAAGAGCACGAAATCTTGAATTTCCTGCGCGAGGGCGACTTCTTCGGAGAGAAAGCCCTCGTGGAAGACACGACCCGGTACGCGGACGTGATCTGTCTGACGCCCTGCAAATTGTTTGCGATGCACAAAGACGACTTTGACGCGCTGATCCAGAAATCGCCGAAGCTGCGCCGTATCATCCAAGACCGCATCGAATCCTACAAAACCCCTCCTCCCATCCCCTATAAGGAGGTCATCAAGCAGGAGCTTGCCGCCCTGAAGGAGACGAAGGTGACGGCGGGGGAAGACGCCGAAAAGGCCGTGCGAGAGGACCGCGGCGCGGCGCAGAAAACCGCCCGTCGCCGTCGTTCCCGCAAGCCCGCCCGTCGGTTCCCTTTCATCCGGCAGTACGACGAGATGACGTGCGGCACCACCTGCCTTATGATGATCTCCAGGTTCTATGGCAAGAACTTTGCCTCGGCCCGGTTGCGGGAACTGGCGCACGTGGACGTGAGCGGCGCATCGCTGGCGAACCTGGCGACGGCGGCCGAGCAACTGGGGTACACCACACGCGCCCTGAAACTGAAATACGACGGGCTTCGTTCCGTCCCGCTTCCCTGCATCGTGCACTGGCAAGGGTATCACTACATCGTGGTGCATAAAGTGTCGGACCGATACGTGTGGGTTGCGGACCCCGCAATCGGCTTGCGCAAGTACGACCGGGAGCACTTCGAAAAGAATTGGAGCGGCATCACCCTGACCCTGACCCCTACCGCCTCGCTGGAGGAACAGACTGACGACCGGTCTTCGCTGCGCAACTTCCTGCGGTTCGTTACCCCCCACCGGAAAACGTTGATTGAAGTCCTCATTGCTTCGGTACTGCTGAATATCTTCGGCCTGGCTACGCCCATCTTCACCCAGAATGTCGTGGATAAAGTGCTGACCCACAACAATACATCTATGCTGAACATGCTGTTCATCGGCATGTTGCTGGTTTTGTTCTTCCGAATCATGGTCATGTTCGTGCGCCAGTACCTGATCGTCCACATCAGCATGCAGATTGATCTGAAGATGCTCGTGGCATTCTACCGGCACATGCTCGCATTGCCGCTGGGATACTTTAAAGCTCGGAAGGTGGGTGATTTCGTCTCGCGATTCGGGGAAAACCAGAAGATTCGCGCCTTCATGACCCACACTGCCCTGAGTCTTATGTTGGACGTGGTCTTACTGGTGGTATACCTCGGAATGATGTTTTACTACAACACCAAGATGGCCGCGTTGACGATGGTCTTCATCCCATTCGTCGCGGCAGTCACCCTGGTCTTCACGCCGATCCTCCGTCGACTCAACATCGACGCCTTTCAAGCTCATGCGGAGGCCGATTCGCACTTGATCGAATCCATCACGGGCATCGACACGATCAAAGCCCTGCACGCCGAATCGCCTGTGCGTTGGAAGTGGGAAGACAAGTACATTCGCAGCATGAACATCGACTTCAAGCTGACCAATGCAGGCATGATGTTCAGTGCCTTCGGCGATCTGGTCGGCACGCTCAGTGCGACCGTTCTGCTCTGGTTCGGTGCGCATCAAGTCATGGCGGGGGCCCTCACCGTCGGTGAACTGATGGCTTTCATGGCCCTGATGGGCAGTGTAATGGTCCCGGTCAACCGTGTGATCGGCGCCTGGGACGACATTCAGCAGACGCTGGTTTCAGTCGACCGCCTCAACGACGTTTTCAGCGCCAAGCGTGAGTTCGCCGACGCGGACGCCGGCCACAGCGGGGTCCCCCTGGAGGACGTGCCGTGCACAATCGAATTCAAGGACGTGTTTTTCCGTTATGGCGGCAACGACGATCCATATATTCTCTCCAAGATCAACTTGAAACTCCCGGCGGGCAAATCCCTGGCCTTGGTCGGACGCAGCGGCTCGGGAAAAAGTACATTGGTCAAGCTGTTGGCACGTTTCTGGGACGTCACTGAAGGGCAGATTCTCATCAACGGCGTCAATGTTCGACATATCGATTTGAACTGCCTGCGGCGCATGATCGGATTTGTATTGCAGGAGACCTTCATCTTCAACGGAACGGTTCGGGAGAACATTGCCTACGGCGAGCCGGAAATGGATTTCAGCCGAGTATTGCGAGCGGCGAAGATGGCCAATGCCCACGACTTCGTCACCACATTGCCCTTTGGCTACGACACGCGTGTCGGGGAAAGCGGCGTGCAACTGTCCGGCGGGCAAAAACAACGCATCGGGATCGCCCGGGCACTGTATGCCGAACCCAGGGTCCTGGTCTTCGACGAAGCGACCAGTTCCCTCGATTCCGAGTCGGAGCAGGCCATTCAGAAGAATATGCAAGGCATTCTTGCGGACAAAACCTCCATCATCATAGCTCACCGTCTCAGCACAGTCCGGGATGCCGATGTGATCGCCGTACTGGACAATGGCGAGGTCGTCGAACAGGGCTCCCACACTGAATTGATGGAAAGCAAGGGCCTCTATCACTTCTTGGTGCACCAGCAGTTGAATCTGTGAGAAAAAGCCGCCCTGAAGAGGGGCGGCGCCTGCGGACGGAAGTTCCTTTCCTTCCGTGTCGGCTCAAACGAGAGGTACGTCGGTTCATGCCGCCGGAGAAGAACACGACAAATGACTCGCCGGAAGCTGCGGATGCGGGCATTTCCGAGGAAATGTCGTCGGAAAGTTTCTTGGTTACCGAGCAACTTCAGCGGGTTCCGAACCTGGTTGCACGCGGGTTGATCTATATCGTGTCCCTTCTCGTGGTAACGATCCTGCTCTACACCCACTTTGTCCGGATCGACATTCTTTCCAGAGGGCAGGCAGTCGCTCGACCCACGGCGCACAAGGTTCGAATTCTCGCCGACCGCCGGGGCTATGTCGACCGTGTGTTGGTGAAAGAAGGACAGCGAGTGGCTGCCGGCGACGCGCTTTTCGCGATCCGGTCCCGGGCGAACATTGACCGCGAAGCGCGCTACGCCGAACTGAAGATCACGATCCCGCTGAAAGAAGCTCACTTCAAACAGCGCCGGGCCCTAACGGCGGAGAAACTCCGAACCCTGCAGAATTCTTCCGCTTATCGCCGGAAGGTCCTCGCCTTGCGGAAAGAAAAGAACGCACTCGCCCGCGCCCGCGCCGAAATCGATATCCGTTATTGGACGCAACAGGTCGAAACGCTCGCCGAAAGCCTTGCCCGAGCCAGGAGCATGTTCGAAAAGAACATCACGACCCTGGAAGACTACAACGCCGCAAAGGGACGGCTCGAACACGCCAAGGCGCAACGGGATAAGTCGTCCAATGAACGCCAAACGTATCTGAAAGAAGCCGAGATCATCGAAGCCGAAATCAAGGAGGAAGAAGCCAACCTTTCGAGTCAAACCGAAATCGTCCGGGGCGAAGGCCGCAGCATTGAGCTGGAGGCGCAAAGCACGTTGACAGCCATGCGCAACGAGATGAAGCTTTGCGAGGACATACTCTCGGTCCAGTCCCCCATCGGGACCACGGCCACGAAGCCGGAGGGCGTACTGACAATGATCCGAACCGCAACGCCGGGCGCCATTTCGGAGTTGTTTGTCCGCGCCCCCGGTGCCTACGTGCGAGACGGCGACCTGTTGTGCACCGTGGTTCCGGCCGGCAGTCCCTTGTACATGGACATCGTCCTGGCCAATAAGGACATTGGTTTTATTACCGAGGGGATGCCGGTCAAGTTCAGGTTCGATGCATTCTCCTACAGAGACTACGGGGCGCTCGCGGGGCGGGTCGAATCCATCTCTCCGTCCGCCGTGGAAGACCCGACCATGGGGTTGGTGTACCACGTACGAGGCGTGCTCGATCAACCCGGCTTCAAGATCGATGGAAAACTGTACCGGGTTAAACCCGGAATGACCGCCACAGCAGAACTCGTGACCGAACAAAGGACCTTGTTTTCTATTCTTGTCAGCAAACTCCGCAGGTGATCCCGAAAGGATCCCCAACAAGGCCGGGACGCTTCCCGACGGAACCGCCGCCGTTTTCCTGCACGACGCTGCAGTTGTCCCGCGACAACCTGAGCCGAAACACCAGGCACGCCAATTGTGGGACACGGCCCGACACCCCCGGCGGTGTCGGGAGAGTGATGTCGAGTTTTTATGCGCCTTGCACACTCCCCGCACAAGAGAACCACGTTTCTCGGCTCGCCCGGATGCACGCCCGCGGAAGCAGCCATATATTGAGCGTTGCGAAAGTTCCGTCGAAAACTGGCACAACTGGCCCCTTGATGGACGTCGACCGGGAAAAGACGTCGTGGAACGCGGCCGACCAACGCCCCGCAGCCGCAAGAACGGACTGCTTTGCGAACCGGCCCCAGGGCGCGGTCGAGCTGCCCGTGCGAAGACACCCCCTCCCATTCGGCCGCGTTCCGTCGAGGCGGAAGCAGCAGGACACAGACCGCTCAGGATTGTCGCGGCGATTGTGCGGAAGGCGCGGGTATCGCCCGTGCCCAGCTTGTTTCGAGGTGATCGGCCCCCCAACACCGGGAGATAAGTGATGGAATTCAAGTATGCCCGTGGAAGCGTTACCAGCGAGGATCTCATTGGGTTGCTGGTGTTCTCGGGGCGGATGGACGCCTTGCTGAAAGAGGCCATCGAGAGGCGCGAAGTGCGGCGCAAGGCAATGGAATTGGACATCCGGGCGAGCGACGAGGAACTTCAGGCAGCCGCGGACCGGCTCCGGAAAGAGCTTGGTTTGGTCCGAGCGGACGTGACCATGGCTTTCCTTACCGGCTTCGGGCTCACGGTCGAGGACCTGCAGGAGTACTGCGAGTTCGAGGCGTTGCGGGAAAAGGTCCGGGAACGTCTGACGCCGGAAGCCAAGATCAACGAGTATTTTCTGAATTACCGTGCCGATTTCGACCGTGCCACCATCTCGATCATTACCGTCGACAGCGAGGAACTCGCCCGAGAGTTGATCATGCGGGTCGTGGAAGACGGCGAAGATTTCCACGAATTGGCGAGTGAGTATTCACTTGATGAAGGGACCCGCGAAAACGGCGGAAGGGTCGGCGCCGTCCCACGAAGCGCTTATTCGCCGGAAGTGAGCGCCAAAATATTCAACGCAGACCCGGGTGACGTGGTCGGACCGTTCTCGTTGGGCGACCGCTCCCTTCTGATCTTGGTCGAGAAGGTGGAAAAAGGCGGGCTGACCGACGAAGCGAGGACCGCGGTCCGGGATCGGATTTATCAGGATTGGCTCCATGCATTCCTGCGCGCCGGGATCTCCGTCGCGTCCTGAGGCGCGGAAGGAGGCCGACGTGGCGGGCACGGAGGAAATCGGATGACGGCCTGGGAAAAAGCCGACCGCGGAGAACTCTGGCGCCGTCCACCGCGGCTCCCGCCGCCCTTTCGGACGCCCCCTTTCTTCAGCGCATGAGGCGGTAACGGCAACGCGCCCTTGAGGCGTCCGTTCGATTCACGGCGGGCTGAGCGGTCGCGCGTCCGGGCAGAAGGCCCGGCAACTCGCGATTGGAACGCCGGTGAAGGCGAGGAAGAACCATGGCAAGAATCAAGTTTGAAGATTTGGAGGAAGTCACGGCGACAAAGGCAAAGATCAACCTTGGCGGCCTGCTTCACGAGACAGCCGTGAACGGACGCCAATTCGTTGTCAATCGGCAGGGCAAACCGGTGTCGGTAATCCTCAGCTACAACGACTACCGCGACCTGCTGGCTGAGCTGGAGCGGTTGCGCCGAATACGAGGACCCGACACGCTCCCATCTCTTCGGTAAAGCAACGACTCGGGACGCCGCCCCCCGGCCAAGCCGCCGGTCCCATATCCTATTCTCGGATGCCGGCCAAGAACACACGCCGAGGCGCGCACATGGAACATGCGCATGGGGCGACTTGTGAGTCTCGTGCGATCGACGTTTCGGTTCGCCCGCCGAGAGGCACGGCCCTCCCGCACCGCGGGATCGCCCGCCACGGGCGAACGAATGACCGGACTGTGCGTTCGTCACGGAAATACGCGCGCCCGAGCGGGCATGGGTGAGTCCTGAAGTTTATTTGTGAACACAAAAGGCACCTCGACGATGACCGAGAACGGCGTTCGACCCGAGCGACATCGCCCGGCCTGGAACGAGTATTTCCTCAAGTTGGCTATGCTCGCCTCGGAGCGGGCCACCTGCCCGCGCATGCACTGCGGCTGCGTGCTGGTCCGCGACCGCTTCGTCCTGGCAACGGGATACAACGGCTCATTGCCCGGAGCACCTCACTGTGACGAGGTCGGTTGCATGGTCGTCAACGGACACTGCGTCCGCACGAACCACGCGGAGATCAACGCCATCTGTCAAGCCACACGTCACGGTGTGATCCTGACCGGCGCCACTGCGTACGTGACCAACATGCCCTGCACGGCCTGCGCCAAGGCCCTGATCGCCGCCGGAATCGAGCGGGTCATCGTGTTCTCCGAGTATCACGATACACTTGCAGAACGCTTTTTTAAGGAATCCGGCGTGCTCTTGGAACGTCTCCCGATGCCCGACCGGGAAATTCACTACGATTTGGACGCTTTTGCGTCTGCCGCCCCGCCTGTCTGAGTTTTCGGCCGGCTCGGGGGGCACCCGACCGGCCCCGTCGAGGGACCACGGAGGTCTGATGCTTTGGTGTTTCGCCAATAGGCTGGCACTCAAGGACGTCGGTCGCCCGGGCCGCCTCTTGGCCGCGGTCCTTTTGTGCTTGGCCTGGAGCGCGGTTGTCCGGAGCCGCGCACGTGCTTCCGGTCGAGATCCCGCCACGGACGGGCGCGGGACTCTCTCCCGGGAATCGCACTTGGACCCTCCCGCGAACAGCGCTGGTTTGCCGGAGGCGCACGGCGCGGCTTTTCTGTCCCGCCGACCCCGACCCGGCGCACCCCGACGGGCCGAATCGAAGTCGGTCGACCCCGTTGTCGTGCCGGACGCCACGGGGACCGCCACCCCCGCCGCCCGAAGATGCCCGAGGTTTGCGAAGTCCGCGCTGGGGACCGGACAGAGGGTCCTGTCAGGGCCATGGGCAGCAATCGGCCTGGTCGACACCCCGAGCGAGTCTCCCGACACGGAAATCACCGCCCGAGGCGATGCACCAAGGGAAAACACCGCGGTACTGAGCATATCGAGCCAGCCCGATCCGGGGGTGTGGATCGAGTATCGGTTTCCGGACGGCACAATTGGAGCCCGTCCCACACCATTCGATCTGACCGTCGCGCCGGGGACAAGATTGGAACTGACCGCGCCATGGTCATCCGGCGGGAAATACTTCCTGACGTGGGAATCGAGCGCGCTTCGGGAACGGGTCCTGCACATCACTCACAACGTCACGGTGGATGCCGACATCGCGGCTGTCGCCTCGTACGGAGTCGTGACCGATTTCTATGTAAACGACTCCGCGCCCGACCCGGAACTCGGGATTGCGGCGGGTTCCGATTCGTTTCCCGGCACATCCCCCGAGGCCCCCGCAGCCGGAATCCAGGCTTTGTTGGACCATTACCCCAGGCTGGGGAACGGCATCACGCTGCACGTGGCGCCCGGCACATATCCTGAGAATGTCGTACTCCGAAGCGGACACACGGGTCTGAAAGTGATCGGCGCCGGGGATGCCTCGATCATAGACGGCGGAGCTACAGGCCCCTGCCTGACCTTGACCGGCTTTGCCACGGGGACGGTCAGCGGCCTGCAGCTCCGCAACGGACTCGCCGAGTCCGGCGGCGGTCTGCTGTGCACCGACGGTTCTTCCCCGGACCTGATCGGCCTGCAGATAACGAGCAACAACGCCACGCGGGCCGGCGGGGGGACCATGATTCGGCAGAGCGGCCCCCACATGGTAAACTGCGTGATCACCGGCAACACCGCCCCGACCGGCGGGGGGATCGCGTGCGAAGCAGGCGCTTTTCCGGCGTTCATCAACTGCACCTTCAGCGGAAATCGAGCGACCTTGTACGGCGGCGCCGTGTGGCTGGACGGTGCGTTGCCCGACTTTGCCAACTGCATTTTCTGGGGCGACACCGCCCCGGCGGGACTCGAGTTCGCCATGGGCAACTGGTCGGAACCATGGGTCTGGAACAGCGACGTGGCAGGCGGTGAGGCCGCGGCCTTGATCCTAGACGAGGGAGGCTCCCTGTTCGGACAATACACCGCGAACAAGGACGCCGACCCGAGGTTCGTTCGACCGGGACAGTGGTCGGACAACGGCTGGACGGCGGGCGACTATCGCCTCCTGCCCGATTCTCCCGTTGTGGACAGCGGCGACAATTCGGCGCTCCCAACAGGACTGAATACCGACAAAGCGGGCGGTCCACGCATTCTGCCGGCGGACTCCGGCCTTGTGGACATGGGCGCTTTCGAAGCCGACAGCGACACGCAGTGGCTCGATTTCACGCTGGCGCTCGATTTGGGTTGGAACTTGATCTCGGTTCCATTCGAACCGGCCGACGGAAGTCCGACGGCCGTACTCGGCCCCGACGTGGCGCTCCCGGTGTGGACATGGGACGGCGCCAGGTACACCCAGGCACAGTCTATTCAACCGGGATGCGGGTATTGGGTGTTCGCGTTTTTGCCGGTCCAGCGGACGCTCTTCGGACAGGAGGCCGCGGCGGCGGTCGTTTCGGTCGAGACCGCCGGCTGGCGCCTCGCGGGGCCGGTGACCACGACGCCTTTCCCCGACCTGCCCCTCCCGCCGGTCGTTACTCCCGCAGTCGCGGTGGACTCGCGGTTCTGGGTATGGGAAACGAGCGGCCAACGCTACCGCCTCGCGCACAAGCTTCCTGCCGGTCAAGCTGTCTGGATTTACGTTTTTGGACCGTGCACCGTCGAACTTGCGCCGCCTTCCCCGTGAAGCCCAAATCCATCTTTCATCCACCGTGACGCGCGATCGTTTCCGGAGGCAGCATCGTGGCTGGACAATTTGAAATCCGGCCCATTTCGGTACAGGTTATCGATGGACGATGCGACGCAGTCCTCGCGGGGAACGGGGTCACGGTGGAGAAAAGCGGACAATCGTCCGGGGGGAGCCCCTTCGCCGGCTCGAAACGGTGTTGGGTGTGGGACAGCATTGAACAGGGAGCGTGTCCGTGCACACACAATTCGAACGGTACCTCCGCGAACTGTTCCAACTGACTCTGGCACGTCCACCGGAGGAGATGCTCAACCAGTGCCTGTGGTTCTGCATCGACCTGGCGGGCGCCGAAGGCGGCTCGATCCTGGCGGAAGAGGGTCCGGGCCTCAAGTTCCTCTTCTCCAACGTCGAGTCACTCATCGGCATGTCGGTCCCTTGGAGCAGCATTGCCGGCGAAACCGTCCGCCAAAACGTGGTCATCTACACGTATGCGCCCAAGGACAAGCGGCACTTCGACGGCATCGACCAGCAAACCCGACGGCAGACCGATTACCTGCTCAGTATTCCCATCCCGTCGGTTCACGCGGCCCGGGCCTCTCGGGCACAGAAGAACACAGGTGTGCTGCAACTGCTTTTCGCCCGGGATGTTCTGCCGGGCGTGGACTTGGAGCAAGCCCGGGAAGGGATCACCCTTGAAGCTCTGAAAGATCAAGGCTTCTACGCCGACCGATTGGCCGGGGTCTTCCTGATCCTGCCGACGATCTCCTTCATTTTCGAGGTGCTCCAATTGCGGGAAACTTCGTACCAGGTAATCCATGAGCTGAAAAACAAGCTCATCGCCGCAGAATCGTGGCTGAACTGCCTCCGTGAGGACGTCGAGGACGTTGAGCCGGAAATATTCAAGGATGAGAGCATTATCGAGGACTTCGAGCTGGCCCACGGCGCCGCACACCACGGCGCACGCCTGGCCAGAGCCTATCTGCAGTTCACCAAGATCTATGCTCCGGAAGCGGTGGAAACCAACATCAATGACGTGTTGAAGAAGACCGCGGCCAATGCCCGGGCCTTTGCCGCCGAGTTCCCCGGCGGGGACGTTGACATCGCCTTGGAACTCAGTGACGACATTCCGGTCCGCAGCTTCGATCCGGAACAGATGCAGATGGCCTTTTTCAACCTCGCCAAAAACGCGGTCGAAGCCCTGAAAGAATTCAAAGTCGACAACGCGGAAGTCCGATTTGTTTCCCGGTACGTGAACAATGGCATCGAAGTGGAAATCCGCGACAACGGACCGGGCATGCCGGAAGAAATCGCTTCCAACCTTTTCGTGGCCTTTAAGACCAAGAAGGAAGGCGGCACGGGACTGGGCTTGACGATCGCCAAGAAGATCATCGACGTGCACGGCGGCTCCATCGATTGTCAAACAGGGCCTTCAGGCACTCGATTCATCATCCGTTTCTGAAATATGGGACGCCGCCCTTGCCGGACAATCGGCGGCGAAACCGATTGCAGCATGGAACGACGGAACGGACCCACCGGCTTGCCGGCCGGGGTCCGACTGTCCGACTCAGGTATGGCAAACCCAAGGAGGGAAGCGCAATGGCAGGCAACGAATACCAGAGCACAGATCCGGAAAGCCAGGACACCAAAGAAGCGTACCATCAGTTACTGGACACCATCAAACAGCGGATGGACCCCACGAGCAACACCGTGTTGCTGGTGGACGACGAGCGCGCCATTCGCCGGCGCGTGGCCCGGGACATCACCAAGAACGATCCCACGATCGTGATCCATGAGGCGGCCAACGGCCAGGAGGCATTGGACAAACTCGAAGAGATCCGTCGGACGTACAGCCGCGACCCGCTTTTCATTGTTCTGGATCTGAATATGCCGGTGATGACGGGCTGGGAAGTCATTGACGTGTTGCGGAAAGAGTACGAAAGCCAGGGCAAGACACAAGGCATCCCAATCATCGTGCTATCGTCGACCACCGGGGAAAAAGGGCTGCTCTTCAAGAAGTCCGTCCACGGCGGCAAGGCGCGCTACGCTCCTCTGGTCACTGTGGCTAAGGAAGCGTGCATCGCGCCCAAACGCTATGACGCCCGGGGAGAAAAGGGCCTGATGGCCTGGATCAAGTACTTCACCCGGTGAGACGGGGAGGGAGGTTGCGCCCCGGTCTCCTGCCGATGCACGAAAAGAATACGTACCCGGCGGGCAGGCGCCGTTCCCCGCTGAACCTGATCCGGGTAACAGGCGTTGCAAGGTGCAACGAGTGAGGATGCCGTGCGCGACTGACGACGCCCCAGCCGCAGTCGAGTGCGCAACCAAAACGAAACTAGGGTGTTGCGAAACCGTATGGCGCCGCACGGCAGGCAGCCAGGGATGCCGCGGTGCTTCTCCGGCGGGGACGGCGGCTACGAGAAGAATTTGCGGGCCTTGGCCATGAAGGTCCGCATGCGTGGGTATGAACTGTCCGCGGTCATTTCCTGAAACTCCCGGAGTTTTTCTTTCTGTTTCGCGGACAGGTGCACAGGCACCTCCACGATGACGCGGACATGCTGATCGCCCCTCCCGTAACCCCGCAATGACGGAATCCCCTTGCCACGCAACCTGAATACGGTTCCGCTCTGTGTTCCGGGCGGGACTCGGACCTCGGCCGTGCCGCTCACCGTGGGTACTTTGATCGTGCCCCCGAGCGCCGCGGTCGTGAAAGGGACCGGCACCTCGCAATACAAGTCGTTGTCTTCCCGCTGGAAGATTTCATGGTCGCGCACATGGAGGACCACATACAGGTCTCCGCGGCTCCCCCCGCGCCGTCCGGCCTCGCCTTCACCGGCGACCCGCAGACGAGCGCCTGTATCCACGCCGGCCGGGATGTGGATTTGAATCCGTTTGCGTTTCTGCACCCTCCCCTCGCCGCGGCAGTCACGACAGGGGGATTCGATTTTCTCTCCGGTCCCTGCACACACCGGACAACGCTGGCGGATGCTGAAGAACCCCTGGGCCATGGTGATCTGCCCGGTCCCGCCACATTGCGGACAACGCCGGCGCGAAGTACCTGGCTCGCACCCCGTTCCTTTGCAGCGTGTACAGGTTTCGGCTCGGGGAATGGAAATCTCTTTGTCCGCCCCGAACACCGCCTCTTCAAAATCGATCTGCAAATCGTACCGCAAATCCGCGCCGTCCCGGGCCGCTTCCCGAGAGCGCCCTCCCCCCATGAAACTCTCGAAAAAACTCCCCCCGAACACCTGCTGAAAAATGTCGAACGGGTCGAAACCGGCCCCCCTCCCCGCCCCATGTTGGCCGCTGACAAATGCCTCGTGCCCGAACTGATCGTATTGGCTGCGCTTGGCCGGGTCGCTCAATACTTGGTAGGCCTCGGACGCTTCCTTGAAACGTTCCTCGGCCTCTTTGTCGCCCGGGTTCTTGTCCGGATGGTACTTGATCGCCAAGCGGCGATAAGCTTTCTTCAATTCTTCGGCCGTAGCCGAACGGTCGACTCCGAGTACCTCGTAGTAATCCTTTGGCATGGAATGGCTTGTCCGTCTTCAAGCGAGGGCGTGCTCGTACGAGCCCGTCCCCCGAAATGTTGTTCGTGAAAGCGTGATTCCCGTCTGAAATCAAGAACGGCGGGACACCTCCTGACAAGACTCGAATCAACCGGCGCGGGTTCCGACAGCCGAGAGCGCCAAGCGTCAAAAAAGCTGCCGGCGCCAATCGTCCGCGCCCGGCTTCAATCTCGTCGCGACAGCGCAGCAACACCGGCGACCCGGGTCTGCCCGCGCCTGTCCGGAGGATGACTTGTCACCCTTCTTCCCGGCGGTCGGGCGGACCGCTGCTGACAACCACCGACGCCGGCCTCAACAGCCTGTCGCCCAAGCGGAAACCGCATTTCCACTGCTTCAGAACGCGGCCCGATGGGACCTCGGTCGAAGGCTCCTGGGCCACGGCCTCATGGAACCGTGGGTCGAATTCCATGCCTTCTGCCTCGATACGTTCCACGCCGAGTGTCTCGAAGGCCTTGCAGAATTCGGCCAGGATCATGTCCATGCCCTGTTTCAGCACATTGATATCCGAGGTCTTGTCTGCGTGGGCCATGGCCATCTCGAAGTGATCGAAGACCCGCAGGAATTCCTCGATCACGGCCGTGGTCGAGGCTTGACGGACAGCCTGAAACTCCCGGGCAACCCGCTTCCTGTAGTTGTCCAGCTCCGCACGCGACCGCAAGTACCGGTCTTTAAACTCCTCCAACTGCGCACCGAGTTCTTTGAGTTTAACCCCCAATTCCTGGACCTGGGGACCAAGAACCTTGACCTGCTGGGAGAGGTCCCGCTGAGCCTTCATCGCTTTGCCGCCGCCCTTGGAACGGGACTTCCTGGTGGAACGCCCGCCGGCCGAATCGACCTTGACGGCCGCATCCTGCTCGCCGGCGTCGACCTCCTGGGCATTTTGCGGTTCACGGCTCACCGCCTCGCGCGAAGCGCGGCCTTTTTCTTCGCTTTGGTTAGCCATCATGGTATTCTGTTCTCGTGTATCCTGCAACGTATCGTGTTCCGATTCACGGTCCGGTTGAACGTGTCTCTCTTCCATGGTACGTCTATCTCTAACTTTTCCTGTTCCAGTGAGATTGCCGGGAACTCGAGGCCCGAGACTCGGCGGACGTCAAACGCACGCGACGACAACGGGAAGCACTTGCCTGCACGACAGCGCCCCGCCCATCCCAGTCGAAACCGGGCGGAGCGGACGTCCTGCTAACGCCCGATCCTTCCCGACGGACGCCGCCGCGCCAATCATGCCCGGCCCCGGCGTCTGCCCTGTTCAAGGCCGGCCAGACGGGGAATCGCGCGCGCCTCCCGCAAAGGGGTGCGGCGCAGCCGGCCTTTCTCGCGACGTTTCCGCGGATATTAGACACGCGAGAGTCGCGAAAGGAGAACCGAAATATGGTGTTTCTTACGTTTTTTTCCACCCCGCGCCGGTGCCTCCCGATCAGTCGGGCGATAGACGATGACGTTGTTGCGCGCTGTCATGTCGGGCGGGGGCGAGGGCGACGGCCCCCGCCCCAGTGAAGCCCGCCGAGCAAACACGCTTCGGCGCCCCGACAGGAAGCGGGCGTCCCTCTCGACAATGTTATGGCACACACTACAGTAACCGCCGACAGCCGGGGCCCCCTCCGGAGCCCCGTTCGGCGACCGACTCTCACCGCCCCCCCTCTTGGAAAAGGGCGGGGACGCCGCCCCACGGATATAAAACCAATGCCAAAAAAGGAGTCTGTCATGCGCCGAAGTCGAGTCCTTGAAAAGCTGCGTTCCGGGGAAGTTGCCCTGACCGTTAATGTCAGCTTGGCCCCTTCGCCCCTGGCCGTGCAACTGGTGGGGCGTTGTGGATTCGACGGCATTTGGATCGATACCGAGCACCGCCCCATGAACCAATGGCAGGTATCCGCCATGATCACAGCGGGCCGCTTGGTCGACGTCGACTGTTACGTGCGGATCCGCAAGGGGGAAGGCTATACAAGCTTCTTCCGCCCGCTCGAAGACGGGGCAGCCGGGATCATGGTCCCTCATGTCAAGACGCGCCAGGAAGCTGAATGGGTTGTCTGCAACTCAAAGTTCCCACCTGTCGGCCGTCGCGGCCTCGAAACCATGATGCCGGACGCCGACCTGGGGTTCAACGACCCGATCGAGTACACCCAGTTTGCCAATCGAGAGACCTTCGTCGCGATCCAAATCGAAGACGTGGAGGCCCTCGATCACATCGAGGAAATCGGGACGGTTCCGGGCATCGACGTTTTGTTCATCGGTCCGGCGGACCTGAGTTTCTCGATGGGTATCCCGCTCCAGCTCGACCACCCGCGTTTCAGGAAGGCCGTGGAGAGCATCGCCGCCGCGGCGGCGGAGAACGGCAAGTGGTGGGGAATACCGGTCGGGACCGTCGAGACCGCCCGCGAGTATGCCGCCCAAGGGGCACGCTTCCTGAACGTGGGCGGCGATTACGGTCTGCTGCGAGATGGCTTCCAGCGGATAAAGACCGAGTTCTCGGAAGCGCTGGAAGAGTTTTCGTTGGGAAACTGACGGCCGGCGATCCCCGCACGGGGAGAACACGGCTGAGGGAAACGCCGGGCCCGCCCGGTAACAGCGGCGCGCGGGGATGTCTTGCTCCGCCTGGACCGACATTTCCGGCAAAGCGTTGAGACCACGCGGGGCGGCCGGCCGAAAAGGGATGGTGCCGTGATCAGAACGGACGCACTCGAAGCGGGGACGGAAGTCGAGACCACATCAACGGCGCACGTCGTGGAAGGGACCGATGTCCTGGTGGTCGGAGCCGGACCCGCCGGAGTGGCTGCAGCACTTGCCGCGGCCCGATCCGGCGCCCGCACCATCCTTGCGGAGGCTTCCGGGATCGTGGGCGGAATGATGACCGGCGGCAACGCCGGACTGACCAACTTCATCGTTCACCAAAAGGACCCGGCTGTCCAGGAAGAAATCCTCGCACAACTGGCTCGCACCCCGGAGAAAGTCCGGATCGTCGGGGGTATCCCGCTGGAGATCGCCCATCGGCTCATTGAAAGCGACGCAGCCGTCGGCACGGCGGGGACCGCCGGCAGTTACGTCTTCGCTTCGCCGGTACCGTTCCGCTACCTGCTGCTGGATCTTCTCGAAGAGGCCGCAGTCAAGCTGATGCTCCGTGCGCTTGCGGTGGACGTCGTGCTTCGAGACCGTCGGATCGACGGGGTCGTCTTCGAGACCAAAGCCGGGCGGGTCATCGTGCCGGCAGACGTTGTTATCGACGCCTCGGGCGACGGGGACGTCGCTGCCCGGGCCGGGTGCCCCTTCGTGCTCGGAATCGGACCGGACGACGCCGCGGCGCGTGCGGACCCATCCAAGCTTGGGGCAATGAGCGCAATGGGAATCATGTACCGGGTGGGAAATGTGGATTTCGGCCGTTGCTTCCAGTTTCTGTTCGAGCACCCCGAGCGTTTTCGTATTCAAAGCCTGGCGTTATACACCCTGGAGGAAGCTTGGACACGTTTCCAGCAGGGGGAAATGTTTACCATGGTGGTGAAGTGTCGGCAGTTCGGCTTGCAGGTCTACAACTCCCCCGATCCCGGCGTGGCAACCCTGTGCTGCCCGTGCTGGAACGGCAACGGACTCGATAATGACGACCGAGTCCGGGGCGAACTGGCCATGCGCGACCTGGTGCGCCGACAGCTCCGGGACATCCGTGGAATACCGGGGTTCGACCGGGCGTTTCTTCTGGATTGCCCGGACGTCCGCGTGCGGGAGACGCGGCGGGTCCGGGGGGAGTACGTTCTGACCGTCGAAGATGTGCTGACCGGACGCGACTTTCCCGACGCCATCGGTCGGGGGGCCCACACGGTGGACGCGAGCGACGTCCCGGAAGAAATCCGCAAGCGACCGATCCCGCGAGATTGGTGCTTTCACATCCCTTTCCGATGCCTCTTGCCCAAAGGCCCTCGAGGCCTACTCATGGCCGGACGATGCGCATCCATGACGCATGAGGCGTTCGGCTGTACCCGGACCACGGTCCAGTGCATGGTCATGGGCGAAGCCGCCGGGACCGCAGCGGCGCTGGCGGCAACCCGGAGAACAGACCCGCACTTGCTCGACATCAACGCCCTGCGCCGTGCTCTCGAAACCCACGGCGTATTGTTGTAGCCGACGTTCCAGACCCCATCCAGCGTCTTCTCAAGTGGTGCTGAACGGGCCGCAAACACAGCGCGAGTTTCCAGCCCGGATCGTGCATGAGCCATCCGCTGCGGTGACGTCTGTGAATCAATCGGGAGAAAAACGGTGTGGCGCGCCTGCAGGGCCCGACTCAATTCTTCGTCGCCGGGACAGGGCGTTTGGTTCGAACGAGGTGCGGGGTCAGGGTGATGGTCAACCGGTTGCCGTCAAACACGCGGCCGATGCCGAAGAGTCGCGTGTAGACGTCGCGTTTGCGTTGGTCCAACCCGCCGAGGCGTACGGTCTGACCGTCCCGAACCACGACCGTGGTGGTCAGTTCCTTCACGTCGACGCTCAGCGGTTCGGGGCCGCGAGCAGACAGCCGCGGATACACCTGGATCTCGATATTGCCGTCAGGCAAGACACGGGGGCGCACCTCGAGGGACGCGCCCAGACGACGCTTCGCCAGCTCCTGACGCCACCAGCCGTGCCGATAGCCGTATTCCCGCACCCACACCGGGTCCGCGACTTCTTTCCCAACCCAGATGCGGGCGGCATGGCCGTTGAGGGTCAGGACGAATTGACGGGTGAGAGTGCGGCTGCGACGTTCCTCCGCCCCCGCCGACAACACCCCGGCCGCGCCGATCCGCGTCCGCCCGCCACGGCGCCGGACGGTGACTCCGCCGATTCTCACATCTGCGTCCGCACTCGAGTTCCGACGCGATTGGTCGAACGCCACGTCGATCCGGATATTCACAGGGGCCGTGTCCACTTTCTTTAAGATTCGACGAACAGCCTCGATGTTCTCCGGGTAATCGTGAATGATCAGCAGGTTTCGGGATTGCGCAAACCCGAGTCGTCCTTTCTCGGAGAGAAACGGGGCGACGATCTCCCGGGCTTCCGAGTAAGACAAAGATCGCAGGGTCACGAAGCCGGTGTCCGGCGGTTTGCGGATCACGCTGTTCTCCGCCTTTCCCGCCGGTGCGACCAACATCACTACGACCATGCACGCCGCCAGCCGGAGCCCGCCGGCCGTCCCGGACATCCGGAGTTTGAGCGCTTTTTCCGCTTCCGGTGTTCCGCAATGTTTCATGATATTGATCGCCTCGGAAAACGCGGGAGTGCAAGCGGACGCCCCGTCTCGTCAGAGTCAACGGGACGAACCGAAGTCGATCCAGCGCCGGCATCCACGGCAACATCGCCTTTGCTGAGGAAACTCTACCGCGGCGGCCGCCGAAATGAAACCGGTCTCGGCCCGAATCGCGTCCTTCGGACACGGGATCGGATGCTCACGACGGCGACTGGGATGCGAGGGCCGGGGGACCGGTAGTCGGGGCACGGGGCATCGGCCCTCACCGCGTACGAGAATCTGAGGCGGCCACGTGTCAGCGGCCCGCTTTCCAGGCCGCGGCGGCCGTGGCGTCGAGGGCGTCCCAGCGGCGATGCCAACTGGTGTAGATGATGCCGAGGAAGGGCAGGTCCCGGTCGAGGGCCTTGCGGGCGACGCGGCCCCAGTTCTCGGCGCACGTACGGTTGTACCAGGGTGATCCGGTAGTCGTTATCCCCTGTTTTGCAAAAAATTCAAGACTTGACCAGCCTTTGCTCAACGGGTCGGACGGACCATAGAACCAGACGCATTGGATGATGTCTTTCGGGATATTCCCGAAGTCCGCGTCGTCGCGGAGCACTCGGCGTCCGTTGTGAAAAGGGTTCAGGGGATCGGCCCACATCATGAGCCGAACCCTGGGATCGACCTCGTGCGCGGCGGCGTTCCAGCGGGTGAGATCTTCGGCGATCAAGGCGGTTTCGGAGAGATCGCGCCGACGGCAACGGCTGTCGCCATTCATGCGCGTGGGTTCATCGTGGCCGATGTGAACATATCGGGGATGGACGAGCCGGATAGCCGCCTGCAAGGCGGGCAGGCAGATCCGATATACGGCCGGCTCGGACGGACAATAGCTGCCGCCTCCGCCCACAACATCGTACGAAGCCACCACCGCGGCGCCGCCCGGGATGCGGCTACCGGGCAGGCGGCGCACGGCGAACGGGACGGCTTTGTCGGCATGGCGGTACTCGATGGTTCCGTCGACAACGGCATAGTCTTTGCCGAGGGCATACACCGTTTTGCCGTCGACTGAAGTCAAAACCACGTCGGTTGCCGAGGTTCGAATCACGTTGTGTTGCGCCAGGGGCACCGGATCCATGCCGTGCAACTGGAGGTGTTCGCCCCGGACCCATTTTCCTTCCGCAACGCGCGGGTCGCGGACAATTTGCTGGCCGGCGTGTCCGAAACTCTGGAGTTCCGGTATGGGCTCGATCCCCCAGTCGCGGATGTCCCGGCACACGGCCCTCACCCGCTTCCGCACGTCGGCATTGCCGAGAGTGAACCAGGCGCTGTCTTCGATGACGAGGGCGTTCATTTTCAGGCGCACGAGTCGACGACACAATGCCGCACGGCGCTCGGGATCGAACGGTAGACCCGCCACATACGAGGCGCGGAGAGGCAGGTCGGGCCAGTCGTCGATCCGGCAAGCCGTAGCGTGCCAAGCTCGTGCGTCGGATGCCCCCAGCCCGAGCAAGGTCATTAGGGCCCAACGCACGCCGTCCGGACCGAAGGCTTCGATGCGCACGCCGTCGGCAGTCACTTGCAGCCGATAGCGCTCGGTCGCCGGCCAGGCCGGGTTGGGCGCCGGCTTCTGCAAGACGATTTCCACCGGTGGTCCCTGGGGCGCAGCATCGGGGGCCGCGTGCAACGTCTCGCACAGGAGTTCCCAGGCTCGGCGCACGGAACGCGTATCCGGCAGGCCTGTCGCCTGAGGTGGGGCACCGGACTGCCAAACGAGGTCCGGCGCCCCGACCTGCTGCTCGAAGCGCCGGACCGGAAAGGGCGGAGTCCAGTTCCGGAGGCGGACGTTGTCGATCCGGACCAGGCCAATGGGGCCATGCCCCACCACGGCGACCTCGACGTCGCCGTGCTCGGGCATGCGGAAGTCCACCCGACAACGTTCCCATCCGGCGCCCCGACGTTCGGGGGTCCCGGCCGGAACGGCGGCCAGCAACTGTCCGGTATGCGCGTCCGCAACCTGGAGGCGCAGGACGCCGGCAGCCAAATCGACAAACATGACGGATGCTTCGAACACGGCGCGGCCGCGCAGTTTGGAAGTCAGTTTCTGAGAAACTTCTATTCGTCCGCCCTTGTCGGCGCGGAGCGCGAGGGCGTGTCGCCCGAATGGACCGGTCCCATCGTCCTGGACACGAAACCGGCGCGTGCTCCAGAACGGCCCGTGTTTTCCGTCCGTTTCCATGCCGTAGACTTCCGCGTAGGCATTCATCGAACGGTCGCCCCGGGCCCAAACCGAAAACGTGAGATCTTGCCCCGGTTTGCATGGGATGTCCTGCCAGACCCGACTCATGCCCTTGCGGTCTTTCTGCGAAATCCGCAGGCAGGTTTTGCCGCTGAAGGCCGCGCCGGACATATCGCGGAAGATGGTCCGGCCGGCGTTGTCTTGCCCCCAACCCGGAAAGCGGTTGCCGTCGGCCTGCTCGAACCCGGGGTTTTTCAAAGGGATGCCGGAGAGTCGTACCGCATCGAAGCGGACCGTCCCTGTATCGAACTGAAGGCGGAGGTAGACGCGCAAACGAGTGTACTTGCCCGTATTGAAGGCCCGGGTCAGGCGCTGCCAAAACGGTCGTGATTCCACAGCGGCGGCGGCGCGTCGGCCACGCACCTTCCAGCAGGCCGGCCCTCCGTGCGGATCGATTTCTTCGAATCCCGGGTTGCGGAGTTCGCTCGCCGCCGGCGTCCGGAATGTGAGCAGAACACACGAGCAGACGAGGAAGCGAGCCATCGTACGACGCCGGTCGTGAAGCGTCTGCATTGCCTTGACTCCTGAAATAGGCCGGAAACGGCGCCTGCCCCTAGGACGCGAGGGGACCGGATTCGACTTGAAGATTGCCGCCGAAACTCTGACTCAAGAATTCCTCGGGGAGATTGGCCGGGCGCCAAACCGCGCGGTCCGCAACGCAAGGCACGACACCGGCGGCGAGCAGGCGCGAACCCAGATCCGGCAGAATCGAATTAGTCCCAAGTACGGAACGGTCGCAACCAGCCGTTTCCAACAGTGACGGGACGATTGAGATCGGCTTTCGGGTCCGATTTGCAATGCGTATATTCGGTGGATGGGGTTCTGTCAAGCGATGCCACGCCGGGAGAGCCTGTCAACCCGAGTGGTTTGATCAATCAGGGGTGTTTGGGGGCGCTCTCACCTCGGCATTGTACCAGACTCAGCCCACCGGGCGCTGATCTGCAGGGGGGGCGAGCCGCCTGCCGTGCGCGCTCGTCCGGCCCCGGTCAAAGGGCTCGACTTTCACCTCCTCGCGTCCCAATCCGCGTGCATCGATGTCTATCGGGGTTGAGAAAGAAAAGAACCGGGGATGAACGCAGATTAACGCGGATGCGAACCCCAGAGTAAAAACGGCGTCTCGCCGTTTCTCGGTACGCGACGAGACGCCGCACGCCGCGTCTACCGTGTCGCGCATGTCGCACCCAATGCCGCTATATTGCGCGGGTCCTGAGTTCTTTTGATCCGGAGGTTCGCCATGCAACGCGACTTGAAGCCGTTCTGGATGTCTTGGATCGCGGTGGGCGCGATTGTTGCCGGTGCGACACGGGCGGCGACGGAACGCCCGCAATTCAGTGCCTGGTACCGGTTCGAAACCCCCGAAGCCCCGGGGCGCAGCACGGGATTGACGCCGTGGCCGGCCACGACGCGGGACGTGCGCCGGCTCCCGCGCGGTGCGGGACGGTTCGGAGGCGCGATCCGACTGCCCGGCACACGCGGCAACGGACTCTACCTTCCGAACCCCGTCGCGTTTTTCGGTAAAACGGCGCGGACAGGGACGATTGCGCTTTGGGCCAAGGCGAGCGATCCTCCCGGCCCGAAGCCACGCATTCTTTTCGATTTCATGGTTTCATCGCGCAACACGCTCGTGGACGGTTACGAAACGGTCATGTTCGTCCAGGCGGACAAACTGGTGACTTGGCCCGCCCTCGGACGGCGCATGGAATTGCCGAGTCCACTGGCAGCCGGCCAGTGGGTGCATCTGGCCCTGGCCTGGGACTGCATGGCGGGAGCGACCCTTTACGTGAACGGTAAGAAAGCGGTGGAACGCAAGGGCCGCTTCAAGCCCACGCCGTTGTCGCCGGTGTGGCCCGGCCGAATCGGCTCCCACACGGTCGGTGGGGGCTATGCCTTTGCGGGGGACATCGACGAACTGCGCTTGTTCAACCGCCGCCTGACCGATGGAGAGGTGGCGGCACTTCACGCTCTCGACCCGACGATACCTGCGGTTGCCGCACTGTTGCAGGACGACGGAACGGTCGACGTCTTGAACCGGACAAGCGGGCGTGTCACCATCCGCTTCGACCGCTGGCTGCCGAGTCGGACACTGGCTCCGCCGTGGTACGGGTACACGCCGGCGGCTTTCAATCAAACGGTGTGGACTGCGGGCATGAGTACCACGGAACCGCTGGGACCGCAGCAGATTGTTCCACCGGACGGGAGCGTCTCGCGGCGGCTGGACTTTCCGCACGATTGCTGGGGGCCGGGTCGGCTCCGCATCATGGTCGGGGCGGGTCTTGCCTTGCAGGAACTGCCTGTGACCCCGTTGAAACGTCGCTGGTTCTTCCGCCGGACCGCGGGAGCGCCGCAATTCGGCCTGCTGGACCGACGCGGTCTCGCAGTGGAGGTGCTGCGGACCAAGCCCGTGGTGTTTTCGACGGGGCGCGACTTGTCGTTGCCGATCCGCATCGGGAGCGACCTCAAGCGCCGCGCGCGCGGCACGCTCGGATTCGTTGTTTCCGGTCCCGGTCCGGACGGCAAGGAGTGCGGCAGCCGTTCGGTGCCGGTGGACCTTCAGCCGGGGAAGAGTCGGCGGTTGGAACTGACGTTTCCCGGGTTGCGACTTGAACCCGCCCGCTACGAGTTGCGCGTGACCTTCATACCGGCGTCCGGGGAACACGGGATCCCGCTGCAGCGCCTGCCTGTGTTCGGCTGCAGTGACGACACGTTGAGCACGATCTGCGCGCCGGGGGCGGCGTACGTGGGCAATCCCATGGACGACCATGTGTTGGCGCGCATGGCCGCCGATGGTGTGAAGGTGGTCCGGTTCGGCGCGAAGAAAGACGGCGCGTCGTTCCGACGGGCACTCGAAGCCGTTCTGGCCCATGGTATGAGAGTCTGGCATACGCCGGTGTTCTCGTACAGTCAGGTCTGTGCGGACCCCGCAAAACGCGCCACGCTCGAACGCTGGGCCTCCGAATTCGGCAAAGGCCTGCGCGACAACCGAGCCGTTATCGATCAGAGTATGGCGGGCGAGGGCTTGAGCTATCCGCCGTGCTACTGCGAACACTGCACGAGTGCCTTTCGCAACTGGCTGCGCCGGAAGTACGGGTCCATTGTGGAGCTGAACCGTGCCTGGGGCAGCCGGTACACGACCTGGGACGAAGTCGAGCAATTGGGCAGTCCGGCGGACGTGGACATGGCCGCCGAGCGCCTCAAGATGATGCAGGTGGCCCTGGAACTGCCCAAACGCAACACGGATCGGTGGAAACGCCTGTTCGAACTGGACAAGCCGCGGGCCATGGCCTGGCGACGTTGGCATGACGAATTGCTGCTGGACTGGTACCGTGACTTTGCGAGCGCATTTCGGCGCGCCAACGGCGGGACCGTGCCGCTGAGCGAGCAGCCGTGTTGGCCGAACTTCAAGACCCACGTGTTCTTCCCGCTGGCCAAGATCGCCGACGCCGGCGGCATGGATCTGTACCTGCCCGGAGAAATGAAGACCACGCTCGGATATGCCGCGGAACTGTTCTTGAACTTCGACATGAACGCGTCCGTGTATGCCAACGAGCGCAAGCCGGTGATGGTCCACGAACTCTATGTTCAGGACTTGTCGCCACCGGGACTGGCCGAGGCCCAGGGCTGGTGGCTGGTCGGCCGCGGCTACAACCTGATGACTTTCTTCACATACAATTATTACCACGAAGGCACCCGGGCCGGACTGCCGTTGGTCTTCGGTTTGTTCGACAAAGACTGGAGACCCTACCCGGCGTATGCCTCATTCAAAAGATTCGTTGCGGACCTCGCGCGTTTCCGCGAACGGGTTCGTGTGCCGGAGTTGCGTCGGGTCGAGCCGCGGATCGGTCAGTTTTTGGGTGACGACGTGTCCATCGCCAATATCCTCGAAACCGGCGGGTCCACCTGGGAGGCCATCGGGGTGAAAGGGCACAACGGCAGTTATTGGCTCACCGAGCGCAACGGATTCGGCGTCGAGTTCATCGGTGACGGGATGTTCGACCGCTTGGATCGCGAACGGGTGCTCGTCGTGCCGTGGTGTCACGTGATTCGTCCGGCGGCGGTCGGACGCATCCTCGACGTGGCGCGCGGCGGCGGACTGGTGGTGATCGACGGCGCGTTCGCGCAGTTTGACGGCGTGTACCGTGCGTATCCCGTGGTCCCGGGGGGAGGCGCGGCCGAAGCACTCGGGGTGCGCTGCACCGGGTTCGACCGCAACGCGGCGCGAATCGTATTGCCCGACGGCAGGAAACTCGAGGCCCGCGGTCGCCCACGCGGGTTGGTGCTCGAGAAAAGAGTGCGCGTCCTGGGCCGATACGAAGACGGCGGCCCGGCGGTCGTCGAGAGTGCCGTGGGCAAGGGCCGCGTGATTTGGCTGCTGAGCGCACTCGGTCCCGAGCATCGCTCGCGTGCGCCGGATCCGAACGCGGTGCGCTTTTGGGGCGGGCTCATCGCGCGGGCGGGCCTGGCGCCCCGAAGTCGATTCGAGCCGGACGCTGCTGGGGGTTTGCGCAGCGATTCCAAGACGCTCGATCACGGCGGCAAAGGCATCGCGGACTCCGCACCGTTGCCGGACGTTTCCTGTCGGGTCCGCAGAGACCGCGACCTGTTCGTGTTCGCGGCCAACTTCTTCGCCCCGAGCCGAGGGCAGGTTCGTCTTGCTCTACCGGAGCGGGCGTTCACGGTGTCCGACGCCCTGACAGGCAAACCGGTGCGGGGCGCATGGCACGGACGTACGCTGAGCATCCCGCTCGAGCTGGGCGCGTTCGACGGCCGTGTTTTCGAATTGCGCTACACCGGCGCCCGGAAGGCGCCCTTGGCGGATTGGTGACGGGTGGCCATGTGGACACTGGAAGTCCGCAGGATGCTTGCGGGTTGCCGGACTGTTCTCGGCACGCACCTGCCGGGTTTTGTGCTGTCCGCAGGGCGCCCGCGGCAGCCGCACAGCAAAACCGCGGGTATTCCCGCGAGCGGCCGGTCGTGCGGTTTTTTTCTGCTTTTCCACGAGTGAACAGGAGACAGGAACATGAGGGACAACGAATTGACGGGCGCGCCGTTCATGGCGCGGTTGCAGCCGGCCCCGGCAGGCGGGGGCTTCCGGCGCGACGGCTGGTGGGTGTGGGGGGGGTCTCCGATTCGCGGGGAGGACGGCCGATTCCACCTTTTTGCCTCGTGCTGGCCCAAGCGGTTTCCGTTTTTCGAAGGCTACATTGCCTACTCGCGGGTTGTCCGGGCCGTTTCCGACTCGCCGGCAGGGCCGTACACTTACGTTGAAGAAGTGCTGCCGCCCCGCGGTTCGGGATTTTGGGACGGGCGCATGACGCACAACCCCACGATCCGCCGTTGCGGCGACCGATACCTGTTGTTCTATATCGGGGCCACTCACGACGGACCCGACCCATCCCCCGAAGAACTGGGCATCGAGCAATTCCCGCCCGTCTGCAATGCCATTTACCGCACGGTCCGGATCGGCATGGCTGTGGCGGATTCGGTCGCCGGGCCCTGGCGTCGGCCCGAGCGCCCGGTGCTCCAACCGCGCCCGGAGAAATGGGACAATACCGTGGTGACCAATCCGGCCCCGGTCGTACTCGAAGACGGACGTATCCTATTGTACTACCGGTCGAATACGCCCCGGGGACTGCGGCTCGGCGTGGCGGCGGCCGCCGGTCCGGACGCCCCGTTCGAGCGTCTGCGCGACGACCCGGTACTGCAGCTTCCGGGCGGGAATTTCGTCGAAGACCCTTTTGTCTGGCGCAACGACGGCCGTTATGAAATGCTGGCGAAAGACATGACCGGCGGGATCACCGGGGAACAACATGCCGGCGTGCACGCCCTTTCGCCGGACGCCCTGGATTGGCGGTTGGCTCCGCAACCCAAGGCCTGGTCCAAGCGCATCCGTTGGGACGATGGTTCCGAAACCGTCCAAGGGGCACTTGAGCGTCCTCAACTTCTGTTCGACCAGTCCGGTGCACCGACGCACTTGTTCGCGGCCACCGCCGACGGGCCCGGAGGGTTCCGCAATGCGAAGAATACCTGGACGCTGGCGGTCCCGCTTCGATGAACCGGGGCCGGCCGTGCAGCATGTCTTCGTTCGCGGACAGAATCGGTCCGGCGGCCTCCGCCTTGACCAACCCTTCATGGGGCGGCCGAAAGGCCTGTCGCTGTATTCGCCGGAACGCCGGGAGTCCGCCGCACTTGTCCCGAACGCGGACGAAAGGGACCTCGGTGGACAGGTCGTGCCGGGATTGCCGCGGGGACCGCGGACTCCAATGCCCTTGGTCCCGGGAATTCGAATGAAGCGACCGACCCGTCGCGGGACTGTGCTGAGCCTGGACCGGGCGCAGGTAGGCGCAATCCCGGATGGACCGGGTTGCACCGGGCAGCCTGACGGCGTACATGTTCCATTCGCGTGCACCGAAAAGTCATGACATACACGGGATCGAGGACAAAGCCGATGCTCCTTGTGGCGGATGCACATGTCAGCGTCGAGAACGGAAACGTCGATTCGTTCTTCGCCATGCTGGACCGCATCGCGGACACCGATGAGGGCGTGGTTTTCCTGGGCGACATCCTCGAACTCTGGATCGGCTTACCCCGCTACGAGACGGATCTGCACCGTCGCTTCCTGGCATGGTGCCGGAAGCAGTGCGACCGAAGGACAGTCGGATTTGTCGAAGGCAACCACGAGTTTTTCGTGGCTCGTCACCATGCCGACGCATTCTCGTGGTGCGCCGCACGGGAATACCGGGACGGCGAATGTCTCTACGCCCACGGCGATTTGATCGATGCCGCGGACCGCGGCTACCGTCTGTTTCGGGCTTTGACCAAGAATGGAGCGGCCCATTGGTTGCTCGCCCATGCCCCGGGCATCCCGGCCTTGGTCGGTCGGATCAAGAGCGGCATGGAACGAAGGTCGCGCCGGTGCGCGAAACATGTGCCCGAACGCGACGCAGCGCGCTTTGCCGAGGCATGTTTTGCCCAGGGTATTCGACTCGTTGCGACCGGGCATTTTCACCGCTTCCACCAGTATGTTTCGGGGAATGGGGTCAACCGGTTGATCGTGACGCCGGCGTGGGGGGAGAGTGAATGTGTGGTCCGTGTGCGAACGGACGGCAAAGTGGAGGTCGTGCATGGGCGGGAAATTTGAAGAAACCGACCGCCTTGCCGCGCCGCGAACTCGGATGGAACAGGACAGAGATATGAAGGGAGAGGCTTCCAGCCTGAATGATGCGTGAAACCATCTGCTGCGATGACGTATCTCAACCGTCTCCGGAACATTGGTGCAGCCTGCCGACCCAAGCGGCGCTCAATAGAACCCCGACCGGCGTTCGACACAATGATCTGAGCCCGTGTACACCTGCACCCTCTCGCGACAAAGGTGATGGATTCATCAGGGCAGCGGGACCGCCTTGGTGCGAAACGCGCCGAGCAGGCGAGCGATGTCTGGAGGCGCCAAACGCCTGCCCGACGTTTTTCCATGACCCGGCTTGATTCAAGCAGGAACGCCGGTCGTGCAAAGACGTTGAAGCGGATGATTTCCGCCGGGGCGATCCCGGGCGAACTTGCGGAGTCCGCAGCTGATAGTTTCTCGGGGTTCACGTCAACAAGGGGCATCTGTATGAAACGAATTCGCTGTCGATTGTCGACCGGGACGTTCCCGTCTTTTGCCGCACTCGCAGTCGCCGTCACCCTATCCGGGGCCCCGGCCGCACCGGCTCCCACGGCGGTCCACCGCCCGCCGCCGACTCCCCGAGGCCGGAGATCGGTCGGGTCGACCCGCGACATCTTTGCGGACACGTGGGTTGCCGCGGACGCGCTCGGACGCGTCCTGCCCGGCGCCGAAACGTGCGGTCCGCCCCGGCCGGGAAAAATCGTCGCCATGTTCTACTGGACCTGGCACCTGCCGAAAATCAATCCCGGCGTCCGCGGCGACGTATACGACAACAGTCGCATCATCGGCGAGGCCTTGGCCGAAGGGACACCGCCTCGGTGGCCCAGAGTTCGTGCAAACCATTTTTGGGGAGAGCCGGAACTGGGGTATTACCGGACCACGGATTCGTTCGTCCTCCGGAAACACGCCTCGATGCTCGCGGATGCGGGCGTGGACGTCATCGTCTTCGACACCACCAACCCGCCGTTCACCTGGAAGGAAGGCTACCTGGCCCTCTGTCGCGAGTTCAGTGCCATGCGCAAAGCGGGGAACCGAACGCCGTCCATCGCGTTCATGTGTCCATTCGGCGACCCGACCGTGGTTGTCGAGCGCGTGTTCGATGAACTCTATCGGCCGGGCCTCTACGCGGATCTTTGGTTCCGGTGGGAGGGCAAGCCGTTGATCCTGGCGAACCCCAAATACTTCCGAAAGAAGCGGGAAATTCGCGAGTTCTTCACTTTTCGCGCTCCCATTCCCGGGTACTGGACCCGACCGAGCGGTCCGGGCCAGTGGCCCTGGCTCCAGGTCTACCCGCAGCACGGGTTCCCGGATGCGACGGGACACATCGAATGCGTGGCCGTGGGCGTGGCGCAGAACGCCATCCCCGGATATTTCGGCCCCGCTCCCATGAGCCACAAGAAGGGCGCCATGGGGCGGAGCTGGCACGACCTCGCCCGCGATCCCAACGCCGAGGCCGTACTCTATGGTCCCAACTTTCGCGAACAATGGGGCCGCGCCCTCGAACTCGATCCGCAGGTGGTATTCGTTACCGGTTGGAACGAGTGGACGGCCAGCCGCCTTCCCAAATTCGGCCCGTTCAACGAACACGACGACGCAGTCTATCCCGGCGGCCTGTTCATCGATGAATACAACGAGGAATACAGTCGCGACATCGAGCCCATGAAGGGCGGGTTCGGCGACAGCTATTACTATCAGCTTGTGGCTTGGGTCCGGATGTTCAAAGGCGTCCGTTCCCGTGCTTTGCCCAAGGGGCCGGCCGCTATCCGCATCGACGGCCGCTTTGACGACTGGACGGCGGTCCGACCCGAGTTTCGGGACACCGTAGGCGACACCCTCCACCGCCGCGAACCGGGCTACGACGGGCGGGTCTATGTGAACGACACTGGACGCAACGACATCGTGCGCTGCAAAGCCGCGTACGACGCCGAGAGCGTCTTTTTCTTCGTCGAGACCCGCCGCGCGCTCACCCCGGTCTCGGACCGGAATTGGATGCTCCTGTTCGTCGACGCGGACCAGGACCCCGCCACGGGCTGGAACGGCTACGACTTTCTGATCGATGCTTCGCGCAGCGGCTCGACGCAGCGTGCATCGGTGGTGCGGCCATCCGATTCGACGACTTGGCAGGAAGCGGGGGGGGCGGAGTTTCGTGTCGCCGGCAATCGTCTCGAACTGCGGATTTCGCGGTCGGTTCTCGGCCTGGACGGGGTGGAGCCGCCCGCCTTCGATTTTCATTGGGCCGACAACATCCAACGGATTGCGATCGACGAATTCGGGGTCAATGGCGACAGTGCGCCGAACCGGCGGTTCAATTACCGGTTCGGCCCCGATCCCGCGCCGTCGAAAGAACGGCGACGTCCCATCGGGTATTTTCCAAGAGACCTGCGCCGAGGCAAGTCCGGGCGTGTGGTGCTCCCGCCCCCGAGCCTGCAGGGACTTCCGCAGGCGTGGTGGGTTTGGCGGCGGGGAGGGCCGGACGCGATGGCCGCCGCCCCCGGTGAGACGACTCGTTTCCGCCGCCGCTTGACGGTCGCCGAACTCGGGAAAGGGGACGGCGCGTTCATGGCCGCGGCCGTGGACGATTCAGCCGAAGTTTTTGTGAACAAGGCATCCTGCGGCGTACTCACGGGCTGGACGCCGCCGGCGGTGTTTCCCATTGTGCTGCAGGCCGGGGAAAATCTGATCGAGATCGTTGTGAAAAACGCCGGCGACGCCCCCAACCCGGCCGGACTTGCCGCCGAGATCGCCCTCAGAAAGTCCGATGGGTCTGTAAAGATCCTCGCCCGCACCGGGGACGGCAAATGGGAAGCGGCACTCGATAAGGCGGGGACCGTCCGGGAATGGGCCCGGCCCCGGCGGATCGGACGCGTCGGTTGCGAACCTTGGGGTTCGCTCCCCTGACCGTCCCAGCGAGAGGCTTCGGACGGACCGGCAGGCGCGACGTTTCCACGCTCGCCGCAGCCGCGCCGACAGGTAGGCCGAGGCGATCGCCATGGATCGGGTTGCGTAATGCGAATAGGAAAGGGAACCTGTAAAATGTCAAAACGTCCGAACGTCCTGTTGCTCATGACCGATCAGCACCGATTCGACTGCCTCGGCTGCGCCGGAAACCCGGCCGTCGAGACCCCGAACCTGGACTGGCTGGCTGCGACCGGCACGCTCTTCACGAAAGCCTACACAGCCTGTCCGTCGTGCGTCCCGGCCCGGGCCAGCCTGATTACAGGCATGGACCAATGGCATACGGGGATCCTGGGCATGGGGCGGGGCCAGGGCCCCATGGGCGTGGGGTTCCGCCATACTCTTGCCGGGGAACTGGCCCGGGCCGGATATCACACCCAGGGCGTGGGCAAGATGCACTTTCACCCCCAGCGCTCGCTCAACGGCTTTCACAACACGATCCTGGACGAATCGGGGCGGACCGTCGATCCCGGCTTCGTCTCCGATTACCGGGCTTGGTTCGACGCCAACAAGACCGGCGATTATGGCATCACCGATCACGGGATCGACTGGAATTCCTGGATGGCGCGTCCGTACCACGCCCCCGAATTCCTGCACCCCACCAACTGGACCGTCAACGAATCGATCCGGTTCCTGCAAAAACGCGATCCGACGGCGCCGTTTTTTCTGAAAACGTCGTTCGCGCGTCCGCATTCGCCGTACGATGCGCTGCCCTACTATTTCGAGATGTACGAACGCCGAGACCTGCCCGCCCCGAGTGTGGGGAGCTGGGCCGCCTGCCATGATGTGCCGCAAGACGCGGCCCGCCCCGATGCTTGGCGCGGAGTCCGCACACCCGAGGAGATTCGCCGGGCCCGGGCCGGTTATTACGGGCAGGTCAATCATATCGACCATCAGATCGGACGCCTGCTGATGGCGCTGCGCAAAGCGGGAGAACTCGAGAATACCGTGATTCTGTTTACCGCGGACCACGGCGACATGCTGGGGGACCACAATCTGTGGCGAAAGACCTACGCTTACGAAGGCTCCGCCCATGTCCCCATGATCCTCCGCCTGCCCGCCGCGATGCGGGCGCCCCGCGGCCAACGGCTGGATGCGCCGGTCATGCTGCGGGACGTCATGCCCACCCTGCTCGACGCCGTGGGAGTGGAGATCCCGGCGACCGTGGACGGTTCGAGTATGACGCCCCTGGCCCTCGGAAAAACCGACGTGGCCTGGCGGACGTACGTGCACGGCGAACACTGCACCTGCTACTCCGAGGAACAGGAAATGCAATACCTGACCGACGGGCGGATGAAGTACATCTGGTTCCCGCGCCTGGGGACGGAACAGCTCTTTGATCTGGCAGCGGACCCGGGCGAGATGCAAAACCTGGCCGACGATCCGGCCGCCGCGCCCTTGCTCCGGCGCTGGCGGGAGAACATGGTTCGAGAACTCGAGCCGCGCGGACTGGGTTTGACCGACGGAGACCGACTGGTGTGCCAGAAGGGGCGGCCGCCCATAGTCTCACCCTATTATCGGCAACGGATGGAACGGACAGGCTTGGATCTGGCGTCGTACCGGCAGCCCGTCGCCGGCCGCATTCGCGAGTCGAGCCGATCCCGCGATGCCTGATTGCCGATTGTATTCTTGCCCCAATGGGTGGCGGCGGAAGAATACCGGGCGAGATTGGGAGAGGAAAACGACCGACGGCATCGCTGTCCCTCCGCCCTGCCCGTGCAATCGGTCGCATGTCGAAACACGTTCCGAACCGGGATTGCCGTGAACGACGTTCCCCGATCCCACAGCGGGACATTCGAAGAACACCGACCGCTTGAGCCGAATACCGCACATGGCCCATCTGCTGCGATGACGTATCGCAATTGCGTTCGGAACATTGCAGCGACCCGCCGGCCCGGGCGATGTTTTGACGCAGCTTTGTACGTCGTTCGACACAATGACCTGTAACCGTATAAGTTGCGTCATTTCGCGGCGAAGGTTATGACTGAACCGGGGTGAAGGAGAATGAAATGCTGCGCAGATTCCTGTTTGCCGCGACCCTGACTTGGCGTGCCGTCGCGGTCGAGGCGGCGGCCCAAGACCGCGCCGTTCCCGGGCAGGTGGTTTTTCAAGCAGATTTCGAAAGCCCGACGGCCCTCGAAGGCTGGACCGGTTCGCCCGGACTGGGCCCCGGTCGAAACGGCGGCCATGCTCTGTTCATCGAACGCTCTCCCGCGGCGGGCCCGGGATCGACCGTGGCCCAGTTGAAACTGCCCGTGGAGCAGGTTCGGGGCTGTCTCGTCAATCTCACCGGATGGGTCCGGGCCGAAGGCGTGACCGAGAAACCCGAGTCCTGGAACGGCATCAAGTACATGGCCCCCGTTGTGGCCCCGGGCAAGCGCTCCTATCCTCAGGCCGGCATCGGGGTGGGCTCGTTCGGCTGGCGGCGGGTCGCGTTTGCCGTGCGCATACCCGAGAACGCCACGGACTGGCGTCTGTACATGGGCCTTGAGGCCGTCACCGGAAGCGTCTGGTTCGATGACTTGCGGATCGTGGTTCGGAAGGGACCGTTCGTGCGGAAGCCGCCGGCGGCGTCGGGGGCCGTCTACACCGGGCATCCGGCGGGAATGCGGCTCCGAGGGGCCATGGTAAGTCCCAACATCGGAAAAGACAGCCTGCGAGTGCTCGGCGTGGAATGGAAGGCCAACCTGGTTCGCTGGCAACTGGTGGGCTATCGACCGCCGAAAGGCGGGTTTTCCCCAAAGCACTACAACGCCTGGCTCGAACAGCGGTTGCAGCAACTGGACGCGGCTTTGCCGGTTTGTCGCGAATACGGAATGTATGTCGTGATCGACGTGCACTCTCCGCCTCGGGGCGGGCCCGACTCCGGGGCGAACCTGTTCACGGATCGGGAGTGTCAGCGCGGTTTCGTCGACAACTGGAAAAGAATGGCGCGGCGCTATAAAGACTCGGAGGTGGTCTGGGCGTACGATCTGGTCAATGAGCCTAATGAACGTTTTGTGCCGGAGGATTGCCTGGACTGGCAGGCCCTGGCTGAAACCACGGCGAAAGCCGTCCGTGAGATCGACCCTGACCACGCCATTATCGTCGAGACGCCCGTGGGCGGTGGTCCGGGCGGCTTCAAGTACATGAACCCGATTGACGCACCGGGAGTGGTGTATAGCCTGCACATGTACGAGCCCCACGCATTCACGCACCAAGGGGTACGGCCCCAGTGGAACGCCGCACAGACCTATCCGGGCGTGATCGGCGGCAAGAAATGGGACAAGGCGCAGATCGAGAAAACCCTTGCACCCGCCGTCGAGTTCTCTCGGCGGTACAATGTCCAGATCTTCGTGGGGGAATTCAGCGCCGTCCGCTGGGCGCCGAACCACAGCGCCTTCCGTTACCTGCGCGATTGCATCGACGTGTTTGAAGAACACGGATGGGACTGGACATACCATGCTTTTCGGGAATGGCCCGGCTGGAGCGTGGAGCGCGGACCGGTCAAAGAGGACACGACCCGGCCCCCCAACCCCACGGACCGCGAGAAACTCCTGCGCCGATGGTTCGCCAAGAACCGGAATCCACCGTTTGCCCCCGCACCCGACGCCGTTCGCGGAGAATAACTCGGAGAGCGAGTGGAGGCCCCACGCACCTTCGGTTTTCACGAGCAGCCCCTCGCTCTCGGGACCCCGGCTGCAGCGAGGCCCGGCCTTCGGAGATGCACCCATGACCCAGCGAGAGCGCATTCTGTGCGTGTACCGGGGAAAAAGGCCGGATGTCGTGCCCTTCATGCTCGATCTGTCGCACTGGTTTTATCACCGGACCGGCACGCCCTGGGATTTGAGCAGGGCGTATACCGAGCCGGAATGGGACTTGATCGCCTACCACAAGAAAGTCGGCGCCGGATTCTACCTCGCGAATTTGGCGGCCTTCTACAGCGTCGAGTACCGTCCCGGCGTCCGAGTCGGGACCACGAAAAAACGGCGCAACGGCAACCCCGAGATCACCTGGCGCATCGAAACGCCGCTGGGCAATATCGAGAGGTCCCGAATCTGGGAACCGAGGACATACGCATGGGCCGTCAGTCGTTGGGGCATTGCCACAGAACAGGACTTGCGGGTCTTCCAGTACGCCATGAGTGGTCGCACGTATCGTCCCCTTTGGGACCGGTACCGTGCGTGGAGAGAGGCTGTGGGCGACATCGGCGCGGTGTATGTGTCCCCAGGCTACAGCGCCATGGGACACTTGCTGCATTACTGGATGGGCGTCGAGAAAACAGTGTATGCAACCGTGGACTGGCCGGACACACTACGGGCCGTGGTCGACGCGGTGAACGCCAATGTGCTCGACTTGGTCGACCTCCTGGCGCAGTCCCCGGCCGAGATCGTGATTCTCGGCGACAATTTCTCCAGCGATATTCAGCCGCCGCGATTCTTCGAGGCCTGGGCGCGACCTTTCTACGTGGAGGCCGTGCGGCGACTGCACGCCTCGGGCAAATTCGTGGCCGTGCATATCGACGGCAGATTGCGCAGCGCGGTCCGCATGATCCGGGAGACCGGAGCCGATTGCGGGGATGCGATCACGCCGGCGCCCATGGGCGACCTGACGCCTGCGGAATGTCGTGCAGAGGCCGGACCGGACTTCATTCTGTCGGGGGGCGTTTCACCGGATCTCTGGCTGCCCAACGCGCCCGTGGCAGCGTTCCGGGCCAAAGTCCTCGAGTGGCTCGAACTCAGACGCGCCAGTCCACGCCTGATCGCGAATGCCGGCGATCAAGTGCCGCCCGGCGCTGAGGAAGATAGAATCCGCATAATGCGGGACTTGGTCGAGGAACACGGACGGTTCTGATGGCTTAAACTCCCTTCGCCGGCCGGCAGTGTTGCCGGCCCCGTCGGCCCGAGGCGACGGCTCCGACCAATCTGTCGGAAAGTTTACCGACCGCTTCGCCGCCTCCTTGGGGATTGGTATATTCGTCGCGCCTGCCGGGTTTCCGGCAAGGCGGAGCCGGTTCGCATTCTCAGCATTTGAAAGACACAATCGCCATGCACTCGACGCCCGCAGTCGTCCTTTTCTTGGCAGCGGCCGCTTTCGCTGCCGCAGGCCCGGCCTGGCGGCGCGACGATTTCAATGATCCCGCGCACCTGCCCCTGGCCGTTCCGAACAACCCGCGCCTGCACGCGGAAATCAGGGACGGCAAGCTGCTGCTGGCGGACCGGGGCACACAGCCCGGCGACATGCTTGTCTGCACCAAGCAGTGGGGGGCGCACCCCGAGAAGGGCGCCTCCTGCCGCGCCCGGGTCAAGGTCGTTCGCTGCAAGGGCCTTGCCGGTGTCATGATCGGCTTCAGCGACGGGGTGCACGAGGACATCCTGACGCTCTATCCGGAGCGGATCAAGCTGTATCGCGCCGGGCTCGAATACGCCATGGACACCACGGACGACTTTCACGAGTACCGCATCGACATTCGCGGCACAGACGTCCATGTCACAGTGGATTCCGCACCGGCTATCGACGGCCCGGGCGCGTTCACGTTTCCCGCTTACCGCGGCCGAAACCGACTGAGCATCGGGGGTGGAGCCAGCGCCAGCGTGGGCGAGGCTTGGTGGGACTGGCTCAGTTGGACCGACGGGCTCGAAACCTGGATGAAGACCTATCCCGTCATTTCCGGGGCCGAACACGTCGTGGTATTCAAAGAACCCGGTGTTTATGCGCCCTTTCCCAGCCTGCGTCGCGATCCGAAGACCGGCTTTTTCTACACGACCTTTCAGAAAAAGCGGAAAAGGACGCATTACGAGACGACCGCCGCCGTCCGGGGCGTCATGGAGAGTCGCGACGGGGGGCGCACCTGGCACGCCGTGCCCCGACTCCCAAAAGGGGTGGTCGGTCCGCGCCCGGGGGAAGTCTTCCGCTGCCCGGACGGTGCGCTCGTCACCATTCGGCAGAACTGGCGCAGGTGGTTCCCACCCCAACGGCTGAAAGAATTCAAGGGCCGATATCGCACGTCCACTCAAGGGGCGGAAAAACCGGGTTGGTTCTCGGTCCTCAGCGGCGGTCGGCTTGCCCGGTCCGAAGACGGCGGCAAGACGTGGAAGGAATCCGCCATACCCGAGTTGGACACGTACGTCTCGTGTTCGTCCGGATGGTCGATCCTGCAACTTCGCGACGGTCGGATCCTGCGCGCCTTCATGCTGCGACGCAACGCCCACGATTCCGGAGACGTTTACGCGGTGATTACCGCCGACGGGAAAAGGGCAGACATGGTGCGCGTCATGGGTGATCCCGAGGAAAAACTACGTTTTACGGAAGAAACCTTGGTGCACGAGACCTCAAAGGGCGTCGTTTGGATGTTGACGCGCGTGGAAGGCGGCGACGACCATCTCTGGCAGGCGATTTCACGCGACGGCGGTTCGACCTGGACTTCGAGAAGAACCCGGATCAAAGGGCATCCGCCAAGCGGTCTGGTGAAGCTGCCGGACGGACGCCTCGTGCTGACGTACGGTTACCGGCATTTGCCCTACGGTATTCGCGCCGTACTTTCCCGAGACGAGGGATTGACCTGGGACACGAAACACATCGTCACACTGCGCAACGACGGCGCCAATTTCGATCTGGGCTACCCGCGGAGCATGCTGCTTGATGACGGCAGGGTCTTGACCATCTATTACTTCGTGACCGACGCCGACCACATCACACACATCGCCTGCACCCGCTGGCAGCCGCCGCCGGCGGCGGGCTCCAGGACACGAGCCGAATAAAGCGACAGGTTCTTCAGGTGGCGGAATCTGGCGGGACCCCAAGCAAGACCGGAACCCTTTTCCCCGCAAGTTCTGGCGAATGTCTCCTCTCCATACACCACAAGAGGGCACAACGTGGAAGGGTCGCACCTACCGGGAGGGCAAGCGTTCCAGCTTGCCTGTCGTCCGTGGCCTCCAGCGGGCGCGAATCGCCTTTGCGCACAGGCCGCCTCCCGGCAAACACGCCGGCAATGGAGCGGCGACAGCGGACATCACCCCTCGGGCTTCCGCTCCGGCCTCTTTTCCGCATCCGACACCCCTTCAGCTCCCGGGGCCAAGCTCGGAAACAACGTCGAAAACGCAGCTCGGACCTCGGCCACGTCGTCGAACGGCCTGCAGCGGTCTCCAATGAGCTGGTAGGTTTCGTGCCCTTTCCCGGCCACCAAAACCACATCCGCCGGCTCGGCGATCTCAAGGGCCCGTCGAATGGCTTTCCGTCGGTCCGGCTCCACCACGCAGGGGGCGCATTCCGGCATACCCGATCGAATCTCGCTCAGGATGGCGGCGGGCGCCTCGGTGCGCGGATTGTCGTTGGTCAGGACCGTCAGGTCCGCCAGGTCCGCGGCCACCCGCCCCATGCGGGGACGCTTGCTCCGGTCCCGGTCTCCGCCGCATCCGAAAACGACGATGACTCTCCGTGGCCCCAACTCCCGAAGGGCCCCAAGAGCTTTGGCCAAAGCGTCGTCGGTATGGGCATAGTCCACCACGACGAGACGCCGGGCGGGACCGTAAACAGCCTGCATTCGACCCGGGGCCCCCCGGAATCCTCTCACTGCATCCGCAATGACGTTGAACGAAACCCCGGACGCCGCGGCAAGCGTCGCGGCGCCCGCAATGTTCATGGCGTTGAACCGGCCGATGAGCGGACTGGCAAGGGCAAGGGCCTCGACACACCCCGGAAAATGGAGACGGCAACGCAGCCCTTCGAGCGAGGCGCGGTCGATCGCCAAGCGCGCGTCTGCCCACTGCCCCGTTCCGAAACCGACAACCTGTAAATCGGAACGCTCCCGGCGAAGACGCTCGAGCAGTTTCCGACCGAATGGACCGTCGGTGCCGATGACGGCGAGTCCCGCAGGGGCCAGACGCTCGACAAAAAGCCGAGCTTTGGCGGCAAAATACCGGTCCATTCCCGCATGGTAATCCTGGTGTTCCGGCGTCAAATGCGTAAAGAGGGCGGCTCGGGGGCGCGTGCGCCCGAGCCTGTTCTGGGCAAGTGCGTGACTCGATACTTCCATGACTACGGTATCCGCACCTTGGTCGCGCATCCGGGCGAGCAAACGCTGCAAGAGGAACGGCGGCGGGGTGGTTCGGTCCGCGGCAATCGCGCCGCCGGGGGTCTCGTAACGGACCGTGCTGATGAGACCGGGCGTGCGACCTGCGGCGGCAAGAATCGCCTGCAACAACATGACAGTAGTGGTCTTGCCGTTGGTCCCGGTAACGGCAACGACCTGCAATTCACGGGCAGGAGAACCATGCAGGACTTCGGCGACCCGGGCTGCGGCCGCATACGTATCCGAAACGACGGCCACGGGAAAAGCCGGCGGAAGATCGGCAGGGAGCGCGGCGGCAATCAAGGCGACGGCGCCGCGACGGCGGGCCTCGGACAAATGGCAGAGCCCGTCCTCTTTTGAACCTCGGACCGCGACGAACAGGCAGCCGGGCAGGACTTCTCGCGAATCGCAAACCGCGCCCCGGATCGGAGTGCCGGGTTCGCCCCGGACCGTCAGGAGCAGTTCGCCGAGGGCTTCAAGGTAGTTTCGAAAAGGTTGTGCCATCCGGTGCAAACGGCATTGCCGCGGCTTGCGGAGACTGCAGTCCGGTCAATTCAGGGCGTTCCGGTGCAATGTCCAGGTACCTCAGGGTCCGCTCGGCGATCCTGCTGAAGGCGGGCGCCGCCACGGTCCCGCCATAATGACCGCCCCGTCGGGGTTCGTCCACCATGACCAGAAGCACGAATGCCGGGTCCGCAGCGGGCACGAAACCGATGAAGGAGGCCACATACCGACTGTGCGAGTACGTGCCGTCGACCACCTTCTGCGCGGTCCCGGTCTTTCCCGCAACCTCGAACCCCTCGACCGCTGCTTTGGGCGCCGTTCCGCCGTCCCGGGTCACCAATTTGAGGGCCTGCACTATAGCATGGACAGCGGCAGGCCGCACGGCGCGACCGACGGCTTCGGGCTTGAAGGTCTCGCGCAGCCCGGTATTCGGGTCCTCAAGCCGCTGCACCACGTGCAGCCTCATGATCACGCCGTCATTGGCCAGGGCGGCGTAGGCCTGGACCAATTGCAGCGGAGTGACCAGAATGCCCTGCCCGATGGGAAACCGGGTAATGGACAAGCCGTCCCATTTCGCGAGTGGACGAAAGATCCCCGGCGCCTCGCCCGAGAGCCCGATGCCCGTCGGGCGGCCGAAACCAAAGCGACGCAAGACCTGATACAATCGTACCGGCCCCATTCTCAAGGCAATTTTGGCCGCCCCGATGTTGCTCGATTTCTGAATGATCTCGCGTACGGTCAATTTCCCGTATCGGTGACCGCTGTCGCGCAACGGTCGCCCCAGGTAGTACCAGCAGCCGTCCTCGCAGTCGAATACGGTGTCCAAGGTGACCACGCCGAAATCAAGCGCCCCGGCCACTGCCATGGCTTTCATCACGGATCCGGGCTCGAACCCGGTGAGCAGTAAACGGTTCTGAACGTAAGGGAGGTCTTCCGGCGCGATTCGATTGGGATCGAAACCCGGCTTTTGGGCCATCGCCATGATCTCGCCGGTGCGCGGATTGGCCATCACGGCAAAAGCGGCCTTAGGCTGGAATTCCTCCATCAGCGCGTCCAACTCGGACTCTACGATGTGCTGAATCGGTTCCTCGATGGTCAGGAAGAGATTGGCGCCGTCTCGGGCCCGTCGCCGACGGAGAGCGTTCATCCGCAGAGGGCGCCCTCGGCGGTCCCGTTCGTATACCACCTCGCCGGCCGAAGGACGCAAACGGCTGTCGAATTCCTTTTCGATGCCCGCCACCCCCACACCGCCGGCGTTGACAAACCCGAGCAAGGCCGCCAACATACGCCCTTTGGGATAAGTCCGCCGGTAGCTGTCCACGAACCGGAGGCCGTGAAGCCGATACGCCCGCAGGCGCTCGACGCGCTCCAAATCCACACCGTACTTGACTGGGACTTCGATCTTCCCCGCAGTCAGAGCACGCCGGAACCGGCGCAACAGGTCGACCCTCGAGACACCCAGCTCACGGCTCAGAATGCTCACCGTGCCCGGCAGGTCGGCGACAAACGCACGGGGCTCGGCCAACACATCGCGACAGGCGCGATTGCCCGCCAGCAGATACCCGTTGCGGTCCAGGATCAACCCGCGCTGACCGGGAACGCGCCGACGAGATGTGTACGTGCGCTTCGCCTTGGAAAACAATTCGTTATGCCGGACGACCTGCAATTCGTAAAAATGCGCCAGCAACAGCGAAAACGCCGCAGTCGTCGCCACGAACACGCACAGCACACGGACCATGTAGATGTCGCGCTGCATGACGACCTCACCAGTTTTGGACGACCAGCGCCGTTTCTTCGGCGCGTTCCTTCCCCGGGCCGGTCACGCGAGACTCCGGCGAGCCGTGCCGCCGGATGCAGTAAACCTGCCCGTAGTAGGGTTCATGGAGTTCTAATCCAAACCGCGAAACAGCGGCCCGAATGTAGTCGCCTCCGGTGTAACTCTCATAGTCGACACGTAGGTTCTCGTACTGTTTTGTCCCCTGAACCATTGCGGTCCGCAATTCTTGGGCCAGCCGGGCCCGTTTCTGGGATGCACTCTGCAACCACGTGAACGCCAAGGCGCCGGCCAGCAGCAAGAGCACGGCAAGCGAAAGGAAAACCAACGTGGCCGGCGAGAAGGCCGGGCCGGACGGTGGCTTGGCAGCCATCTCGTGAAACGGATGGTGTGTGCTGTACCGAGCATTTCGCATGGAGTTCATCCTTCCGCACGTCTTTTTCGCAGCACGACTCGAAAATGCCCCGACGAACCCGACAAGGTCCGCGCGTCGCTGCATCTGTCAACTCCTCCCGGACCAGCACCGGAGCAGCTCAGGCGGGCCCGATCTTCTCCGCAGCCCGCAACCGGGCCGGGCGGGCGCGCCGGTTCCGCGCCTCCTCCGCAGGCCCGGGTCGGAGCGGACGTCGCGTCAGTATCTTGAGCGTGGGCTTCTTCCCGCAACGACACTCGGGAAACCACTCCGGACACGTACAGCCCCGGGCTCGATTCCGGAAGAAATGCTTGACGATCCGGTCCTCCAACGAGTGAAACGATATGGCCACGATCCGCCCGCCGGGACGGATCAGTTCGACGCAGGGATCGAGGACTTCCCGCAACTCTTGCAACTCGTTGTTCAGGGCAATCCGCAACGCCTGAAAAACCCGGGTGGCCCGCGGCAGCCCCGAACGCCGGTCTCTGCCGAGCACGGCGGCTGCGAACTCCGCAAACTCCCGGGTCCGCTCCCAGGGACGCTCGCGTCGGCGCCTCACCACGGCGCGCGCCAGACGCCGAGCCTGAGGCTCCTCGCCGTATTCCCGAAAAATGCGGGTCAGTTCTTCCTCGGACTCACGATTGAGGAGCGTGGCCGCTGTGATGCGCCCGGCACGGTCCATCCGCATATCCAGGGGACCGTCGAACCGCAGAGAAAAGCCGCGGCGGGCGTCGTCCAGTTGCGGCGAGGACACCCCAAGATCGAGAAGCACGCCATCCACTCGGTCCCAGCCGACTTCGCGCACACAACTTGTCATTTGGCTGTATACATTGCGGAAAAGATGCACCCTCGCACCGAACCTCTCCAAGCGCACCGCAGCAGCATCCAAGGCCTGATCGTCCCGATCGATACCGAGCAACTCGACGCCCGGGGACGCGCTCAACAGCGCTTCGGCATGGGCGCCGAATCCCACGGTGGCGTCGATGAAACGCCCGCCCCGCTCAGGCCGCAAGAAACCGAGTACTTCGGCGACCATGACAGGTACGTGCACTGGAGAGGTCACATCGGCTCCTGTTGTTCCGCGCTTCCCGCTCCCGCTCAGCGGACGCCACATCCGGACCGGCGCCGGAATCGAACCACCCCCGTTGTCACTCGGGCTGCGACCCGCTATGTTGGACCGTGCCGAAAAAACGCCTCGACCCCGGAACGACCCCGCCCCGCCCGTCAATCAGTCCGACCGCGGTGCAGGTCCCCCGAAAAGGTCCCGCAACATTTCCGCCACCCCGGCCGACGGCCCGGAGGCTTGCTGAAGAACGTTCAAGCTCTCGTCCTGGTCTTTGGGACGGGCCTGCCAATTCGCCGGGGCAAATACCTGGATCGTGGTGATGCCGCCGACCAACACAACTTTCGCCTGCGGTTCGAGGCCCGCGTGCTCCATGAGCTGCGGCGTTAGACTGATCCGCCCCTGCGTGTCGCACGTGCTGTCGTGCCCTTTGGACCCAACGAAGGCCAAGGCGTCCGCCACCTTCGCGTCCCCAAAAGGTGCACGCCGAAGTTTCTGGACCAATTCCTCGAACATGCTCGCGGGAATCACGTGGATCCCCCGATTCGGACCCGGCATGAGAATGAAGCGATTCTTCGAACGGTCCGCCTCACGCCAAGCGCTGGGAATGGCCACGCGTCGCTGGCGGTCAAGCACGTATTCGTATTGTCCGAGAAACCACTTCATGTCGGCCCACGGCCCCGTGCCCCTACACCCCCCTGATTAACCCTATTCTCACCTTTTCACCACATATTACGCCTGGACACCCCGGTTTGCAAACCCGATCCAGCTTTTTTTGCAAAAAAAAACGCCGCAGGCCGGCGAACCCCGGACCGACGCGGCGTGTCAAACCCGGACAGCCTTGGAGGACGCTTTGGATCAGAAAGGAAGCAGGACCACATGGATGCAGAAACGTTGGTAATCGTGGGCACAGGGCCGGCGGGCCTGACCTGCGCTGTTTACGCGGCCCGGGCCAATCTCCGCCCCCTGCTGATCGACGGCACGCTTCCCGGAGGTCAATTGACGCAAACCACTGAAGTGGAGAACTACCCGGGGTTTCCGGAAGGCATTTCCGGTTTCGTGCTCATGCAAAACATGCGGCAGCAGGCCGAACGTTTCGGGACCAGGTCCCTCAGCGATACAGTGGCACGCGGCGAGCTGTCCCCCGGTGGCCCGCACAAATTGTTCCTGGGCGGCGGCAAGACGATCGAGACGCAGGCCCTGGTCATTGCCACCGGCGCACGACCGCGCTGGCTGGGCGTCCCGGGCGAAGAAGAATTGAAGAACAAGGGCGTATCGGCCTGCGCCACCTGCGACGGCGCTTTTTTCCGGGACGTCCCCATCGCGGTCGTCGGCGGCGGCGATTCCGCCATTGAGGAAGCCCTGTTCCTGACGCGGTTCGGCTCCAAGGTCTTCGTCGTGCATCGCCGGAAGGAACTCCGCGCCTCGAAGATCATGCAGGAGCGGGCCTTCGCGAATCCGAAAATCGCGTTCTGCTGGGACTCGGTGGTTGACGAAATCCTGGGCGTGGACGCGGACCGGGTCACCGGCGTGCGGTTGCGAAATGTCGAAACGGGCGAGCTGTCCACGCTCGATTGCGGAGCGGTGTTTATGGCCATTGGCCACACTCCGAGCACGGAACCTTTTCGCGACCAGGTGGAAATGGACGAGCGGGGCTATATTCGGCTGCAGGGGCAGAGCAGTCGAACCAGCATCGAAGGGGTTTTTGCAGCGGGGGATTGCGCGGACAGCGCGTATCGCCAAGCCGTCACGGCCGCCGGTATGGGCTGTCGCGCGGCCATCGATGCCGAACGGTGGCTGGCCGAGCGCGAATGATTCCCGGGCCGAGTAGGGGCGGAGCAATGGGGGCCCGAAAAGAAGGCCCGCAAGACTGCTCGTGGACGCACACCCCCACCAAGAGAGCCAAAACCGGCGTCACGCCAGCGATTTCTTGCTGCGCGTCTTCTGAAGTTGATTCTCCGGGATCCGGCGATAGATGAAATCAAGAGAAAGGTCGATGTCCTCCCGGGCCTCGTCCGGGGTCGATACCCCGACAGTCACCATGTCGCAGTCTCGAATCGTGTTCCATACGAACGCCAGCCCCACCGGCGGCAGCAAGCGGCCGGCTGCCAGCGGCTTGATCGTCATCACCGGTTTCGCGGCATGACGGATCACGCGCATTGCCCAATCCGCTTCAACGGACATGAGGAATCCCGCCGCGTTGTACATCTGGATGTAAGTCTCAATGTCCGCGCCGGTTCGATCCGCATACACGACGGATTCCGGGGCATGAGTGGACAGGCCGGGAATCATGCCTCGTTCCCGAATCATGGTGGTATACTTGTCGATATCCCGGATTCTCTGGAACATCTTGTCCAAGAGCCGGTCCGTGACGCACTGGTGCGGGAAGCAGAAAGTCCCCCCCTGTTCCCGGCAATGGTCGAAAACGCTGTCCGGTTCCTGTTCGGGGGGACCGCCCGGGAGGATGTTGAAGTGCGGCGTGAAGATCATGTGCATCTTGCTCCCGACCCGGTCCTCGGCATCGTGCACCGCATCGACCAGCATGGGCAGGGGCATCCCCATCACCGCGTTCACACCGTGTTCGAGAAACGTGGTCAGAATGTCCGCGATCTTTTCACGGGTCTGAATGCTTTTGATGAAATTGTCCTTGGCCACACTGGTATGAGACCAACCGAAAAACCAATTCGTGCCGACGATCATTCGCGAGATCGAGACACCCCCCACTGTCGTGCGCGGAAATTCGTCCATGAGAGCGGCTTCCCTTTGGCGACCGTCCCGAAACACAGTGCGCCCGGAAAAGTCCGGGCGATATTACGGAGACGGCACGGAACCGAGACCGGCGGCGGTAGGACCGCCCGCACCACGCGGGTGGACAGGGGCGAGCGGGCAACGACCGGGACGGGGTCCGGGCCTGAACTGCCTGTAATATGTCGCCGTGCCTCCCGAGCGCCAATGCGTTCGGGGACGGGCGGCTCGGCGACGCCCGTCCGGCTCCACCGAAACGAACAGAGGGTCACGAAATGACACGAGTACTCGCAAAATGGCCCGCAGCCATCGGACTTGCTTGCGGCCTTCTGGGGTGCAGCCACCTGCCGACGTGGTTCTTGAAGGCGCCGCCGAACCGTGGTGACACTTTTCCGTCCGTGGTCCTCGAGGCCCCGTCCGATCCGAGTGCACGGACCTATCTCGGATTGAAACCGGGCGCAACAACATTCGCGGTCCAGGACATTCGGGCCGACATGGTCATCATCGAGGTCTTGGACATGTACTGCCGATTCTGCCAGCAGGGCGCACCGGCGGCAAACGAGCTGCGAAAAATGCTCGAAAGCCGCGGTGTGGCGGACCGGGTCAAAATGATCGGGATAGCGATAGGAAACTCCCGGTTCGAAGCGGCGCTTTTCGCCGACCGGTTCCGCGTGCGTTTCCCGGTCGTGCCCGACCCGGACTCGACGGTGCGCCACGCACTCGGCCGAGTCGGGACCCCGGCGTTCTACGCCGTGCGCATTACAGACGGCAACGCCGTTATCGTGGCCCGACACAACGGGCTCCCGAAACACGACGATACGGCGCGCTTCCTGGACCGGGCACTCTCCCGTGCCGGGCTCCGCACGCCATGACTCAACGCCTTTTCGTCCGGCAAAATGGTGCGCGCGCCCGACGCCGCCGTGGTATCGCCGCACGGGACGTCGACGCCGGTAATCCCGGCCTCTTGATCGCGCGCATTTCGCAGGACGAAACCGTGCGTGATCGCAGCCCGATAGACCACCACGCCAAAGCGGTGTACGGGCGCGTCGTACACGACCCGGGGCGCCCCGCCGCAGACCGGGAACAGCACATCCCCGGGAACGCCGCCAGCAGGCCGTAGGCCCGGACGCGCGTCCACCACCACCACCGCGAAAGCCGGAAACCCTTGCGTTGGGGGCCGACCCCGTTTTTCTGCACCCTCTCGGGGCCTTCCGCCGAGACCGAGACCGAGACCGGAATTGGCGGCAAGCATCCGTTTTTCCGGCCCGGCCCGGGGCTTTTCCGGTTGAATTCAGCGGCACTGACGCCTATGTTATGAGCCGGTTGCCAATGTAGCTCAGTTGGTAGAGCAGCTCACTCGTAATGAGCAGGTCGTCGGTTCGAGTCCGACCGTTGGCTCCATTTTTTTTGCCCTGATCAGGCCCCGCGCCGCCCCGAAGCGGTCGCGGGCCGTTTCCCCTACCGCACCGCACCGGTTGCGACCAGCTCACGCGCCACCCGCCGGGCATTGTAGTCGGCCGCCTGGACGGCCCGGATCGAGTCTGCGGACTCCGCAACGCAACGTTCCATCACGGCTTGAACGAGACGCGAGATGCCGGGCAGGGTCACCTTACCGGCGAGGAAACTCTCCACACCGATTTCGGTTGCTGCATTGAACACGGCGGTCATGGTCCCGCCTGCTTCGAGGGCACTGCGAGCCAACCGCAGCGCGGGAAAACGGTTTTCGTCCAAGGCCTCGAACTCCAATCGGCCGAGCGCGACCAAGTCCAATCGGGACACGACGCCCGAGCGCCGCTCGGGCCAAGTCAGAGCGTATTGGATCGGCATGGCCATGTCGGGCATCCCCAGCTGAGCCAGAACGCCCCCGTCCACGAACTCGATCATCGAGTGAACGATGGATTGGGGGTGCACCACCACGTCAACGGCGCTCGACGGCACGGAGAAGAGACGGCAGGCCTCGATCAATTCGAGCCCTTTGTTCAGCAGGCACGCAGATTCCACGGTAACCTTGACGCCCATGCGCCAAGTGGGATGGGCCAGGGCCTGCTCGGGAGTGACTCTTTCCAAGGCTTGGCCCGGCGTTTTCCGGAAAGGGCCCCCACTGGCTGTCAGGATCAGGCGCCGCACGTCCCGAAGACGATGCCCTTGAAGGCATTGGAAAATCGCCGAGTGCTCGCTGTCCACGGGCAGAATGCGGACTCCGCACCGACCGGCCTCGGCCATGACCAGTTCACCGGCCATGACCAGCACTTCCTTGGTGGCCAGAGCCACGTTTTTCCGGGCCCGCACGGCGGCGAGCACCGGATCGAGCGCCCGGGCATCGGGCATGGCGCACAAGATCATGTCGGCATCCGAGGCCGCGGCCAGAGAACAGAGCGCATTCGGACCGGCTTCGACCCGGCAGCCGGCCGGAACCAGGGCCCGCAGTTCCGCCAAGCGGCCGGGATCGGCCACGACAACAGTGCGACATCCGCACTGAGCGACCTGTTCGGCCAGGAGGCCGGGCCGGCCGCCGCCGGAAGCGAGACCGACAACCTCGAATTCCGGCCCCAAGCGCCGGACCACGCGCACGGCGGCAGCGCCGACCGAGCCGGTCGAGCCGAGTATGACGATTCGCTTGCCCACGGCAATTTCTTTCAGCGAGAACCGGCGGACGCCGGGCCTGTCGTTACGAAAAACAGCGGACTCACAGCAACGTCCGCGAACGTACCGAATCCGGCGACGAAGCTATGGGTCGGCCCGACCCCGGTGCGAGCCGGTTAACGGCGGGCGTGTCGGCCCGCGCACGGTCCCCGCGAGCGGGGCACGACCCCGGGTGCGGCCGCAGTCCCCGCAACGAAGGCACGGCACCATGCTCTGAACACGGCTGCCGGGCCCCGTGCCGATCCCCTGCCTCAGGGCCCGGCGCCGGTCTGGGGCACGTCCACCTTCGCCGCGGCGGCTGTTTCCCGGCGCATGGCTGCGCCGCTTTCCGCCTCGGTCACGCCCTCACCGGCGGCCGCCTGCATTCGCACCAGATCGGCCAGCACATGCAGGGCTTCCTCCATGACCAAATCCTTGCCGTCCTCGTCCTCGGCTTTCTTCTTCCGGCCCCGGGATCGACTGCGCGTGATCTTGACGCTGCGGATCCGCCGGGCCCATTCCTCTTCTTCTTTCTGATACTTGACCCGTTTGGCGCGGTTGAGCGTCAGCGTCTTCTTGCTGCGGCGCTCTCCGAACTGGTGGATGTCCGTCACCAGGGCCTGGAACTCCGGGTCACGGGACCGCCGGCGCTCGGACCTGACCCGCAACGGGCCACGAAACCGCTCGACATCCACGGTGCGGACGACGTCCAGAGGCGTAATCTCATCCCAGGGCATAACGTGCGGCAGGTGCGCCTCGCCGAGTTCCATGTAATCGGTGAAAGACGGCAGCACGATATCGGGCGTGACCCCTTTTTTCTGGGTCGATCCGCCGCTGACCCGATAGAACTTGGCCATGGTAAACTTGAGTGACCCGGGCTTCTGCTTCTTGAAAATGGGAGAATATCGAAGCGTCCGGTCCAAATGATAAACCGTCTGAACGGTGCCCTTTCCGTGTGTCGAAGCTTCACCCACAAGGATGCCGCGGTGGTAGTCTTGGATCGCGGCGGCCACAATCTCGGAAGCCGAGGCGCTCAGGCGGTTCACGAGTACGACCAGCGGACCGTCGTAGTACGTCTTGCCGTCGTCATCGGCTCGGACTCTGACCTTCCCCGACCCCTGACGCACCTGCACGACCGGCCCTTTGGGAATGAAGAGCCCGGTGATCCCGATGGCCTCGTCCAGACTGCCTCCGCCATTGGAGCGCAGGTCGAGAATCATTCCGGCAAGCGGGGTTTCCTTCTCCGCTTTTTCGATCAGGCGGCGCACGTCCCGGGTGGAGCTTTTGTAGTTGGGGTCGTGTCGGCGACGGGCCTCGAAATCGGAATAGAACGAGGGGAGCGAGACGACCAGGGCTTTTCCGAGAGGGGCGGCCGGAGCGGGAGGCTGAGGCAATTCCCGCAACTCGCTTCGGGCCGCCTGGTCCGTCAATTTCACCTCCCCGCGCGTGATATCGATCACGACCGGCGCGCTGCCCAGACCTTTGGCCGCCTCGATCACTGTCAGGAGTACTTTCGTTCCTTTGGGCCCGCGGATCAATCGCACCACGCGGCGCAAGGGCATGTTGACCACATCCACCGGCTCCTTGTCTTTCTCCTGGGCCACGGCAACGATGCGGTCGCCTTCCTTGAGCCGACCGTCCCGGTCGGCAGGTCCACCCGGAATAATGCCGGCGACTTTAACGTACTCATCCTCGGTGGTCAGCAGGGCGCCGATCCCCTGGAGCGACAGTTTCATGGAAATATCGAAGTCCTCTTCCGTGTCCGGGGCCATGTAAGCGGAGTGCGGATCGTAAACCCGCGTCATGGTGGAGAGGTAGATTTCGAGCACGTCCATGCTGTCGTTCTCTTCGAGTCGCCGGAGGTATCTCCGGTAGTTTCGCAACACGCGTTCCCGGGGTGTCAAGTCCTGGGAAGACGACGCCTCGCGCGGCTTGTCCGGCGGCGTCGTCACGGTCTCTTTCTGTTGGGGACCCGTGCGCCCGGCATCCGCCCCAGGCGGCGCTTTCTCGGCCGGTCCGTTTCCTTTCGCCGGCGGCGCCTCGGGCGCCTCCTTCTTTTTCGTCTCCGGCGCGACGGACGTGGTTTTTTCGCGGTTTTTCTTCTGCTTGGCCTTTTTTTCCTCGTCCATCAACTCGTAAGTCAACAGATTGTTCTTGAGGCGCTTGCGCCACAGGGCGTCGAGTTCCTCTTTGGACGCGGGCCAAGGAGCCTTGGACCGGTCGAGAAGGATGGATTCATCCTTATTGAAATCAAAAGGCTCCGGCAATCGTTTCTCGCAGTACTCGAGGCGGTCCCGAACGCGCTCCACCAGTCGGCGATAGACTTCGTAGGCGAAATCCACGTTCCCCTGTAGGAGCAGGTCGTCCAGGATCAGGCGATAGCTCTGGAACTCCTGGATATCGGAGGCCAGGAAATAGCTGTGATTGGGATCCAGCCGACTGAAGTAATCATTGAAAAGCTGCTTCGAAATCTCGTCGTCGAGCGGATGTCGGCTGTAGTGGTAGCGCGACATCAATTGGGCCACGACCTTGGCAACGACACGTCCGACGGCCGTGGCTTCGGGCGTTCGAACGACAGGCGCCGGCGCGGCGGCATACGAGGCCGCCGATATCCAGGCCAAGACGAGGGCCATGGCCGTTGTTCGACATGCGCCGTGCAGTGCGTCGACCCGGGACAAAGCGATTCTTGCGCGAATTGTCACTGCAAACTCCTTCACATTCCTTGAGGCGCGACGGCCGCAGGGCGCCTATGGCGCCGGGGACGTCTTTTCGGCAAAAAGTTCCCGGCGCGCCCAAAGCCCCAGGCCGGGGTGGCTGATATAGAACACCTTTTCTCCGCCGGGCAACTCGTTGAAGCCGTCGCGGAGTTTTTCCGGGTCATATCGTTCGAGCATGGGGGCCAACTCGGCGGCCTCGAACCCCACGGCCCGGATTTCGTCGTGACTGACGCCGCTCCCCGGGCAATAGACAATGCGGAACCGCCCCTCGCTCGATCCGTGAATGAGGTGGGCCGCCGCGCTGAGATTGGCACGCAGGTCGTCGTTCGCCCGGACGGCTGCGAGCGTGGCCGGCGTGCCGCGGTACCCATATTTGCGGATGAGACGGTCGATTTCCCCGTCCTCGCCGAATTCCCGGAGACCGGGTGCGAGCACGATCAGCTCTCCGCCGTCCCCGATGGCCATGCGGGTCCGATACACCGCCTTGTTCCCCAACCAAGTGCTCTTGAACTCTTCCGGATCCAAGTATACCACCACCTTTTGGAGGGGCGCGCCCAGAAGGTCGAGGTTGACCGCCCGACTCAGGCGGGCGCCGGCAACGAACACCTCCTCGCCGTCGCCTACGAACAGCCCCTTCATCTGCATTCGGCGCGTCTCGGGAGCGCGGGCCATGACGGTGAGGACATAAACGATGGGCAGTTCCGCCAGAAACCGGTCTGCCACGTAATTGAAAAGTCGACGCACGGGCGTGTCGGTCCGGCCCATGATTCGCTCCATCCCGTAAACGGCGCCGAGAAAGTGGGATTTGTTGATCATGTCCGCCCCGCCGACGCCGACGCAGACATTCTTGGTGTAATTGGCCATCCCCACCACTTCGTGCGGTACGATCTGGCCGACGGAAAGGATCAGATCGTACCCGGCGAACAGCAACCGGTTGACCTCGGCGCGAACGGCATAGTCGACCCTGCCCTCGGACCACTCGTCCAGTAGGGCGCCGGGCACTTCCCCGAGCTGCGTCAGGCTGCTCCGCCAATCATGGATCCGAAACCGGGCAAGAGGAATGTCCGGCCCGAACATGGCGCGGATTTCCTTCGCGGTCATCGGGGCATGTGTCCCCAGGGCGGGCATGATGTCGATCTCAGCGGTGGCCCCAAGCAGGTCGTAAAGAATGGCGGTCAATTCGCCCGCGTTTGAATAGAACCGGGTATAATCCGGCGGCAGAATGAGCACTTTCCGGAACGGTCCGCCGATCCGGGCCAGGGCCCCGGCAAGCAATTCCCGCTTCCGAGCGGCGTTCAGGGCAATGTTCTCGCCGGCTTCCTGGGCAAAAACGGCCATGATGATTCTCCGCAACTGTCGGGGATCGAGTCCGCAACGGGGGAACGCCACAGTAGCGTGAACGGAGCGGTGAGGCGCCGCAGTCAGTGCACTCCCGGCGACCGGCGGCCGGCCGGAACGAACGAAACATCGCGGACTTGGTCGCCGGCGCACGATTGCACCGCCCCCAAAATATCCTGCTTCTGGAAGTTCGCCAATGAGTACATCCAGCCGGGGTCGCGAACCTCGATCACCAAGCAACGATTCCGCAGGGCCACGGGCCAGGTCTGCCGCGCCAATTCTCCGCCGCAAATGCGTGGCCAGGCGTTTTGCAGGGACGTGACCGTCAAGTCCTCGTGCCTGCGCAGTTCGCGGAACAGCTCGGGGACGACCTCACCCACGGAGCGGGCCGGGACTTCCCGGGCACGGATCTCGCCGGCCGTACGTTCCGGACCGTACCAGTCGGCCATGACCTGACGCCGGGACGCCTCGATCCGACTCGGCCGCCGGGCGAAGTGTGTCCTCAGGCGATTCCGCCGCAAGGCCATCCAGTAGCGCGCGTCGCCACTGGGCCGAGGGCGACCGGGTTTTGATCCGCCAGACATGAAAACACACCTCCACTCGAGGGGGGGCAAATGCGCCGCAACCGCGGTGTGCCTGGAAATCAGAGGAGACCGTCAGACTCGAATGCGATCCGGCAAATCGGACTTGGGCGGCGCGCCCGGCACGTCATGCGAGCCCCACACTCTCCGCGAGGATGCCCGAGCCTGCCGGCCTCATCCGAAACGGCGACGGACGTGCCGACCCTTCGGGAATGTCGGGACAATTCCGGCACGCGCCTTACAATACCACGCCGAAACGCACGCCGCACGCGCCGGTTTGCAGGCATCTCGGTTTCGGATTGCCGGCAAACCGAGGACCGGACGCCGACGCGCCGCACGGCGAGAAGAAAAAGCGAACATCCGGCTCGTTTTCGGCTTCCGGCAAGTTGAAATCTCGACGCCAGGCATTTTGTTCCTGACTGCTCGCCTTTCGCTGTCGACGACCGCGGGATGCGGCCAAGCCTGGTCCGAATCGAGCCTACTGTCGTCTCGAAACAACTCTGGAGCGCAGCGCTTGCAGGCCCTGCACGATTCTCCGGGCAATCCTGAGACGTTTTGTCAAAATCACGAGGTCTTCAGAAACAAAGGAAATCGAACCATGGCGCTCAAAGTTGGTGTGGTCGGATTGCGCGGCATCGGGAACCGGCACGCGGACTGCCATGCGGCCGATGCCCTGGCCGAGTTGGTCGCCGTCTGCGACATCGTGAAGCAGCGCGCGGACGAGACGGCAAAAAAACACGGCGTCCCCGCTTACTATTCTCTGAAGGATATGCTGCAAAACGAAGAACTGGACATCGTGGACGTCTGCACCGGTGGTCCCGAGAACGGCGGGTGGCACTACGAGCCGGTCATGGAGGCCCTGGACGCCGGCCGCAACGTCCTGGTCGAGAAGCCGATCAGCAACGACATCGAAAAAGCGCGGGAAATGGTGGCGTACGCACAGGAAAAGGACGTCTACCTCGGCTGCAACCTGAACCATTACTTCACCGAGCCGGCGCGCCAAGCCCGCAAGTACATGGACGACGGACGCGTCGGCGAACAGATTTATTGCCTGCACCGCATGGGCTTCCCAGGCGGAGTGTCCACCTATTCTCCCGGAGCGGCCCCCAATGCCAAAGGGTTTCCGTATTTCCACGTCAAGGCGTTCCTGAGTCACCCGTTCAGCATCATGCGCTATTTCTGCGGCGATATTACGCATGTCCAGGCATTCATGGGCCGACCGAGTTTCCGGATCGCGGCTGGCGACCCGATGGTATCGGTCAACAGCATCCATGTTCGATTCCAGAGCGGCGCGGTCGGGTACCTGTTCAGCCAGCGTGGGGATACGACCATGGGACTGGGCGGCTGGTGGAGCGTCGAGGTCGGCGGTACGAAAGGCACGTTCTGCATCGAGAACTGCGTCGAAAAGTGCACCTTCTTCCCGGCGCCCGGCAGCGAGGGCGCGGCCCAACCTGAGAAGCTCGGTTTGGGCCAAGCCCCCGAACCGGTGGTGCACAACACTGGGGAAACGGACTTCGGGGCCACATTTCCGCAGCGCATCCATGCCTTCCTCGAAGACGTGACCGATCGTGTCCCCAAACACGAATTGCGGGCTTCCGGGCGCGACGCCCTGGCGACCCTCGAGTACACGTTTGCGGCCATTGAATCGTACGAAGAAGGCGGCATCTTGGTGCGGCCTTTTCCCCTGCCCCTGGTGGAACACATCCCCGCGGAACGGGAAGGGACCTGAGGAACAATCCCGGCGCGGCGGGTTGGGCTGGATCGTGCACGGAGTCGAGTCATCGCGTCAAACGGCCGGCAAGCGGCACGGGTGTGTTGAACACCGGTTCGCTCCGGCGGTTGGCGGCAATGCTCTGAAGATACAACGTGTCTGAGAATAGTCCGGGAAACGCTGTAGCGCTGTAGTGTAGGGCCTGCGGGTTGGCGTGGGTCCCGGATTCTTTGGAGACGAGCCATGTGTGCAATGCGCCAACATGGCGGACGGTTCGTGAATTGTTCGGGGTAGCGCAGCGAGGAGTCCGGTGATGCAACTGGGAGTCAACACGGTCCTCTTCGGCGGCCACGACTTCCGGACTGCCGTGCAACACATCAGGTGGGCCGGATACGATGCTGTCGAAATCTCCGCGCTCGATGGCCTGGGCGCTTTTGGCGACCCATTGGGCGAACACCTCCACCTGGACCGCTGGGAGGAAGACGTGCCGGGCATTCGGGCCGTACTCGCGGAATTCGAGTTGCCGCTCTCGGCAATGGAAGTGGGGCCGCTGGACGAGAAACGCTGCCTGGCCGCCTTCGAGGCCGCTGCCGCGCTCGGTATTCCGGTGGTGAACATCGGTCCCAGCGGCAAGAGCGGGGCGCCGGGCGATCTGGACGCCTGCATCGAGCGTATGAGGCGACTTGCCGAACGGGCCGAGGCATGGGGTGTGGTTCTGTGTGTGAAAGCCCACATCGGCGCGTCCATGTACGACACTGCCACCACGCTCGAAGTTATGAACAGGATTTCCTGCCCTGCGTTCGGGATCGACATGGACCCCAGTCACATCTACCGGGGCGGCGAAGATCCGGCCGAGGCGTTGCGCCAAGTGATTTCCCGGGTCCGGCATGTGCACATCCGTGATTCCGGCCCCGGCCCGGCGCCGGGCGCGGCCGAGGAACAGGCCTGCGGTCGAGCCGAGGTGGACCTGCCGGGGTACCTCCGGGTTTTGGTCGAATCCGGTTACGACGGTCCCGTGAACCTCGAGGTCATCGGGGCATCCCGGTATCCGGTGAGCCGCAGCGCCATAATCGCGGCCGAAAGCCGCGGATACCTGAATGCCTGCCTGAAATCCATTGGCGGGAAGGGGACGTGAACGGCGGCGGCGCACGCGGAGAGGCCAAGCGACACCGCGGTCCGGGCCGTCCCGCGCCACCACGGGGCCGCCGCACGCGGAGGGGCCGGGCGGTCCGTCCGAGGCGGCCGACTTCTTCTCAACCAACAACGGAGACTCGAACACCATGATCAAGCTCGGTGTGAATACAGTTTTGTTCGGCAAGCACGATTTTCGGACCGCGGTCCAGCATATTAAGTGGGCCGGATACGATGCGGCGGAGATTTCCGCTTTGCCGGGAATGGCCGATCACTTGCCTCTGGACAACTGGCGGGCCGTTGCCGGTGAAATCAAAGCCATCTGCAGCGATTTCGAACTGCCGCTCACGGCGGTCGAAGTCGGGGCACTCGCCCCGGAGCGACTCCTGCCCGCCTTTGAGGCCGCCGCAGAGATCGGCATTCCCGTGGTAAACGTGGGGCCGGGACGGGACGAACTGTCGGCGGTGCTCGACAAGCTGCAGGAAATGTCCGAAAAAGCGGCGGAGTACGGCGTGATCTTGTGCGTAAAAGCCCACGTGAACACGGCGATTTTCAACACTCCGACCACGCTCCAGGCCATGGAAAAAGTCACTTCCCCCGCCTTCGGGATCGACATGGATCCCAGCCACATCCATCGCGGCGGCGAAATCCCCAAGGACGCCCTGCAACAAGTGGTCTCTCGGGTCCGGCACGTCCACATTCGGGATTGCGCCGGTCCCGGCCCCCGGCCGGGCGCACCCGAAATGCAGGCCTGCGGTCGGGGCGACATCGATTTGTTGGGCTACTGCCGTGTCCTGGTCGAAGCCGGATACGACGGCCCCGTCAACCTCGAAGTGATCGGGGCGCGCGACTACGAACTCAGCCGTCAGGCCATCATCGCCGCGGAAAGTTACGGCTATCTGAATGCATGTCTCAAGATGGCCGGCGGGCGATGAAGGGCAATTGGGCGGCGGAATGATCCGTCGAATCGGACAGATCATCCCTCCCGGCGCACGACGCCGGAGGGAAAGTAAACCGGAGACAACACGATCATGACTATCCAGGTCGGCATTCTCGGGTTCGCCCACGGGCATGTAAACGCCTACTGCAGCCGGTGGCGCGAGCACCCGGAGTTCGGGGTAACGGTCACGGCCGGCTGGGACCATGACGCCGCACGGCTCGAGAAAGCGGCGTCGGGCCATGGCGTGGCGCCCTGCACCACGGTGGAGGCATTGCTCGAACGCCGGGATGTCGAGGCGGTAGTGGTCGCCTCCGAGACCTCTTTGCACGCGGACCTGGTCGAGCAGGCGGCCCGGGCGGGAAAGGCCGTGGTGCTGCAGAAGCCCATCGCGTTGACCTTGGCCGAGGCGGACCGAATCGTCGCCGCGATCAAGGAAACCGGCGTCCCGTTCACCATGGCCTGGCAAATGCGCGTGGACCCGCAGAACTTGAAGATCAAGGAATTGCTCGATAACGGGGAACTGGGCCAAGTGTTCATGGCGCGTCGACGGCACGGCCTGAGCACACACCTGTGGCCTTGGCTCGCGGAGAGTTGGCATGTGGACCCCAGGTACAACCGGGACATCTGGGCCGACGACGCGGCCCACGCGGTCGATTTCATCTACTGGCTTTTCGGAAAACCTCTGTCCGTTACGGCCGAAATCGAATCCCTGTACAGTCCGAAAATCCCCATGGACAACGGCATCGCAATCTACCGGTATGCGGGCGGACCGCTTACGGAAGTGGTATCGTCATTCACCAACCCTGCCGGCGAAAACACCGTCGAAATCGTCTGCGAAAAAGGTACGATCATTCAGAATTACGGCGACGGGCCCAGTTGCGGTTTGCCGCGTCCCGAAGGCGCCCCCGGCCTGAAGTGGTACCTTACAGAACGGAAGGAATGGGTGCACAGCGACATTCCCACGCCGCCGGGACACGGTCACCGCATCGCCGGTTTGGCCGGTCCCATCGGAGAATTCCTGCGCGGCGAGCGCGACCCCATTGCCACCGCGGAAGAAGGCCGGACCGTACTGCGCATGATTCTGGCCTGCTACGTCTCGACGCGCCAGGGACGCCGCGTCGACCTCGACGACCCGGCGGTCGCCGATGTCTGAACACCGAAGCCGGTGAATGATGTACGACAAACCCGGCGACCGCCCCGGTCGCCGCAGGAACCAACGAAAGGATTTCTGCCATGGCCCCCGCCACCAAGACCAAGAACGGGAAACCGAACCTTCTGCTGATCGGCGTGGATTCTCTGGTGCCGACGCACATGAGCGCCTACGGCTACCCGCGCCTGACCACCCCGCACATCGACCGATTCGCAAGAGACGGCGTGCTGTTCGAGAACACGTTCTGCCCGCACGTCCCCACCACGCCGGGGTACGGATCCATGCTGACGGGACGAGACTGTTTCGGGACCAACTGCGTGGCGCTCCGGCACAAGGGACCGTTGTGGGACCGAGTCAAGACTCTCCCCGAGGTCCTCGGTGAAAACGGGTACAACACCACCATCGTCGGCTTCACCGGCAACCCCGCCTCCCGGGGCTTTCAGAACTACCTGAACTATTCCGGCTGGGGTGCCTCCGAGGACGGACGCATGGCCAAAGCCCAAAAACTCAATGAGGTCACAGTCCCCGAAATCGAGCGGCTCGCCGCCGAAGACAAGCAGCCGTTTTTCCTCATGCTTCGGCACATGGATCCGCACTCCCCCTACCTGCCGCCAGCCCCGTTCGAGCGCATTTTCTACCACGGCAACGAATGCGATCCCAGCAACAATTCCATGAGACCGGTCATGGAATTCAAACCGTTCCGCGACTACTTCGCGACCTGGATGCCTCCCGGCATTACGGACAAGGACTACGTGATCGCCCAGTACGACGGCGCCGTGGCCTACATGGATGCCTGCCTCCAGACTCTTTTCGCCGAACTCGAACGCCTCGACTTGGTGGAGAACACGATCGTGGTCTTGAACGCGGACCACGGCGAGACCCTTTACGATCACGAGTGCTGGTTCGATCATCACGGCACGTACGACAACACGCTGCGCGTGCCCTTGATCATTCGGTACCCGGGCAAGGTCCCGTCCGGAATGCGTATTGCGGGGTACAACCAACACAAGGACTTGGTCCCGACTCTCCTCGAACTTATGGAGATCGAAACCGACCTCGAGTTCGACGGCCAATCCCTCATGCCGCTGGTCCGCGGCGAAAAGGACCAGCTCGATACCGAATTCTACATCACCGAATGCACCTGGATGCGCAAGCATGGTTGGCGCACCCCGGAGTGGAAGCTCATCGTCGCCCTGGAACCCGACTTCCATTTCAAGCCGCCGGTCGAGCTCTACAACCTGGTCCAGGATCCCGAGGAGAACCGCAACCTTGCCGAAGCCGAACCGGATGTGGTCGCCCTCCTCAAGAAACGGATGGAAGCCTTCATCGCCCGGCGCGAAAAGGAAATGGGGATCACCAACCCCATGCTCACACAAGGCGCCTGGCACGGTCACCCGGAAGTCGGTCCGGCCTTCAAGAGCAGTCAACAGGCCTACGACACGCTGCACATTGGAGATCCGCAGCAGGCCGCGAAGCTGCAGGCCAAACCCCGTTGATTCCGTCCATTCTCGGACGCGGCGGTCGGCTCCGGGGACGCATCCCTGGGATCCGCCGGCCGCGGTGATGCATCTGAACGTTCGCCGATCGTTCGACGAAATCGGAGGTCCGAAACCATGCCTCTCAGAGCCGCCGTTATCGGCTGCGGTCCGATCGGAAACCGACATGCGGACATCTACCGGGAAGATCCGCTGGCGGAACTTGTCGGCGTCTGCGATATCCGCAAGGATCGCGCCGACGCCGCGGCAGGCCGCCTCGGCGTCCCCGCCTTTTACGACGCACCGGCTTTGCTCGGAGCGCTGCGGCCGGACGTGGTCAGCGTCGCCACAGGGGGCGTCGAATACGGCAGCGACCATTACGAGCCCACCATCCAGGCCCTCGAAGCCGGATGCGACGTGCTCTGCGAAAAACCCATCTGTAACACCATCCCCGAAGCCGAGGAAATGGTCGCCTGTGCGCGCCGTCTCAACCGCCGCTTCGGCATCGACCTGAACCACCGGTTCACCCCTGCCGCGCGCTTGGCCAAGCAGTGGGTCGACGAGGGAAGGATCGGCCATCAGCTCTTCGTGAACATGGCCATGTGGATCCATCACCCCAACGAAACGGCCCCATACTTTATGATCAAAGCCCTGAACCCGCATTCGGTGGATGTGATGCGCTACTTCGCCGGCGATATCGACACAGTCCATTGCTTCGCGCTGCAGGCCCCCGGCCAGAAGATCTGGTCCACCATGCAGTTGAACGTCCGCTTCGCTTCCGGCGCCGTCGGTCACTTGACCGCCAGCTACGACATGGCCCGCGGACACCCTATGGAACGCTGCGAGGTCGCGGGGCTCAAGGGACGTTTCGTGCTCGACGACATGTGGCGTGAACTGACCTTGTACCCCGCCGAAGACTTGGTGAAGCAGGTCTACAGCAATCCGGTATTCGGCGGGGTTCGCGATTTCCGCGACACGTTCGTCAATCGCATCCATAAGTTTCTGGAACAAGTGGCCGAAGGCGCGGCGCCCGAGGAAATCGATGGGTCCGGCGCCGACGGCCTGGCCGCCCAGAAAGTGTTGGCCGCCGCCATCGAATCGCTGGAAACAGGCAACGTCGCCACGGTCTGAACCGAGTATCGAGCCTTCGGGCGAGACTGTCGCAGTCAACAACGCCGGCAGGCCCGGGACTCACCGCGGCGCCGTCCGGTTTCGGCAAGGCAACGCAAGCGGAGATGCCGCAGCGCGGGTCCCTCCGCGGCGATAGGTGGCGCAGAGACAACGCCGGGGAGAGCGCCCGTTCCTATCGCGCCGGACCTCCGGTCTCGATGGCTTCTACTCGACGGGCTGCAAGTTTGGATGCCCGCTCAATGCCCCGTCCCCGTATCCGCGTTCCGATCCGTTCGAACGGAGGGCGCCGGTCATCGACCCTGTTGGCGGACGGCGGGGCGCGTCGGATGCAGGGCATCACGATCCCGGTCGGAGCGGGACTGTCCGCCGGCCGCCGGGGAACGGAATCACCGTTCCGGCACTCCCTTGCCTCGGGACTGCAGGATGGCCACGAGGTCGTTCGGCACGAAGCCGGGCACGTCGCCCACCGCCCAAACACGGCCCGGGCCGCGTCCGAAGATCGCATTGATCTGCTTCTGTCCGGCGAGCGCCGGCAGCCATGAGCGGCCCCCGTCCTCGGTCGCGTAAAGAGCAACCCCGTTCCGCGGGCGTCCCCGCTGGAGATCGAACCCGTTCCAGACCGCGGCGAATCCGCGCTCCAGCCGGTCGAACCGGAGCGCCGTCACAAATGCAGACGGGGGCAGGTCCCGCCGGGACCAGTTTTCGCCGCCGTCGGACGTGTACAGAATTCGGCCCTCCGGCAGGCCGAGCCAACCGGTCCGGCTGTCGGAAAAGAAAATGCGCCAGCGCCATGCCGGCGGCGGCGCCTCCAGCAGTTCCACCCGTGTCCAGGTATCGCCGCCATCGTCGCTGCGAACCAAGCGGGGAACCCGCCGGTGTTCGCCCAGCACGTACACGGTGAAGCCGCCGCCCGGAGACGTCCGCACGTCGCCCGGTACGGCAACGCGGTACGCGGCGTCGATCAGGCCGCCGAAGCCCAATTTCCGCCATGTGCCCCCCCCGTCCCGACTGCGGTAGCCCGGGTAGCCGCCGCACAAGACCCAGCGCTCGTTCGCCCGGCAACAAAGGTCCCAGTAGTGGGCCAGTTTTCCCTTGAGTACTTCCGTCCAGGTCTCGCCGTTGTCGGCCGAATGCCAGAGCCAAGCCTTGCCCCAACCGCCCGGATGCCTGCCTTCGAGAAGCCAGATGTCCCGCGGACCGGTCATGGCAACATGGTACCAGCCGCCGCGCGGTTTCATGCGCTGCCAGCTGAGGCCGCCGTCTTCCGTACGAAAAACCCCGCCGTAGCCGCAGGTCCAGCCCAGGCGGTTGTCCCAGAACGAAACGTCGTGAAGCTGCTTCCGTATGTCGCCCCGGCCGAAGCCGCCGCCGCTGCCGCCGGTGTTGAGGACCAGGAACCGGACCGGCGCTTTCCGGTTCTCGCCGGCGGAAGCCCACGGATAGGCACGACCCTGCCATCCGCCCGCAGCCGGCGCACGACCTCCGCCACCGAAACACCGGAACGGAATGATACACCAAACAGACAGCGCAACGGCGAACAACAGCGGCCGATGTCCTGCCCGCTGTACGATGCGAGAAGACCTCATGGCCGCCCCTGGATTTCGAACACGCCCCACATTTCCGGTTGAATGCGGGCCTCGCTTGGAAGGTCGCTGACGATACCGGTGGCCTTGTTGGACCAGTACATGCGCAATACATTGATCCGGCCCGTGCGGTCGGAATAGACGATTCCGAAATCGCCCGCGTAACGTTGGCCGCTCCGGGGTTGAAAACCGAGCGCGGCGAGCGGTACGGACGCGCGCAGGCTATAGCCGTCCACCCGGCGGTCCACCGCGATCTGAGCATCGGAAAGGACCCTGATTTCGTCGATGCCGATCTTCTGGCCGGGCGACGCGAACGCTGCGGTTTTTTTCGCCCCCGGGACCTTGTATCGGTAGAGCACACCCACGGGGTTGCCGTCGAACACGGAGAACAGCAGGCGAATGTCCCCGGGGCGTACCGGAAGGCCGGGCGATCCCGGAACGGTGCGGAGTTCGAAAACGACCGCATCACCGGTCTTGAACAGTTGGGTCGCTTCTTTGCCGTTGTTGATCATGGGCGTATCGTCCGCAACCCGGAAACAGATGTACAGGTTGTCTTTGTCAAACGTCCAGGCGGCCTCGGCCCGGTGGCGGTCGTCAAACTGCCAGCGTGCCGCGTTCTTACCGCTCCAGGAGAACCGGTTCTCGGCGGGCGCCCCACGCCGGGACACGCCCAGAAGAGGCCGCACTTGCATGACCCTTTGTTCAGCCGCTTTTCCGGCGGCAGCGGCAAGCAGCTTTTCGGCAGCAGCGTACTGCGTGTTGCTGAAGGTGATGGTTTGGGCGGGAAGGCGTGCGACGGTATCGAGCCCGATGACTTCGCTGAGCACGACCGCTTCGCGAGCCTGGGTGCTGCCGATGTACACTTTGCCGTCTTTCGGGTTGCGGAAGAATTCGCCGCCGAACCACTCCGCGCCCGCACTGGTCCCGTTGATGGACACGCCCCGGCGCGGCGGGTCCGGCATGGCGTCCGGCGCGCTCCGGCAATCGCGGAACAGGCTGCCGACGTAAAGGCCGTCGCTCGTCATCAGGAAGGCCTTCCCCATGTTGCCGTTCATGCAGAACAATTCGCCGACCCCGTCCAACATCACCGAACCGATGACTTTCAGCGGACCGATGAGCAGACCGCGCCGGTCTTTCGGAGCACGGTGCGAGCCGTGCACGCCGGGCCAGGCGTTCGGGTACGTCCACAGCAACCGGCCCTCCGCCGTGTACATCTTCATCGGGCTTTCATTAAGGAGCACGTTGCCCTCGTGGTCTGCCCAGACCGAGTTCAGGAACCAGAGCGGTTTCTCGCAAACCACTCGGCGGGTGTCGCGAATGTCGTAGACCGGCGCGCCCACGGCATTCCAGCGGCGCACCGGCAGTCGCCACACACGGGTCATGCCCTTGCCGTCCCGGTTTCGCGATGTCACGTAAACTGTCAGGTCCCGCGTGTACCCGAAGCGCCATTCACACCGGAGAACGACGCCGCCGGCCTCTTCGATCGTGTGGAACCGAATTTCATCCTCCTGCACCAAGCCGTCGCCATTGGCGTCGGCCCAGATGAACTGACTGCGCATGGGTTTCCCGCGCCGTTCAGCATCTCGCTCGAGCCGGTAGAGTTGCCGCCGAGGATTGACATGCGCGTTGCCGTGAGGCGTGCCGGCGAACAGGTCCGGGGCCTGTTGCCGTGCCCATGCCAGTTGGGCCGGATCGTCCCACAAACGTCGGACCACGAGGTCCGGCAGGCGGCCTTCGTTCAGGAACGCCGCTACGGTCCCGAAGGCGGCCAGCGGCCGCGCCGAACCGTCCCCCTTCAGTTCCGAAACGCAGAAGTAGCCGTACGACCGGCTGGCCACCAACAGGTCGCGTCCGTCCCGGCGCACCACATCGAAGAACAATCCTTCGCCGCGCGGGCCGAGCAGCGCCCCCGGCCGTGTCGGCCGCCAGAGAGTCCCCGCCACGCGCCACCGGCCTTTCCGCCAATCGAGGTCCAGTACGTTGCCCATGCAGAACGCCTGGTCAGGGCGCAACCGGTTTACCGCGCACTCGGTCGCGGCGTACCAGGCAGGGCCGCAGAACTCGCGGAGAAACCGCCCCTCGGCCGCATCCCAAACGCTGATGCGTTTCGGCGAGTAATCGTATTCGGCCACCCACAGGCGGCCCCGGGCGTCGACCGTGAGACCCCGGGGACGGAACATGCCCCGGGGATCGTACGGCCCCTGAAGCGGACGCCCGCCGGGACGGCCGACACTCCGGAGGAAACGGCCGTCCGGCGCGAACACTTTCACGCACATGGCCCCGCCCCAGTCCGAGACGTAGATGCTTCCGTTGGGGGCTACCGCCAGGCCGATCGGGGCGTCCAGACCGCTCGTGACGACCGGTACGCCCTGCCCGTCTTCCTCGATGCGCACCACCTGTTTCCCGCTGACCGCGTAGAGACGGCCGTCGGGGCCGCCGGCCAGACCGACCGGTCCGGAAATCGCAATCTCGCCGGTCCGATTGCCCGTGGCCGGGTCGATGACCGCTATGCGGTCCTCGTAGAACAGCGATACATACAGTCGATCTCCCGCAGCGGCCAGCCCGGGCGCTTCGTGGTGGAGCCACGCGGCATCATACAGGCCGCGAGCCACGGAAACGCCTTCCGGTTCCCGTGGGGACAAGGACCGATCCTTCGGGTATTCCGCCACGAGATGTTGGCTCTTCCCGTCCGGGAAATTGACAAACTTGCCGGTGGCCGGGTCCAGCCGCATCAGGCGGATTTCCCCGGCGTGCGCTCCCGGCGCGTCATGGTCACCGCCGCCCAGCATGTACAGGTATTGACCGTGCCGGGCAAGCATCCCGCCGGGGATGCGACCGGTACCCCAGAGTTTCCGCCCCCGGGCGTCCACCGCGACGACGGTGGAGCCGCCCTCGGACATGGGACAGGCCGCATACACCCGGTCCGCGCCGGCGGCCACGTCCATGGGCGGAACGTGGTCCGCCAGCCAGCCGCCCCGCCCGTCCGCCGTTTCCCAGGGCGGGTCCCCGGGGGAGCCGTAGCAGAACTGAAACAAGGCGTCGAACGGCCCGTGCCAGAGGCCCCGGACCCGGTACGTTCCGGGGCTGACCAGCCGCCCGGCATCGTCACAGCCATCCCAGTAATCCACGTTCTTGCCCTTGCGTCGGGGGTAATCGGAAATCAGGTTCCGGACCCGCACACCGTCCGGTTTCTCGATGACAAGCGTGACGGAACCGTCAGCGGGCAGCTTGTAGTGGATCGCCGCCGGGCCGTGCGTGCCGTAGCGTAACCGCCGGAGTTCCTCGATCTTCGACACCTGGCGCACCGAAGGAGACGGCGACAGGTTGCCGTGATCCAGGAACCGCAGGGTCCCCCAAGCACGATGGTTGGCCCAGAAGAATTCGCGTTGCGGGTTGTCCGGATTGACCAGATCCGCAAACCGGTGTTCCGGCCAGCGGAAGCCGGTAGCGTCGCCCCAAAAGCACTCGATTCCCATCCGCAGGAGTTCGCCCGCTCTGTAGCGCCGCCCGTCGCGGCGCAGGAGTTTCCATGCGATGCGCATTTCCTGGACGTAGCCGCGGCCGTCCGCGTCTTTCCGAAACGCCAGTTCCACTCCCTGCCCGACGGCGTCGTCGATCTTGCCTTCGAACCCTCTCCCCTTCGGTTTTGACATGTCGTTGTATTGCACGAACGCCACCGGGCGCTTGCCGTCCGAGTACCAGTAGCAGTCGAAGTGGGCGATCCGCCCGCCGTTCGGGGGGCCCAGGGGTTTGTCCGGATCGGTCCACACGCGGAGCTGCACGCAATCGGAGCGCCAGCCGGAGCCGGGCTGCTGCACGGGGTCGACGTGATTCACCATGGGAGTGCGGTCGCGGAACCGGAACGAGAGATACAATCCGCCCGCATCGTACATGGCGGCAGCGTGTACCGAGTGCGTATCCAGCAGGGATTCCAGGTCGTAGCAGATCAGGATTTCACCGGACAGGTCCCAATCATCGAGGCGGCCGTCAACGACTCCCTTGCCGGGCGCGGGTACGGCGCGCAGCTCGGCGTTGTTCGTCTGCTGCGCCGGCACGGGAGGAGACCACAGGCCCCACAGCAACCCCAGCACGATCCCACGGCGCACCGCGCCGCGAACAAGAAAAGTGGTGGCAACCATTGGACACCTCTGGCTCTCGGATGCAATCTCCCACACCGGCGGAAACCGCACGCTCCCGCCTTGATCCCGACAAGACGAGCGGCGGTTCGCGACACGCTGCGGCCCTCATCTGAGGGCCGTTACCTTGATGTTGTCCCACCACAGGTCGGTGCGGAACGTTCGCAGCCCCAGCAGCCCGCCCGGTAGCGGCTGCGGGTCGGTCTGTTTCAGGAAGACTGTCCCGTCCACCGCGTACGTCAACTCGCCGCCGCGTTTGGTGACGGTCACGTGGTACGTGCGACCGGCCTCGCAAAGGTAGTCGAATGTTTGGGCCACGAGCTTGAACCCCGGGCATCGACGCATACGAAAGCGTGCTTTGGCGAGGCCGTCGGGACGCAGGCCGGCCTCGTGCCGGGTGTCTTTGAGGAATGTGAAAATGTAGCCGTTGAGGTTGTGGTAAAGCTTATATCCCCCGGAAGCGCGGCCCTGACGCGTCTCGAACAAAGGCCGGCCGGAGGGGTCGGAATAACAGAAGAAAAAGTTGATGTTGTTCACATCCAAACTCGAGCCGATCACGTGAGCGTCGAACTCGATCTTCACGTCGGCCGGATGGGGGACCTTGCACCACACCGTGGCCACGTAGCCGCGACCGCTCTTGCCGGGATCGGCCTTGACGCGCAACCGACCGTTTTCGATCCAAACGCGCTCGCCGCCCTCCACCCACCAGCGATCCATGCCTTGCGAGAAATCCTCGAACAGAATGACTCGGCCTCCGTTCGACGCCTCCGGCCCTTTCCGGTCCGCGGCCTGGGCGACCCCGAAAAGTCCGGCCGTCACGGCGACAAGAATGCGCCACATACGACAACCCTCCCTCTCAAACCGGGTGTGCGACGCCGGGAACACCGGTAAAGCGGCCGGCCAACGCCTGATTCAAATGCGAAGACCGCCCCGGCAAACGCCCTCTTTTCACTTCTCATGCCCGAACATCTCGCGGTCGCGAACATGTGCCGGGGAACGACCGGCGCCCCCCCATACATGGAGGGGGCCGGGAATGATCTCGTTACCGATGCCGCTCTCGTTGGCAATCAGAATCAGGACCGTCGCAACCGGTCCGGTCGCCAAATGTACTTCTTCGAGAATGCGCTGCACAACCGAGTCGACGAAAACGGGGCCGTCGAGCAAGGGCCGAAGATTGACCGGGGTCACTTCAGAACGGGCACGGCCGCGTCGTCCTCCCCGAGGTCCACCGTGGCATTGCCGATCCGTACAAGGCGCCCGTCGAAACGAACCGGGGGAGGACCGGCGCCGGCGGAAACCGCTTGGTGCACCGCCACGAAGCGCGTCCGTACCGCACTGCGTCGAACGCGGAGCGTTCCCCAAAGCCGCCCCGTTCCGGCCCCGCCGGGCGCGTCGGCCACGGCCACCTGCGTTCCCGGCTCGCCTTTCATCGTCACGACCAGGCGGGCTCCATCGCTTTGGGTCTCGGCCGTCCCGAATCCCCACCTTGCGGACCAGTCCCGACTCGTCTCGGCGCCGCGCAGGTTCTTGAGGTACGTGTAGGGCTTGGAGAGCGGGGTTTCCTCGATAGGCCCGACGTCGAGCCCCAATGAGAGCTTGCCGTCGGCCCGCAGGAACCAGTCCAGCGTCTCCTCTCTGTCACCGGCCACGACGAACTCGTCCACGATGAATCCATCCCCCAGGAGGACACGGCGCGTCAGCACGAAGCCGTTGTAGACCCGGTCCGTTCGAGCCACAGCCGCACTGAAACGCTCGTTCGCTTCGAAAGCAAGCAGACTCCCGCTCCGTCCGGCCATGTCACGCCCCCCGATCGTGACCGTGTTATGGGAGGGAGTCGTCTTGTAGTACCCGGAATGCAGCGGATTGGCATACCCTGTCGTACCGAGGTCCGGACAGAGCTGCCTGCCGAGGGCATAGAGGATCAGTTGGAGCTTGTCGGGATGCCCATGTCCGCCACCGTGTTCGCCGTACTCCAGCATCACGCACACGGCGTCTTTGCCCTGGCCGCGACGAAGAACGGCCAAACCCGCACCCTTGAGATCCATGCTCGGCGGTGGAGTGAAGACGTCCGTTTCAAGCAATTCCTCCCCGAACTGCCAAGCCTCCATACCATGGCGTTTCGCTCCTGTATCGTAGCGTCTCCTCAAGGCGCTCATAGCCACGGGGTCGGCGTACCAAGCGGCCGCAAGCTCCAATGTCCGGGCGGGAATGGGACGCGTGCTGAACCCTCCGTCATTGAGCGAGGGGGCCACCAGGTTCGGGAAGGTTATCATCAGCGGAAACATGAGCAGCTTGCGGACTTGGGGCATCTTGAACAGGTCGTCACCCGCGTGCATGGCCGCCTTCAAGTGATAAACAATGGCTGATATGGTATAGTAATGGTAGCCCATGGAACGCTCATACCACATGCCGTCCTCAAGTACGCCCTGCTCCATCTGCGCTACAAAGCCGTATTTGCCGCCCCGGGCGAATTCCACAAGCTCGGGGTCGCCGACAAAATACCCGGCCGCCGCCCAACAGGCATTGTGCCAACACCGAATGTTGTGGATGCCGCCCCGGTACTTTCGCGTGTACATCGCACCGGCGTAGATGAGGTCCCGCTCGATGTGACGCGCCTCATCTTGGGTCATGGCCGGATAGGCCAAGTCCGCAGCCTCCATCATCTGCAGCAGCCAAACGCATTCGTCGAGCGTCTGCGAAACCACCTTTCCCCCCTTGTCCGACGGCTGGAACTCCGCGTAGTGGTCGGCGTACCAGACGAGGAACTCGATCGCTCTGCGAGCGTACTTCCGCTCCCCGGTCATTTGATAGGTCAACGCCAGGTCCCGCGCGGCTCGTGCATGGTCGCCATGCACTTTCGACCAGTACACGTGGAACAGAATGTCGTTGTCCCAAACCTTCCCGCAACGCGTGCACACATGCCGTCTGGGCCCCTCCATTCTCAGGCGCGCCCCGCAGGCCTTGCAATTATAATGGTGCCACCAGTATCCGGAGATGACCTGGGGCTCGAACTCTCGTGCCAGCCAGTGATCGGCATTCCGCCGAATTCCATCCGAGACGGCCCGGGCCCAGTCCCACGTTTGCGCTTTCTCGCGCATGCGGGCCAGTTCGGTTTTGCTGTAAAAGAGGTTCGGATGGTCGGGACGCTGGGTCAACTTGATTCTCTTCACCTGTGTGGCCGGTCCGTTGTGGCGTTCGCCCTCAATGACGGCTCTGACCTCGAGCGGGGCGCCGGTGGCCGCCCGCGGTACGGTTGCGGTGTAGAGACCCGTCGCGCGGGGCGCCATAGCCAATTGCCGCCAGGTTTCCCCCGTCCCGGCGGCACGATACTCGAGCAGCACCCGCGCTGTGGGATCGCGGAAGGAGGCGTCGACGCTGAGCGACATCGGTTCATTGCGATACGTAAACGCAGGCCAGCTTACGGGGTCGATGTGAGGCAACGGCGGCCCGAGCCAAAACGTATCGAACCGGGCCCATTCTTCCGTGGTATGGTGCCATGTCAGGAATGACACCGCCACGACGATCTCTTTGCCCGCGTACGGCGCCAGGGCCTTTTGCAGCATCGCCGTGGGCACTCGCCCGAGCCTCCAACTCGTCACATCGGGGCCCTGTTCCCGAACAACCGCCTCCACGATGTCGGCGCGCGGCGCCGTTTCCGCGGCCTCGCCGGGGGTCCGCGGCAGACGGTCCCAAAGTCTCGGGGTGAACACGCAGAGCGTGACCACGCCGCTCCGGTTCTCTGCAGCACAGAAGCACCGGTACCGGATCGCCAAGTCAAGCCGGGGCATCGGATCCGGGAGTACGATGCGTTGGCCGACCAATACAGCTCCCGCGCCTGTCCCGGTCTTCTCGATCGAAAGGTGCCTGCCAACCAATGTGTCCGCATCGCCGGTCCCGGACTTGCCGCACCAGAACGGTCTCACTTTCGGATACGGCCCGCCCTTGTGCCCGTATCGGAATTCCCACGGTCCCGGACTCTCCTTCCGGTACGCGTCGAACGATGCGTCCCGCAGCAGACTCTGCTGCGCGTGAAGCGGCGCGGACAGCCCGACGACGACCAGAACCGTCGCAACGGCGCCCGTCGGCAGGGCCTTGCGGCCCGGGCTGTCGGACCTGTCCGTTTGTCCCATGGCGTCACCTCCTCCTACGGCCGAAAACAAATCGGGCGAATCGGAGCGCAACGGCCGTGACGACCTGCCCCGGGAACCGGAAAGACGCCAGACCTTCCGGTTCAGTGTGGAATCCAACTGCGCTCAGGGGTCCGGTGATCCCCGCCGTGGGGATACGGCGAAAGGGAGAGAGGTGGAAAAGCACTTGTCAAACCCGTCAATGTCGGCGGCACAACCGTAGCCCGCCGACGTCCGCGAACGGCACACCGGCCCCGTCCGCCGATGGCAGGTGGCGCACGCAACAATCCGAAGAGGGTCCGCAACGGCACGGCCCTCAACACTGAAGAGCACTTTGCGCAACGCACTCCGGCAGCGCCCGCCCCATGTTCTCGTCCAATCGATCCCGGCCGGATGTGCCTCAATTCCACCCACGGTTTACGTGGTCGGGATAGAGGATGGCGGACGAAGCGGCCATGGCCGTCTTGCTGAACCACTTCACGTGACCGTCGGTCCAGGCGTAGTTCCCGCCGTTGTTGTGACGGAGCGCGAACCAAGCCGGGAGCCAACCCAACTGGTTGACGAATTGATGGCACGTGCGAATGTCGCCCATCAACAGCGTCTCGGACGGTTTCTTCAACGCGGACAGAGTACTGTTGCCGATGTGATAGTTGTACGCCAAGCCGGACAACGCGTGGATGTCCGGGCCCAGGCTCGGCCAATCGCTGAGACCGCAGGCACTGACCCAATGCCCGGGCTTGGTCGGGCACTCGTACAGCTTCCATTCGTTGACATACGGATAGATCAAACGTTTCCAGTTGATGATTTCCCCGTTTTCCACCCCGGCCCGGGCCAGGGGTATGATCTGGTCGAAATCCGACGTATACATGTTCCAGCCGAGGGCAAGTTGTTTCAGGTTCGACGTGCAACTGGCCTGGAGCGCTTTGCCCCGGGCTTTCTGCAAGGCGGGGAGCAACATGCTGGCCAGGATGGCGATGATGGCGATGACCACCAGCAATTCGATCAGGGTGAATCCGCGCTTGTTCCGGTTCATGTCCATGCCTCCAGTGTTGAGCCAACCGAGCGGGAGAGTCTCTCCGATGCATTCGTATCGCGTTCAACTCCCGATAGAAACAATATCGGACCTGCCGGGGAAAGCAAGCCCGTCCAACAAAGCCGCAAGCCCGCTCGGGGATACGGAAGGGTGTCGGGAACCAGGTTCGCGTGCTTCCACGGGCGGATCGCAACAGGGCGATGAAAGCAAAGTCCGGGGTCGTTGCCTGAGTCGCTGCCCCTTGGCGGATCGGCGTCGCGGCGACGAGACTTTTCGGGTCTCCGGGCGCCGGCAAGGCAGAACTTGCCCGCCGGGCGATTTGCGCGCGGGCATAATTCGCCTACGTTGTATCGGTGCCGGACTGCACCGCTTCCCGGGGTTCCGTCCTCCCGGTTGCTCGGTATCGGACCGTCCTCCTCCCTAACCTGAAAATGCATGAACCATCTGCTGCGATGACGCATCTCACACGCCTTCAAAACATTGCCGCCCCCCATCGACCGAGGCGGTGTTTCAACACGCCCTCGTCCAGCGTTCGACGCAATGACTTGAATCCGCGCAAGCTGCGTCCTCTCGCGACGAAGTTCATGAATTAATCAGGCTAAAGAAACGACTCGTCAAGGAAAGGACCGCTCCCATGTCTTTCCGAAACCTCAGTCCGCAGGTCATGTTCGAACAAATGGCGCTGAGCCACACGCCCCGTTTCAAGTTCGAAGCCGAAACCCGGGACGAGTTCGAAGCTTGGAAACGCGCCGCACGCCCGGCAGTCCGCCAGTGCCTCGGCGATTTTCCCCCGCGCTGCGCTCTCAACCCGCAACTGTTGGCCGAATGGGAACACGACGGTCTCCGCAAGCAGAAATGGCTCATCGACGTCCAGCCGGGCCTGTCCGCCACTCTGCTGGTGAATATCCCCGAGGGGGTCCATGAGGATCAACCTCCACGCCCGGCCATTCTCTGTTGGCACGGCCACGGTCCGTTCGGCAAGGAACCCGTCATGGGCAACGACAGCAGTCCCGACCTGCGTCAGACCATCGACTGCCACAACTACAACTACGGCCATCAGATGGCCAAAGCGGGCTTCGTCACGTTCGCCATCGACTGGATCGGCTGCGGCGAACGGAACGACACCAGGAAGCCGCAGCACCGGGCCGGGCCGGGGCGCGACTGGTGCAACCTGTATTATCTCCACGCCACCATGTTGGGCATGACCAGTATCTCGATCAATGTCAGCCACGGCATGGCCGCCACCGATTTCGCCGCCTCGCTCCCGTTCGTGGATGAAACCCGCCTGGGCGTCATGGGCCTGAGCGGCGGCGGCACCATGACTCTTTGGTCCGCCCACTGCGACCGCCGGTTCAAGGCGGCCGAGATCATCTGCTACAGCGACTTGTGGGCGCATTTCGGTTACCGCCACCTCAACTACTGCGGGATGCAGGTGGCCCCGGGCCTGTTCAAACTGGTGGACCTTCCCGACCTTCAGGGACTATTGGCCCCGCTCCCGCTCCTCGTCGACCTCGGCGTCTACGACACCTGTTTCATCATCGATACAGCCATGGCCTGTTACCGCCGGGTCGAGAACATCTACCGGGTCGCGGGGGCAAGCGACCGCCTGGAACTGGATCTGCATCCCGGCGAACACGGCTGGGGCGGCAACAGGTCGGTCGCGTTCTTCGAAAAGCACCTCGGGTAAATCGCTCCCCGCCGCATCCGCACTCATGCTGGCGGCCGCCTCGTGCACCGGGACCGGGGCGCGTCCCGGTGGATACCAGCCGATCGCATTCGCCCTCCGGATCCGGCTCGCAAAACGAGTTGCGATCCGAGCCGGAACACGTGAAGGACGTTTCCCGTCACACCTCGTTTCGCGGCCCGGCCCCAGCGGCAGCGACCGTAAATCACCCTGGTCGGCCGGCGTTCCAGGCGTTCCGGATGAACCGCAGTCCGTGGACCGCTTCTTCCAAGGGGTCGCCGAGAGCACCGGACACCTCGAGACTGATCCAACCGCCATACTCCGCCACCGCGAGCGCACTCACCACCTCGGTCACTTCCGCCTCGCCCTCGCCCAGCAGCGCCCCGCGGTACGGCACACCCGACGGCGAGGTCAGTGAAGGACGTCCGTCGGGCGCGCGGCGGGCAAAGTCCTTGATGTGCACATGCACGATACGGTCCATGAACGAGTCCAGCACCGCACTGGGCCGCTCGTCCGCCAGCACGAAATTCCCGTTGTCGAATACGAACCCGAGGCGCTCGCAGCCGGGAGCGCCCAAGATTTCGCGGCAATGGCGGGCCGAAGCGGTGAAGGTGGGATAGACGCCGTAATCCTCGATGGCGAGGGTCACACCGCTGTCTCCGGTCGCCTCGAGCGCCGCCCCCAGGGCCGCGGCATAACGTCGACGGCTCTCCGCCAGGTCCAGATCGGGGACCGGGGCCGTACCCGCCAACAGGGCCGTCGGGGCCCGCAAAACATTACGGCAGAACGCCACGCCCCTGCGCACCGTATCAATCGCTGCGTCCCGGTCCGCGCTCGAGCCGCTCCCGATGAGATTGACGTTGATGTCGTGGCACGGAAAACCCAATCCCGCCTCGCGGGCCATCGCCAGAAAACGCCGCCACGAATCCGGCGCGCGTTCCACACCCCGCTGCATGGACTCGATCCCGGTCACCCCCTCCCGCAAGAACGTTTCGACCACCTGTTCCGGGCGGTACCGCCCGTCCGCCAACGGAGCGTCGAAAGGAAACAACATGATAGACAGCTTCACGCGCATTCTCCTTTTCGCTTTGTCGGCGGCCGCGCGGCGCTTCGACCGCGTGTCGCCCCTGTACTCACCGACCTTGTTCTCACATTTCGGAACCCGCTCCCCGCGTCGTGCCCACCCGTTTTCACGAATCCAACCCGCGTCACGGACGGTCTCGGAACTGTCCGGACAATTCTGCGGACGCTACGAGTCGGACTCCGCCCCCGACTGTTTCGAGACGCTCGGCAACCCATCACGGTGCTTCTCGTATCGCTCGTGACGCATTTGCGGGCAACGGCCGCCGGTTACGAAACGGGAACAACGACATACATCGGCGCTTGACCGATCATGACCGGTTTCGATGGCCCCGGGCTCGACAAGGGACGACCGAAACACGATACCAGGTGTGCGCCGGGGCGCCGGAGTTCAGGGACAACAAGCGCCGAGGGGTTGGACGTGGACCAAAGCATGATGACGCGTGCGCCGCGGCCCTGGAACTCGACCCGGATCACTCCCGGCGCCGGACGCCCCAAAGACACGAACCGCCGGCCTTCGAGCAGAGACTCCGCCACGGCGATGGGAACGCCGACCGCTTTCATCTGTCCGTCGAAATCAAGTAAGAAATTCAGCCCGAGCGAGCCGGCGTGCGATATTTCGTGCGCGGAGTACAGGAACAAATGCTCCACGCCTGCGGCCCGGGCCGCGGCAATCATTTTTGGCAACAGCATGGCGCCGAGTTCCGGCGGCGCCCCCACGGGGAGTCGGTACTTGTGTGAGGCTGTCCGCAATTGAATCCCGGTCTCGGTGTCCCATACGGGTTTTTCCTTCCCATGGCGGCGCATGATCGCGCGCCAGGCTTTGACGCGACGGATAAGCTGTTCCGGTTCGACAGCGGCGGTCCAGCTTCCCGTACCGTACCCGTGGTAGGCTACGGCGTCGCAGACCCCGAGAGCGCCGTCGGCGAAGGCATCCTCGAGCCATTCATCGTTTCCGCCGATGCTCACGCCGCCGAGCCCCACGATGCGCGCGGTGGGGTCGACTTTGCGGGCAGCGCGGGCGGCGGCTTTCAGCAACAGTCCATAGAAGCGAGCGGGCGGCCTCACGGGCGTCTTGCCGCGATAGCCGTTCGGCTCGTTCGTGACCTCCCACCAGTGGATGCTGGCTTTCCAATGCGCCACAGTCCGGCGGACATAGTTTTCCCAGGCCGTCATGTCGCTAGTTGGGTACCGCATGGTCGAGGTGTGTGTGCCCCTCTTTGAAGCGTGGATGACCCAACCGGGCAGGCGGTCGAGGCTCCCGAGAATCGCGTAATCGGCCTGCCGGATGGCCGCGATGCCGTCGTCGCGGAATACCCACCGCTCCGGCGCCGGTTGCACGTGGTCCCACTTGGTGTCGGCGAGCGTGTCGTGCAGCCGGTCCCAGTGCAGTCCGATGCGGCGGCAGGCGGCCAGCGCCGCCGGAGTCGCCGGGACGTGACCGCCGAGGAACCAGCCTTCCCCCGCCGGAATCGCCGGCATCCCCGGCACGACGGACACCAAGCGTTCGCCCTCGCACACCTGCTCCGCGGGCAGACCGGCGTCCGTGGCGAAGCGCCAGTACCCGGACGGCAGGCGGCCGCAGTCCACCTCCGTTTTTCCCGAGGCGTCCAGTCGCACGCGACGGCGACCTGCCTCAACGCCGTTCTCGTCGAACCGAACGAGATCGATTTCACGCGGCATGGGCGACCCCCTTGCCGACACGTTCAGACGGACCGGTTCGACCGTGGTGAACACACTGTACGGCGCCGAACAAGTCAACGCGAGTTCCAGGGGACGCCGCGGTGCGTAGGGTCGCGGCGCGCCGGCCGCAAAGGCCAGATCGTCGATCCAGCCGCGGACCGCCGCCCCCCCAATGAAGCGAACGTTCACGTAGAAGTGCGGAACTTCACCGGTCAAGCCGGACGGGATTGCCGCCTTCCAATCGAGCACGACCCGCCGCCATCGGCCCGGAGCGACCTCCCGGCGGACACGTCCCGCCACACCGCCCCCACCCATGTGCACCCAGTTCGAGACGGAGAGTTCCACGGACGCCGGTCCGCCTTCCGTGCGGACCCAGGCGGACACGGTGTAACGCCGCCCGATCCCCACCGGATGCCACGTGGTGCTGAGCAAGACCTTTCCATGCACTCCCAGGCTGCATCGGCCTGAGTGGGCGGAGTCCGTGTCCAAAGCGACGTCGCCGCGGTGCATCCACCCGCGCAATCCAAGTTCGAACCCACTATTGAAGAGCATGTTGCCTTCGAACGGCACCGGTTGCGGCCCCGGCGTTTCGTCCACCTCAGACACCCGAAAATGATCGATCCATAGGGTGGTCGGCGCCCGGCAAATCAACATGAGCAGTGCACGCGGATAGTCGAAACGACTCAAGGACGTGAACGTCACGTCGCGCCAAGCTTCGTTGACCCGGACGGTTTGGCCCAGGAACACCGTATAGGGCGTCCCGTCACGCCGAAGAAACAGTTCGATACCCGGCTGACCGAGGGCACGGACACCGACATCGATACGATAGGAGCGCCCAGACTGAATGGGAACCCGTCCAAGCACGATCTGGGCAAAACCGGGGACGCGGACGCGGAGCGCCCGGCCCCGCTGCGGATGCCCCGTCCGGACCACGCTCAGTTCCGGGGCGGCCCCCGCCCAGCCGGAGTTGTCCTTGATCCCGGGCGGCAACGTCTTGCCCGGTGCGGAGTTCGCAAAGTCCTCGGCCAACAGGACACGACCCGTCCCGGACGCGGCAGTAAGCCCGAAACAGGCAAAAGCGAAGACCGAAAGGACCGAGCGAAAAAAAACTCGGCAATCCCGCTGGGTGCAGTTCTTCGTTGTCATGGCCCGGCACTCTCCTCGGGGTCAGCGGCCGCCGCCGCCAGTGTCCGCAGCAGTCGTCTTTTCCAATGACGCAAAAGGCGCATCGGGTGGGCTCCCGCTTCCGCGCTCCAAACCGGATAGACCTGCTCAACATACCGGGCTTATCGCGACTCGGCCAGAGGTTGTGGGGAAGCCCCCGTGAAACGAAGCTCGCGCGGAAGCCAGGCCGGCGAGTCGCCGCTTCCCCCGTCGCTTCCGACCCAAAGACCCGGCGCGTTTACGCCGCGGGAAGGTTTGCCGTCTCACGTGCGCGGGGTAAATTGCGCCCCATCGATCAACGGGGATTGGCACGCGGGTAACGATGGAAGATTCCAGCATGGCAAATATGGGAAAAATGTTGCGAGAGGCCCAACGCCTTCAACAGGAAATGGCCAAGGCGCAGGCCGACATCGCCGAGATCGCCCGCGACTATGACGTCGGGGGCGGCGCCGTGCGGGCCGTGGCCCGGGGCGACGGCACCCTGACCGAGATTCACATCCGTCCCGACGTATTGGCCGAGGCGGATGTCGAAATGCTCGAGGACATGGTCCTTACAGCGGTCAACGGCGCCATCGGCGAAGTCCACAAAGCGGCCGAAAAACGCATGTCGAGCGTCACCGGCGGCATGAACATCCCCGGACTGTTCTGACCACACTTCCGCCGCAAGGCGCCCGAACCATCTCGACCCGGGATGCGGGGACGGGACCTGTCGGCGGGCGACGCACCGCCGTTTTGCCATCTTGCAAGCACCTCAACCTTTTCCGAGACCGTCACATGCAGAGTTCATCCTCATACCCTGAAGCGGTGGAGCAGCTCATCGCCGGGTTCCGGCGTTTGCCGGGCGTGGGCGCCCGGACCGCCGAGCGTCTGGCCCTGGCCGTGCTGCGCTGGACGCCCGAAGAACTGCATGACTTCGGCCTGCTGCTGGCGACTCTGCCCGAGCGGGTCGGCGAGTGCCGGGTCTGCGGCAATCTTGCCGAAGACGATCTCTGCCCCGTGTGCCGGGACCCCGCCCGGGACCAAAGCATAATCTGCGTCGTCGAGAATGCCGATCAAGTGCCGGTCATCGAGCGATCCGGAGGACACCGGGGCCTGTATCACGTGCTCGGTGGGCGGATTGTGCCATTGGACGGCATCGGCCCGGAAGACTTGCGCATCGGCGAACTCCGGGCCCGACTCGACAGCGGCGAAGTCCGAGAGCTGGTTCTGGCCACTGGCAGTGATATCGAAGGCGAGGCCACCGCCACCTATTTGGCACGGGAACTCCGGCGTCCCGGTCTGGCCATCACGCGAATCGCAACCGGCATCCCCGTGGGGGCCGACCTGGCCTTTGCTGACTCCGCAACCCTGGCGACGGCCCTCAACAGCCGCCGACCCGTGGGGTAGACCCGGGACGGGCCCGACCCCGACCTCATTCTGCTCGCTTTTCGCCCTCGTTTTGTTAAGATCGAAAGGAAACCATGATGGCAGGGACCCGGAAACGATTCGCCCAGGTCGGAATCGGCGGACGCAGCCGAATGTATACCAACGCGTTGATCGACCGGTACGTCGAGCGGGCCGAACTGGTGGCTTTCTGCGATGTGAACCACAAACGCATGGACCTGCGCAACCGCGAAATCGCCGAAAAACACGCTGCAGTCCCCACCTATTCCGCCGACGACTTCGACCGAATGGTGGCCGAGACCCGACCGGATGCCGTCGTGGTCACGAGCAAGGACGTTACCCACAGTGACTTTGTCTGCCGCGCCATGGAACTGGGTTGCGACGTGATCACCGAGAAACCCATGACCACCGACGAAGAACGCTGCCGCCGGATCCTCGAAACCAAAGCGCGCACCGGCCGCGACCTGCGCGTGACGTTCAATTACCGCTACTCGCCGCCCCGGTCCCAGGTCAAGGAAATCCTCGCCGACGACGCCGTCGGCGAAATCCGCAGTGTCGACTTCGCCTGGATGCTCGACACACGGCACGGGGCCGACTATTTCCGGCGCTGGCACCGGAATCGCGCGAATTCCGGCTCACTTCTCGTCCACAAAGCAACGCACCATTTCGACTTGGTCAACTGGTGGCTCGACGACGTACCCGAGTCGGTCTTCGCGTTCGGTTCACGGGTGTACTACAGACCCGAAACCGCCGTGGCCCTCGGGCTCGAAGACCGCACCGAGCGCTGCCTGGAGTGTCCCGCGGCGGAAAGATGCCCTTTCCGACTCGACCTCCGCGCCAATGCCGGCATGAAGGCCATGTATCTCGATTGCGAAGACGTGGACGGCTATTTCCGGGACCGATGCGTTTTCTCCGATCGAATCGATATCTGGGATACCATGTCGCTGACGGTCCGCTATCGGCGCGGCGCGCTGATGAGCTACATGCTCCACGCCTATTCGCCGTACGAAGGCTATCGGATCGCGTTCAACGGGGCCCGCGGCCGCCTGGAACACGCCTGCTGCGAAAACTCGTACATCAGCGGGGACGGCAGTGTGCCGGGAGAGTTGCGGCCGGGTAACGTGAGCATCACGCTGATCCCCGCCTTTTCTTCGCCCGAGGAGATTGAGGTCCGGACCGGGGCCGGCGGTCATGGCGGTGGCGACTCGCTGTTGCTGGCCGACATTTTCGCCCCGGACGAAGCCGGCCCGGACCCGTTGGGACGCCGGGCCGGTGCGCACGACGGCGCCTATTCGATCCTGGTGGGGATTGCCGCGTATCACAGCATCGACCGCGGCGAGCCGGTCAGAATCGCCGACCTGCTCGGAGACGCCCCGATCTCGTGAGGGACCGCCGCGGGCCCTGTCGCGTCGAGGCCAACAGGTTCGGTCCGGACGTCCGGCACATCCCGCCCTGTCCGAAAGGGAGCGCCCCGCGCGCAAGCGACCCCGTGTGCCTGCGACGCAGAGAAAGGCCGGGCGCGAACCTGCCGCGCCCGGCCAAGGTATTTCTTGATTCGCTCGACGGTCCACCGCACGGGCGGGTCGCGGTTTGACAAAGTCCCCGCTTAACGATTCGCAGACCGGACCTTTCTCGTGATGTGGACGCCGAAACGTCTTGTCCGCCATGCCGGAGCACCAATCACGGCATATAGTTTGCCCCCGCATTGCGCCACAGGGACTTGTCTTTGCGCAACCGGTCGGGATGCGGAGCGATCCCGAGCTTCTTGATCCATTTGGCGTGCCCGTCGACGAACCCGAAGTTCATGCCTTGATTGTGAATGTCCCGGAACCGCGGGTAGTCGCTGTACATGTCCCACCAGGAATACGTACCGTCGCCGACAAGAATACGGTAGGAGGGTTCCTTCTCCATCGAAACCACGCGCGGCGCCCTCCCGGGACAAGCCGGCCCGGCGTTGTCGCCGACGGTGAGGTAGTTGTTGTACCCATAACTGGCGAACGCACTGCCGCTCGAGTTCGCCGGGCATTTCAGCAACTTCGCATCGCCGATGTAAGAATAGCACCACCAGAACCAGGGCATGTGGGGTGAAACGATGGTACTGCCGTCCGGATTGGTGCAGGGGTACGGAACGTTCGGCCGACCGCCGCGCCACCAGTTCGGCGGGAAGTACCCGTCCGCATCCCCCGTGTACATGGAAATGGCAAGCCCGAACTGCTTGACGTTCGCAATGCACGAGGCCTGGAGCGCTTTGGCCCGGGCTTTCTGCAGGGCCGGCAACAGCATGCTCGCCAAGATGGCGATAATGGCGATGACCACCAACAACTCGATCAGGGTGAAGGTCCGTTTCGTTCTCATGACGCGCCGCTCCTTGGTTGAGGACCTCTCCAGAGGCCTTTGACAAACGGACATGGTCCCGGTCTCACCGCCGTCGAGGTCCGACCGCAAGGCGACCGCCGAACGCTCAGACCGACGCCCGGTAACGATGGATATTGTGAGTATAGCAGATAAGCTTTTCCGAAACAACAAAAAAGTGTGGATAGAATGTGAATCCGCGGTAAGGAAGGACCGCCGAGAGAGGCCCACGGCCGCAGGGCAGACGAATTCAGACGGACAACCGGGCCGCCGCACGGCACGTTGAGTTTCCGGACAGCGGACCCGGAAGTTCCGCTGACACGGGCCTGTCGCTTTGTTCGAGAATTCCGCGAAAAACGCCCCAACGGGGCAATGCCACCGTAGCCTGGGGTACCGCCCCGGGCCGTGTTGGGTTTCCGGAACATGCACCCTGAAGGGGTGCTTCAACGTATTCTTTACGTGTAGGTTGAAGTACGCCTTCAGCGTACATCG
>JAADHN010000117.1 GCA_013151865.1 Kiritimatiellota bacterium
TCCTTGTCTTTGAGGTCTGCCTTTAACACCATACTCCGCCCCTCCCGCCCCGTCAATCGCTGTCAATCAGAAAACAACTGTCCCTTAGTTGCTCTTAGTCAAGTCAATTCTTAGTCAATTAGAAAACAACTGTCCCTTAGTTGTCCCTTAGTTGTCTTAGTCGTCTTAGTCAATTAGAAAACAACTGTCCCTTAGTTGCCTTAGTTGTCCCTTAGTTGCTTAGTTGCAGCCCTTGCGCTCCGCCGTACGTTGCCACGGCTCTGCACTCAATGCCCTGGAGCACTCGATCTTCATGCCCTCGTTCAGCACACGGATACGGCCGGCCCCAAGCCCTCCATGCCTTCCTCAAGCACGATTTGAACTGTTTCACTCACGACGGTAACTTCTTGCTCGTGGATCATGTCGGCTTCTCCTTTTCTTTGGTAGGAAAAACCCGAGTGTTCGACATGCCCCACATTTGCCAAGCCCAATCGGCGCGCCGCCCCCGGGGCGGCCTACGGGGGGGCCGGATCCCGGACCGGCCGGCAAAGCCCGGCCTCTTGTTCCGACCAGTCCCGGACTTCCCAAATTTCAGAGAGAACAAGGTACGCTCACGCCGGTTTCCCGACGGTTGTTTGAAAATTTGCCAACCACTCGGTACGGCTCCCGCAGAAGGTCCTCTTTTTGTCCCTGAAACGTCAAGTGCAACCCCTCTTCGCTCTGAGGCATCCCGCAGTCTCATGAGGCGAGTCTCTCCAGTTTGGCTTTTCGGCTCAGTTCGACTCGCCCGGACGACACTGGGGGGAAGGCGCCAGATTTGGCCGCACTGTATTCTTGGCGGTTCTTCAGGGGGATGCGCAGGGCGGGCTCGAAGCCTCGCTCCACCGGGATGAACACGGCGGCGAGAGGGAACCGACTGCGGACCGGTCGAAGGACGGTCGGAGAGGGTCGGTTTCGCCGCGACTTGCGGTGCGATATTGTGACCTGTCCAGAATCGTTTCCGAATCGTCTCGAGATGGTCGAGCGACCGGGCGCCATGACTATATTCAGGAGATCCTTCCGTGCTGTTTTCGGCAATACGCACCGCCCGGAACCTGTCCAAGCGATCCCCCCGTTTGTTTCCACTCGGCGCGTGGATGTTTTCCGGGCTTCGGCTTACGCTCGCCGGGGGCGTGCTCTCCCTTGGAATCCTCCTGCCTGCGAATGCGTTCCCGCCCACCGCACGACTGCGTTCCGGCGAATGGAGCGTTTGGCTGGACACCCGGGGCCCCTGCGTCGCCTGGGGCGGCTGGCCCCTCGTGGTGGGGGGCTACGTGCGGCTGTATCGGCCGCAGTTCCGCGGAAGCTTGCTGCATTCATTCAAGGCGCGGCGGCCCAAGGCAACAGTGAAGCCCGATGCACGAGGAGGGTTGATCCGCTGGCGGACACGCCATCGAGAATACCGGATGACGTACGACGTGCGATTGACGCCCCCGCATGTGCGTCTGGACCTCGACGTTTCGGTGGACGCGAAAGCGGCGTTTGGGGGCGTCGAGTTCGCGGCCGCGTTCCTGCCCCCTTCCTTGGTCGCTGGGGTATCCGGCCGCCGCCTTGCGGCCGGGCAGTGGCATGAGTTCACGGTCCCTACCGAGCCGACCGGCAACTGGGACGTGGCCGGGCGCCCGGCCAAACAGATTGTGCTGGAAACTCACCTCGGCAAACTGACGATCACGGACCCGAACGGCGAACGTCTCCGTTTATCCGATATGCGCTTGAATCCGAATTACCGAACCACGGCCCCGTATTTCTGGGTATTCCCCGTGGTGTCGATCACGCCGGACCGCCGGATTCGTGGGGCAGTGGACATCGCCTTCGAACCTGCACCCGGACTCATCCCTCTGGCCAAGATTCCGCCGACGACATTTTCCAAGGCCGCAAAGGTGCGCATCCTGCGCGCGCCAGCGACGAACCTGCCGCGAGTCTATCCGCAGCCTCGCCGGCTTGTGCGCCAGCCGGGGACGGTGCGCATACCCGTGCCCGTGCCCATTCGCACGGAAGGGAACGGCAAGGCACTGTCGGAGGTCGCCGGACTGCTCGCGGCCGACATAGAGCGGCTTTTCGGTTGCGGAGTTCGCATGGCGACAACGCCGGCCGGCAAGGTCGGTACGGAGATCCTACTGGGATTGGAACGCGACGGGGGCCGCTCAGATAATCCTGAGGCGTACCGGCTGGCGGTTGGTGCTGGCGGAGTTCGGATCACCTCCGGCGGCACGCGCGGGTTGTATTACGGCACACAGGCCTTGCTGCAGGTTCTCCAGGCGCCTGCACCGTCTGTGCTCACCGTTCCTGCTTGCCGAATCGAGGACGGTCCGGACCTCGCCCGGCGCGTGGTACACCCGCCACGATTGTGGCCTGGGTCGAGCCTGGCGTACTTCCGGCGCTACTTCGACATTCTGGCCCGGTCACGATACAATCTTGCGGTTTGGGAGATCAGCGGCAGCGTCCGGTTTCCGGGACTGCCGTGGGCGTGGAAGGAACGCGGCAGCTTTGAGCCTGGACCGGTGCGCGAAGTCATTGCCGATGCACGACGCCGGGGGTTGGACATGGTCCCGGAACTGGAGTGCCTCGGGCATGTCAACGAATGGCTGGGGGGTGACCCGGGGGACCTGAAACGTTTCCCCTGGTTGAAGGCCTGTTTTGAGGACTCGCGGCGGACAGATCTGTGCACCTCCAATCCGAGAACTCGGGAAGTGGTTTGCCGGACCATCGATGCCGTGTCCGCCCTGTTCGACCACCCCCCGTTTTTCCACATCGGCCTGGACGAATCCTGGCGGTTTGCCACATGCCCGGTCTGTTCGAAACGCGATCCGGCAACTCTCCTCGCGGATTGGCTGCAAATGCTCCATTCTCGTTTGACCGAGCGTGGGCAGACCATGATGATGTGGCACGACATGCTGTTGTCGAAAAAACGATTCAAAGGCGCCGTTGCCAACGGCGACCGCACCGAAGGCGCCCTCGACCGTCTGCCGCGGGACACCGTGATCTGCAACTGGCAATACCGTCCCGGTCCAGCGTTTCCGGTGACTGAGTACTTCCAGAAAAAAGGGTTCAACGTGTTGATCTGCCCGTGGTACGCCGCCGCCGATATCTTGGATTGCGCGCAAGCCGCGCATCGGCTGCGCTCCGGCCTCTTCAGCACCAATTGGAACGCTTTCATCATTCGGAAGCCGATGCCTGCGTTTGCCGTTCTGGCGGGACGGGACATGATGGGCTCGCTCCTGACCGCGGAGTATGCGTGGCGTGCTCCTGCCGCCCCGGACCCGCTGCTCGCCGGGCTGCGACCGCTCCGGGACCTGAGTGCCGCGGAACTCCGCGGTCCGGCCGGCCGGGAGTTCTTGATCCCGGACTTCCGAAAAACGGCCGCTGTGCCGCAGCTGCCTTTGCCGACCGGGGCTTCCAAGGAAGCGGACGAGATACTGGTGGCGGCGGGTATTCCGTTCCTGCCGGCGGCGTTTTTGGAAACAGACACGAAAAGACCGACCGTCCCCGCCCGAATCGGGGCCGCCCGTCGCGGGCTGCGCAACATCCCCATCGGCGGTCGCATATCCGACGTTTACATCCTGGCCGCGATCCGGACACGGCCCACCGATTCATTCACTGCGTTCGAACTTCGGCTGCAGTATCGCGACGGCGGGAAGACGACGGTGTCGTTCGACAAGGCGGTCGTCGAAGCCATGCCCTTTTTTCGAATCATCGGGCTGGCGTTCACCGGTAAGTTCGCCGGTTTTTCTGGGATCAACCGTTACAGTGTGCTCAGACTGCCAAACCCAACCCCGGGAAAAATCGTCGAGCACGCGGAGGTAGTCCAAACCGAAGGCGAGCCGGTGGATCTGATCATCGCGGGGTTGTCGGCCCGTGTGTTTTCTGCCGCCGAGGCGGGTGGTCCGGGCCGTGGCCGCTGAAGAACGGCAGTGTGCGCGGTGCGAAGCGGTCCCGCCGCCGTCGCTGAACAAGAACGGGGGAGGGGGCATACACGGTGCGACAACGGAGATTTCAAACATGATTGCGACACGGAGCAACAAGGCGGTTTGCGGCCATGCTCGGGTTTATGCAGCGATCTCCGTCGGATCGGGAATCGGGGTCGTTGCGGCGGCCGTGCTTATCTTCACGTTCGGCTCGACTTGTGCTCGAGCCGCCCGGGCGGCCGGTACGGACACAGACCTGCTGGGCTGGTGGTCGTTCGAGCAGCCGCCGGGACCGTTCGCCGTGGACGCCTCATCCAACGGCCTTGACGGAGAAATCGTCGGAGCACGCATTGTGAAGGGGGCGTTCGGACAGGCGCTCGAATGTACGGGCAGTGACTCGTACGTTCGGATCCCCGGTCCCGCGGGTTTGGACGGCAGCAACGAACTGACAATCGCGGCGTGGGTATTGTGGGAGCAGACGGGACGATACCCGAACATCGTGAGCGGCGGGCAATGGAGCCCGGGCGGTTTTCTCGTTTTTGTCAGCAACGACCTTTGCAGTTTTAGGATGGGGCGACCGGGACATAAGGCCGGCAAACCGGGGGACCAATGGCGGGAGATCGGGGTGACGCTGCTGCGCCCGGTCCCTCTTCGGCGCTGGGTGCATATCGCCGCCACCTTCAAGCGGCCGTTCATCACCGGGTACGTGGACGGCAAGAAAGTGGGGACTGCCCGCTGGGACTATCCAGTCGGCTTTTCCGGGGACATTCTCCTGGGCGCCTGGGGATCGGGCGGTGTGTCGCACAAAGGATTGATCGACGAGGTCAAACTTTACAAACGTGCGCTCGGCCCCGCCGAGATTGCCGCCGAGGTCCAGCGCACGGCTGCCGGTCGGGACTCGACCGCCCGTACCGTGCTCGCCCCGCGTCCGGCGCCCACGGTGTTGAGTATTCGCAACAGCATGGCCCGGCTCGAGGTGGACGCCCTGGCCCGTGTCAGCCGCCTGCAGGACTTGGCGACCGGTGCGGAACTGCTGGCCGGGCCTCCCCGCCCCCTGGCCAAGATCAAGGTGGGGGGACACTGGTCCGCGGCCCGCCGCTGTCGCCGGGACAGCGACGGACTCAGGGTCGATTTCAGTCGCGGTCTCGGCTGGCTGAAGCTGCGTATCGCCCCGGCCGGCGCCTGGTTCCGGATCACGGTCGAGCGAATCGAAGGGAAGGATGTGGAAGCCCTCACTTTTCTGGAGCTGCCGGTCCGACCGGCCGCCGACCGGTCCACCATGGCCGGCCTTGCACGAAACGAAACGGAGGCGGTGTGCGTTCGGGCCCTCAACCTTGCCACCCGCGTCCTGCTTGGCGGTACACCGCCGGTTTTTCGGGCGGTCACCTCCGAGACGTACGGAATCGACAAAGGTCGGATCGCCCTGGTGGCGGGGCCGGCGGCCCGAATTCGGGACGTACTCAAGCAGGTGGCACTGAAAGAGAATGTCCCGGTTTCCAAACTGGGCGGCCCGTGGTCCATGGACGCTCCGGCCAACCGGGGTTCGTACCTGTTTGCACGGATGACCGAAGATACGGTGGACGAGTGGATCGAGCTGGCGCGTCGCGGCGGTTTCTCCTGCCTCCACTTCAGCGGTTGGGCCAAGTCCCTGGGGCATTATGAACCCAACCCGAAGCTGTTCCCGCATGGGATCGAAGGAATGAAACAGTGCGTGGACAAGATTCATGCGGCCGGACTCCGGGCCGGGATGCATACACTCACGGGCTGCATCGCCACGAACGACCCGTGGGTTAGTCCCGTCCCGGATCCACGTTTGGCCGCCGACGCCTATTACACACTGGCCGCGCCTTTGACGAAGAGTGAGTCGGACGAACTCCGCGTTTTGGAGAAGCCCGGCGCCCACGACGTGGTCTGGACCTATTCGGGCACCGGGAATGTGCTCAGAATCGGTTCGGAATTGATTCAGTATCGCGCCATTCGCCGCAAGGCTCCGTTCGCCTTCCTCGATCTCCAGCGGGGGGCGTTCGGCGGCAGTCCCCGGGCCCACGCCGCCGGCGCCCGGGTCGATCACCTCCGCCAGCGTTACCTCGCTTTCTATCCGGACGAAAACAGCACGCTCGTCGGTGAACTTGCCGACCGCATTGCCCGGGTCTACAACACCTGCGGCATGGATCAGATTTACCAGGACGGGGCCGAGGGCATGGGCAACTGGCACGCCATCGCCGTGATGCGCACCGCCATTTTTCAGCGTCTGAAACGCCCCGCGCTGGTCGAGGCGAGTTGTCACGGCCATCACAACTGGTGGTTTCATTCCCGCCTCGGGGCCTGGGACCATGCGAAATGGGCCGTGAAACGTTTTCACGACATGCACTGTGCCGGTGCAGAGAACTATCGCAAATCCGCCTTGCTCGAACCCCAGCTCGGCTGGTGGGCTTTCATCGGACCGAGCCGGACCAGTCGCGGTCAGTTTCCGGACGAAGTCGAGTACTTCGCGGTCAAGAACATGGCTCTTGACGCGGCCATGTCTCTGCAGGGGGTCAGCGCAAGGGGCCGTCCGGCCAACGCCCGGCAGCTCGAGTATTTCACTCTGCTCGGCTGGTATGAACGTCTGCGTCGGGCCCGGTATTTTGACGCGGCGACTCTGGCGCGTCTGAGGCCGCCGGGCCACGAGTTTCGTTTGCGCCAGACTGCGCGGGGAGAATGGCGCTTTCTGCCCGCCGACATCGCCACACATCGAGCCGTGATCGAGGGGAATGCTCCGACGTCATGGCGCACCGAGAATCGCTTCGCGGCCCAACGTCTCAGGCTACGCATTGAGGCCTTGTATTCGGTCGGACCGAAAGATGCCCCCGGAGCCAAACGCATTGTGGACTTCGCGAAACCCGAGACCCTCGATTTGCGGCAGACGGCCTCGGGGGTTTCGCAAACGGTCGCGACGGTCTCGATGCCGGAGTCGCCGGCAGCCGGAGCGGTCCTGCGAATTCAGGCACGCAATTCCGGGAGTGTCCCGGGAACGGCCTGGTCTCGAATCGGGCGACGTTTTGAGCCGTACCTCGATATCTCCGGTAACGACGGTCTCGGTGTGTGGATATACGGCGACGGCAAAGGTGAGATCGTCAACCTCCAGTTGCGGACTCCGCGGGAATACCACACGGCGTTCGCCGAGAACTGCGTGCGCATCGACTTTACCGGCTGGCGTTACGTCGAGCTCCCCTTCAGGGAGCGGGCCGCGGAACTGTACACGAAATACAAGTGGCCTTACCGCGGGGCGTACTCGATCATTTTCCGCAATCCGTTAGACCGCCGGCATGTAAGTGAATTCAACGTGATCCTGGCGAATCTCCCGCCGAACGACGCGGTGGATATCCGTATCGGCTCGGTCCGCGCCCTTCCGATCCGGAAGGTGGTGCTGCGCAATCTCCGACTCGTGGTCAACGGCGCCAATGTGCAGTTTCCGGTCATGCTGAAGAGCGGAGAATACCTCGAGGTCGATGAGGACGGCGGGGTGCATTACGACGAACGCGGCGAGATCCTGGAGCGCTTCATGCCTGTCGAGGCCCTGCTTCCCGAAGTGCGGCCCGGTGCGAACGCATTCTCGCTGCACGCAGACCCCGCCGGCGGCATGCGCGGCCGGGCCGAAGTCACGATCTTCACACTCGGTGAGCCTTTCGGCCGCGTTGGTCCGGCGCGGTCCGTGGACTGGGCCCTGCTCGAACGCGAGTACGCACGGCCGCACACCGTGCTCAGCCAGGACGGAAAAAACAACGTATGGGATTTGCGGCGACGCCCGGACCGAGCCGCCACCATCGAGTTCGATCTCGAGGTGCAGCGCGTGGGCGCTCGAGGTGCTGCTTACAACGCATCGACCTCCATTCTTTTGGACGCCTGCGACGATCCTGCCCGGTTTGAACTTTCCCGAGTGAATCGGTACGCCAAGTATGCCTACGACAACCGGAACAAAGGCGTGCCGGCCAAGCCTGGGGTGACCCACGAATTGGCCCGCGAAACCATCCGGGGCGGGGCGGGCGCCACGGTTCTTCGCTACAGCGCGACGAGTTTGCGCAAGGACAACAGCGGCTGGTCCGCCAAAGGCCGCCGGTTCGATCCGCCTCTCGATCTTTCGGCCTGCACCGGGCTCGGGTTCCGACTCGAGGGGGATGGGCGGGGAGAATACTTCAAGGTTCAGCTTCGCGACGTGAACGGCAAATGGCACGACATGGTCACCCGGGTGGACTTTACCGGTTGGAAGACCCTTGAATTCCTTTGGGACCGGCCGGCGCTGGACTTGTCGAAAATCCGTTACCTGATCTTCTATTACAACGCCATTCCGGCCGGCGAAACGGTCCGTTGCGCGGTGGACGATGTGAAGGCCTTCAGCGAAACCGGCCGATTGCGAAACCCGCGCCTGACCGTCGGTTCGGCGTCCCTGACTTTTCCGTGCGAACTCCACAGGGGGCAGCGGCTGGTCTTCCGCGGGCTCGACCGCTGTGCGGTCCTGTCGCCGGGAGGCGCCGCCCCGGTCGCCGTCCGTCCGCGAGGGACTGTACCGCGGCTTGCGCCGGGAACGAACCCGGTCACGCTCACTTTCGGCGCCGGAAGTCCGCGCGAGTTCCGGGTGACCGCCGCACTGACCAAGATCTACGGCACGCCGGGGCCGCGTCACTGAGACGGCGATCAGCGGTACGCAGGCAGCGTCGCCCCCGCAGAGTCAGCGTCCCGGACGGTGGGGCGCGACAGCCGGATTGGCGGGGAAATAGATCCACAAGTGTCCGAGATCGTCGTCTTCGCCCCAGAAGATCTCGCCGTCCGAGCCGACGGCTGCCGCGGCAAACTCATACCCGTAACGTCGGCGTTCGAGCACCGACACCGCCGCGCCCAGGTTGTGCGCCTCGTCTGCGCCCGGATCGAGCCGGAAGAAATTGGCGATGCCGCGGCCGCACGTACCGAAGAGCCGTCCATCCGGCGTTGCGGCCATGGGGCCGACCGGCTGAAGAGGCGCACGCGCCACGACGGCGCCTTCGGTCGCACCGTCCGGGATGGCGACGATTCGCCCCTCGTCGTCCGCTGTCCAAGCGCACGCACAGGCGCGGGAGTACGCCCACGATGCCGGGGTCTTGCGCCACGCCTCCCCGGGCAGTCGGACGGCCTCCCGGTCGATCTCTCCGGAAGCATCCCGGCGCCAGAGCCTTGCCCCCCGGTCCGGTCCGAGCACCGTGCCGTCGCCGACGACAACAAGCCGGCCTCGACCCGGCACACAGACGGCGCGACGCACCTCGCCGGCGGCGACGTCGAGTTCGAACAGAGTGCGAGGCGTCAGTCCCAGCACACTGTTCCCGTCCGGCAGCGCGACCGCATGCAGAATCCGTTCTCCGGGGACGGGCGGCTGCAAGATCTTGAACGGACTGCGCGAGAAGCCCCATTCCTGGAGCAGATCGAACGGCGGCGGCTGGAGCGAATGGGTCACCACCCAGCCCTGGTTATCGTCGTTCACGCAGCCGATTACTCTCTCCCCGGCACAGGCCACGGCCACGCACTGCCGGGCGTCTTGGATCCCCCCCATGTCGAACACCGCGCCGGTCGCTCCGCGAAACAGACCGGCGAACAGGTGAACTGCTCGACCCGAAGTACCGCCGTAGACCACGTCGTCCGGCCCCACTGCCAGGGCCGTCACATGGGATTCGTCCGGCGGGATGGGCGTGCTCGCCCCCGGGAAGCAGAGCGGAACGGCAACCATGGCCCCCTCGCGGATGAACGCACCGTGCACAATCTCCCGCACTCCGGCCCGGCCTCCCAGCGAAACCGGAAACGTTTTCTTCCCCATGGCGCCGAACTCCTTATGCAATCCAGTGACGCTCGCTGGAAAGACGACCGCCGTGGGTGCGGCGGGTCCGTCATCCCCACATCCGCAGCGGCGCCGCGCCCCCGGCGGAATGGGCTTCGGGGAGACGCACCCGAAACATGCCCACCGGCGACCGGCCCACGTGACCGAAAAACAAGTCGCCGTTGCGGTCGAGTGCCCCACGCGAAACGTATTGGGCCAAAGCGTCCGGCCGCCGGAGCAGTGTGACCGGCTGCCGCTCAAGCGTCTCGGTGTTCAGTCGCCAGACGACCCCTTCCATTTCCTCCCCGCATTCCGCGCCCTCCGGTGGCTGTCGGGCTGAATCTCGCCAGCGCGAGGCCACATAGTACAGCGCGCCGCGGGCGTCGAAAACCAAGCCGCCGGCGTGATCCTTGAAAGTTCCCAGCGGCACTGAAGTATCCCGCGGCTGTGTCAGGGGCCCGAGATCCTCGACGCTGCCCCACTCCCCAACCCCCGGCCGGATGCGCACGAGGCGGGGAGCCGCTATCCAGGTCACCGCAAAGACCGATTCACCGTCAGGTGCGGCGGCCGCGTCATAGAGTACGCTATGCCAGCCGGTCTGGAAGGCGGGGTCATGCGGCAGCACGTGCGGTCCGACCTCCAAACGGTCTCGCTCCGGGTCGTACCGGACCAGCCTGCCGTAATCCGAGCTGGTCCAGACCCGCCCCCGGGCGTCCAGGAACAGGACTTGGGCGTTGACGGACCCGATCCGGCCAAGGTCGCGTGATCGCCGGGTCTGGAGGTCGTACACGAAAAGGTGATCTCTGGGGTAACTGAGGGCATAGAGCCGGCCGTGCGCTTCGTCGTGGAGCAGGCAACGGCAGCCCTCCTTCGGAAACAGAGTGTCCCACCACAGCACCCGGTCGGTATGCGTATCGAAGGCCACCAGGGCGCTGCCGCGGAAACAGTGTTTCGCGTCATGCCAAAACTTCCACGGCGAGTATGCAGGCATGTCGATGGGCGGCCCGGAGAGATGCGTGGCCATGTAGAGCAGACCGTCGTGCCTCGACGGGGCAAAGCTGTAATGGATCTTGCATTGCGTGGCGCGGCCGGAGTCCCGGGGATCATCCACGACCCGGTCCATGTCGAACAAGTCCTCGATGGCCCTGTTCCGGTCGTCGTAGCGCACCACGCGTACGAACCCACCGGGCTTGTGTTCGCAGCAGGCGGCGGCATAGACGCGTCCGTCGGGGCCGCGCGACAGCGACCAACAGGAGTCCGATTCCGGGTGTGAAGCGAACGGCAGCCACTCCACCTCGATGTCGGTTTTCACCCCATATTCTCCCTTGAACTGCCCGATGTCCGTTTGCGGCGCGAGAACGCCCAATATGAAGTGCCGGCATTTCCACCGACGCAGGAGCGCCGCCCCCGCACGCGCCGCGTTCCTGGTCCGGCTCACAGATTGATGGTGGTCTCACCGTCCCCCTTTGAGACCGTGACCGTGGTCCGGCCCGTGACCGCGTCGCTTTTGACGTTGACCTCGTATGTTCCACGAAAACCGGTGAATTTGAAGAGACCGTCCGCGTCCGTCGTGCCCTCGGCCGTGGTCCACCAATTCTCCCCGAGGAGTTTTCGAACCAGTTTTGCAGCCGGCTTGCTGACGAATTTTCCGCGGAACAGGCTGGCTTTACGGTCGGTCATCTCTGCGTCCCATATCCCGGAAAACGAAACCCAGTTCACCGCAGGCAGCGAGAAGAACAAGGTCAGGAGATCGCCGACTCGCTGGGCTTGGTTGGCCTCGGTCGGGGCATTTACTTGAAACGCCGTGATCGCCAGAGGCAATCCGGTTCCCTTGGCGACGCGATTCAGCCGTGATTCGAGCGCAGAGGGTGCGATATAGGGTTGTCCCATGCGGGCATCCAAGGCGATAGCCTGGATCGGGGCGCCGGACTGTTTCAGCCACTCAGTCATGGCGAGCAACTCCCGCAGACGGTCTTCGTCCGGGCTCGACAGAGCGACGTCGTCTCGCAGTACGAGCAGGGCGTCCGGGTCCGCCTCCCGAGCCAGTTGGAAAGCGCGGACGAGGCTTTCGGGGCCGAGAATGCCATAGATCTCGTCGTAAGTGGCGGCGGCGTAGACCACGTCCCACTGGAGGACACGACCTTTGAACGCGGCCACCTGAGCACTGATGAAGTCGTTCAGGGCCACTTGCAGTTCGTTCTTGCCCATCTGTCGGCAGCGCGGCGGGCAGAAACGGAAAGCGGGACAGTACAGGGCTTGGCCGCGGACCAGCAACCCCTGATCGGCAAACTGCGGGACCAATTTGCGCGCCAGTGGCCCCGCCCCGGTCTCGGAGAGCCGCCAAAACAGCGAGTCACGCAGGGAGATCATGTTGAACAGCCGGGGGTCCAGTACCGTGGCGCGATATTTTTTGATTGCGTCGCGGACGCCCTCGGTCCGTTTGCGCAATTCTGCGAACTCCGGCAATTCGGCCAGGGCCTTGTCGTCGAACAGCGCGCCCGGGACTTCAACGCCGAAAAAGAAGTCCCGGGTTTTCTGCACGAGTGCGACCTGCGCCCCGGCCACCGGTCGTCCCTGGTGAAGCACCCGGACGCGGAGCGTGTTCTTCCGGACTTTCTCGAGGCGGGCGTTCGCCGCTTGGCGCCAGGCTTCGTCCACCTCGTCGCCGCCCAAGACCGGAGCGGACGTCACGGCCAAATCCTCGGGTGCAACCGTCTTTGGAAAGAGGGTCATCGAGAAATTTCGGAACCAAGCTTTTCCGGTCCTTGCGGCAAGATGCAAACAGAACGATGTGGACCGCGGGGCCAAGTCCTCGGGGACTCGGACGGCCAATGTGCATTTTCGCCATTCTCCCACGGGCGAGGAAATGTCCACCGACATATACTTGGGCCACGGCGGTGCTTCTCTCTGCCAGTAACAATGGAACAGGTAGTTCTCAGAGATCTTGTACTCGAACGAGAGGTAGAGCGTCTGACCTCGTTTCAGGGGTTGGTCGATGGACTGTCGGAGCTGAGCCGCCCATGGTTGCTGTGAACTTTTGAGCACCTCGACTGCCAGCACGTGCCCGGCCCCCTGCTCCGCCGGTTCGATCGTGAAATTGGCGAATACCCCGTTGCCGGGTGTCGCCCAATATCGGGGTCGTTTGGCGTCTGCGGCAAAATCTCCGTTTCGCAGCAACTCCCGGCCGACGGGACCGGCTTGGGCGAGGACACAGAGCCAAACAGCGCAAGCCAAGCCGACCCGGCGTGCCGCGCGTCCTTGGCGAGGACCGTTTCTTCCTGTCTTCATCGGACCTGTCTCCCTCATGAACACACGACGTGGACCAGTGCGGGAATGCCTGACGGTTTCATAGGCAATACAGAACGTGAACGGCGGCGGCACAGCCCGCGGACTTGGGACCGGCTGACGCTTCGGACCGCCCCGTGGCTGTCCTCATTGTACCGGAATCCCTTCGTGATGCGGTCGTTCACAGCCATCGCCACAGCCCCGCCCAACGCGCCTTGGCCCTGCGGCGAACTGGGGACGTCCCGCACTCAGCTCGCTCTCGCCGCCGCCTCTCACGCATACCCGGGCAACATATCGCCGTGCGCCTCGAACATTTCGTCGCAGAGTCGGCGGATTTCATCTATCGTCAGTTCGCCCGCGGTGTGGGGATCCAGCATGGCGGCGTGGTACACCGGCTCCCTGCGACGGGTGAGGATCGCCTCGATCGTCAGGAGCTGAACATTGATGTTCGTCCGATTCAGCGCGGCGCACTGTTCGGGCAAATCCCCCACGAAACAGCCCTGGACGCCATTCCGGTCCACCAGGCACGGGACTTCGACCACGGCGTCCCGCGGCAGGTTTGGAATCAAGCCTGTGTTCAGCACGTTTCCTCCGATCCGGAACGGTGTATCCGTTTCCAACGCTTCCATGATGTAGGAGCCGTATTCGTGGGTCCGCCGGTGGGTGAGTTCCCGGTTGTGGACCAACTCCCCGGCGCGTGTCCTCCAATCCTCGATCTGGCGAACGCACCGGCGGGGGTACTCATCCAGCGGAATATTGAATTCGGCTGTCAATTCCGGACAGCGGTCCTTGATGAAATACGGCACATACTCGGCCGTGTGTTCGGAGGATTCCGTTATATAGAACCCGAACGTCTGCATCATGTAATGTCGGACCATGTCCCCATACTTCGGGGTTTCGCCGGCTCGCGCTTTGGCCAGTTTCTCCGCCGCGCGCCGTTTGATTTCGGGGTAGAGATCGCGGCCGCCGTCCGTGATTTCGAGCAGCCAGGCCTGATGATTGATCCCCGCGATCCGCCACTGGAGTTTCCGCACTTCGTCGAACATGCCGAGCCCGCGCAGCAAGCCGGACGCACATACCTGTACCGAATGGCAAAGTCCCACGGTCCGCACCGCGGCGCCGCGCAACATCACCCCCGTGAGAATGGCCATGGGATTGGTGTAATTCAAGAACCAGGCGTTCGGGCAAACTTCTTCCATATCTCGGGCGAAATTCTGCATGACCGGCCCGGTACGCAAGGCACGAAAAATCCCACCCACCCCGAGTGTGTCAGCAATGGTCTGACGCAGTCCGTATTTTTTCGGCACTTCGAAGTCGATGACCGTACTCGGTTCATACCCGCCCACCTGGATCGCATTGACCACGTAATCCGCCCCGCGAAGCGCATCCTTGCGCTGCTCGACCCCGAGATGGGTCGAGATGGTGGCCCGATCGGAGTTGATATTCGCGTTCAGGGTATCAAGCATCAACTTGCTTTCCTCGAGGCGACGCCCGTCGATATCGTACAGGGCGATGTGCGCATCCCGAAGTGGTTCGGTCAACATGCAGTCCCCGAGGACGTTCTTGGCGAACACGGTGCTTCCTGCACCCATGAAAGCGATCTTGGCCATAGAAGAAAACTCCCTTGCTGAACAGCCGGCGTCCCCCCGGCCTGATTAATCCATGAACTTTGTTACGGGAAGGTGCAGCCTATGCGGATTCATGTCATTACGTCGAATGTTGGACGAGGCCGTGTTGAAACACCGTCTCGGTCGGTGAGCGACGGCAATATCTTGAAGGCGTGTGAGACGCGCCATCGCAGCAGATGGCGCATGCATGAGTCATGGTCAAGGGGTTCACGACCGCGAGAACTCCCGAACGCCGTCCCGATTGCAAATCCGGCGGGGCTGTGGGCCCCAGCCACCGAATGGACCGTCAATATACAGTCCGGCCCGGAATTGTCCGAACAAACCGACAGAGTCCGGCGAATTGTGTGCGCGACAACGGTTGCCGATGGTATCGGTCGGCCGCGATACGACTTGACGCCCGGCGGTTGCGCCGCGAAAGTGGGTCGGCCGCGCATTCCGGCGTGTCCGGTGGGGCATGGCGGCCCTGACCGGTGACGTTGTTCTGTCCCAACTGCGGAGTTCGCAATGAAGATTGTTGTCGCTTTGGATGCTTTCAAAGGATCCATGACCGCGCAGCGCGCTTGCGCCGCGACCGCGGCCGTCCTGTGTCGCGAACGGCCCGCATGGTCTGTGGTTTCGTGTCCGATGGCGGACGGCGGCGAAGGGACGGCGGCTGCCATGGCCGCAGCTGCCGGCGGTGAACTCGTGCCGACGTCCGAGGTTTGCGGGCCACTGCCCGAAATGCGGGTGGACGCTGTTTACGCGTGGCTTCCGGCGCAACGTTTGGCTGTGGTCGAGATGGCCCAGGCCAGCGGCCTGCCATTGTTGCCCGTTGAGAAACGCAACCCGCTGCGGACCACGACGTTGGGGACGGGTCAGTTATTGCGGTCCGCCCTGGCACGCAACCCGGCGCGGCTACTGCTCGGGCTTGGAGGGAGTGCCACGGTCGACGGCGGCATGGGCGCCGCCCGTGCCTTTGGCTGGCGTTTCCTCGACAGTTCCGGAGCGGATTTGCCCTTGGGCGGCGGGGCTCTCGAACGTTTGGCTCGAATCCTGCCGCCGGAATCACCGGAGTCGCTTCCCCGCGTCGAGGCCCTCTGCGACGTGCAGAACCCGCTGTGCGGCCCGAACGGCGCTGTGGCGGTTTTCGCTCCGCAAAAGGGGGCCACGCCCGAAATGCTCGTGCGGCTCGAGGCGGGGCTTCAGCGTCTTGCCGAAGTTGTCCGCCGCGACTTGGGGCTTGAGGTCGCCACGATGCCCGGAGCCGGGGCCGCCGGCGGGTTTGGGGCCGGGGCGGTCGCGTTCTTTCGGGCCCGGCTCGTCTCCGGGGTCCGCACTGTTGCGACCGCGTGCGGACTTCACCGCTTGTTGCGCGGGGCCGACTGGGTGATCACCGGCGAAGGTTGCTTCGACGAACAGTCGCTCCACGGGAAAGTGGTATCCGGCGTGCGGGATGCGGCGGTGGCGGCGGGGGTCAAAGTCGCCGTCCTGGCCGGCCGCGTCCGATTGCCCGAGGACAGCCGCCTGGCGGCCGGATTCGATGCGGCAGTCGCACTTGCCCCGGCGGCGGTTTCCGAGGAGACGGCAGCAGCCGAGGCGGGCCGCCGTCTCGATCTGGCGGTATGCCGATTGATCGAGCAGACCCTCGACCCCGCCATACGACATTGAAATCCGGTCGCTCCGGACGTACCTTTGGCGGCGCCGGGAAGGGAAGGGGCGGAACCGAGAAGCTCTGTCGCCGCAGGCAAAAGGCCGTTGACTCTTTCTCTTGTCAATGGGCGCCGATAGCAAGATGAATTCATGGACTTCGTCGCGAGAGGACGCAGCTCTTACGGATTCAGGTCATTGCGTCGAGCGCCGGGCAAGGCTGTGTTGAAATACCGCTTCGGTCGGTGGGGGGCGACAATGGTTTGAAGATGTGTGAGATGCGCCATTGCAGCAGATGGCTCATGCATTGTCCGGGATAAAGCGGAGAACCCGTGGAGAAGAGGAAGAACCGCCGTCGATGAAATCTGTTTTTTCCATATTCCAGCGTGGTCTGCAGAAAACCAAGACATCTTTAATCCGGCGCATCCGGGGCCTTTTTCAGGACATTGAGGTCTGGGACGAAGCTGTCTACGAACGTCTCGAAGCCGCTTTGATCAGCGCGGACCTGGGCGTTGACACGAGTATGCGGATCGTGGACAGTATCCGCGACCGATACGCTCGGGGTCTGATCCGCTCGGTCGACGACGTACTCGAGGTCGCACGGGCGGATGTCGCCGCCGTTTTCGAGCCTGGGAAGACGGCAGTCTTTCAATTGACCGTCCCCCCGCCGAGCGTGATCCTGGTTGCGGGCGTGAACGGCAGCGGCAAGACGACGACCACCGCCAAACTGGCGCACTTGCTCAAGGGAGACGGCAAATCGGTCGTTCTCGGGGCGTGCGATACCTTCCGCGCCGCCGGAATCGAGCAACTGCAAATCTGGGGGGAGCGCGTGGGGTGTCCCGTGGTCGCGGGAAAAGCCGGGGGTGATGCGGCGGCCGTGGCTTTCGACGCGGTCCGTGCCGGCGTCAAACGCAAGCTGGACGCCGTCCTGATCGACACCGCCGGCCGGCAACATACGCGCCGTGACTTGATGGATGAACTTGAGAAAGTTCGCAAGACCGTGGACAAGGCGTGTCCCGGCGCGCCGCATCACGTTCTGCTCACGGTGGATGCGTCGACCGGGACGAATGCCCTTGTTCAAGCGCGGGAATTCGGACGCACCTGCTCGGTGACCGGCCTGGTCTTAACCAAATTGGACGGATCGGGAAAAGGTGGAGTTGTGGTCGCGATTCAACGGGAGCTGGGTATTCCGGTCCTGTTCGTCGGCCTTGGGGAACGCCTCACGGACCTTCAGCCTTTCGACCCCCGGGCGTTTGCTCGCGCTCTGTTCGAGTGAGCGGCATATTCCGCGGCGGGAGCGCTTCTCCCGCCACGCACCTTGCCCCGCGAGTTTCGGTCGTGTTTCGGACTTCGACCGGGCAGAGCACAAGCAAAGCCCTGCTCCGGCGACTGCCGCAGGGTCGTGACCCCATGAACCGCGGGAACCAAACTCGGAGATCGGATACATGCACGGATGGACACACGGGAGTAATCGGACGGGGTTCCGCCGGTCCGGGGCAATGATTGTGTTCTCGCTGTTTGCTCTGCTCGGGACGTCGCCGGTGCGGGGCGGTTTCCGAGGAGAATTCGTGGCGCCCGCCGCGGCCGGAAACTGCAATCTCCTGAGCAACGGCGGGTTCGAACAGGGAGGCATCCTGCCCGTCTGGTGGGGGCGGCACCCGGCGCGCGACAACGGCCGAAACGTCCATGCGCGCGACACCAAGGTCGCGCATTCCGGTCGGGCTTCCGCCCGGATCGAGTGGTGGGACCCCATTGCCGGCAAGAACAAATCCCCCCTGCAATGGAGCCGTTATGGATTGCCGGTGGTGGGGGGAAAGTCCCTGATCGTTTCCGGCTTCGCTCGAACACAGGGAGTACAAGCGGCGGGCGCCGGTCTGCATTTTTACGGCGCGCGCGGCAACCATTTGGGCTTTCGCCCTGTCGCCGGTCCCGCGAATGCTCGGAATTGGGCCCCGTTCTGCGCCGAAGTTCCCGTGCCGGAACAGGCGGTCAAGGCCGGGTTTGTGCTCTACACTCGGCAGGGCGGCATCACTTGGTACGACGACCTGATCCTGCTCGGGACACCCCGTGTGGAAGCTCGGCGGGCTTCACCGAGAGTCGACGGGGTCCTCGACGACCCATGCTGGGACGCGAAGAGCGCCGTCACGGCCTTCGTCCGCCACGACGGGAGCGGGGCGGGCACAGAGTCGACCCGGGCCTGGGTGACCTACGACGATCAAGCCCTGTACGTTGCGTTCGACTGTCCGCACCCTCGCGGCGCCCGACTGAAGGCCGAAGCAACCGTTCACGACGGACGGACCTGGCTGGACGACAGTATCGAGGTCTTCCTGGTTCCGTGGAAGAAGCGGGCCGGGTACGAACACATCATGGTGAATTGCCGCGGCATCGTCCGGGATGCGTTTGCGCAACAGACCGACTGGGAATCGGGCGTCGTGGTGGGGGTGCGTCGTGCACCGGACCGTTGGACTGTCGAGTTGCGCATCCCGTACGAGGGGCTGGGGCTCGGCCTTGATACAGGCCGCGAGTGGGGCATGAATTTGGTCCGAAACGACCGGGTCAACGGTGAAACCGTGACTTGGTCGTTGGGCGGTTTCCATGATCCGGCTCGCTTCGGGACGGTCCGGCTCGAGCCGAACCTGGCGCCCTGGGTGGCGCGCGCGTTGCGGCAAGAAACGAGCCGACTCCGGGAGCGTTTGGCCACCACGCGCCGACAGGCCGACACAGCAAGGTTGACCCCGGAGTCGCACCCGGAAACGTTTCGGCGCCTTCGACAGGCCGCAGCCTCTCTCGAACGTCTTGCCGCTGCGGTGCGGACGCCGGACGCTCTGCCCGGGGTCGCCATCCAGGAACTCGAGGGAATGACGGCCTCCATAAAGGCGGACCTTCGTGCTGTGCAACGGCAGACGGTGGCCGCCCTGTTTCGGGCCGGTCCCGTCGGCGATCCGGAAGCGTTCCACGTGACACCGTGTCGGTCCACGGTGAAAGTTCGCCGCGACGGACCGTTCCCGGACGCATGGGTCACGCCCTTGGTGACGTTGGAGGCGGCCCGGGACGAGAGCGAATCGTTTCAACTGGTCATCGAGCCGGGCAAGAGCGGCCTGAAGCAGGTGACGCTCGAGCCCTGCGAGCTTCGCAACGACCGTGGAGAAGGTCTCCCGCTCGCGTGGCGCCGGATCTTGTACATCGAGACGGCTCCGCCGCGCGGTTATCGCGCTGCGTATGTCGGCTGGTGGCCGGACATTCTGGCGCCGGCCGGACCGTTCGCGGTCCCGGCCGGCGAGCGGCGTCCGGTCTGGTGCCGGGTGGACGTGCCTCCCGGCGCCCGTCCGGGCGTCTATCGGGGCCGGGTGGTCGTGAAGGGCGACGGACGGCGCACGTCCGTGCCCGTTCGGCTTACGGTGCGTTCGTTTCGGCTGCCGCGGCCGGGAACCCTCCCGTGCGCCTTCGGCTTATATGCCGGGGTACTCTCCCGCTGGTATCACGGTCGCAAGCCGTATGAGCAGGTCATGTCTCCCGAGGTTTATGCGCGCTGGTGCCGATTCATGGGTCGGTACCGGCTCACGCCCAAGAACGTGGGGAACGAGTACCGGAAGAAAACACCGAAGGGCTGGGACCTTTCCGCTTTGCGCACGACCATCGGGGACTTGGCGTCCAAGTACTATCCGCCCTACTCGTTCTGCGTTTATCGGTTGTCGTGCGCACGGGATGTCCAGACCGGCAAGACCAAGGCGGACCCCAAGATCTGGATCGATACCGTCAAGCAGATCAGCGGTGAATACCGTCGGCTCGGGCTCCCCGAACAAGCCTACATCTACGGGGTCGACGAGCCTGCAATCGAGGGCTACCCGTTCCTGCGGAAGTTGTACAGCATGCTTCGCGAGACGGTCCCCGAGTTTCCGATCATGCAGACCGTAAACCACGCGGCCCCGACCGGACTGTCGGGGTTGGTGGGGATCTGGTGTCCGCTCTCTTCTCAACTCGAGGCGGATTATGCGTTTTATCGTAAGCGCCTAACGGCAGGCGACCGAGTCTGGATGTATGTGTGCTGCGGCCCCAAGCCGCCCTACGCCAATTTTTTCGTGGACCAACCGGGGCTTGATCATCGGGTTTTGTTTTGGCAGGCTTGGCAGAAACAGGTCACCGGCGTTCTCTACTGGTGCGTATGTTGGTGGGCGGGGATTCCCGGACCGACCTCCGACCAGACTCATTTCCCCGCTGCCGCCATTCATCTGAAAGAAGCGGGTTCCTACCGCGATTTGGGGGTAAACGGCGACGGTATCCTCATTTGGCCCGGGCCGAACATGACCCCATGGCCCTCGCAGCGCCTGGAAATCATCCGGGATGGGATCGAGGATTACGAATACCTGGCTCTGCTTTCTCGAACATTGAAATCGGCCCAGGACCTGCCGACCGACCGCCGGCCGAGGCCGGAACTGCTCACCAAGGCCCAAGGGCTTCTCGAAGTCCCGCCTGAAATTTCCAGGAGCTTTACCGATTACTGCAAGGCCCCCGAGATCCTGACCGCCCGGCGTCATGCCGTGGCGGAAATGATCGAGCGCCTTGCCACGGCGGCCGGGGCGCCGCGCCCAACGGCCCGGTGACGGTCGGCGCCGGGTCTGCCCGCGCGTGGCGTTCTCGGCGGAAGGAGAGTGGTCATGCAGCGCCTGTGTCATGTGGCGTACTCTGCGATGTTCGCTTGGGGCGTCGTGTTTGCCAGCGCCCTGACGGGTCGTGCAGCGACGGGACCCAATCTCCTGACGAACGGCGATGTGGAAAACGGCGCGACCGGTTGGGAGAAAATCGGCAAGGGCTTCGCCATTGACGTCGCGGTCGCGCATCGCGGCAAGACCAGTCTCCGCTGCTCCAATGCGGCGCGTGAAGAGATTTCGGGTGCACGGCAATTGCTCGAGCTGAACCAGCGAGTCCCCGTGCCGTTGGTGATGCGCGGGTGGAGTCGGGCGCGAGACGTGAGTGGAATCCCGGACGCCGGGTATTCGCTCTATTGCGACGTCGAATACACCACCGACACCCGGCCCGGACGCGTGGACGTGCCGGGGCTGACCGTTCAATTCCAGACAGGGACCCACGACTGGGTTTTCGGTGAGCGGACGATCTTGCCGGCCGCACCGATCAAGTGGGTCAAGTTCTACGCGCTCTTTCGCCGCAACCACACGGGCACGGTATGGTTCGACGACCTGTACATCGGCCCCGTTTCCGGCGGGCCTTTGAGCGGGACGGTTGCCGAGTTCCCGTCGCTGCCGGACGAACTTACACCAAAAGGTTTTCGTGAAGCGGTCGCGTCGTTGCCCCCGGACCAGGCGCTTGTGCACGTCGTACAGCGGAAGACGCAACCTTATCACGTCGATCCCATGCGGCTTTGGCTGGGCGGGGAACTCGTGCGGCAGGGGACCGCAGGCGAATTGTCCTCTGCGCTCCTGCGGTTGCCCTGGCGGTTTCCGCGCGGCTTTGTGAATCCGCCTGCGTCCGCGCCGTTCACCGGCGTGTGGCTGCGTCGCAGATGGGGAGAGACCGTGCTCGATGTGCACACTCAGGGCAAGGACGGCGCGGCATTCCGCTACACCATCGCGCTGCCGGCGGGGGTATCCGTTCGCGAGACTGAGGTCGATCAATGGGAGCCCAGCTTCGACGACGTACGAATCTGTCGCCTCGGTGACCGCATTGTGTTGTCGGTGCTCACCGAGACGCAGAATGGTGAGGACCGCGCCAGTTTTCACGTCCTCGATCCGACGCAGGTGAAGCCGGCATCCCGGGCGCTCGCTCGCAGGGCCCGGCGAGCCGAGACCCTTCGCACGGCGGACGGGCTGGAGTTGGATCTGTGCGCCGACGGCTGGATCGACGGGCTTCGCATCGGGGGCAGAGACGTTGTCGACCGGCGCATCATGCGGCCTTCAGCCGATCCGCTGACGGCCGGCGCCGGACTGTACGTGGGCGACCTGTTCGGTCGAGGCTTCACGCTCGTGGGCGGCAGGTCCCGGCGCACCAAAGCCGGTCTTGTCCAGCGGGCCGAACCGGCGGGTCTGGATCTCGATATCACCGCGACGTACACGGTTCGGTCCGACCGCATCGATATCGAGGTGAGCCTCGAGGACAAGCTTGGCGTGGACCGCGCGATCGACGTGGTGTTCAAACTCCCGCTGGCGGTCGAGGGGTGGACATGGTGGGAGGACATCAACCACGGCGAGACCGTTTCGGCCAGGACCCCGGTAAAGTCCAGCATTTATCCGTGGGCGACGCTCACGAGTCCCGACGGCCCCGAGGGGGCTGTCGGTCTGACTCTGGCCATACCGCCGCATCGGCCGTGCGTGTTCACCTTTCACTGTGAACCGGCCGACCGCTTGTTTTACGTGCGTTTTCCGGTGGCGCTGACCCGAGCGAGCAAACAGCCAAGCCGTACTGTGCTCGCCTTCGCCTTGTTCCGTACCGACGGCAAATGGGGGTTCCGGGACGCCGCGCGGCGCTACTACGCTGCGTTCCCCGAAGCCTTTCGTCGCCTGGCCAAGAAGGAAGGCGGCTGGCTGTTCGTTTGTCCGACCGGGAAGCTCAAGAACCCCGAGGACTATGCGTACAACGAATCTTCAAGCTGGCAAGTCGACGAGACGCTCGGCATTCTCACCTGCCCATACCGGATTCCCACACAACGCCAAATCCGTTTTCCCAATCTGCCCCGATCCAATGAGGAGGCCGTGAAATGGATCGAGCGCCTGAGTCGGACATTCCAGCCCACCGGTTGGAAGCTTACCGCCGCTGTCTGCGACGACTCGGTGTGCCGCCGGGGAGCGCGAAGCCTGCGCTGCGAAACGAATGACCCCAAGGCCGTCGTCGATGCCGCTCAGGATGTGGCACTGAACCAGGAATCGGCGAAGCCCATCGTCCTCGGCGGGTGGTGTCGCGCCGAGAACGTGACCGGCGAACCGGACCCTCACTTCAGTTTGCACGCCGACATCTCCCACTTCGACGGCACTTGGTTGTGGGGCCAGTGCGTCCAGTTCCGCACGGGCACCCACGATTGGGAGCTCGGCGAAATCAGGGTCGAGTCCGAGAAACCGGTCCGCCTCGTTCGTCTCCATGTGCTCATGCGTAGGGGCCATACGGGCCGTGCCTGGTTCGACGACATCTTCGTGCGGGAACAGGGAAGCGATCACAACTTCGTGCGGAATCCCGGCTTTGAAGAAGGGGGGCCGCATGCCTATGCGACCATGATGAAGGTCTGCGCGAGCCACGACGCCCAGGGCCGACCCTACATCGTGCGTCGAGACAACGTCGGCTCGCACAAGGTGCTCAAACGCCCCATTTACAACGTGGTCTACGCAGTCAATTGCGATCCGGACCTGTTCGAGGATCGGGACGTGCTGACGGCGGGACGCTACGAACTTGACGTGATCCAGTCCATGCTGAATCGCACGCCGGAGTTTGACGGGATCTACCTGGATTCCACCTCGGGCTGGGTGTCTCGCCATCCCAACTATCGCCGGGCGCATTTTCGGTATGTGGATCATCCCCTGACATACGACGCGCGGAGCGGCCGCCCCGTGGCGCCCGGCTGGATGCACACCTACGAGTTCATGGCCGAATTGCAGAAGCGCCTCACGCCCCAGGGGAAGGTCGTGTTCCCCAACATCGGCCGCGGACGAACGTATCCCTTCTTCTATTTCGTCTGCGACGTCATCGGGCTCGAGGGTGGTTTGCGCACGGGACCTTTTGAGTCGCGACTTAATTTTTACCGTACGCTTGCCTACCAGAAGCCGGTTTTGATCATGGACTACCTCGATGTCGTCGGCCGCCCCACGCGACTCGCCGAACGCGCCGGTTTCGAGCGCTTCTGGAAATGGTGCGTCCTTTACGGCTGTCATCCCAGCATCGGCGATCTGTGCGTCGAAGCCTACGAGCGCTTCGGTGACGTGTACCGCCGTTTCCGCACGCCGCTCAAGAAGCTCGGCGCCGCAGGCTGGGAGCCGGTCACGTATGCGTCCGCCGGTGCCGGCATCCTCGTCGAGCGTTTCGGCAACAGCGAACGAGGGCTGTATTTCACGCTGTTCAATCCCTCCCGGGCGACGAAAGAGGCAGTGCTGCAGATCGACGCCCCGGCTTTGAAACTGCCCGCCGGTTACGCGGCCGCGGATTTGCTCGACGGCCGGCCCCTCCCAGGCCGCCCGATCCGACTGCCCCTGGCCGCTGAAGACGTCGCAGTCATTGCGATCAGTCGCTGAAAAAACGCGGCGCGAGTCGCTGCAAAGCACCTGTTGTTCGCGGTGGAGGACGGGTGAACGCGCTACCGGTGGCCACGTTCGGGGGGCGAGGACGCGTCATAGCGCGCGGTCGATCACTTGATCAGGCCGCACACTGCATAGTACAGGGCTGCCGCAGCCAGTGTCCCGGTCGACCACGACCTCCACCGGACCGACAATTTGCATTTTTCCAACAGATCCCGGAACCGCCAAGGGGTCCCGATGAGGAACAGGGCCGCAATTCCGAAGGTATAAGAGACGAGGGCGAAGACCGGCCTTGCGGGCAGGTGCACGGTGAAGGCGCCGTGGAGCAAATCGTTTATCAGCAGAAGGATAAGTCCCCCCAACGCGCGGGTGAACAAGTAGTCCAGGAAGAAGAAAGAGAGCACCGCCAGGATCGGCGCCAGTATTCGGACCCAGGCGCGAAAACGGACCATGTTGCCTTCCAGCAGCGGCAGAATGTGTACGGTGCACCACACCAGGCAGATGACGGCGATGACCTCTCCGACCACACGTTCCCGGGGCAGTTTGCGCCACAGATCCGGTTGCCGGACTGTCGCGATGCCGAAAACGTAAGCCAAGCCGGCCAGAATGGCGGCGAAGATGAGGCTCAGGGCTGTAAAACTGACCGACATTCAACAGGTGTCCCCAGAGATGGAAAAATGGAACGGGCGGCCGGGCATACGGACGAGCAGGTCATGCGCGGGACGAAGTTGACCGGGTTCAACATACTCGGTCTTCACGGAATGTCACTGTGCGCCGGCAGGGATGAAGGGAAGGCCCCGAGCGTCAGGACGATTCGGCGCGGTCTGCCGCAAGTCTCTTGGCCCGCAGCAGAGAGACCAGCTTCGCCGCCACTTGTTCGGGGTCTCCCTCGAGGCGGATGTGCCCTCGGTCGATTTGGGGGACCCGGATCTTGACCACCCGTGTGGGGGAGCCTTGGAGTCCCACTTCATGCCGGCCCAGGCCGAGTGCTTCGGCGTCGACCTTGTCGAACTCTGTGCGGCGTGCCCGGACCAGGCCGGCCAAGGAAGGCAGGCGCGGTTCGTTGGCTTCCTTGAGCACGGTGAGCAAGGCCGGCGGTTCGATTTCGAGTTCGGTCACGCCGTCGTCGAGCAAGCGTTCGATGCATACTCGGGCTCCTGCCGCGGGATCAATGGAGGTAACATATGTCACCTGGGCGATCCCCAAATGGGCGGCAATACCGGGACCGACCTGGGCCGTGTCGCCGTCGATCGCCTGTTTTCCGCAGAAAATCAGATCGAACGGGCCGAAACGCGCCAGAGCGGCCGCCAGAGTTTTCGAGGTGGCCCATGTGTCTGCGCCGGCGAATTTGCGGTCACTGACCAGCACCCCTTTGTCGGCCCCCATGGCGACGGCTTTGCAAAGGACCGCGCCGGCCTGGGGCGGTCCCATGGTGAACGCCGTGACCGTGCCCCCGGCTTGTTCCCGGAGTTGCAGGGCGGCCTCGAGGGCAAACTCGTCCAACGGATTGAAGATGGCCTCGACGCCCTCGCGGATGAGAGTGTTGGTTTCCGGGTCGATGCGCAGGTCGGCGGTGTTCGGAACCTGTTTGACGCATACGGCCATCTTGAGGGGGCGGGCGTTGCGGCCCCGTGCCCGAGGCGCAGCCGGTGGTTCGGGGGTTCGAGTGGGCCGGGGTCGGGTCGGGGCCGCGGTG
>JAADHN010000165.1 GCA_013151865.1 Kiritimatiellota bacterium
CCCCCACCCGCCGGAGAACTCGGACCGGGCGTCCCCCCCCCGGGGGGCGGCAGCTTGAAGCGCAGGGGGCGAATGGTCGGAGCGGAGGGTTGGCCCTCGACCGGTGAGTCGGGGCGAATCTCCGAAGTCCGCGTCAAACGAATATTCTTCTTGGGGTTCTCCGGCTCCATCGAGGACCCTGTCGCTTTGCGCACCCCGGCGGCGACCCCACGTGCAATGCCGCACGCCGTGCCGCACGGATGCGCAGACCATCCCTCAACACACGTCGGGTTGCTTTCTTCGGGCGCCGGGCCGTCCCGCGGAAGTCGGGATATACCCTCGGGTATGCCCGCTCACCCGCACGAAACACTGGCCCTGGCCGGCCTCCGGAACGGGGCAAGCGTACACCGTCGTATTTGTGACCGCGTGTACTCAGTCCCCCATCGCGTCCCCGGCGTGCCCCATGCCGCCACTCAGTCAAGAACCGGCGCAGGATCGGCGGCCAACGAGCCGGTCCCGCCAGTGGCCGGACAAGGAAACAGCCGGCCACATCGCCATGACCCGATCGGGGCTGTTTGCGTAACTTCCCTATTCGCAGGAACTGTACATCAAGTAATGGATTGGGCAAGTCCCTTTCCGGGCGTCTCGAAATCGGCGGAAGCGTAGCGAATTCGCGGCCGCGGCAGGTCGGTTCAGGTGATTTTGGAACGTACGGCAAAGGATGCCCGGAACCCAGCGAAATTGATGGGGTCAAAATGCAAGGCAAGGTTTTTCTGGCGTTTTGGCGGTGGAATCTCTACGGTAGTGCTGAATACTTCTCTTTCTGGCAGCATGTGAAGCGGGACCGCGCCGAGGGCGGTTTGACGGGAGCACGACCATGCCGGAGCCGACGGTTGCGATTGAAATCGACCGATTGAGCAAGGTCTACCCCGGCGGCAACCGGGCGTTGTCCGATTTTTCCCTGGCCGTGGACGCCGGGGAGATCTTCGGCTTTCTCGGACCGAACGGTGCGGGAAAGACGACCACGATCAAGATCCTGCTCGGTTTTATGCCGCCGACAAGCGGGACCGTCCGGGTCCTTGGCGGGGACCCGCGCCTGCCCGAAACGCGACGCAGGATCGGCTACCTGCCGGAAGTCGCCAATTATTACGGGTATATGACCGTCGACGAACTGCTGCGTTATTATGGGCGGCTTTGCGGCATGTCGCGGGACGCCATCCGCAAACGAACCGATGAACTCCTGGAACTGGTGGGGCTGGCCGACGTACGCCGCCGGCAGCTCAAACACTTTTCCAAGGGAATGCTCCAACGGGCGGGAATTGCCCAAGCCCTTTTGCACGACCCCGACCTGCTGATCCTCGATGAACCGATGACCGGGCTGGATCCGCCCGCCCGCCTCCAGATGCGCGACATCATCCTCCGGCAAAAACAACAGGGCAAGACGGTCTTTTTCTCGTCTCACGAACTCTCGGAAGCTGAACTCATCTGCGACCGCGTGGGGATCCTGAAGGCCGGCTGTACAGTGTGGTGCGGCCCGACAAACGAAGTGACCGGCGACGGAGCAGGCAACCTCGAGCGGATTTTCCTGAACATGATCCGGCAGAACGAATCGGAGCAGCAAAAATGAGAGGCCCTCTTCGCAATATCGCCGCCATTGCCTCGACGGCCGTGCTGGAACTGTACCGGCGTCGCGATGTGTATACGGCGGTCGTACTCGCGATTGTCGTCACCGTACCGCTGGCGTCTGTCAATGTGTTCGGCGTCAAAGGGATCGTTCGCTACCTTCGTGAGATAACACTCCTGCTGGTCTGGCTGTTCACCCTCGTTATCGGACTGACGACCGCCGCCAGGCAAATCCCCCGGGAACTGGAAAACAGAACGATTTACGCGCTTCTTGCCAAGCCGCTGCGCCGGTCCGAGTTCATCCTGGGAAAGTTTGCCGGCGCCGTGGCGGCGACGGGGCTTGCCGTACTGCTGTTTTATCTGTGCTATGTGGTCTTGGACGGACTCAAAGAGGGGGTGTGGTACACTCCCGTGCTGCCGCAGGTCGTGCTGCTTCACCTGGCCCTGGTGGCGCTCATGACGGCGTTGGTCATCTTCGGCTCTACGTTTCTAACGCCGTCCGCCAATGTCACGTGTTCGGCTTTGATTGTGGCCGGCATGTTGTTGTTCGGCCAAAAGATACCGGAGGCCGCGGCCCGGGCCGTGGCGCCTGCGAGCTGGATCCTGTGGACGGCGCACGCCGTCCTGCCGCACTTCGAGTTCTTCGACCTGCGTCTGCGCCTGGTCCACGGGTGGGAACCGATTTCGCCCGCAGTCCTGCTTGCGGTCCTTGGGTATTGCACCCTGTACACGACCGCATTGCTCGGGGGGGCCGTTGCGATCTTTTCACGGAAGCGCCTGTGATACCATGAAAACGATACTTGCAGCCGCGACAGCCTGGGGCTTGGCGATCTTTGCGGGGATCGCCCTGGCCCGTCTGCCGCAACTGCGTCTGCCGCCAGGCTCCAGAAGTGTTGCGGCATTGTTGCTGGGCGGCGCACGTTCCGTGCTGAGCGACGACATGTACCAACGTGCCGATCTGTATTACCACGGCGGTGTGGCCCATCGCCATGAACCCGGCGGGGAACATCGTCAAACAGAAACCCCGACCGAGGCGGCCGGCGCCCGGGGCCGGCGCTTCAGTCCCCTTTCCGAAGCGGATACTGCGTCGGCGCCGCACAAGACAATGGGGAAAGCGGCAGCCGCGCAACCTCGGGGGTATTCGATCATCCGAGAAGGTCGTCGTACGGAGGCCGGGGATCATGAACACGGACACGAAGGCGAGGAAACGGCTGTTCCCCGATGGGACCTTTGGAGCCGATTGAACCGGCGAATTCACCCTTCCGGCCACCGCCACCTCCGCGGACCCCGTTACGAAAAGGAAGTCCTGCCTTGGCTTTGGGCTGCGATCCGCTGCAACCCACACAACGTCACTGCCTATGACGTGGCGGCGTACTGGGTGGCCGAACGCCTGAAGCACCCGGAGGAAGGCCTGAAAATCCTCGCGGAGGGTATCCGCAACAACCCGGACGCCTACCGACTCGAATTCACGCGCGGCGAAATTCTCTTGCACATGCTCAAGGATCGGGAAGCGGCCTTCAACGCCTTCCATGCGGCCATGCGCAAATGGGAGACGACTTACGCGCGGGCGCCGGAGAAAAAGAAACCGGACGTATTCCAGTACGGCAACATCCTTCTCTATCTCGCCGTCCTCTCGGAACGGAAGAACGCGCTCGAGGATGCCCGGCGCTACTACAAGGCGGCGCTCGATACGCGAGAGGGGAACGCGCGCAAGGACATCGCTCGACGTTTGGCGGCGGTCGAGGAAAAGCTCGGGGCCGAGGCCGAATCTGCGTCCGCGCCCAAGCCGGAAAAGACAGGGGGATGAGTGGCCGCCCGCGCCGGACGTCAATCGCCACCATCCGTTCGTCCTGCGGCGTTCCGCGCCTTTTGGATCAATTCCAGAATGCCCGCGACTTTGGGGCGGGGACGCCGGACCACCAGCCTCTCCCATTCTTGCGCGGCGAGGTGCGGGCGGAGGAACCCGGCGACGTCGAACGACTCCCACCAACAATCCAGGATGTGCGGGCAGATCCGGTCGCCTTCCTGCGTCCGACAGTAGCGAAAGCGCACCTCATGCCCCAGGCGCGGACAACGGCGGACACGATGGTCTTCGTCGCTCAGCATTCGAGGCGCCTTCGAAAAGCACGTTCCTCCAGACCCCATCCCAAGTAAAACTCGGGCGCGGCCCCACGCCTGCGCCGGTGCGGGGCCCACACCCGATGTTCTTCTCAATGGACTCTCGACCGGACCGATCAAGGTTTGGGCAGTCCCTCGAGGGCGGCCTCGGCACGGGCGATCTCTTCTTCCGGAAGCGCGTAATCGCTCAATTTACCGCTCAGGTAGGCGTCATACCCCGTGAGGTCCATCAGTCCATGCCCGGACCAGTTCAGGAGAATGACTTTTTCTTTGCCTTCCTCCTTGGCACGCAGCGCTTCTTCGGCCGCCGCCGCGATGGCGTGCGATGTCTCGGGTGCGGGGATAAAGCCTTCCGTCCCGGCCCACAGCACGGCATACTTGTAGCATTCGAGCTGGTGGTAAGAACGCGGCTCAATCAGGCCGTCGATGATGAGCTGACTGACCAACGGCGCCATGCCGTGGTACCGGAGTCCGCCGGCGTGCAGCGGCGGTGGAACGAAGTCGTGCCCGAGCGAATGCATGGGCAGAAGCGGAGTGGTCATAGCCGTGTCGCCGAAGTCGTACACGAACGGCGCTTTGGTCATGGTGGGGCAGGCGGCCGGTTCTGCCGCAACGACATGGACTTCCTTGCCGTGAATCTTGTCGCGGATGTACGGGAAGGAAAGCCCGGCGAAGTTGGAGCCGCCCCCGGCGCAACCCACGACAACGTCCGGGTACGTGTCAATCAGTGCGAGCTGCTTCTGGGCCTCAAGCCCGATGATCGTCTGGTGCAGCAGGACATGATTCAAGACGCTTCCCAGGGAATAGCGGCAGTTCTTCGAGGTCACGGCGTCTTCGATGGCCTCGCTAATGGCAATGCCCAGGCTGCCGGGCGTGTCGGGCAGCTTCTCAAGGATACTCCGGCCAGCGTTCGTATTCGGGCTCGGACTAGGTACGCATTCGGCGCCCCAGGTTTCCATCATGAATTTGCGGAACGGCTTCTGGTCAAAACTTATGCGGACCATGTAGACCTTGAGTTTCAAACCGAACAACTTACAGGCAAAGGCCAAAGCACTGCCCCACTGTCCGGCCCCGGTCTCTGTGGTCAGGCGCTCAATGCCGAAGGCTTTGTTGTAATAGGCCTGCGCCACCGCGGTGTTGGGTTTGTGGCTCCCCGGGGGCGATACGCCCTCGTTCTTGTAATAGATCTTCGCAGGGGTGCCGAGGGCCTCTTCGAATGCCTTGGCCCTGTAGAGGGGCGACGGGCGCCACAGCAGCAGTTTTTCGAGCACCGGCTCCGGAATATCGATCCAGCGTTCCTGACTGACCTCCTGTTCGATCAGGTTCATGGGGAAAACCGGCGCCAGGTCGTCCGGCGAAATCGGTTGCCCGGTACCCGGGTTCAACGGCGGTTTCATGGGCGTGGGCATGTCTGCCTGGATGTTGTACCACTGGCGGGGCATGTCTTTCTCGTCCAGAAAAATCTTGGTGGGACCATCCATTATGCCTTCTCCTTGCTTTTCTCTCCCGGCGCCCGAACTGCCTCGTGCACGAAGATGTCGCTGCCGGGGACTCTCCCTCTCTTCCGGCGACGTGTCTGCCGACAGGAAGCAGCCGCCCCCGGTCCGAGGGCGCTGCAGGTGAACTCAAAACCTCTCCGGGGTCCGGAGCAAGGACCCCCCGCCCCTCGATTTTCCCGTGGGCAATGTCCCCGATTCAACCGCGTGCAACGGGCAAGGCTCGCTCGGAGGAGCACGCCAAGATGGGTCGCCGCCGGTTTCTCCTCCTGGGACTCCGGAGAGGAAAATCAACGCACCTTCAGTGCCTGGGCAAGCCGACCGGATGCATACTCCGGAGTTCTCGTTCATCGCGATCGGAGTTGGAAAGCCCGACCCGACAACCGGCGAATTCCGACTCCCGACAGACCCCCCGGCCCCTCCAAACCCGACGCCTTGCCCTGCGCTGCTGTACCGAAACGGTGCAACATAGCCCGAGCGAATTTGTATTGCAACCGCACGTGAGAAGAAAACCGCATCGCTCAAGGCGCCGGACCGCACCTCGCCAATCGAGGTTCCGTCATAGATGAACGATGAACGCGTCCACGCCCTCCAACCACCCAAGTTTTTTGGGGGGATGCGGGGGAACGCCTTTTTCCAAAACGGGTTCCTCCGCGTCTGTCTTCTTCACCTTCCCATCCTCGCCAGTCACGAAATCGGGTTCAAACGCCGCCAGGAATAGATCCCGGCCGCAACGTCGCCCTGCCGCGCCACCGCCAACCGCTTCTTCTCCGCCCGTTCCGGATCGAGCACTGCCGCGGCCACCTTCCGCACGAACAACTTCGACCCGATGATCGCACCGTCCGACCAGTACCGCACCCGACGTTGCGCCGTCAGCACGAAACCGTCGCCACGCCGCGCCGCGGACTGCG
>JAADHN010000125.1 GCA_013151865.1 Kiritimatiellota bacterium
TCCCGCCGCCCCGCGGCCTTCCTTCTTCCTTTCTTCCTGCCGCCCCGCGGCCTTCCTTCTTCCTTCCTTCCCGCCGCCCCGCGCTTCCGGCCCAAGCTGCCCGGCCATTGCATCACACCGCGTGGAACGCATATTACCGGCCATGGTTTCCAGCCCAGACAACCCCCGCGACACCGATAAAGAGTCCGTGTGTCTGCGATCGCACCGCGCACCCACGTCACGCGAATCTCGAGCACTGCTTGCGGCCGTCCTACTGGCCGTGGTTGTCCGCGCTTTGTACCTGTTTCAACTGGCACGACTTCCGGACGCCGCGGTCGCTGTCGGTCCGGACGTTCGGGAATATCACACCTGGGCGTTGGACATTCTGGGGGGGGCCTTGCTCTGGAGTCGAGTCCATATTCACGCTCCGTTGTATGCCTACTTTCTCGCAGGACTCTATTGGTTGACGGACCAGAACATCCTGATTGTTCGCGCGGTCCAACTCGGTCTCAACGTGGCGGCCCTGATCCTGACGGTCCTGGCGCTACGGGTTTCCGGGCAGCGCCGAGGCGCCTTGGTGCTGGCATGGCTCTGGGCTGTCTATCTGCCCATGGTTTTCTACGCCGGCGAACTGGTCAGCGAAGGTTTGCTCGTCTTTTGGATCAGCCTGGCCTTGCTCCTTTTCGCGTCGGCCGCACGCCACGCTGCGGACCCCGCATGCCGGGGACGAAATCGGCGACTCTTTTTCCTCGCCGGACTTGCGCTGGGGTTGGCGGCCGTCACGCATCCGCTCAGCCTGGGGTTCGGGCTGCTTTGTCCCGCACTCGCCGCCCGGCGCGTCGGGCGTGTTCGGGGTCGGAGGGCCGGCGCGTCCGCAGCGGGCGCCATAACTCTGGGGCTGCTCTTGCCCGTGCTGGCGGTGGCAACCCGCAACTACGCCGTGAGCGACGAAATCATCCCGATCCAGGCCCGGGCCGGGCTGAATTTCTTCATTGGAAACAACCCGGCGGCAACCGGGACCTGCTACGTCCGACCCGGCCGCCAGTATCGGCAACTTCTGGAGGCCCCGTTGCGCGCAGGGATAAAGTCCGAACAGCAATCGACCCGATTTTTTCTCGATCAAGCCTGGGGCTTTATTCGCGAGCATCCCCTCGAATGGCTGGGCCTGTTGGGCCGAAAATTCCTCCTGACCTGGAACGCCCGCGAACTGGTCAGCGGAGCTGACTTACCCCAGTTGCGGCCGCAACCGCCGCTGATGTCTTCGACTCTGCTCCGCTTCGGCCCGGTGGCGCCGTTTGCGTTTCTGGGATTGGTCTTCGTGCGACGGCGGCGGGCCCTCACGCCCTTCGTCGCGCTGGTTGCGTCGTACACACTGGTCCTGACACTGCTGGTCGTCAGCGGGCGCTACCGGGTGGGAATGCTGCCGGGCGTACTTGCCTTGGCCGCCGCGGGCCTCGAATGGCTCCGGCGCGCCGTGCAACGTCGCGACGGACGCCGACTGGCCGCCGGCGCACTGGTCCTCGCCGTCGGGCTCGCCACGGCCTACCTCCCCCGCCCCCCGCCCCTTCCCTCGGCTTCTGCGGAAGTCGCCCTGGCCCGAGCCGAGGCGGCGTACCGCACAGGGGCACTCGCCACGGCGGAAAAAGCCGCCCGTGACGCCCTCCGGACCGCTCCCGGGCAGGCCAATGCCTTGATGCTGCTCGGAATCATTGCAGCCGACCGCGGCAACCATCAAGAGGCCATCCGCTACTACCGACAGGCGCTCCAGGCCGCGCCGGACGACCCCGAGGCATCGGTGAACTTGGCCGTCTCGCTGTCCATCCTCGGGAAAAAAACCGAGGCGGCCGATCTTCTGAAGCAGACGTTGCTTCGCCGACCGGACAGCGCCCAGGCATGGTACAATTTCGGGGTCATCCAGCAGGAGCGCGGAAAGCCGACCGAAGCCGCGGACGCCTACCGTCATGCTCTCCGCATTCGCCCCGGGCTCCCCAGCCCACACCTCAACCTAGCCGTTATCTTGCAGCAGCAGGGGAAGCTGGACGAGGCTTTGCGCCACTACCGGGCCGCGGTGCGAGTGGCCCCGCGCAAAGTGAACGCCATGAACGCCCTGGCCGTATTCCTTGCCGGACGCGGCGATGTCCGTGGGGCCGTCCGCTGGTTCGAAAAGTCGCTCAAACTCAACCCGAACCAGATTCACATCTGGCTGATGTACAGCGACTTCCTGTTATTCTCCAACCGCAAGGCCGATGCCGCGAAGGCCTTGGAGCGCGCCTGCCGGGCCAATCCGGACGCGCGCCTCTTGCGTCAAACGCCGCTTCAACGGCCAAAACCGCCCTCGAGCCAGGGGCCGAGCGCCGCCAGCTCCGGAGCGGCCGCGGAAAAGCGCTGAGCGACCCGCGCCGCCTGCTCGCGGAAACAGGCCGGATCGAAACGGCGGCCCGTCAATCCTTCCGCCAAGTCTTCCAACGCACCCTGCAAGCGCACGGGTCCGGCAAGACACCCCCGCTCAATGAGTCCGTGCCGAACCTTGAATTCGACTCGGACCCTGCCGAAAGGAAACGCCGCCGTGCGCTCCTGGGTGAAACCCGGCGTCCGTCCATAACGCCACTCCCAACTCCGATGTCGGGCCAGGAACCCCCCAAATTCCGCATCTCCAACGAGCTCCGCGGGGTCGATCATCTCCACGGGACCGGGGCAACCCACTGCCTCGGAATAAGCCCCGATCAACCGCATTTGAAGCCTGTCCCAAGTGATCGCCGGGGCCGCTTCGCAAAGATTGGCCACCGGCGCCGGGCGGGAACGCTGGGCCCGGGTCTCAATCCCGAGAGCCCCCCCCCGAAGCGAATCCCGCAGCCGGTCCAGGTCCGCCCGCACCAACAGCGTCGAATGCTGCAACGCGGTCTTGCCGGTCAGCATGAACGCACTCCCCGAGACCTTGCGCCCGCCCAGGTAGAGCGACTGGCGGTCGTCCCGCCGGGTGCGGACATGGCAGTCGTCCAGAACACGACGCAGCATTTCTGCGTGCCGTTCGGGACGGTACTCTCGCCGGGGACCGATCAGGCTGAAATTCAGATTCCCGAGATCATGATAGACCGCGCCGCCGCCGCTGATCCGGCGCGCCGCCGGCACGCCCGCCGCCTCGAGGGCGGAGACCCGGCACTCGAGCCAAGGGTTCTGGTTGCGGCCGACGATCACCGAAGGCGCGTTCCGGTAGGACAACAGGCACCAACGCAACCCGAGCCGCTCACGCCGTCGCACCAGGAATTCCTCCAGAGCGAGATTGAAAAACGGGTCCGTACACGTGGATAGGATGATTCGACACTTGCACATGGGCGTTGTGGGGCCGGGACCGGCCCGGGTCAATCCGATTGGACCGCCGCCAGGCATTCCCGCAGATAGCGCAGGCTTTGCGCGGCGATGGTCTCACCGTCCGGTTTGAAATCAAAAACCTCGACCGAGACATAGCCCGGATATTCCACTTCCGTTAAAGCCCGGAGTATGGGGACGAAATCCGTGTCGCCGAAACCGGGACCGCGACGGTTGGCGTCGTTGGCATGAAAATGCGCAAAGCAACCCGCCGACTCATGAATGATGTCCGGAATGGGCATGGCCTCGCTACTCATTGCTTTGACATCCAAGATCATGCGGAAATTCGGGTGATCGATGGCCTTCACCAGGTCGATGGCTTCGCGGTGAGAGCATATGAAGGACGTCTCGGCCGGTCCCAGGGGCTCGATGCAGAGAGTCACCCCGGCCTCCGCACACGCGGGCAGGCAACGCTGAAAAGCCTCGACCGTCAAGTCCCAGGTCTCACGCCGGGAATGACCGGACACAAGATTGCGCTGTTTCGGCGACCCGAAAACCATGATCCGCCCGCCAAGGTCCGCACAGAAACGAACCAGGTCGATCAGGTAGGCCACCGTACGTTCGCGAACCTCCGGCTGCTCCGGATGATTGAGGTGGAGGCCGCGCGGACTGACCAGCAGCCAGTGCAACCCCACCACCTCGATCCCGGCCTGCTTTGCGGAGTCCGCAATCCGGCGCCGCTCCGCCCTGCCGATCTCCCGAACCGATTCGGCCAAGGTGAACGGCGCCACCTCCACACCGTCATACCCCAAGCGGGACGCCAGTTGAAACACGCTGTCCAGCGACATGTTCCCACAGAATTCGTTGCAGAACGAGAACTTCACCTGCCGGTCCTCCTTTTTGCATCTGATTCGCGATCATCCCGGAACTCCCGGAGGCCGGCTGTCTCGGGACCGTTTCACGCCTGAACCCATTCGATCTCATCGGCCGGGTGATTCCGCGTTCTCTCCGCCAATGCATGCCGTTGGAGCGCAAATTCGACACTGAGGCGGCCGAAAGCCGGCTTTTCATGGTTGAACCTCCGCGTCTTCTGCGGGACCCGCGTCCGCCCCCCCTGCAGGTTCGGAGACGAGTTCGCGCTCAACCGCCGGCGCAACGCTAACCGGGACCGGCAACGCCCACGCCCGAAGTCGAACGAGTCTGCCGAACCAAAATGTAGATGAAGAGCGGACAGCCAACCAGGGCCGTGACAATCCCGACCGGCATTTCGGCCGGCGCCGCCAGGGTCCGCGCCGCGGCGTCGCAAACGGCCAGAAGCGCCCCGCCGAGAAGGAAGCTCGACGGCAACACCACCCGCTGGTCCGGACCGGTGAGACGCCGCACGATGTGGGGCGTCACCAGACCGACGAAACCGATTGGTCCGACCAAAGCCACCACGGCGGCCGTGGCGAGTCCGCCGCCGATGTACGTCTCGCGGTGGACCGCGGCCACGTCGACCCCTTGCCCCAACGCCAGTTCTTCGTCGAGGGCCAAGTGATTCAACGCCGCGCACTGCCGGAAAAGCAGGGCCAGTCCGGGAAGCAGCAACGGGAGCAGCGAAGCCAGTTCGCGATACCCCACCACATCCACCCCGCCCATCATCCAACGGTCCATCTGCACCAGGAGGTGCGGATTGACCAGATACCGCACCAGCATGACCAGACTGCCGCAGAAGATGCTGATGGTTACTCCGACCAAGAGCAGCGCGTTCATGGCCAGCCCCGTTCGGCGCCGCGCCAAAACGTAAATGACGGTCAGTGCCCCGCCTCCGCCCGCAAGTGCAAAAAGCTGGACCGTCGAAAAAGGCCCCCAAGCCAGCAGCAAGCCCGGAACGGACAATGCGCATACCGCCCCGAGTGCCGCACCGCCCGTAACGCCGAGCGTGAACGGTTCGGCAAGCGGATTGCGCAGGACAACCTGAAAAGCGGCGCCGACCGCGGCCAGGGCGCCTCCGGCCAGCAACCCCAGCACCACTCGCGGGATCCGCTGCAAAAAGAAAATGTCGGCCTCTGGGTTCGGCCGCCCCATCCACCCTTCGGCAATCTCACGCAGCCCCACATGCTCCGCTCCGAAAAACGGACACATGCAGGCGGCCATGAAAAAGAGCAGGCCGGTCCAGAACAATCCCCATTCCGGGGCCGGCGGGGACGTGCGCCGTCGACCGGCGGAACGCGCCTTGAAAGTCGGGTCCTTCATAGTGGCATAGTGGCGTCGCGGTTTGGCCTTCCGCCTTTTTTGGACTCGCCGGAATTCAGAAGCATTGCGCCGGCGTCCCCTCCGCGCCCGGCGCTTTCAAAACGTTCACATTATCCTGCGAACCCCGTGTTGTCTCACCGCCGATCCGTGATGAGTAGAGAAATTTAGAATTTAGAGAATTCAGGGACGGTCTTTTTATGGTTGACTTCGGGGACGAGGCGGCGTATTGTAGGCTGCGTCGGCGGATGAGAAACGGAATGGGCCTTGGGGCGAGCGGCACGAGACGATGACTATGTGGTGCTGCGGATTCGAGGATAAAAGGAGGTCGCTATGCGAACGTCACGGATTCGATACGACCGGGAGTTGTGCTATTACCATTTGCTGAACCGGGTGGTTGGCGAGCGGGATTTTCTTCCGTTCGGCGTGGTGGAGAAGGAACGGTTTTTTCTGCTGGCCAAGGAGTTGACGAAGCTGTACCGGATCGAGGTGCTGGCGCTGA
>JAADHN010000028.1 GCA_013151865.1 Kiritimatiellota bacterium
CGCCGGGGCCGCCGGGCATGGCGGCCGGCGGTGGCGGGGGCGGAGGCGGCGGCATTCCCGGTGTTGCCGGGGTCTTGGTTTTTCTTACGGCGGATTTGGCGGTCGCCGCCGCCTTGCGTTTCCGGAGCGCCTCGTCTCGGGCCGCTTCTTCCTTGCGTTTCTTGCTCGAGGCGTCGCCGCGCTCGAGTTTGAGTACCTGCTTTTCGTCGCCTCGAACCACGGTGACTTCCGTGAGTTTGATTTCTTTGAGGACATAGCCGGTATCGGCGATTTCGTCTCCGAGTTTGTATACGTGCCGCTTTCGTTCCGGGGCCGGGGAAGGCGCGGCGCGACTGCCGCGGGACGTCCTGGATGCGACACGGGGGCGATTGGATTTGACCAGGATGATGGCCGCGGACTTGTCGGCAATGACGCCCACGCCGATCAGTTCGAACTGGACCGAGGCATTCGGCGCCGCGCTGGGAGCGGCTTTATCCGTCACGAGATCTTCGGTGCGGTCGGGTCGGAACAGGGAATCCTTCCACAGGGTATCGGTTTCTCCGAGCACGGCGGTCACCAGGGCGGAGTGGGATTCGGGTTCCGTGGTCTTGACGGGGACCGGCGCGGCGCGTTGGGTCGTACCGAAAGCGGTCTGGCGTTGTCCTGCGGCCCCGGCATCCGGCGCGGTCTGGGGACGCAGGATGGCGCGGGTAGCGAGGGCCGCGGCCGCGGCAAGCAGCAGGTTGGCGATGAACCATCCAGTGCGACTCATTTTGCCCCCCCCGTCGATTCTCCATAGAGGAGTTGATCGGCCTGCGTGTTGAGGACCAGGGCCTGAAGGCGGCCGGATAGGTAGACCTGTTTGGGGGCTCGTGGGTTGTCCGGGCGGATCGAGCAGGTTCGCCAGTAGAAGGCGCCCCGGTTCCTCTCGAGTTCGGCCAGGAGGCGACTGATTTCGCGCATTGAGGTGCGCACCTGCACGGCCAGTTCCACGCTCAGAACGTATTCACTGAATTTTTCCGGCTTCTCGCGGAGCAGACGTACACTCTGCAGCGTCACCTGCGCACGCCGGGCGAGTTTGTCGAACTCGGTGCGGATTTCCGCAGCCGACGTCTTCGAGGAAATCCGTCGGAACGGTGCGGCGACCTTGCGGATTTCCGCCAGGCGCCCCTCGTATTTTCGCTGCGCCTGCTGCACGGACTTGAGCCGGCGTTCGAGTTTTCGGATCCGTTTTTTCTCGGCGCGGAGAGTCGACGGCAACGGCAGGGCCTTGCGCAGGGCGGCGCCGTAGTTCCAGAGGACCGCGGCGCCGAGCAATGCGGCGAGCAGGCTCATGAAACCGAGGCGTTTGGCGGCGGAAAGCCTGTTCCAGGCAGCGGGCATCAGTTTTCCTTCTTGATCGTGTCGGTGGGGGAGCGGGCCGGCGGAGGTCGCGGGACGCTCCGATCCTTCTTGTCGGGAAAGGCGTGGTTGGCGGCTTGTTTCGTGGAGGCGGTTTTCGGGGCCGTCACCGCCGGTGAGGGAACGGAGGTGGGCGGGATCGACGGCGCGCCCGATTGCACCGGGGGCTTCGACAGCTTGACGGTCCGCGATGTTTTCGGTCCGCGGCCGGCTGTTTTCGGGGCTGTGGTCCGCCGGCTGACGGCGGCTTCGGTCGGCGGCAGACGGAAGGTGGCACGTAATTGAAAACGGAGGGTCGTCTCGTTGGTCCGATGGTCCACCGTGCTGCCCAACGGCACCACGTCCTGGAAGATGGGCGATTCCCGCAACTTCTCGAAGATGTCCGGGTTGTCTCCCGCGGTTCGCACCTGGAGGTCGATCTTGCCGTCCGTCCAGGTCAGGCTCGTGACCCAGGCGCTCTTATCGATGAGCCGCGTCAGTTCGACGAGGGTTTCGGTGAGAGTCGGGCGGTCGATCAAAGCGTCCTCGAGATCTTTTCGGATCGCATCGAAGAGCTTGTCGTCCGTCTTGGGCGCCTGCAGTTCGGCCAGTTGGGATTGCAGGGCGGCGGCGCGGGCGCGCAAAATGCCCAATTGCTCCATGCCGCGACTGTATTGACGGGCCACCAGGACCCCAATGCCCGCCAGCAGGTAAAAAGCGAGGGCGGTGGCGAGGATGCGGCTGGCCTGGTTGCGGCGCGGGCGCAACTCGAACGGCAGCGGCGCCCATGTCTTGCGGTCCTTGAGGGCATTTCGCGTCAGACCGTAAAGAGCCAGGATCACGGCGGGCGCATATTCTCGGCGGACCTCGGGAACTTCGGCGCCCAACGGGCCGGGGTCGAGTTCCGACAGTCCGAAGAGGGCGGTTTCCGGGTCGCCGGTTGGGTCTTTGGGGTCGGCGATACGGACTTCTCGGGTACCGTCCCCGAGCGGCGCGAAGACGAATGCGCTGGCGGGTGTACTGCCCTGGAGGCGGATTTCCCGATCCGCCAGTACGGGATCCAGGGCCGCGGCGGGCGGCAGCAGGGCGTCCACTCCGCCGGGGATGCCACCGGCCACTTGAATCCATCGGTCCCAATCGGTTTCACGCAAGTAGACGAGTCGAAGCCGGCGGCTGCCGTTTCGGGCGTCTCCCAGCAGCCGGTGTCCCCACACGAGTCGGTCCGGTTGGATGGGGGCGTGACGGTTCAGTTCGAATGTGAGGGCGTTGCGCAGGTCGGCCGGGGCAAGGGCCGGCAGGGTCAGGTCGACGATGCCCGCGGTCGGCTCGACGCTGCCCGCAATGACGACGGTGCCCTCCGTGGCGTCCAGTTCGGCGGGCGCCCGGCCGAGTCGGCTTGACAGCGGTTCATGGCTCGCTCTGCCAGACCCGGACCACTCGGCATTTGCCGCCGGACCGGCGCAGGTGCACGCCCCGGCACGCCCCCGCGGCGTCCCAGACCAGACCGATGCACGATTTCTTGACGAATGTCCCCATTCACTCCGAAGTCCTGAAAAAGATGACCGTCGCCTCGCCTTGATGTCGACGGGCGGGATGCACTGGACGGTTGGGATTGGGGCCGCAGGTTGGCGCCATTATTCCTGAGGAACAATATAGCGCCGAAACGGACCTTCCGCACGATGTCCGCCGGAGACAGGGACTCCGGAGGGGCTCTCGCGGTCCGGCGCCTTACCGGAACTGCGGAGCAGCCCGAACCGACTGGATTCATGAACTTCCATTCTCTCGAGAGAGTGCAGTTCCTTCATCGCCTCGAAACAATCCGGAGCGCAGGCGAACTCGTTGGTTCCACTGACTTGGCCAGACCATTCCGAGCCGGCCCGTAACGGATTCGGACCGTTGCGTCGAAACACCGCCTCGGTCGGCGGCCGGCAGTAGTGTGTCCGGAAGGTGTACGGGAGGAGTCATCGCAGCAGATGGCCCGTGCCCTGTTCAGGTTCAGGTCCCGCGGTCTTGCCTGCGGGCAACCGTCGGCAGGCGAGGAAGGGCTCGCCTACGGAACGAGTTTGGCCCAATTGACGATCCACGGGGCGCTCGCCCGGAAACGCAGGCCGGAATATCGGCCGTCGCGGACGAGGCGGACGACGCGAACGACGTCGCCACGCCGCGCTACGGCTTCGATGGCGTAGATGCCGGACTCGCGAAACGAGAATCGGGCCCGCAGGCGGCTGTAGAGTCCCGGATCCAGGGACTGATCGAGCGGTACATAGCCGGTCTGCCAGGCGTTTCGCGCTTCCAGGACTTCGGTCAGTTCGCTGTCGGTCAGCATGGTCAGCTGCTGAAGCAGGTTGGGGCCGGCGGAGAAGAACGACGGTTTGAGTCCGCGTTTGAAGGCCGCGCCGCGCGGCGGGACGATTCGGATGGAGGCCAAAGCCGGGGGCGCGTCGGGTTGCGGGACTCCGCCTGCCAGGAAGGCGTCGGCTGTTTCGAGCCAGAGTGCTTCCTCGCGAAATTCGAGAGGGCCATTCCGGGGCATATCCGGTTCGCCGTCCGCACGGTACTCGGCCGTTTCCCTGCCTTGCAGGCGGGTGAGGTCGTCTCGGTCGATATAGTCGGCCAGTTCATCCAGAAAGCGGTCGAACACGTGTTGGAGTTCGATGTCGTCGGCCCGGAAGGCCGGCATGGACCGCAACTTGGTCACCGGGTTTGCACCCGAAAAATCCAGGCCCGCGTCGGCGTCTCCGACTTTCACCTGGATTCGGCAGTCGTTTCCGTCCCAGGACTTGAGCGCGCCGTCGGCGCGCCATCTTTCGCCCTCATCTTCGGTCGGATTGGCGCTCGGCTGCCCGAGCACGCCGCCGGGATGACGGTTCCGGTACATCAAGGTCAGCCAAAAAGCCCGTTCGCAGGCCGATTCCGCCTCGAATTTGAGGCGGCATCTTTCGACCAGGACTTTGGATTCGAGGTTGGCCACTTCGCTGCCGGTGGTGAGGTGCATGACCATGACCGCGGTGACGGCGAGGAAGCTCAGCACGAGAATCAGGGCGATTCCTTGCTCGCGTTCTCGGCGATGTCGTGGACAAGAGGGTTCCATGGCGGATCAGCGCACCTTGAGCAACAGCACCAGCAGCAACGGTGTGACGAACGCCTGAATGAGGACGAACCGCATCAATACCTGGGCATTGGACCAACCCAGGTTCTTGCGGCAGTGATCGTGCAGCGGAAAGCGCACGCTATGAAGTACGCGCACCAGAACGTGTTGGGTCGGCCGGTCGAGCCCCGGAGAAATGCGGTGGGGCGGAGTCACGTCGAACCCCAGTTTGCGGAACCCGCGCAACATCAGAATCTTGACGATGCCGGTTCCGCCGTTGGCCAGGACGACCGGGGCCACGACCAGAATAAGAAAGGGCCCGCCGGCGGCCAGGACCGCGATGCCCACCAGAAGTCCGAGAAAACGACTGCCCGCGTCGCCCATGAGGACGCGGCTGGGTTCGGCGTTGTGCCACAGGTATCCGGCCAGGCCGCCCGCGGCGGAAAACACCAGCACGGCCCAACGCGCGCCCTCGGGGTTGTGGGGGATGAGCAGGTAGCGGGCGATTCCGGCGTGGCCCACCACGCCATAGAGCAGGGCGCCGAGATAGAAGAGGGAGAGCAGCGTGAGACTGCCGGCCAGGCCGTCTACGCCGTCGCTGCAGTTCGTGGCGTTGATGGCCGCCCACAGTATCACTGTTGCCATGGGGACATAAACCCAGGCCGGGGCCATGAACGAGGTCTTGACCAGAGGCAGCCAGACCGGCGTGGGCGCGCCGCCGCAGAGCACGACGGCCGTCCCGCCGGCCACCAGCAGGTCCAGTACGCCCTTCTTGTACTCGCCCCACGGTGCGGGGGCGGTATCGTCGAAGAAGCCCGTGAACATTGCCAGGAGCAGGCAACCGAGCCCGCCCCAAGTCCGGGGTGAAAAGGGCAGGACCAGGGCCAGAATGGGAACCAGCAAAAGCGCAAACACCAATCCGGCGCCTGTGGGTTTTCCCCGCGCCCGTTCGCCTTGGGGAGTGAGGCTTTTTCCGCGGTCCCTAGGCAGGAATTCCTCGATCCGCGGCAGCAGCCACCACACCGCCAGGGCCGTGCCCGCCGTCCCCAGGCTGATCAAGACCAGATAGGAACGCAGCAGGCGGAACGGACCCCAGTATTGGGAAAGGGGCAGAGAGAGGTAGTACAGCATCGGTCTCCGAACCTGTCGCGATGACTCGACGATGACGATGACGAAGGGTTGGAACGTCCCACGGCGCCGGACCCCGAACGCTTGGGTCTTTGGTTCGAGGGTTGGAACATACCTTGCGAACCGGGGGCAGACAACCGCGGGCGAACGGGAGTCGACCGAAAATGGCCTCGCCGCCGGTCGCTCGACCCGCCTTCAGGTCCCCGTTGCGGCCCGGCGGGTTGAACTTCTCCAAATCTGGGGTACCATGCGCGTTTTCTCCGCATCGCCGACCGTATCGATGGGGCCTGTAACGTGGAATCAATGCAGCAGTGACTTCTCAAGCCCTCACCCCGGAGCGTCGTCGGCTCGGTCTGATTCTGGTCGGTCTCGCCGGGGCCTGCGTAAGTTTTGCGCTGGCGATACAGATGGGGTTGAACGCGAACTTCATGGCGGACGAGATCGGCGTATCCGGCCTGCAACTCGGAATGCTCGAAGCCGTCCGGGAAAGCTGCGGCATCCTGGCATTGCTCGTGCTTGCGCTCCTGGCCGGACGGCCCGAGCCGGTGGTCGGGGCCGGGATGCTGCTTTTGGTGGCGGCGGGTTTGTCGGGGTACGCGGTAGTCCGGAACTACGGTGCCGTGCTGCTCATGAGCCTGGTCTGGAGCCAGGGGCTTCACGTGTGGATGCCGTTGCCCGCGTCGATGACCATGGGGCTGGCGGAACCGGGCCGGACGGGGTTCCGACTCGGCCAGGTTCGGAGCGCGGGATCGGCGGGGTTCGGGATCGGCCTGGCCGGGGCATACATCCTGACCCGTCTGGGGGTGCCGATGCGCCCTCAGTTCCTGGTGGCCGGCGCGGCCGCGGCGGCGGCCGCCGCCGCCTGCATCGGGATCCCGCGCGAGATTCGCACGCCCGGCCCCAGGCTGGTTTTTCGGCGACAGTACGGACTGTACTATCTGCTGAGTTTTCTCGAAGGCTGGCGCAAGCAGATCTTCATTTGTTTCGCCGGATTTCTACTGGTGCGGGAATACGGAGCGCCACTGCAAACGATCCTCTTGCTCCTGGGCGCGGTGCAGGTGGTCCGATACGTGGCGGCCCCCCGCGTCGGACGACTGATCGACCGGGTCGGCGAGCGCCCCGTCCTGATTACGTACTTTGCGGGACTGGCACTGTTCTTCATCGGGTACGCCACGGTGCGGGTCCGGGCGGTTTTGTACGTTCTGTTCGTTTTGGACAACGCGTTTTTCGTGCTATCGCTGGCGTTGAGCACTTACGTGAACCGGCTCGTCCCCCCCGGCGAGCGGACCCCCACTCTGAGCATGGGGGTGGCCATGAACCACGTCGCCGCGGTGATCATGCCGTTGCTCGGGGGCGTATTGTGGAAGTATGCCGGATACCAGTGGGTTTTCGCGGTCGGGGCGCTGGCGGCGGCGGGGAGCGTCGTGGCGGCGCGGCGGTTGCCGGTGCATCACCCTGTCGCAGCCGAGTCGACGTGACCCGGAGGTTGAGCCTCCGAAGGGCGTGTTGGGCGGTCTGTTCCGACTCGTTCGCGCCCACTCCGGGGGAGGGACTTCAGGAGGGCGGTCCGGCGTGCACTCGGAGCACGACCTGGGCGTCGGGTGCCGTTCCCGGCGGCACGCAGACGATTCGATGCCGTCCGGGGCCGAGCGACACCCACAACGGTCCTTGACGGCGCCCGGCGAAACGGCCGTCGACGAACCAGGAACAGGGCATGTCCGGTGTGGCGTGGAGCCGGAACGAGACCGTCCCGTTTTCCGCCAAGTAGGTCCCTGGCGCCGGACTTAGGATGCGCAGTCGCGGAGATCTGTTTCGGTCGGGCGTCCCGGCGAGTCCGGGGCCGGGGCATTGGGGGCATGGACGAAGGGGCACGCCACGCGGGCGGCGGGCGGTGCGCGAGTCCGGGCAATTCGGCCCGGCACGCAACCCCGTCAAGGGGCACACGCGCACCGCAACGGTGCAGCTCGCCGGATTCAGAGCGTTCACCGGCGGTGCGCTCCCTGCCGTGAGTCCCTGGACAATAGCGGCGACCACCGGACCGGCGGCCCGGACCCCCACCAGGGCGGGGGCCGCGCGGCCGTCCTTGTTCCCCAACCACACGATGATCGTCCAGCGCCGGTCCCAGGCCGCGCACCATGCGTCGCGTCGTCCACTGGACGTGCCGGTCTTCCAGGCCAGGGGGATGCCGGGACATCGCGGCAGAGGGTAAGCGGAAAGCATTTCTGTGAGCAGGCAGACCGCTCCCGGGGCGACGGGGGCGGCCCGGGGCTTCGGTCGTGGGGTCCAAGGGTGTTCCACGAACCGGCATGGGAAAAAACGCCCGCCGCGGGCGATGCCGGCGTACAGGTTCGCCATCTCGAGGGGCGACAATTCCACGCCGCCCAATGCCGCCGACAGTCCCGGACGGGCGGTCCCGTCTGCCACGGAGCGAACTCCGCAGCGACGGAGGAGATCCAGGAACCGCCCCAGTCCCACTTGGCGCAACAGGCGCACGGCCGGGGTGTTCAGAGACGCCGTAAGGGCTTGCCGCGCCGTGACCCGGCCGCGGTAGCGGTGGTCGAAATTCCCCGGCCGGTAGTCGCTCAGGGTCAGGGGCGAGTCGTCGAGTGCGGTTTCCGGAATGAGCAACCCGCCGTCCAAAGCGGCCAAGTAGACGAACGGTTTCAGGGCCGACCCCGGGCTACGTGGTTTGCAGGCCGCGTTCACCTGCCCGCCGGGGGACCGGGCGAAGTCCACCGTACCGACCAGGGCTCGGACGGCGCCGGTGGCGTTTTCGATCACCACGGCGGCGCCGTCGTCCACGCCGGGCAGTCGTTCCACCTGGGTCCGGAGTGCGGTTCGAACCCGGGCCTGTATCTCGGGATCGAGGGATGTTCGGACTCGGACAGCGGTTTCCTGGGCGGCCCTCAAAGCAAGGGGACCGAAGAGGGGTTCTGTCATGGGCAGGCCCAAACGGTTGCGGGCCACGACGGGGCGTCGGCGTCGGGGCAGGAGTAGCGAAACGGTCACGGCCGCGGCCCGCGCTCGGCGTTTCTCGCTGATGAAGCCGGCGCGACACATGGCGTCCAGGACGGTGCGGCGTCGGCGCTCGGCGGCGCCGGGGTGCCGGTCCGGGCGCAACCCGGCGGGGCGCTGCGGCAGCCCGGCCAGCAAGGCGGCCTCC
>JAADHN010000169.1 GCA_013151865.1 Kiritimatiellota bacterium
CCTTCAGGGTGCATGTTCCGGAAACCCAACACGGCCTGGGGCGTTGCCCCAGGCTACGGTGGCATTGCCCCGTTGGGGCGTTTTTCGCGGAGTTCTCGAATAAAGCGACGGGCCCTGAACGCGGGACTCAGGCAGGGAGACGGCAAAGCAAATCGACAGACCCGTGCGCCAACGAGTCGATGGAGAGGGACGCTTGCAAACTCGCGCCCCTCATCGTGTCGATCGACCTCGGTCGGTTCCCCGCCGACGCCGGGCGTTTGTTTTTGTGCCGTGGCGGGAACGAGAGAGCAACCCCATTTGCGGTTGCTCGCGGATCGCGAGGGTGAAATCGATCGGAGCCCGCAGCCCGCGGTCGCCAGGATATTGTGCAAGTCGTGAAAGTCCCGGACACAGCGACATCGGTTCTGGTTCTGGGGCTCGGTCGGAGCGGCCGGGCCGCGGCGGAACTGTCTCTCGAGCACGACCGCCGGACGGTCGTACTCGACAGTGCGGATTCCGCCAAACTTCGGGATCGGGCCGCGGCGTTGCGGGCCCGAGGCGCGGAAGTGATTCTCGGCTGGTCGTCCACCCGCTGGGACCGGCCGGCAGAGTTGGCCGTGATCAGTCCGGGCATCGGAGCGGAGAGCGTCCTGGGGCGCTTGGCCGCGGGCCTGGATTGCCCGGTTCTCAGCGAACTCGAGTATGGGTTCCGCCATTGCTCCTGCCCGGTCCTGGCCATCACCGGGACGAACGGAAAGACCACCACGACCCAAGCTGCGGCCCATTGTCTGGTCCGCAGCGGCCGGCGTGTTGTTGCGGCGGGCAACATCGGCCTGCCGCTGTCGCAGGCGGCCCGCCGGTCGTCGGAGCTGGAGTTCATCGTGGCGGAAGTCAGTTCGTTCCAGCTCGAACGCACAGCCGGTTTTGCGCCGTACGCCGCGGCGTTTCTGAATTTTTCTTCGGATCACTTCGATCGTTATGGCGGGATGTCCGACTACCTGGCGGCCAAGCTGCGGATGTTCCGATGGATGAAGCGTTCCGACCGGATCGTTCTGCGACACGACCTGTCCGCCGACGGTTCAGTGCAGGCAGCACTTCCCGACGGAGTTCGCGGCACGGTTCGATTCCGGAGCGACGGCAAGACGGACGCGGAGTGGTTCGTTTCCGGCGCCGGCGTTCTGTGCCGTCGCACGCCCGCCGGTCGCATCGAGCGCATTGTGCCCGCCGGGCGTCTGAAGATGGCGGGCCGACACAATCTGGAAAACGCCCTGGCGGCCCTGGCCCTCTGTGAGTTGGCCGGTGTGCCGCCACGGGAAGCAAGTGTCGCGCTGGCTGACTTTTCCCCGGGTCGCCACCGCTTGGAGCCGATTGCGACGGCCGGGGGAGTGCGTTTCATCAACGACTCGAAGTCGACCAATCCGGATTCCTTGTTGTGTGCCCTCGAAACGGCGAGCGGCGCCACGGGTGAACAAACCATCCTGTTGATTGCCGGCGGCTTGGACAAGGGCTTGGACTATGGCGAGCTGCGCCCTTTTTTGGCACGATGGGTACGCGAGGTTTTTCTTGTGGGAACCTGTCGAGAGCGACTGGCAAAACAGTGGCATGACGTGGTATCTTGTCAAGCGTTCGCTTCTCTGGCGGCGGCGGTGGACGCCGCGGTCGATGCGGCTTGCCCAGGCGACACGGTGTTGTTGTCTCCCGGCTGCAGCAGCCAGGACATGTTTTCGGATTATATGGAACGCGGCAACGCGTTCTGTGAGCAGATCGAAAGGAGAATCGGGACATGAAAGGACGGAACGGGCCTGGGCTGTTGCTGATCGGCGTGACGGGGTGTGCGGCGGTCCTGGCGTTGTCTGGATGTACTTCTTTTCGGAACTGGACGGCGAAGAAACGGGCGGAGCGGGGGGTGTTGCTGGCGCCGCGGACCATTGTCCCTCCACCGTACAGCGAACCGCCGCCGGCGGCGTCGACCGAGGCGCCGGTCGAGCCCACGCTGCCGGCGCCGCCGACGCCGGCTGTCTCCGAGCAGGAACCGGTCTCTGCGGAAACGATCAAGTTGCCGCCGCCGGTCGAGACCGAGCCGTTGACGCATAAGGTGGCAAAGGGCGAGTCGTTTTGGAAAATCGCCGTCATGTACGGTGTATCCCAAGACGAGCTGGCCGCCTACAACAAGATGAGTTTGAAAGACGTGTTGCCCGCGGGCAAGGTTCTGAAGATTCCGCCGGGCGGGCATTTCATTCCGCCGGAACAACGCCCCAAGTTCAAGCCCCAGCGTCGGAAGAAGGCCGCGAAGTCCAAGACCGGGAAGACCGGATCCGTCCGCGGACCTCGACAGCCGTTGCCGGCGAGCGGCAAGTATACGGTCAAGTCCGGCGACAGCCTGTGGAAGATCGCCCACCGATACGGATTGAAGACCGGGGACATCCGGCGGGCCAACGACCTGAAGAGCGACCTGCTCCAAATCGGACAGGTTTTGGTGCTGCCCCAGCCGGCCGGGACCCCGGGGATGGCCGGGACGACCGCCGGGGCTGCGGCGACGACCGGGACGGCCGCCGAGGGGACGGCCGCTGCGGCCGCACCCGCTGCCGCCACGACGATCGCCCCCAAGACCGCGCCCAAAGAAGTTGTGGAATACCCCAAGAAACTCGAACACGAGGTGGCGGCGGGTGAAACGCTCCAGGGACTCGCGGACATGTACGGCGTCAAGGTGGAAGACATCAAGAAAGCGAACCCTCAGATTCGCAGCGATGCGGACCTGAAGCCGAAATCCCTCCTGATCATTCCGTATCCGTGATCCGGCCTTTTCCGGTCAGGTTGTACCGCGTTGCGGTGTGACCGTCGCGGTCCGGCACGGTTTCGAGAAAGAACGGCATTCATGGCCGGCATCACTTGCGGCATTATCGGCTTGCCGAACGTGGGCAAGTCCAGTCTGTTCAATGCCCTCACCCGGGGCGGCGCCGCAGTGGCCAGCTATCCCTTCTGCACCATCGAGCCGAACGTCGGCGTGGTCCCGGTGCCCGATGCACGTTTGGCTCGGCTGAACGCTGTCGAGAAGCGGCCCGCTGCGATTCCTGCTGCAATCGAGTTCGTCGACGTCGCGGGGCTGGTCGAGGGCGCCTCGCATGGGGAGGGGCGAGGCAACGAGTTTCTCGAGCACATTCACCACGCCGACGCTTTGGTGCACGTCGTCCGCTGTTTTCGGGCGGACGACGTGGCGCATGTGCGTGCCGACCTGTCCCCGGAAGACGACATCCGGACTATCAATCTGGAACTCATCCTGGCCGACCTGCAGACCGCCGAGCGTGCCTTGGTACGCTACCGGAAGCACGCCCGAGGGGGCGAGCCCGAGGCCCGAGCCTCCTGCGTCGCTCTGGGAAAGCTCATTCCTCACCTGGAGACCGAGAAGCCGGTCCGCACCGCCCCTCTCACGCCCGAGGACTGGGGTCACCTCCGGGAACTGCGCTTTCTAACGGCCAAACCGGTCCTATACGTCGCCAATGTGGACGAAGACCGGCTTGCTGCAGGCCTCGACGGCGACCTGGCGAGTCGGGCGGCGGCATTCGCCGCAGCGGAAGACAGTCCAGTCCTGCCTGTGTGTGCCCGTCTCGAGGCGGAAATTGCTGAATTGCCGGTCGAGGAAGGGGCGGCATTCCTCGCGGAGATGGGACTCCGGGAAACGGGTCTGGACCGATTGATTCGCGCGTGTTACCGTCACCTCGGGCTCATCACGTTTTTCACGGTCGGGGAGAAGGAAGTTCGGGCCTGGACCACGCGACTGGGGGCCTGCGCCCCGGAGGCGGGGGGTGTCATTCACACGGATTTCCGGGAGCGCTTCATCCGTGCGGAGGTGATCCACTTTCCGGATTTCGAGCGTTGCGGCAGTCGGCAGGCTGCGCGGGAGGCGGGACTGATGCATGTGGAGGGCAAGGAGTACGCGGTCCGGGACGGCGACATTCTCCACTTTCGGATCGGCCGGTAGGCTGCGTCCATCCGAACCGGGGTTCGGGTCCGCGGGCAGGGACGCTCTTGGGCGGGATCTCGTTGTTCCGGCCGGGCATTCGGGGGGCGGGCCGCATTACTTACGGGCGCGGTAGTAGGCTTCGATGCGTTTGCTGATGTCCCGGTAATTCACGTCCACTGCATAGATTCTCTTGAGTGCTTCCAGGGCCTGATCGGTCTGTCCCGTCTCCTCATAGGCGTGGGCCAAGCAATAGAGGCATTCTTTGCGGTCGTCGTCCATCGGTCCCGGTTCCTGGAGCGGCTCCCGGAAGCGTTCGATGGCCAGGTCGTAGAGGCCTTTTTCCGCGAGGCAGCGCCCCATCCAGACCATGGCTCTCGGTCGGAGTTGCGGGTTGCGGGCCGCCCGCTGGAATTCGCCGAGTGCTTCGTCCACGGCCTTGCGTTTCCAAAGTGCCTCGGCCAGTTCGAAGCGGAACAGGGCGTCGTTGGGGTAGCGCTGAACCCTTTCCCGGAGTCGGGAAAAAACGATTTCGTCCTTCTGTTTTTCGAGTTCCGCGATTTGAGCCACGGCCTCGTCGTGCTTTTCGGGGTTGGCGTCGGCATATTGCCGCCACTTGGCGATGGCCTCATCGTAACGTTGGCTCATGACTTCGGAAATGATACGGTCGATGGTGGGATCGAGCGTTCCGGTCTTGTCGAGCACGGCGTTGTAATGTTCCAGGGCCTTGTCGAATTCGTGCGCGCGCCGATACAAGTCCGCCAATCGCTTGTGATTGGCGGCATTGTCCTGGCCGGCGAGGTCGGCTTCGGCAGCCTCGATGAGTTGGCGGAGGGCGTCGCTGTCTCGCGGGGCGATCCGCTCCTTTTGTTCGAGGAGGACAGCGCGGCCGGGATCCTTGATGATATCCCGGAAGGAATCGGCCCGGTCCCACTTGCCTTGTTTCATGGCGGCCATAGCCGTTGTCTGACGCAGTTCGCTCTGCAGCGAGAGGTCGTTGGGACGGAGGGTGCAGAGCCGCTGCAGGATTTCCAGCGCCCGACCGTCGTCCCCGGCCTTCGAGTAGAGGGAGGCAAGTCGTCGCAAGGCCTTTCTGTTTTTCGGGTTGAAGCGAACAGCCACCTCGAGTGTGTTGAGTGCCGGCGCAATGAGTTTGGCCTCGAGCGCGACACGGACGAAGAAGAATGCGGACGTGATGAGGGTCGGATCGAGCTGCAACGTTTTTTCGGCCAGATCGAGTGCTTCGAGGACTTGCCCTTTTTTCAGCAGGCTCGGTCCCTTGACGAAAACGCCCCAGGCGGAAAGCAGGAACGCCAAGGCCCGCCTGAACACGCTGGCCTTGTTGCCGATCCGTTCGAGCTGGGCCTGCCGCAGAGCGATGCGCGCCTCGATGAATCCCGGTTCGGCCTGCAGGGCTTGGCGCAGTATCTGGAAGGCATAGGCATGGTTGCGCTGTACGATGGCCTGTTTCCCGTGCTCGAACATCTGGCGCAGATGGGGACTGACTTCGTTCAGCGTTCTTGGACAAATCGGCATGGAGACGCCTCCCAAGTTCCCTCGACTCGCAGTCGCCCAGCCTGTCCGCGGGCTGCCGGTCTCCCCTCGGGCAGCCACGGTTGCGGGCACTGCACTCTCCGCAGTCGCGCCGAATGGACTGCCCGCCGTCGGCGGGCGGCGCAGTGGACCTTTTTGCCGGAACACGGGCGAAAGCGCGCAGGCCGCCGTTCAGCCCATTGCGAGACGGCCTGTAAAGAAACACCCGAACGCCGGGAATGCAAGTCTTTCTCCGCTCGTCCATACGTTCAAGGACACTGCCGGGAAGCGAGGGCGAGCGCCAACCCTCTCGGCTCGCGCGCCTTTTTCGGGTGAGTTCTGCCCGAGGTGCATGCGGGGTGCAACGGGGCCGACGGTCGTGGTCCCCACGAATTGCGCCGGCAACGGCTTGCCGATCTGCGGCGCTTGGGAGGGCAGGTCCCCACGGGCTGTCGCGGTCCTCATTCTTCGGACCAAGGGTCGCCGG
>JAADHN010000003.1:0-32120 GCA_013151865.1 Kiritimatiellota bacterium
GCGGGCGAGCCGATCTCTGATCTCACGGTGGCGCGGCACGGGCTGGGACGCACCGGTTTGGGGATTGTGGTACCAGTCGTGGCTGGAGCCATGGCGAACCAGCACGCATCCCATCTGCTTCAATTGCCGGATGAGGTCGACGCGTTTCACGAGACCTGCAACTCCGCAAGACGACGGACCCCGGGCACTTCGCCGCTCTTGAGATCCTTGAGGAGGTCTCGAAGACTGTCCTCAAGCTCTTTGATCGTCTCGGCCTGCGTCCAGTAGTCCGGGTATTCTTCCAGGTACCCGAGCCACATCTCCCCGTCCCGCCAGTAGATGTATCGAAGAGTATTCATGTCCATAAGGTACACCGACCATCACGGCCCTTCAATCTTCTCGATCTGCCAGACAACGCCACCATCACCTGACGGGGCAGCGGGGCCGACCGTCTTCGGGCGGCCGCGATGCGCTGGTCAGGTGATGGACATGTTGGATTCCGGGTTCTCCGAATCGGTTGCCCACTGCATGGGATTGTCATGGATGTACTGCGTGATACGGGCCAGAGATCGGTCATTCAGGACGATGCTGTCATGAAACGATTTTTGCCAGCGAAACTGCACGTGGCTGGCCAGATGAATCGCCTTCGATGACGTTGTCTTGAACGCCCCAATCAACCCGGACAGCGATTTGCGCCTGTAGGGACCGGTTGATTTGAATCAGCGCGTGAATGTGGTTCGGCATGACCACGTATGGTCCCAAAACAACATAGGGATACTGTTTTCCCAGCCACTGCCATTGTTCGTCGGCAATGGTGCCGATGCCATTCAGCACGACAGCGCCATCTTCAACGCAACCAAACCATTCAATCCGATCGTGCGTGAAGACCGTCACGAAGTACATGCCGTCACGGCTGTAATCGTAGCCCGGAAGGCGATTCCGTTTGCGATCAGGTCTCTTCATCCCTGTCTAACATTACATATTTATAGACGGATCGAAAATCATGGGATACCGTGAACCGGTACTCTACCGTAGCGCATTCAGTCGGGGCTGCAATTCCAGGGGACGAAAAAAGCCGGCGTGCGCGTAAGCCATGGAAGCCGAGCGGGACAGGCACGTCCGCCTTTGGCGGATCCCGGAGTCCCTGCTGTGCAGGGTCGCTCGGGGACTCGCTCCGTCGCCCTGCGCCCCCGCCCGGCGGGGAAGAGAGACGGAGCGCCCGAAGCGGCGCAGTGAATTCGCGTGGCGTAAGAACGCCGACTTCCGCGGCTCACGCCCCTTTTCGAACGACTCATTCTGCAATATTCTGCGCAGAGCCCACCAGCGTTCACGCGTCTCAGTCTATTTGCCGGGCTCGGGGCGGTTTCTTTCCCTTGATCGCAGTGTTTCAGGAAGCGAGGCGGAACGGTTTGAGCCGCACTGCCTCTCGCCCTTCTCTCGGCCGGGGACCGCCGGAACCACGTGCCGCCCTGCATTGCGGGGCGTGCCGCGGGCTGGTATGTTTGGGGCTTTGGCCCTGTCGACGCCCCATGTGGGGGAGACGGGGCGGTTGCGACGCTTGCCGGCGAATCGGTTTGAGACGACAGTCGTCCCGTATCGAAGCAAACAGCGGCGAGGTCGACTCTAAACGGACACCGGAACAACGGGGAGCCGGTCTGATGTTGCAGTGCAGTTCCATTCAGGCGCTGGGTGTGATTGCGGCGGCCTTGTCGGGCTATCCGACGGTTGAGGGCGCGGCATTCGCGTCGCCGGTATTTCAGTTGGACTTCGACAAGGGGGTCGAGGCCCGGGACCGGTCGGGCAATATCGTGCGCCCCACTACGGTCAAGAACGCCAGGTTTGCGCCGGGATTGCGGGGCAAGGCCCTGGTTGCCGACTCCGCCCTGCTCGTGTACCCGGCCTCGGTACTACCCCGGGACAGCGGAACGGTGCTGGCGGTGGTGTCGCCGCTGAAGAACGGCACAAGCCGGAAAGCTTGGATGGCATTCTGCGGTCCGGCGGAAAAGTGGGGAATTCGCGGCGTCCCCCGGCTCTGGCGCTGGAACGGGCAACCCCGATTCGACATGGACGGCGGCCCGATGGCCGTGTACGGAGGCGGGACGGACGGTTTCGACTGGAAAGTGGGCAAGTGGCATGTATTCGCCGGGACTTGGGACCGGAAGACGGGACGTTTGGCCTTGTACCTGGACGGGCGTCTGATAGGTTCGAAAGCTGTCGCCCCTTGGAAACCGGAAGCGACCCCGGGCTTCGCCGTAGGCTGGGCGCGAAACCTCGACAATCGAGCTACCGACTGGGCCCAGTCCCTGATCGACTCCGTCACCGTGTACGACCGGGCGCTGCCGATGCTTGCCGTGGCTTTGGAGACTCGCCGGCTGGGCGTGTATCCGCATCTGCCGCCCTCGGTGCCGGCCCACCCGGGATGGTCCAACACCCTGGCCCCGAACGGGCCGAAGGGGCCCGAGCTGGTCTTGGCCGAGAACGGCAAACCCCGGTACACGGTCCTGCTTCCGGCGCAACCGACCAGCATGGAAGTCAAGGCGGCCTTGGATCTGACCGAATGGTTGTACGCCATGACCGGTGCGAAGTTCGCCATCGCGACCGAGCCCGATGCACCCGACGGCCCGGTGATCGGCATCGGCCGGACGAAACGGTGCGCAGGCGCCGAGCCGCCCGGTTGGGATCGGGATCTCGGGCGCGAGGGGATCGGCATCGGCGTTTCGGGGCGAGATCTGTTTCTCTGGGGCGGTTCGGGTCGCGGAATCATCAATGCGGTGTACGCCTTACTCGAAGAAGACTTGGGATGCCGGTGGTATTCCCGGGGTACGGCGACGATCCCGAAACACGCGACTCTCCGCTTCCGCCCGGTCCCGAGGACGTTCGCGCCGATCCTCGAAATCCGCGACCCGTTCTACTGGGACGCGTTCGAGGCGGACTGGTCTTTGCGCAACCGGACCAATGCCCCCAGCGCCGCGGTCCCGGACGAGTTCGGCGGTCGCGTGCACTACTCCGGCGGGTTTTTCGTGCACACGTTCAATCGACTCGTACCGCCCAAGAAGTATTTCAAAGCACACCCAGAATACTTCAGTGAAATCGGCGGAAAACGTGTTCCCCGCCAACTCTGCCTCACCAATCCCGATGTTTTGCGGATTGCCGTCGCGAAAGTTCGAGACGTGCTGCGCACCGATCCCGCCGAACTCATCAGTGTCTCGCCAAACGACGGCAAAGGGTATTGCGAATGCGCCAAGTGCAGGGCCATCGATGACGCGGAAGGCACGCACGCCGGCACGCTCCTGCGATTCGTCAATGCGATCGCGGATTCGGTCCGGACCGAGTTTCCGGATGTGAAGATTTCCACGTTGGCCTACCTCGGCACCGTGCAGCCCCCCAAGACCGTCCGTCCCCGGGACAACGTCGTGATCCGTCTTTGCACCGACCGCCACGCCTGGGGGCACGAATTCCAGTTTGTGACCGAGACCGACGAATTCAGCGGCGCCATGAAAGCCTGGAGCGAGATCGGAGCGACCATCAACATCTGGGACTACACCACGAACTTCAGTCATTACAGTCTGCCGTTCCCGAACATGCCGCTGGTCACGCAGAATGTGCGGTGGATGATTGCGCACAACGCACGGGGCATCATGCTGCAGGGCGCGTATCAGAGTCCCGGTTCGGCACGCGGGCCGTTGCGTTGTTGGGTGTGGGCGAAACAACTTTGGGCCCCATCTTTGAACACGCGCGACCTGATCCGCGACTTCACCTACGGTTTCTATGGTGAAGCCGCAGACCCCATGCAACAATACAACGAACTCTTATGGCGGCTGTGGGAACGGGAGTATATGGGGGCCCTGCGCCAAGTGGGCGGCATCCGTTTTCCGCCGGATTCAAAGTTCTTCACCGTCGACTTCGCTCGCAAAGCCACCGCCTTATTCGCCGCGGCCGAAAGCCTCGCGAAGCATCCGGAAGTGAAGCGACGCGTGCGCCTGGCCAAGTTTTCCCTTCTCTACCTGAAACTGGCGCGTGGTCCGGATTTCTTGCCGGGCGAGGATTATGCGGCGCTCTGCGACGAGTTTGCGGCCATTGCCGAGGAACAGCACATCACTCATTTGTGGGAAGGCGGCGGAGGTCGCAACGGACAGGTGGCCCGGAAACTCGCGTACTGGCGGGGGTTGATCAAAGCGCGTAAGATGAAAACAGAGGTCTTGCGCATCGGCCCTGTGTGCATGTTTCAGCCCGATCCGAACAACGTCGGCGAAAAGGAGGGGTGGTACCGGGCGGACTTCGCGGACCTGGGCTGGGCCAGAATCCGGTGCGGCGAACCCGGCGGTTGGAACAAGCAGGGCTTTCCCAATCTCACCGGGGCCGGATGGTATCGGATCCGATTCGATGTGCCGAAAGACTTCGGCAAGGACCGGATGGTCCGTGTCTTTGTCGGCGCCGCGGACGAAGATGCCGTGTTCTATTTGAACGGCGAGAAGGTGTTCGAGCACACCTGTGCGTCGACGGGCCTGACGCCGGAGCAGATTTGGGACAGGCCGTTTCTGTTTGACCCGGGACCACTGCTCGAACGAGGCGTGGAGAACCTGCTGGCAGTGCGCGTCTACAATCGTTTCGCCATGGGCGGCATTTGGAAACCCGTGCTCCTGGTCGCCGGCAAGGAACTCCCAAAGCCCGAATTGATTCTGGAAGCCGTCCGGCCGCGAGAAAAGAAATAGCCGTGCTTCAGGTGCTCCGTATTTCCTGCGGTCGCGGGGTCGGGAGCGAATGCATGGCGGGAGCGGACAGATTGCGTGCTTGGGGTGCGACATCGCACCCCCGAAAGGGCTTGCCATGACCGAAACGAAAGCGATCCTCCACGCCACTCTGATCGACGGGACGGGTGCTCCGCCGTCGGCGGACAGCGCTGTTGTCGTTCGCGGGCAACGCGTCGAGGCCGTGGGACATGCGGACGAACTCGCGATTCCGCCGGATGCGGAGGTCGTCGACGCTGCCGGGACGTGGCTGATGCCGGGCATTATCGAAGCCCATGCGCACGTAGGGGGGGACGGCAAGGCCCAGCAAGTGTTGCGCCTGTCGCTGCAACGCGGGATCACGACAGTCTGCAGTGTATCCGCCAACACTTCGGGGATTGAACTCAGCAGGGCCATCGAAGCGGGATGGGTTCGGGGCTGCGCCCGCCTGATTCCGGCCTGCGTGGTCTCCTGCACGCATGGCCATGTCAGGTTCAGGACGGCGGACGGTCCATGGGAAGTGCGCAAGGCCGTGCGAGAGACGGTATCGGCCGGCGCGCGTTTCATCAAGACCGCAGCTTCCGGAGGGTTCTGGGCCGAGAACGAGACGTGCGCGGCGCGGAACTACACGTACGAAGAATTGGAGGCCCTCGTGGACGAGGCCCATGCCTGGGACATCCCGGTGGCGGTGCACTGCCACACCCAACCGGGTCTCGATTACTGCATTCGCGCCGGGGCGGACCAGATTCACCACGGCGCATTCATCGACGAAGTCGCGGTTCGCGGAATGGCGGAGAAGGGCATTTTCTTCATTCCCACGCTGGCCGTCACCTGCCAGCGCAATATCGACGCCTCCGGCGCCGAGCGTCCGTGGATGGTCCGTGAAATGCAAGATTCCCAGCTCGTCCACCGGGAGGGCGTGCGCCTCGCTCGCGAACTCGGAGTGAAAGTGGGCGTCGGCACGGACTATCCCGGTGGGCACTGGTGGCAAATCGGCGAGCGCACCATGGTCGAACTCCAGGAATTGGTCGCCTGCGGGTACACGCCCATGGAAGCCCTTGTCGCGGCGACGCGCACCAATGCCGCGGCCTTCCGGCTGCTCGACGACCTGGGCACACTCGAACCCGGGAAGCGGGCCGACCTCGTGCTTGTAAGCGGCAATCCTTTGGACGATATCTCCCTGTTGGCACGGCCGGAGAATATTCTCCTGGTCATGAAAGACGGTGTGGTCGAAGCCACGGAAGAGACGTACAAGCGCCACTATCGGGTCAAGGAAGCGCAACCGGATGCATGAAACATTTCTCTAACCCATGCTCCCGGTACTGACAAGTTCAGAATGAAAAAACCGGAGGCCGACGGTCGGGCAGCCGGAGTTACCCACAGTCGGCAACTCGGCTCCGACGAGTGACTTGCGACCCATTCTCGCCCCTATGGATAACTCCGGCGACGGGGGTGGGGAGAGGTCAGCTCGGCGCGTAACGCGCTTTTACAGTGACTGTTACGGCGAAATGTCTTGGTGAAAATCGACAGAACCCATGCCCCCTTTCCGGAGACCGATCATGAAACCGCTTTCTGCACGACCGGAATCCGCGACCCGGGCCCTGTCGCGGTCCCGCTCGGCCCTTCTCTTCTTGCGGGTCCACGCCTGTGCGGCGTTTGTCTGGAGCGGCACGGCCGCCGCTCGGTCGTGGTACGTCAGCCCCACGGGCGACGACCGCGCTGCGGGAACGCGGCAGGCGCCGTTTCGGACCCTTGCCCGCGCCGCCGCCGTCGTCCGGCCCGGGGATGTCTGCCGGGTCCGGGCCGGCACATACCGGGAAACGGTCACACTACGCCGATCGGGAACCAAGGACAGCCCGATTCGATTCGAAGCCATGCCGGGCGAGCGCGTCGTTCTCAGCGGTGCGGAACCATTGTCCGGCAGGTGGGAACGGTACCGGGGGCGCATCTTCCGGACCAAGGTACAGCGGGAGTTCGATCAACTCTTCGTGGACGGGCGCATGATGATCGAGGCCCGGTGGCCCAATGCCACGCTGGACACTCTTTGGGACCGGACCACATGGGCAAGAGCCGAACCGGGCAGCCGGTACGGCAAGATTGTCTGCCCGGCCCTGGCTGCGACGGGGATCGACTGGACGGGCGCCGTCGCGATGTTGAACGTGGCACACCAGTTTTACACATGGACTCGACCGGTCGTTGCATCAAAGTCGGGGCAGGACTATTTCCTGTATCCGAAGGACTTGGGCAAAAGTATCGAGTACCGGTACGGCACGAAGACCCGGGTCTGGGCCGACGACCGTTTCTACCTATTCGGAAAGCTCGAAGCGTTGGACGCACCCGGCGAGTGGTACCTCGACCGCAAGAACCGCACCCTGTACTTGTGGACCGAGGACGGGGGAGACCCGGCCGGCAAGCGCGTGGAGGTCAAGCAGCGGGATTACGCTTTTGTCGCCGAAGGCTGCAATTATATCCAGCTTGACGGGTTTCACTTTTTCGGCGCGGCATTTCTATTCAAGCCGTCGTCCAACCACTGCCTGGTGGAGAACTGTCACCTCCTGTACCCCTGCTACGCGCGCGAACTCAGCGAATTGAATCCGGGCCGGTCCCGGGCCAAAACGGTACGGGCCGCCATGTTCGGCGACTTCAATGTCATCCGCAACTGCAGCCTCGGCTACACGCCGACTGCGGGTTTTTTCCTGAGCGGCCGTCAGGTCCGAATCGAGAATTGCCGGGTCCACCACGTTTGCTGGAGCGGGTCGCTGCTGTATGCTCCCATCCTCACTGCCGCTCGGCGTCGTCCGGAGTCCGACGGACCCGAGCCGGGGGCGGTGATCCGCGGGAACACAATCTTCAACTGCGGCAACGCAGCGCTCTGCTTTCGGGGCCAACCCACGGTCATCGAGTACAACCACGTCTACGAGGGCGGTCTGCTCTGCAAAGACGTGGCACTCGTCTACACGGGCGGTCCGACCTGTGCAGACAGTGTCGTACGCTATAACTGGGTCCACGGCTGCCGCACGGAAAGCGGCGGCGGCCTCGGCATTCGGGGCGACGATCAGACTCGCAAACTCACTGTGCACCACAATGTCGTCTGGGATTGCGGCGCGGCGGGCATCATCGTCAAGGGCGACTTCAACCGGGTGGACAACAACACGGTCCTGTATATCGGCACGCGCAGACGCCCCGGCGCTTTTCTGAACATGCCCACGCGCCCGGAACCCCGGAAGCCATGGCGCAAACAATTCCCGTTGCTCGAAGTCCAGAACTCACGCAGCGAGATATTCAACAATGCGGCGCGAACCTGCTATGCCAACCGGTCCCGGCAGACGCCGTTTCCGGCCGGTGCGAACTTCGCAAACAACTATGCCGGTCCGGACCCGGGTTTGGCCGATCCGGCGCACCTGGACTTCCGCCCCCGGGCGGATTCGCCTCTTGTCGACGCCGGCCGGGTCATTCCGGGCATCACGGACCGTTTTCGCGGCAAGGCGCCGGACATCGGGGCGTACGAGTTCGGCGGTGCGCACTGGAAACCGGGTTGCCGCAACGGCGTGCTGGTCTGCCCTCCCGACGGCGACGCCCGGACGACGGTTCGAGTCGCTTTGCTCATGCCCCCGCTTCGGCCCGTAACACTCCGGGCGACGCCGTCCGGTGCGGAGTTGCATTTCGACGCCACGAACTGGGCACGGCCGCAACCGCTTCCCAGTCCTGCCGGGCGACCTTTGCGCTTGTCCGTCGAAGGCTGGGGCGAAGTCGCCTGTACTCCGACTGCCGCACCGCAACGGCGGCTGTTCCCGGAACCGGAGGTCGGACCTGTTCGGCCCATCGACCACCGATTCAATACGTTGCTGTATCCGGCGAACGCCCACGCACCTCAACGGTCGCTTCGTCCGGTTGCCCGTGCATTCCGTGCCCCGAAACCCGTGACTGTGGACGGACGGATCGACGGGAATGAATGGCCCGGGGACATTCCGGCAAGGCGCCTTCAGCTGGTGGGACTGTCCGGCGAGCAAGCCACAGCAGCCGGGACGGTCCGGATTATGTTCGACGAACGTCGGCTTTACATCGCTTTCGCCCTCACCGGCCAGCCGAGCGCGGTCTCCCCGGGGGGACCGGAATGGGGGCGGGACGACGGCGTCGAAGTGGACCTCCAGGCCGTTATCGGGAACCGGCTCGGGCAGACCGTGGTGTTGCACGGGTATCCGTCCGGCGCCGTCGCAGCCGAACCCCCCGAACCGGTGCGGAAACCCGCTCCCGAATTCGCCCGGATGGTTCGTTATGCCGCACGGCCCGCGCCCGATGGCTGGACCGCCGAGTTCAGTATCCTGTTCGCGGCGTTCGGCGCGGAGAGCGGAGAACTCCGGCGAATCCGGTTCAATGTCGGCGCGCGCGTCAACCGCGCCGCGGGCGGCCCCTGGTTCGCCTGGGTCCGGACCGGCGGCGCCAACTATCGCCTCGATGCGGCCGGAGACTTGGTGTGGCGGCCGAGCTGCAGCGCCGCTGCCCCGAACCTGGTCGAAAACGGGACGTTCGAAACCGCAGACCTCGCCCCTTGGCACAAGAGCAACAATCGCGGAAAGGACCTGGAAGTCATGCGGATCGACCGGACGCGCGGAGCGCCGGACGGTGGTTGGTGTATCCGAATGACATGCCGCGACCGGGACCGGATGAAGAACGGCGTGTTCAAGTGGATCTATCCGCTGTACGCGCGGAACTTGCGGCCCGGAACGTATGTCTTGACTTATGACCTGCGGGTCGCCGATCTGAACCCCATGGCCAAATCGGGGATGTTCTGCAGCTACATCCGGACCCGAACCGACCCGGCCGCCTCGGGAAAAGGGGCCAATCAGGGCCAGATGTCCGGCGCCTTTGCCGGACGCGATCTGCCGTGGACCCGCCGGGACCAGGTGATTGAAATCCCGGAAGGCTCCCGGCCGTCGTTCATCTCGCTGCAGCTGCACAAGTCCGTGGGGGTGATTTGGCTGGATAACGTGGCCTTGTTCCGTGCGGATCCGACGGGGGCCCCCGTCTCACACTCCTCTCCCGCGGCACGAACACCCTGAGCGTCGCGCCATTGCCGTTGCCGCCCGCCGCCTCCATGCCCCCTCCCGAGAAAGCCGGTTCGCATTACCGTGAGGGCGGACCCCTTGGGGCGTGTTTGCTTTCGGCGCCCGATGCCTTGTGCCTTCGGCAGGCGGGCGAGCCTCAGTCGGCGTCGAGACGCACGATCCGGTCGTCATCCGCGTCCGGGCCGGATTCGAGAAATTGGAAGAGGGCTTCGGCGGCCCGAGACGAAGCATTGCCGCCGCCCCCGAGGGCGACGACCAAGTCGCGCATTCCGGTCTCGACTTCCGAGCGGCGCGGGCCGTCCGGCAGAATCGCTTCGAGAGCCGCGGCGGCGTTTTCCGGGGTGGCTTGGCTTTGGATAAACTCTTCGAAAACCAAGCGCCGGCAAACGAGATTGACCATGGTGATGAACGGCACGTCGATCAAGTGGCGCGCCAATTGATAGGTCAGCCAGTTCACTCGGTAAACCACCACGAGCGGCAGCCCGAGAATGGCGGCTTCGACCGTAACGGTGCCGCTGGCCGCCAAGCCGGCAGCCCCCCGTCGCAACCACTCCCGCGCATTGCCGCAGTCGACCTCGATCGCCAGCTCCCCGCCGAAACGCTCTTCAAAGGCCTGGATGGTCGCTCGGGCCTGACTCACTAAAGCGGGACGCGGCAGCGGCATCGCGAAGTTGAGTTCGGGACGTCGTTGTCGCAGCAACCTGACGGCGCCGAGCATGACCGGAAGAATGCGCCGCAATTCGTTGGTCCGACTCCCCGGCAGAAGCACCACCGTATCCGGACAGCGCTCGACGGGGGCCCGCCGCGTTTCCGCCAAGATCCCGATCAGGGGATGCCCGACGAATTCAACGTCCAGTCCCGTGCCGGCGTAGACGCCGGGCTCGAACGGAAAGATGACCAGCATCTTGTCAACCATCCGGGCAATTTTCGGGATCCGACGTTTTCCCCAAGCCCAAACCTGGGGGCTGACGTAATAGACAACCGAGATCCCCGCCTTGTGCAGCCGTCGGGCAAAACGAAGATTGAAACCCGGGTAGTCGATCAAGACAACGGCAGCGGGACGTTCCCGCAAGGCGCGACTGAGCAGGTCGTAGAAGATCCGGCGGAACATGGGCAAGTGACGCATGACTTCCACCAGACCGACCACGCCCAGTTCCGTGGAGTCGATCAGAATGTCGACCCCGACGGCCGCCATGGCTTGCCCGCCCATGCCCCGCACCGTGATGTCGGGGTCGAGCTTGCGGAGTTCGCAGGCCAATCCGGCGCCGTATGCGTCGCCGGACGTTTCACCTGCAATGATCCAAACCGTTCGATTCATCCCGGGTCCGCTCCGCCGCTCTTTCCGGCCCATCTCTCAGTCGCCGATTTCGCCCGCATGGCGTTGCACCTTCCGGCAGATCTCGGCAATGTCCGCCATGTCCCGTTCCTCAGCCAGGAGCAGGTAGTGCGGCAGCCACATTGCGGAGACCGCACACAGTTTTTCGGTGTTCGGACACGAGACGCTGCGATAGTCCGGCGGCGCGGGGCGCTCGACGAACATGGGTTGCCGGTAAAGCGGTACGGGGTACCCGGGCGAAAAGCTTACTCCCTCGGCCGCTGCAGCACGGATGAACGCCTGACGCGAACACCCGAATTCCTCCGGCTCGATCCGAATGCAGTACAAGTGGTAAGAACGCCGCAACAGCTCGTCTCCTCGCGGCGTGGGGTACAGTCCCGGCACTTCCCCGAGCCATTCATTGAGTCGGGCGGCGTTCTTCTCGCGCACCGCCACCTGTTCGGGGAGGCGCGTGAGCTGGGCCGAAAGGACGGCCGCCTGGAATTCGGTCATGCGCAAGTTGCTGCCCATGAGGAAGTGCTGGTACCAGCCGGTACCGGCGCCGCGACCGCAATTGGTGTACGAGCGACAGCGTTCGGCCAAGTCGGGATTATTGCTGACGATGGCCCCGCCCTCCCCGGCCGTAATGTTCTTACTCATCTGAAAGCTGAAGCACCCGCAATCTCCCACGGCGCCGGCGCCGGTCCCGTCCCGCCAAATGGTCCCCCAGGCGTGGCAAGCGTCTTCCACGATAAACAGGTCGTGCCGGGCGGCCAGGTCGCGCAATGCGTCCATGTCCGCCATGAGTCCTCCGAAATGGACGGGCAACAGGGCCCGGGTGCGCGGGGTGACGGCATCGGCCGCCGCGACCGGATCGAGGCAGAACGTCTCCGCCTCCACGTCTGCGAATACGGGGGTGGCGCCGACGCGCAGCACGACGCTGGCGGTGGCCATGAAGGTGTACGGCGGCACAATGATCTCGTCGCCGGGACCGATCCCCAACGCGAGCAGACAAGTTTCGAGTGCCGTGGTACCGCTGGTGGCGGTCACGCAACGGTCCGCTTTCTGGAAGGTCGCGAAAGCCGCTTCAAAGGTGTGCACGCGCTCGCCGTAGTTCCACTTACCGCTCTCAAGCACTTGAAGGAGTGCGCTCCGCTCCTGTTCGTCCCATACCGGCCACCGAGGCCAAGGCTGGTCCGGACTGCGAACCGGAACACCACCGTGAATCGCCAGTTTTTCCATGGAAGGTTTTCTCCAGCTTAGCGGCGGGGACCGCGCAAGGACCTTTCCGAAAGGCTCGAAAGGTCAATGCCGGACCGCCGCAACACGGCGACGGCGCGCATCAGGCCCACGGTCGAGCGCCGATGAACCCGGCCAACATTTCTTCATACATGGCGAGCGCGGCGCGCTCGACGAACTCGCCCGCGCCGTGCACATCGGCGCCCGGCAGACCGATAATGCCGATGGGGACACCCGCCCGGACAAAATGCCGGGCGTCGGTGGCGCCGTTCAGGCGATTGACTTCAATGGGCCGGTCGAGGAACCGCTGCATGTGTTCAACCAAGCATCTCAGGATAGGGGTGTCCGGGCTGAAGGCCACCGGCGGACATTCCATGAGGCAGTCGGCATCCAAGCCGGAAGCGGCAACGAGTTGCTCGAGGAGGTCTGCCGCCGTCGACTGTTCGGTGAACCGAACGTTGAGCGTCATTTCGGCGGCATCGGGCACTCGGTTCGAGACCGTTCCCGCGGACAATCTGGAAGCGACCAAGGTATTCTGCCACGTGTCGGGCGGTTGCACCTCGGGAAAAAGTTTCCGCACGCGCAGATACCCGGCAATGAGACGGTCGATGGCGTTTTCCCCTTTCCAGGGCTCGGCGGCGTGGCAGGCCACACCGCGGGCTCGGAGGCGGACGGTGAGGACCCCTTTTTGGCCCACGGTCAGAGCGTAGCCCCCGCCGTCCATGACCAAAACGAGTCGAGTAGCGCCGTACCCTCGCTCGACCATGGCCGCCGTGGTCTCACCCCCGATCTCCTCGTCGCTGGAAAACACCGCGCCGACCGAGGCCCGTCCCTTGAGGCGGTGCAGCACTCGGGCGGCCACGACGCAATTGCCGAGGCAATCACAGGCGCCGCGACCGTACAGGCGACCGTCCGTCTCGCGGATTTCGTACTGCTCAGGTTCGGCGGGAACGACGTCCAAGTGCGCATTGAGCAGCACTTCGGGGCGCGTGCAGCCGGGTTCCGTCGCGGCATACAGGATGCGCCGGCCCGCCAGTTCCTCGACGACAATATGCAGGCCCGCCTCCTCCAGTTCGCCCCACAATAAGTCCACGGCATGGTTGACGGCCGATACATCGGCGCTTACGGGGCGACACGCCGCCAGGGCGCACAGCAATTCCACACCGTCACGCATCGTCATGTCTCCGAATTGGGTGTCCGCCGTACAACGCGATTCGCGGCGAGCCGTCCACACTTCACTCTGCAGTCGACCGGAAACGCCTGCTTTCCGCCGCAACCACGGCATTGCGGAATTGTCCGCCGACGATTCCGTCGGAGCGGCACATTCGGCGACGCTCCGGATGAGCTCGAAGCGAGCAGACAAAGCGCCTCGCTCGCTCCACCGTGAACCCCGCCTCGTCTCCTCCGTCCGGCACGGCGCTGCCCTCTGTTCCGATGCACCTGGATTGACTCGGGAAGGGCGGTGAGCCTGGGCCTCAGCGTTTCGCGGGACGGCGTCTCTTGGTGGAGCGTTCTACGGGCACAGCCGGTCCAGGCTTGCCGGCTGTTTTTTTGGCGGGGTCGGCGGAGATCGCCAGGACAACGGGCACGGCGGCGTCCCCGGGGCTGGACAGCCGGATCCATGAAATGGGCACATCCGGGCGCGGGTTTTGCCACTCGGCGATTCCCACCCCGACCTTCCGCCCGTCAACGGCGGTTTCCCAGGCCAGTTTCCAGCCGGGCAGGTCTTTCGGCGCCCAAAGCGACCCGATTTCGATGCCCTCCCGCATGGGGATGTCCACCGTACGCCCATCAGCGAAACGAAGGGTGTATTGCAGGCAGGGCCGCTGCCGGGTCGGGTCGCTCCACGCTGCGGCCTGGAGAAAGAACAAGCGCTTTACGGCCATTTTCACGGGAATGACCGTCTCGATTCGTTTCGGCAGTTGCGGTCGTTTGCGGCCGGCCAGCACAACGCAGGTTCGCCCGAAATTGCGGGCGGGCGTTCGGATGTAAAAGTCCACATTGCGAAAGCGAACATAGCCCAGCGGCAGCGCACTCAGGTCCGGCGGACCGGCGTCCAGAAAACCAAACCCGTCGCCCGGTGTCTCGTCGTGGAAGTTGCTGTTGGCCACGGAGGCAATATCGAGCACCGCCTGTTCACGTACGCCGTCGTCCACCGTGAGGTCGTCGTACCAGGCTGTGCCGGTCCCGTTCTGGATTCCCAGATCGAGCACGACCTCCTGGGCGTCCTCGGGGACGTCCACGGCCAGGAACTTGTCGCTCCAATCGGCCGTCCCGGTAAAACGAGTTGCAAAGTTGAGCGTCCGGCGGTCCGCGGTCCTGATGCCGACATGGATCTTGGCTGTCGAGTACACCTTCGGTCCGCGCACCACGTCTCTGATACGGACTTTGCAGCGGATCAGGATGCTTTTCCCGCGGACCTTTTCGGGGTCGAGTTTCAAAGAGTAATAGACCAAGGCCTGGGCTTCGGAAACAGTCTTGAGGCATTTCCCGTGCACTCCGCCCGGCACCAGAGAAATACTGCCTTTGCCGCGGACGTGTTCCTGCCAGGCGCCCCGGCTTTCGAAGTTTTCCGACAACATCTGCGTCGCCCGGACCGGGCACGGCAGGAAAAGGACGGCCAGGAACAGGATACCGCACTTGACCGGGGATTGCACCGCCGGCATCAACTTCATGGTCTGCGTCTCCCAGTTGGATACATGCCCGCGGTCCGCGGTGAGTTCGGGAACGAGTTCGTTTGAATCGCAATCGACACGTCGGCGGTCCGCGCGGCGCCGATGGGGTCGGTCAGCCGCGGCCGGGCGGCAAGGCGGCCCTCCAACCGGCGCGCAGCATACCGCTGAGTCGCGCCGTCAGTTCCCGGTTTTCCGGACGATACGCCAAATTCACGTTCTCATTCGGATCGACCTGATGATCGTAGAGTTCCGCGCCGGCCGGCTTTTCGCCGCACTTGGCCCATTCGGTGTACCGGTACCGGTCGGTTCGGATCGAGTAGCCCATGTATCCACCGCGGGGATACTGACTGAACGCCGCCTTCTTCCAGGGGCGGTCCGGAGTGTCCATGAGCGGGGCGAAGCTGAAGCCTTCGAGGCCTTCGGGTACCGGCAGGTCGCACAGTTCGCACAGTGCCGGATAGATGTCGACGAATTCGACCAGTGCATCGGTCTTGCGGCCCGGGGCCCGCTGACCCGGGCTCGAGCAGATCAGGGGCGCCCGGGCAGCAACCTCGAAATTGGTGTGCTTGCACCACAGTCCGTGTTCGCCGAGCTGCCAGCCATGGTCCCCCCATACCACGATCACGGTGTTGCGGCGCAGGCCGAGCCGGTCGAGTTCGCGGACCACGCGGCCGATCTGTGCGTCCACGTAACTGGTTGCGGCATAATACCCGCGGATTAATTCCAGGGCTTTTTCGTCGGAGATCTTGCCCTTCGCCGGAATGTCGCTGTAGGCACGCAGTTCGCCGGAATTGTGCAGCGCCATGGGCGGACAATCCTTGGGCGGAAAGGGGTTGTCGGCAAGCGTGATCCGGTCTTTGGGATAGAGACCGTAATAGCGCTTCGGGGCCACGAACGGAAGATGGGGTTTGAGAAACCCCACGGCCAGAAAAAACCGCCGGTCCCCGACGTTGCGGAGGACCGATATGGCCTGGTTGGCGGTCTTGCCGTCCGGCAACGCATCATCCGGTACGTCCGGATCTTCCCACGACGGTCCCCGCACCCGGTATCGCGGGCGACTCACCTTGAGGACCGCGCCGGTCTTCGGATCGCGCGCCAATACCTTGGTGGGCTGGAGCTTGCCCTCGGCCCTGAGGCGGGCGCGTTGGGCGCGCATGGCCTCGATGGTTTCGGGTTTGAGGTAGCCGGGCCCTTTCGGGCGCCACCAGGGGACACTCCAGGAGAGCGGGTCGTTCAAGCCGCCATGGTAAATCTTGCTGAAACCGGCCGTGTAGTAGCCCCGCTGCTTGAAATACTGCGGCAGCGTGACCACATCGGGCAGGTAATTCCGGAAATGCGTCTGAAGGTCGTAGATCCGTGTTGTGTCCGGCCGGCGCCCCGTAAGGAGAGACGTCCGGGAGGGGCTGCAGACAGCCTGTTGGCAGTAAGCGCGGTTGAACAACGTACCGGAAGCGGCCAGAGCATCAAGACTCGGCGTCACCATTTTCTCGACGCCGTAGCAGCGTGTTTGCGGGCGCAAATCGTCCACCGCGATAAACAGAACGTTGTATCTTCCGGATGGGGCCTTACTCATGGGCAGTGCGGCCCGCAGTCCCGGTGCGGCCGCAGCCACCACGGACCACCCCAATCCGCCCAGACTCGATGCCAAGAACTCTCTGCGAGACTCGTTCGCCATTTGCGAAAAACCTCCGGGGCGTGCATTCGTCCATGGCCGGCGTCCGTCCGGGATTCTCGGTCGGAACTCACGTGCCGCGCGCCGGTCGGCGCGACGGGAAGGCACCGGCATTACAACTTACCATGTTTTAATATGGAATACAGCAACGAGAACCCCATAAGGCCGGAAACCAGGAACCCCGCCACCCCGAGCAAAGGAATCCCGTGCCATTTCGGCGGAATATCGCTCAATACCATGATCGAAGATCCGACGACGAGGGCGGCGAGCACGATGGCGAAAACCATTCGGTTGCTGATTTGATCGTGGGTGTGAATCATGTTTTCGAGGCCGCGGTGCTCGAACTTCACCCGGACTTCCCCGCGCTTGAAGAGCCGAAGGACTTCGGCCACGTCCGACGGCAGGTCCCGAATCAGAGCTTGTAATTCGAGCGCGCTGTAGAAAAACTCGGAGGCCAGGCGCCGCGCTCCCATCCGTTGCCGCAGCAGCTTTTTGGCCAGAGGCGCCATGTGCTGAATTACGTCGAATGCAGGCGACAACCGCCGTCCGACTCCCTCGATCGTGGTAAGGGCCTTGGTCAGGATGAAAAATTGCGGCGGCATGCGAATGTCGTGTACGATGAGCATTCGCGTCAGCTCGTTCAGAACTTCACCGATGCGGATGTCCTCGAGCGGGCGATAGAGATGCTGCTCGATGAAATCTGCAGCGTCGGCCTCGATCACTTCGACCCGTTCGTATCGGCTGTAACCTGAGAGCCGGAATATGGCCGAAGTGATCTGGCGTTCGTCGCGGTTGACCAGTCCGAGCACCAGATTGCTGAGTTGTTCCCGATACCGTCGGGAAAGGACCCCCATCATGCCGTAATCGAGGAAGCAGATCACGTGGTTTGCCTGCACGAGAATATTGCCGGGATGCGGGTCCGCGTGAAAAAAGCCGTGGGTGAAAACCTGTTCGAACATCAGCTCGACCCCGTGTTGGGCCACCGTCTCCGGATCGAGCCCGGCCGCTCTCAGGGCGTCGATTTCCGAAACCTTGATTCCCTCCACGTATTCCATGGTCAAAACGCACTCGGTCGTCAGGTCGCGCCGGATGTGCGGTACGTGAATACGTGCGTCGCCTCGAAAACAGCGGTCGAACCGTTCCACATGAGCCGCCTCTGACAGGAAATCCAGCTCCCGCCGGAGCACTCCCCCGAAGTGTTGCACGATGCGAACCGGCTCGAAGACCTCGGCCCCATCGACCAATCGTTCCGTCATTCCGGCCAACTGCTGGATGATCTCGAGGTCCGTACGCACCGTGCTCTCGATGCCGGGCCGGCGGACCTTGACCACGACGCGTTCCCCCTCCAACGTCACCGCCTCGTGGACCTGGGCCACCGAGGCCGACGCCAACGGCGGTTCGGAGAAGGTCCGGAAAAGCTCGCCGATCGGACGCCCCAGTTCCCGCTCAACGATGCGACGGGCCTCGGCGCCGGGAAACGGGGCGACCGTATCCTGCAATCTTTCGAGTTCGACGATCAAGGCGTCGGGAAGCAGGTCGCGGCGCGTGCTGAGGAACTGCCCGAGCTTGACGAACGTAGGACCTAGTTCCTCCAACGCCAGTCGAATCCGTTCGGCCCGGGTGGGAAGGGCCGGCCCCTCCTCTACACCGGCTTGCATCGCACGTCGGTGTCGAAACGGCAAGTGCCGACGCAGCCCGAGCGTGGCCGCGAGGTCGCCAAACCCGTGTTTCAGCAGGACCATCGCAATTTCACGGTACCGCTGAACGTGCCGGTATGTCCGAGCCAATGCGGTAAAACGGTTGACGACCATCGACTGATCCTCTGCGGCCCAACGGCCGCGCTCGGGTTGCACTTCCCCAAGACACGTGTATTCGTATTCGGCGGTCGCCCGCGACACACGGGAGGCGCCCGGACGCCGGTCCTGCGAGCCGCCCTACAGGACACGGCGGCACACGGCGCCCGTCAAACCGCGAGACAAGCATACGGCCTACATATCACCTCATCGAGGCATATTCCATGGACTGCATTCGCATTGAGGACTTGTCCTTCTCGTGCATCATCGGCGTCAACCCGGATGAACGGTGCAGGAAGCAAGGCGTCCTGCTCAACATTGCGCTTTTTCTCGATTTACGCTCCGCCGCCGCCGACGACGATCTGACCTTGACCGTGGATTACAAGACCCTGAAAAAACGTCTTGTGACTCGAGGGCGAGCGAGCCGTTACCGACTGATCGAGGCTTTGGCCGAGGATGTGGCCCGAACATGTTGTCGGGAACCCAGAGTCGCACGCGTCCAGGTCAGGGTCGACAAACCCGGTGCATTGCGCCATGCACGTACCGTGGCCGTCGAAATCGAACGGACACCGGCGGACTACAACACCGTCGTGTCTACGGAAAGCGATTAGCTCCGAAGGGGCGGGAAACGCGGAACGGCCTCGACCGGGGTGGTCCCCGAACGAGCCCACTCCGCGACGCGAAAACGGAGACGCAGCCCTTGGCCGACAACATCGGAGTAACTACGGGTTCCCTATCCCGATTTCCCGGTCGCGTCCAGGCCGGGCGAGCGAGCACGGATTGAGGCGTCCGTCGTGCCTCCGAGCGCCGCCGCCCGACGTCGACCTCGGTTCAGCGGAGTCGACGCACACAGTCGATCAGGCTCGCGGCGATGTATTCGTTCTCCGCATCCGTCATGGCAGGATGCAGAGAGATGCAGATCATGCGTTCTCCGATCTCCTCCGAAAGCGGCACGCGCTGTCCCGGTGTGTGGTCGCGCAGGATCCGCCGTGTCAAGTAGGCGGGTTTGTTGGCGACGACACAGCCGATGCCGTGTTCCCGGTCCATCATTTCGATCAGCCGATCCCGCTTCTCCCCGGCCCAGTCCTTCCGAACCAGACAAGAGTAGAGGTAATAGGTGTGCACGCATTCCGTGGGCTCGTAAGGAAGGACGATTTCATCGAGCCCGTCGAGCATTTCGTTACGGGCGTAGGCCAGACGCCGGCGCGCTTCGATAAAACTGTCCAGCTTGCGGAGCTGCACCAGTCCGACCGCAGCCTGGACTTTGGTCATGACGTTCGAAGTCCCCCATTCCTCGACCTCGGCCCCATACATGCGCACCGAGCGACAGTAGCGCTCCACGTCGTCGTCGTCCGTGGTGATCATGCCCCCCTCGCCGAGAGTGGTCATGTTTTTCATGGTGTGAAACGAAAAGACCGTCATCAGGCCCTTCTTGCCGATCTTCGTGCCTTTGTATCCACCGCCGCAGGCACGGGCCGCATCGCTGATGACTGGAATGGGGCCGTGTTTCGGGTGCGGGTGACGGCGTCCGACTTCGATCAAGTCGTCCATAGGCGCGGACATTCCGTTCATGTGCACCGGGAAAATCGCCCGGGTTCGCGGCGTGATCTTGGCATCGACGTCGTTCGGATCCAGTTCGAACGTCCGCGGATCGATTTCGCCCCAGACGATCTGGCCGCCGGCCCCAAGCACGGCAAGCGGGGCGGCCTGATAGTTTACGGCCGGGACAATGACCTCGTCGCCGGGTTCGAGTTTGAGGAAGCGCATGGCCATATCAAGGCCGGGGCCCGCGCTGTTGACTGCCACGGCGTGTTTGCTTCCGCAATAGGCCGCGAACGCCTGCTCGAAATCCGGGATCGGCGGCGCCGAGAAGCCAAACCCTTTGCTGATGTCGGAGGCGTCGCGAATGGCGGCGACGGCGGCCTCGACCTCCTCTTCGTCGTAGGTGCCCCCGAGTAGCGGCTCGGAGCGCCAGGGCGGATCGAATTTCGGCCGTTTCAGGGCCTCCCGGATACGCGTTTCACTGAGCATCGCCTCGACCTCCTTCGATATCTACGGCCTGTTTGTCGTTGCTAACAGATCGCGGGCGGCGGCGCTGTCCGTCCTGCCGCCCGTCCTTCCGACGTCGGCGGAAACAGTACCACGATAGGACGACATTTGCCATGTGGTCGGGTCGATTTGCGCCGCCTTCATCCAGCGCCCCCCGAGATCGCACTCGACCGCCGGCGTCCCCTCGCTTGGTTTGCCTACTCGGACGCCTTCTCCAGCCTGAGCAAGACGAAGGCGCCCGCCGGCAGATCGATCGCCAGACCTCGCCGCAATTGCCCCCCGGTCACGGTCCTGGACGTCCGTCGGATCAGGTCCCCCAGGACAACACGATCCGCGTCGTGAAAACCGAAGATCCCCGGATCGCATCGCAGTGTCGCCGAGACCGTCCCTCCCGACGGACCGCCGGCGCCGTCCACGGCGAGAAGTTTTCGATCCGGATAAGCAAACACCCGCACCCCGGTCGGACCGACAACAAGTCGCTCGGCGTCCTGCTCCCGGTGGGCCGCCCACAGCAGCGAGCGTTCCAGCAGTCCGGATTGCAGCGGAACACAGGCGTACAAGGTTCGGCCGCGGCCGAAACGGCGGAGGACGAGTCCCGGCCATTCGCGCTGATTGTTGTCGCGCCAAACCGCTTCCGGCACGGCCTCCGATGTGGTCGTCCGGACCCGAACCACGTCGTTCCGTATCGGTTGCAAAGCTTGTGAATCGAGGGTCTGTACGAGCCAATGTCGCCGGCCCTCAGACGCGCTCAGGCAGGCGTCTTCGGGGACGGCGCCCCATGTGCCGAAAACCGGCTCGACGCCCAAAAGGGGACTCAGCGCCCATTTCTTCCCCAGTGCGGAGGGCGCTTGCGCAGCGACCAAACCTCCCCCGTCTTTCACAAACCGCTCCAGGGCCTGTGCGAGTGTTCCGTCCGCCCACCACGCCCCACCGCTCCAGGATGTATTCGGAAGGCCGTACAGGTAGACCACGTTCGTCCCGGCGGGGACCCCCCGGGCACTGACTTCCCGAAAAGACGCAAACCGAACCTGCACCGGCAGCGTCGTGAACGGACGCAGGGCCGTGGTCCCCCACGGACGCCAGGCATAGTTCGCGCCCCAGGAATTCAAGATCGTCACGGTCAGGTCGTGCCGGTACGGACGAGCGTCACCGAGGGTTGTGGCGATAAGGCGAAATTCGTCACTGATGTTCGTGAGGGTTTCGATCATATCCGCCCGAATCGCGGCGACCGGTGAAAACGCCACGTTGTCGAAAACCATCCAGTACAAACCACGGACACCCGGGCGGCGCAGAAACGCCGGACGGGCGTCCCGCCACCTTCGTCGAAACCGCCCGGGAGCGACGGGATCCGCCCCGCTCCGGGCGGACAGCCAATCGACCCGCATTCGGCGCATGGTTTTGCCCGGAAAATCCGTTAAGGCGCGCAGAGTGACGGGATCTCCGGCCGGTTTGTCGAGTTCGTCCACGAGTTCGGCGCTCCCCCCATAGGGTTCCATGCCGACCTGACAGTCGCCCCAATAAAGCCAGGAACGCATTCCGGCTTGGCGCACCACGGCGGCGTTGGCGGCGATGAACGGCTTGAGTCGGTCCCGGATCCAACGCATCCAGGCCAGGTACTGAGTGTCGGGGACCGCCTCGATAGCCGACGGCAATCGGACCAGCCATTGCGGATCGAAGCGAATGCCGGTTTCCGCCTCGAACCGGGCCACTTGGTATTTCCCGGCGCCCAGTGTGTACGATTCCCATTCCCACCGGGCGTGCTCGTTCGGCCCGGGGTAGCCGTAGCCGATGTCGTCGAACCAATACGTGTCCAGAAGCCCGTGCAACGGGCGGAGTGTTTCCTGGAGGTGACGCACCGCGCGGCGTTGGCTCCCGGGAGCGAGCGGATCCAGAAGCCCCTTGGCTCGAAACGTGTAAAAAACTCGGTAGAGGCGCCCGGGCTCCGCTTTTCGAACCACCACTGCCGGACGTGCGGGGTCGAGAGACCAACTGGTCGGCGGAATGATGCGGCCGTGATCGTCCACGACTTTCCAAGTGCGTGCGGCACGGTCCCGCTCCAGACCATATGTAGCCCCGCCCCAGCCGGGCAGGCGGAATTCGATGCGAACCCGAGATCCGGCCGCACGGACCCAGGTCGACACCCAATAACCGCGTTGCCGGTTTTCCGGATGGTCTCTCAGCCAAGCCCCGTCGTGAATGGGTAGCCCCTGCAACCACACGGTTCGATATCCGGCGTCTTTCCAAATCCGCAGACGTTCGGGATCGGCCGCGCCGGAGGCAATCAATTCGTTGGCGCCCAGACGGCGGGCCCATGGAAACGCACCTTCCGGGTCGTGATGCCAACTCATGGAGATGCGCACCGTCGGCGGCAAAGCTCGCGAGCGAGCCAAACGATGCAGGGCCGCCGCGTACTCAGCCGAGCCGTTCGTCAACCGTAACGCCGCATTTCGCGCCCCGCTCCTCAAGGCGTCGGCGGCGTCCAGGTCCCGGGCGCCCAGGGCGGCCCGGAGTGCGGACAGGTAGGCACGAGCCACGTCTCGAGCCGTCGCCAACTCGGGGGCAGTGCTCCGGTCGACGGCGTTCGCAACCTGCCGGACCGCCCGGGTGCAACGGAAAAACCGGCGCCCGGCGGCCTCGACGCTTTGCCGCGCTGTGCCGATCATGCGTCCGTCCGCACCCAAAAAATCGAGCGTGGCCAGACACACCCCCGCCGGCAACACATCAACCGGAACCAAGTCGCCCGCGGCGGCCTGCCGAGCGAATTCTTTCTTGAAAACCGTGCGGTCCCCTTGCCTGATAGTGATCCGCAATCCCGTCACGCTGGACGGCAACGCTTGCACCGGCACGCCCAGACGCGCCGCCTCGCCCTTCAGCAAGAACTGCGGCGCCAGCAGCGGGCGGAACGAACGCACCCGCCGGGAAACCCTGATTTCGTCCACATCCCCGCGGAGGAAGCCCGTCCAACCATCGTGACTGCCCACCCACAGCGCCGGGCTGCTTTTGGCATAGTCACCCTCGGCCGGATGTCGGGCTTCCCCGACCTGACGGCCGTTCACAAAGACGCGAACCGTCCGGTCGGGTGCATGTGTCAGGGCCACGTGCGACCACATCCGCGGTGCGAGCCGCAATCCGTCGAAGTCGATGTAGCGGATAGGGAAAGACGACGACCGGTAACCGAAACGCCGGCGATTGCCGATGAACAAGTAAAACCGGAGGGCGCACGACCAAAGGGCGCCGCCCTTCGTGTCGGCCGGGCGTACCCACATCTCAATGGTGAATGCCTCGTCTTGCCGGAGAAGAAGTTTGTCGTTCCCGGTTAGTTTGAGGCTTTGTTTGCCCGCGGCAAAGCGGAACCCGCGGCCGAAACGCCCGGGACAACTCGCGGCCCCCCGGACCTTCGTCAGCCGTGGCGCCGCCGAGCCTTCTGCGAAATCGTCGTCGCAGTGAGCGAGAACCAGGGTGTCCGGGTCTGAACGATACGGCAAGAACCACACGGACGGCGTGGGCGCTGCCCAGGCGGGGACCGAAACGGCGAAAAACCAGCAGAGGACCCAGCGTCTGTACATGACCGGAGCCTCCGGATGCTTCAGTGTTTCGGACCGTTTTTTACGAAAGTTGCACGCCACAGGGCTCGGATGCCCGGCGATCCGCCCCCGGCACCTCGGTCGCCAAGGCGCCTGGGGGCCGCGACTCCTGTCCGGACAACATACATTGCCCCGCAGAAATGTCCGGGGAATGCGCCGGAAACCGGGGCGCCGCCGGCGCTCGAACGTCTCGTTCGGGGCATTGCCTGCAAGCGTTGTCAGCTTATAATAACCCCTAGGCAAAGAATATGTGCGGGCCGACTTCGAGCATGGTTTCACCATTCTTCCCGGCGATGCCGGCTTCGACGACAGTCCCACATGGCGGGGGGGCCGTTCCGGGGCGGACTGGCGCCGGGCCGAAGCAGGCGGCAGGTCCAGTCGAGTCCAGACCGGCTGTTATGCGCAGATCCCCGGCCCGGTCGCAGGCAGTGAAAATGAACCAGACAAAAGGCAGCAGCATGCAGAAAAGCGAGCGCCCCAACATCCTCTTCTTCTTTGCGGACGATCAGCGGTTCAACACGATCCACGCCCTCGGAAACGATGAAATCCGAACGCCGACGCTCGACAGGCTGTGCGCCCGAGGCGCCACATTCACGCACGCCCACATTCCGGGGGGCACTTGCGGTGCAGTCTGTATGCCCTCTCGCGCCATGCTGCACACCGGTCGCACGCTTTTTCATCTCCAACACTCGGGCCAAGACGTGCCTGCCGACCACACTCTGCTCGGCGAACACTTCCAAAACCAGGGGTACCGCACGTTCGGTACGGGAAAATGGCACAACGGACCGGGCGCTTATGCCCGGAGTTTCACGGACGGCGGCGAGATCTTCTTCGGTGGAATGGACGATCACTGGAATGTGCCGGCTTTCGATTTCGACCCCACCGGAAAGTACCAGGGACGGTTGCCGATCGTCAAAGACTGGGCCAGATCGAATGCGGTGACCCGCAGACATGGCGATCACGTTACGGCGGGGAAACACTCCAGCGAACTGTTCTGCGACGCCGCGATCGACTTCCTCGAACGGTACGAGGGTGTCCAGCCGTTCTTCATGTATGTGGCGTTCATGGCGCCGCACGATCCGCGCACGATGCCGGAAAAATTCCGCCGGATGTACGACCCGGAGCAGATTCAGTTGCCGCCTAACTTCATGGGCGGACATCCGTTCGATAACGGCGATCTGAAGATCCGCGACGAACTGCTGGCGGACTTTCCGCGGGACCCCGACGAAACCCGACGGCACATCGCCGAATACTACGCCATGATCACCCATCTGGATGCCGAGATGGGCCGCGTCCTGGCCGTGCTCGAAGCCAAAGGACTGGCGGACAACACGATCCTTGTGTTTGCCGGCGACAATGGCCTGGCGTTGGGACAACACGGGCTCATGGGAAAGCAGAGCAATTACGACCACTCGGTTCGGGTTCCCCTAATCCTGGCCGGACCCGGCATTCCAAAAAACACGAAAAGCGATGCCTTCGTTTACCTCCTGGACATCTTTCCCACGCTTTGCGACTTGACCGGCGCACCCACGCCCCACTCGGTGGAAGGCAAGACGCTGGTCCCGGCCTTCCGGACACCGGGCGACAAGGTTCGCGACACCTTGTTTTTTGCGTACAAGGGACTGCACCGTTCGGTCCGCGACCGCCGGTACAAACTCATCGAGTACGCCGTCCGCGGCAAACGCACCACCCAATTGTTCGATTTGCAAACCGACCCGTGGGAACTGCACAACCTGGCGGCCGACCCCAACCACACCGGAAAAGTCGCCGAACTGCGCGCGGAGTTGCAGCGCTGGCGCAACGAGTGGGACGACCTCGACACCGAGTGGGGCCGCGCTTTCCAGGAAGTCTACTCCGCGGTGTAGTGCCTTGGGGCGCGAGGGCAACCGGCGAGAAAGCCTGGCAAGGTGCTGAATGCGGACCGTGAGTTGTGCACTGCAGGCAAAGTTTCCGGCAGGCGCGGGTTCAATATGTCAACCGCGGCCACGTCGTCCACGTGCACATCCGAGAATGATTCCATTGCGGTTTTACCCGGGCAAAGGCGCCCAAGGAGCCCATTGATGCGCGTTTTGTGCATTCATTGCCGGCCGAATGACCTTTCATGCCGTGCGCCCGCGCCTGCTGCCCGGCCGGCCTTTCTCCTCGTCTCTCTGGCCCTAATGGCGGCCGGCCACGCTCCCGCGACGCTCGCCGTGCCGGGCGCGGTCAACCGGCAGGCGCAGCGCATTCTCGACGCGGCCGGTGTGCAGGGCGGCATCGTCGTTCATGTCGGCTGTCGCGATGGGCGACTTACCGCCGCCCTGCACGCGAGCGAAAGTTTCATCGTTCAAGGCCTCGACCGCAACCCTCGAAACGTCGACACGGCTCGTGCCCGCATCCGCTCGACCGGCCTCTACGGCAGAGTGTCCGCGGAATTGTGGGCCGGCGGCAAACTGCCGTACATCGACAACCTCGTGAACCTGTTGGTGGTGAGCGCCGGCGAGACGTTGGCGAAAACCGAAATACAGCGGGTGCTCTGTCCCCGCGGCGTGGCGGTCTTCCTGGACGGACCGAAAAACACGGTGGCCTCACAGTGGCGCAAGCCCTGGCCCCAGGGAATGGATGAGTGGACGCACTACCTCCATGACTCGACCAACAACGCGGTCGCCCACGACACGTTCATCGCGCCACTCGGTCGGTATCAGTGGGTGGGCAGCACGCGTTACTCTCGGCATCACGACCATATGTCGAGCATCAGTGCGGCGGTCTCGGCGAAAGGCCGGGTGTTTTACATCTTCGACGCCGCGCCGCGAGCATCCATTCTGATTCCACCCCAATGGCGGCTCATTGCCCGGGACGCGTTCAACGGCGTGGTATTGTGGGAGCGACCGATCAGCCGATGGCATAGTCACTTGTGGCCGCTCAAGAGCGGGCCGCAGCTCCTGACGCGCCGGTTGGTCGCGGTAGGCGACCGCGTCTACGTCACGCTCGGCATCGACTCGACGCTGACCGCGCTCGACGCGGCAACGGGAAAGACCGTCCGCACGTACGAGGGAACCAAGGCGACGGAGGAAATCCTGTACAACGCCGGCGTACTTTTCCTCAGCGTGGCTCGCCGGGGTCAACCGCTCCGCAGCGATCCGAATCGGTCGTACGCCAATATGCGGGAGATCAGGCAAGACGTTACCAACCCGCTCTGGACACAAGCCCCACGCACCATCATGGCCGTGGACGCCGCATCGGGCAACGTGCTCTGGCAAAGGGAATCGATGCTCGTTTCCATGTCCCTGACGGCGGACACCCGGAACGTTCTGTTCCATGACGGCGAGAAAATCGTGTGCCTGAATCGACGCACCGGCGGGCAGCGTTGGTCTTCTCGACCGTTGCCAAAACTCGAAAAAATGCGAAGCTCCTGTGGCGTGACGCTCGTGAGCTATGGCGACGTGATCTTGTACAGCGGTCGGGTCGCGGCGGAAAAGTACAAGCTGCGTTCATCGACAACCATGTTCGCGCTGTCGGCCACAGACGGAAGAAGTCTCTGGCAGGCGGAACATCCGCCGTGCGGACACCAGGGCACTCCGGACGACATCCTCGTCGCAGGTGGATTGGTTTGGTCCGGCGCCGTCGCGAGTCCCCGCGACTCGGGCGTGATGATCGGCCGGGATTTGCATACCGGCGAAGTGAAAAGCCGATTCCTGCCCGACGTGCAAACCCACTGGTTCCACCACCGCTGTTATCGCGCCAAGGCCACTGATCGGTATTTGCTCTTCTCCCGCACGGGGATCGAATTCATCGACTACGCGAAGAAACACTGGATCTGCCATCACTGGGTCCGCGGAGCATGTCTGTATGGTGTATTGCCGGCCAACGGCTTGATCTACACGCCGCAACATCCGTGCGCGTGTTACCTGGAAGCCAAACTGTTCGGGTTCGCCGCACTCGCACCGGCGGCGCCGGACAAGCTGCCGCGGCGCCGCATTCCCGATGCGGAGCGCCTGCTCCGCGGCACGGCCTACGACGAGGCCATCCTCCCGTTTGAACCTCAAACCGCAGACTGGCCGACGTACCGCGGCGATGCGCAACGGAGCGGCTTCGCCCGCACCGCAGTCCGGGCCATGGGGCTCAGACAAGCCTGGACCACCGCGCTGGGCGGCAAGTTGAGCAGCTTGACCGCTGCGGACGGCAAGGTCTTCGTCGCGTCGGTCGATGCGCATACGCTGCACGCGCTCGATGCAACCACCGGCGCACCGGTATGGAGTTTCGTCGCCGGTGGACGTGTGGATTCGCCGCCCACCATCTGGCGCGGCCGCGTGCTGTTCGGCTGCGCGGACGGTCGCATCTACTGCCTGATGGCGTCGGACGGACGGCTCGTCTGGCGCTATAGGGCCGCCCCGGAAAACCTGCGGATGGGCGGCGGCGAGCAAATCGAGTCCGTGTGGCCGGTGCACGGCAGCGTGCTGGTGCAGAACGACGTACTCTACTGCGTCGCAGGGCGTTCGATGTTCCTCGACGGCGGTCTGCGCTTCCTGCGACTCGACCCGAAGACCGGACGCAAACTCTCCGAAACCATCCTCGACGACCGCGACCCGAAAACGAAAAAAAACCTGCAAAGCGATGTGAAAGGTCTGAACATGCCGGTGGCCTTGCCCGACATTTTGTCGAGCGACGGGAGCTACGTGTACATGCGTTCACTGCCCTTCACCCTCGACGGTCGTCGCAAATTCGTAGCCTACGTCCCAGTCTCCCAACGCGAGGGGGACGACCTACACCTGTTCAGCCCCACGGGCTTCCTCGACGGCACCTTGTGGCACCGCACATACTGGATTTACGGTCGCGCGTTCTCTTCGGGCGCCAGCGGTTACTACTTGGCCGGACGGGTGGAACCCTCCGGACGCCTGCTCGTGTTCGACGAAAGGCGAGTTTACGGTTACGGCCGGCTCTGGCGATACTACCGTTGGACGACGCCGCTGGAGTTCCACCTCTTCGCGGCGCCCAAACGCCCCCGGGTCGTGCCCGCCGGCACGGAACGTCGGCCGATCCGGAAAAACGGCAAGGTCGTCGGTCGACGTACGCGGTTCGTCACCCGGTTCGCGCATGACTGGTCGGACCAGCTCCCCGTGCAAGTTTGCGCCATGGTGTTGGCCGAAAACGCGCTGTTCGCGGCCGGACCGCCGGACGAGGTCGATGAAGAACGGGCCGGGCGGCGGCTGAACGATCCGGAGACCATCCGGAAGCTTGCAGACCAGGAAGCCGCTTTCGCGGCGCGGCGCGGCGGACTGCTTGTCGCGGTGCGACCGAACGACGGAAAACTGCTGGCTTCCTACCGGCTCCGGTCCCCGCCCCTGTTCGACGGCATGATCGCCGCCAACGGACGGCTCTACCTGTCCACCCGCGACGGCAAAGTGCTGTGCCTGTCGACCAAGGCCGGACAGCCTCTCCCGGTCGCTCTCGGCGCAAAAGTGACGGCCCGTCCGCCCGATCCCGTCCTGAAACCGTCCGCGCCCAAGGTCGGCCTGCCATCGGCCGCGACCGAGTTCGCCGTGGTCGACGGCGCCTGGGTCTGGCGGACCAAGCACGGGTATCGCGTCTGCACCGACGCTCAGAGCAAGACCGGCATCGTGCTCAGGAAACTCCCGACCCCCCTCACCGGAAAAGTGACGTTTCGCACCCGGCTCCGGGCCAATGCCGACACCACCATCCGGCGCGGCCGCAGCAACGGCTATCTCGTTTTCGGCGCGTCGCCCGAGACTGGCGCACTCGTGACCTGCGGAGTCATGGTCAAGGCGAAAAAGGCGCTCATCGCCGAAGGCGGGGGAAGGGGCGCCAACACGGCTTCGAAACGCCTCTTCGCCGACTTCGCCAAGGAGCAGGAGATCATCGTCACCGTGGACCCGACTTCCAACTCCGTGACCCTATCCGTCGGGGGGCAGACGGTGTCGCTGAAACTGAAGACCGGTCTCAAGCGCATCGGGTACGTCGGTTACTGCGTGCAGAGCGCCATCAGCGATTTCGGTCCGATCCGGATCGGTAGGGAGTGAGAAGGGCTTACCGCCCTTGGAACGGGGCCTCGCGTCCCCGCCCGCATCAACGGAGGTCGCGGAGGGGGAGAAGATGGACGGCGCCCGCCGAATCCGGAGAATCTGCCGTGAAATACTCCGTGCCCATTGCCTTGATCGCATTTGTTTCTTGCCCTGCCATGGCCGCGCAAGCGAATCTGGCCCGCGCCGCGCACTTGGTCGTCGATTCCCATCTTGGGGCGTTGCGCCCCAGCCTCCTCGTCGACGGCAAACGCGGCCGCCAAAGCCGACAGACCTACTGGAACGACGGCACGCAGGGGCGCGGCGGGGATGTCGTCCGGCTCGTTTGGGATAAAACGCGCATGATCCAGGAGGTTCGCTTGCTTGCCCCCATCATGGATCGAGGGGGGCCTTACCGACTCTCCGGCATCGAAATCCAACTGCGGCGTGGCGGAAAGCCGCTGGTCACGGTCATGAACCTCGCCATGGTGGCGGCACCCACCTTGGTCGCCTGCCGCGACCCGGTGGTGAAACTGGCGGAAGGGGTTGCAGTCGACGAGATGCGTGTCACCTTTGGCAACGGCAATCGCGACGGCTGGAATTTCTGCGGTGAAATCGTCGTGCTTGGCCCCGGACAGAATCAGTCGCTCCTCTCTGAACTCGCCGCACAGGATGGACACGCGACTCCCATGGACTTCACACAATCCGTCATTTGGCTCGAGGCGAAAGCCCGCGAACTCGTTCGCGCCAGTCAAAGAGACATGGCGAACGGCGTACACGCCTTCCCGCCGCAAGTCGGGCCGGGCTACAACGCATTCTGGCTGCGCGACTACAGCTACATGATCGAAACCTGCGCCGACGCCTTGACCGAGAAGGAACTCGTCGATGCCTGCCGATTGTTTGCGGACGCTGTTCGCGAAGACGGGGCCGGCGTCGACTGCGTCCGTTTTTCCGGGGAACCCGTCTACAAACCCGGCATGGGAACCATGGGCCGCAACCCGGTGGCGGATGGCGGTCAATTCACGGTGAACGTCGCATGGGTCACGTGGCGCCGCACCCGGGATCGAAACCTTCTCAACCACGTCCTCCCCGCCCTGTGCAAGACCCTGGAGGCCGTGCCCCGCAATCCCGCCACCGGCTTGGTCCACATCACGCCCGGTGAGGGACGGGACCGTTGCCCCTACGGCTTCACCGACACAATCGGCAAGCAAGGCGATGTCCTTTTCTGTTCCCTCCTGTATATCCAGGCTTCTCGGCGACTGGCCGATCTGCTTCGCGCCGCCGGACAGGTCACCGCTGCCGAGAGTCGGGACAAGGAGGCGGAGAAACTTGTTGCCCGCGTTCGTTCCACATTTTGGGACCCGAAAACGGGGCTCTTCCGCGCCGCCACGGTGCGCTGTCGCGAGCCGGACATCTGGGGCTCGGCATTCGCGGTCTACCTGAACGTCGCCAGTGAGCCCCAGGCTCGCTCGGTGGGCGTCTACTTCCGCGATCACTACGCCGAGATTTGCCAACGGGGTCAAGTGCGGCACCGCGTTTATTGGGAGCGCGGCTGCAAACGCGATACCTACCAGAACGGGGCCTTTTGGGCCGTGCCCACCGGCTGGTTTGTCCATGCGCTCGCCCCCGTGGCTCCCGAACTCGCTCGGCGGACCGTCCTCGACCTCGTCCGAGATTTCCACGAACGCGGCATCTGCGAGTGGACCATCGGCGCCCGCACCCGCCTTCCCAACTACGTGGCCTCTGCCACGCTCCCCCTCCAAGGTATTCGTGAATTGGCCGGGCAGCCCGTCGGCGTGCGCAGGTGAGAGTGCCGGCGCAACGGCCCGGCGCGTGTCCGAAAGCGGCGGGCGGGACCCCGGTTCTGCTGCGGCACGCCGGAGTCTGTTTTGCGGATGCCGTGTCGCCTGTCGCTCTCCTGCCATGCCTCTCATCATCTGCGTCTATCGGCGTCCATCCGCGGTTCGATTCGTGCCGCAGAGAGTACAGACGCAACGGCCCGGCGCGGGCCCGAAAACGACGGGA
>JAADHN010000003.1:32175-48303 GCA_013151865.1 Kiritimatiellota bacterium
CATCTGCGTCTATCGGCGTCCATCCGCGGTTCGATTCGTGCCGCAGAGAGTACAGACGCAACGGCCCGGCGCGGGCCCGAAAACGACGGGATCCCGGTTCTGCTTTGACACCCAACTCAGCCGAACACGTTCCTCCACAACCTCCACGCTTCCTGTGGAGTGTCGACCATTGCCTGGACCGCAAGGCCTTGTCCCGGCAGAACATCGAACAAGCGCCGAATCTCCACGGCGGTCAGCCGACCGGAAATGAACAGTGGAGAGCGTTCCAGTATCCGCTTCTGCAGCGGAATCAGAGCTTCCGTCCCCGGACCACCGACGTCCACGTGCAATTCGAGCGCCGACACACCCAACTCCAGCAGGGGGGCGACCGGAATGTATCCGGATGGATGCAGATGCACGATGACATGCGGCAACGCCCGGACCATCCGCTCGATGCACGGCCGAATGAAATGGTCGAACAATCCCGGAGAAAGCAACGCCGCCGCATCTTCCTGGCCCCATACCGTGCCGGCCGGCGCCCATGCGTTGTAATAGAACGATCCCACTCCGCCGTGAAAGGCCGGAATCCACTCGCTCTGGCACCGTGCAAACGCAATCCAGAATCGGGTCAGCCGCTCGCACACGGCCTCGATTTCACGCGGTCGGTCAAGCATGGTCAAGACGAACTCTTCCGGGCCGTACAAAGCCGAAAGCAGGTCCGAAATCCCGCGCATCCGGGTCGTCCCGACCGGCCAGGACGGTCCGCCGCCATGGAGCGTCAATGCCTCGAAACAACGGGCCGCCAGCCGAATCCACGGTGACTGCGGCTCGAACTCCGGCAGTTCTCCGGCCGCGATGAAATTCGCAGGCGGACGCGTGGAGATGGAACCGCCGACCGGGTCTGCGTACAGCGGGCATCCAAGGGCCGCTTCCAGCCATGGGACGCCCCAAAAGGCCGTGCCGCTCCAGATAAAATCACCCCCGCACGCCTCGTGGTCCACAAACAGGCGCGCCGAATCCGCGGCCAGGGCCCGCGGCTCGAAATCCGCTGGAACCAACGGGTGATCAGCCGGGAGTGTCGCCGCGGACGGGTAGCGCTTCAGCGGGTATTCGCTGCCCAAGAAGAAGCCCAGCAGAGGCCGGGAGTTCTCCCGCCGATAAAACCGCCGGAACCGCTCCACCCGCTCAGCCGCCGAAAACATATTATGCATCGTTTGTCGCTTCGCTTCACCGCACGCCCAACGGATGATTCGACCGAAAAAGCGCCGCGGCTTCTTCGTCGGTCAAGGGGCGATCGAAAATGCAAAACTCATCCAACAGCCCGTCGGCATACGCCCCGCCCGAATACCCCATGGTGATGCTCGCCGGCGGCATGACGGCACCGAGGTGCATCACCTTCTCGCCGGCCTTGCGGCCGTTCAGCCATGCGGTGCAGCGCGAATCGCCGCCGGGAACGATCTCCCAACTGAACACCAAATGGGTCCACTGGCCCCGCGGGAGACGCACATCGTCGAAGCAAACCGGAACGAACGTGACGCCACGACCGTTGCAATCCCGAAAATAGAGATTGAACCCGTTTTCCCAGCCTTTCCTGCCCGGATACCGATACGCGCCGATGGAAATGAAGTTGGTCTTCTTCGCATAACGGACGCCCGGTTGCGGCACTTCGGCCCGGAAAAACCCCATGCCGCCGGCCGCAGTCTCGTCAAGCCACTCGGGCAGGCACCAGAAAGCGACGGCCCCTTTCATGGGATTGAACACCTCCGGACGCGCCGGAATGTCCACCCATTCGCACGGGCCGGGTTTGGCCGTTTTCGGAAGCAGAGCACGCGGCCAGCTTTTTCCCGCCTCGCATTGGGCCCCGGCCACCCAAACTTCGCGATCATCCGCCCCGCGCAAAGTCACAGTCGCCGTCGTTGCGCCTGAAGTGAAACTCAGGTAAAAGCGCCGCCAGTCGTTTGCGTCCACGCCAGCGGTCCCGCGACGGCGCACCGCGCCGCTCTTGACCGCGAGCTGCAGGCGCCCGCCCCGCGGACTCCGCGCGTGAACGCTCAGGCAGTGCACCTGCCCGGGCTTCAATCCGGTTACGACCTGTCGCAGGTAGGCTGTACGCGTGACGCCGACGGTCGCGGAGTCGTCAGGGCCCTCCTGCTCGATCCGCCGCGGTCGGCCCACGGCAATCCAGGCGCCGCCCGGCGCGTGCTCGAAGAGCGGATCGCGGAGCCGGTTCAAAGCCCAACGCTGTTCCATGCGAAACGCCCGACCGAAACGCCCGGGAAAAAGCAACGGTTGCGGGTGGACGTTCTCACCCGGCAGCGTCGCCTTGAAGCTTTCGCAAGGCTGGTAGTACGTCAGGGCGCGCCGCAGACGGTCGAGGACCTCTGTGGACGGTGGGGGGCCGGGGGACGCCGGCATTTTCGCACGAGCGGGATCCACGGGCGTCCGCAGGGGAACGGTCTCGGTTTTTTCGAATGCCTCGCTCGCCCCATGGTCCTCCTCCCGGCTCCGGACAAATCCTCCGCCGAAGATGAGTTTGCCGAACCGTTTGGGCGCGTGAAAACCGCCGAAGGTCGGCGACCAGCACGTGTACTCGGTTGGCTTTGCCACGGTCCGGACCCGACACACATTGAACCCCCAAACATCGCCCGGCTCCGGCAAAGCGGGCGCCAGGGCGGCGAACGGCACGGCAATCTCCGCGAACCAAGCCGTAGGGGTGCGACCGACCGCGACAGTCGCCTTGGATTCCCACTCCACCTCCTTCCCCCCCAGTATACTCTTGTCGAAAAGCGTGCCCAGCGTGTTGATGCAGATCTGATGATAGTCTTGGGCAGCGTTGTTCACATCGAAGAAGATTTCCAGGTCGTTCTCGCTCCAGACCTTGCCGTCGTGTCGGATGATGCTGTCGCGAACCCGGGGAAGGAGTGGTTCGTCACAGCGGATTCCGAGATAAAGATTGTCCCGAGTGTAGTAGATACGGACCGCGGCGGCGACTCGCCGGGGGCGACCCGTATCCTTGTCGAGATTCACGACGAGTTCCGGGGCCCGTTTCCACACATCGTCATCCAGACGCCCGTCGATCACGGGAGGCGTCAATGCGCCGGGCGCAACCACCTGCTTGCGGATGCCCCGGGCGGAGTCGAGCAGGTATTGGTAAATCGCGGGATCGAAAGGCAGCCTGTACGTCTTTTCCGCACTCAGTTTGTAAGCGACCGTGCCGAAATCGGTCTGGTCCCGCTCCTCCATCCAACGCCGGCGGGCCCGGGACAACTTCAGAGCAGCGAGAATGTCGTCTACGGCCGGTTCAGCCGCACCGACGACCTTCTTCGACAAGCGAAAGAGCTGTACGGTCATGCGCGTGTAGTCCAAGCAATCCACAAGCAACCGAATTCGAGCGCGTTGCCCCTCGCTGCGCGCCAGGCTCAGTGCTTTGCGAAGTCGTGGCATGCCTTCTCCGTACAGCCCGGGGTAGACCTGCTCCAGTTCGCCGGGAAAGCGCGTGATGCTGCCCGTGCTCCGATTGTATGGGGCCGCCGCACGGACGGCGTACTCGCGCATCCGCCGCTCCACCATTTCGAAGTAGGACCGAATCTCCGGGGCCGCTGCATGACCGTAACACCGGACGAGGGCCTCCGAGTACAGCTTGTCGGCATCCTGTCCTGGGTCCCAGGCCATGCGCAGGTACAGATAATTGTTCAACCCCGTGGCCGCGAAACTCGCGGCGTTGTTCATGCTGAATCCGGTCACCCCCGCCTTTCGCAGGTCGTGATAAAGGTCGCGGATCACCTCGAAATGCATGGACGGCAAATCCAAATTGCCCATGCCCTCGGGATGACTGTAAAAAAAGAGGCGCCCCACCTGCCTTTTCCACGGCAACAGACGATCCTCCAGGTGTTCGCGCCGGACACGTTCCACGGTATAGGTCAAACCGATGTCGTTCATGACTTCCATGACATGGACGCGTGGGTCCAGCCGCGTGTGCCGCGGCGGGAGCGCATAGAAGGAGTACGCATAGAACCCGAACGTTTGGTCCGGCAACACCTTGCAAACGCGCCGGACAATCTCGTTGCAGTACGTTACGTAACGGTCCGTCAGCACGGGACTGCCGTCCGGAAATTTTTCCACGTCCAGGGCGCGACAACGGGCGCATTCACAGTGGTTCCCGCCGTCGTTCGGGCTCAACGAAAACATAACCCCTGGGTTCTTCTTCCCATTCTCTATGATCACGCGGGCAAACTCGTCCAAAGCCTCGGGATTGGTGGTGCACATCTGCAGACCTTGGGAGGCGTAACCGAGTCGGCGCCCATTCACCAAGGCAAACCAGTCCGGGTGTTCCTTGAAATATGTCTCACCCTTGAACCATCTGATCCACGAATGGCTGGCCCGCCAGACGATGCTCCAACCGGCCCCGTTGCGGCGCAGCCACTCGAGGGCTTCGCGCCGGCGTTTCGGCGGAGTGTGCCGGTCCCAAAGGTAATGCATGGCGCGGTAGACCATCTTTGGAGCGTCCCGTAAATCCATGGACGGGACGATCAGTGAAGCGCGTTTCGGGACGACTTCCCCCAGGTCCCCCGGGAAAAACCAGCGAATACCCAGTTGAGATTCGAGAAAACGACTGACGCCGTACCAGGTGCCCGACTGCGGGGCGAAGCGCCAATGGAGCGAATCCGCGCTCCCCGCCGTATCGCGACCCACGATGTAGAGGTTGTGCCCGACGGTCTTGATCCGGAACCCCTCCGGCGGCACATTGTCGAGGTCCACGCCCCCCGCCCGGGCCGCCGGACCGGGGCCCACCACGACGGTCGGCCCGTCGCCCGGCGCGTCGCCCCGGCGAATGGGCAGGGTCGCACCCGTGGCGCGTGCGATATAATCCCGCAGTTCCCGCGCGGCCCGGACCGTAATGGGGAACGCCGCAGGCGCCACAAGGATCTCATAAGTGCTGCGTCCGTCCGTCACGATGTGCAGGGACGTTTCTCCGCCGGCCTTTTCGGCGGCGCCCGAGACCACCAGGATCAAGCACAGGCGCCACACACCCCAGCTTCGCGCAAGGTTTTCATATTCCATGGGGGCCGTCTCCGGTGTGAATCATCGTCGAGCGGGTGACAATTCGGTCCTGAACGCGAAAGTCAACATACCACGCCAACCCGGAGAATCTCTGTCGGCGCGGTCACGCCCTCCCGTCGAACGCGTTGGTGCTATGTTAGCCTGATTAATTCATGAACTTCGTCGCGAGAGGACGCAGCTTGGGCGGATTCAAGTCATTGCGTCGAACGCTGGACGCGGCCGTGCTGAGACACCGCCTCGGTCGGTGGGCGTCGGCAATGTTTTGAAGGCGTGGGAGATGCGTCATCGCAGCAGATGGCTCATGCATTATTCAGATTGGCAGGAAGACGCCCCAAGACGAACCGACCGGGCCGCCTCCCGTCAACAACCTATATGACGTAACGGCCGACCGACGCCGTCGGCACCGATAGAACCAAACGGAAACCTGCAAACGACCGTTTCCCCTCGACAGAAAGAGACAAACATGAAAAAGTCACTCGGGCAACTCGTTCTCCTCTTGGTCGCCTGTGGCACAAACTCTCCAGGCGCCGGCGCCGCACCTTCCCCGGCGGGACACATCGACCTCCAACCCCCGCCCAAACACGCCGAGATGGGTGCGGACTCCGCACCATTGCCTCAGGCGGTGATCCTGGAGACACGGGGAGAAAGCGTCCCGGAAATCGAGTATGCCCTCGCCGACCTGGCCCGGGAACTCAAAACGCGTTTCGGGCGGAAAGTCGCCCTCCGGCAGTCACTGCGGCCCGAACGTGCGGACCCCGCGGAACCGGCGGCAACGATCATTCTCGAAACAGCCCCCGGCATCCACACCCCACCCGAAGGCTACGAATTGCGGATCGAGCGCCGCGACAATACGGCGGTTGTCGCGATCCGGGGAGTGGACCCGAGCGGCGTGCTCTACGGCACGTTCGCCTTTCGGGACCTGCTCGAACAGGCCGGGACCGCTCCCCTCCCCTGCCCGATCTTTATCCGCGACTGGCCCACCCTCGCAACACGAGCCTACACCGGGTTCGCACGCGACCTGTCGGACCGTTCCCGGCGAACCCTGGACCGACTGGCCCGCTGCCGCATCAATGCGGGTTATTACGAAATCTACGCCGACCGCGGGCAGGACGTAGTCCCGCCCGAAGTCGCGAAGCTGGCCCGGGAAGCCGCGAAACGCGGCATCACCCTCTACGGTTGCGTCTCGAATTGGCGAACCAACCGCTACCTGAAACGCCCGCTGTGCGCCTCGAACCCGGATGACGTCGCCCTCGTGGAACGATGGTTCGAGGCACTGGCCCAACGCGGTTGCACGGGACTGATTTTCCTGTTCGACGACATTCGCCCCGACGCCGTCGTTCATACCGAGACCTGTACCGCCTGCCGAACAAGTTTCGGCGACCTGGCCGGCACGCAGGCATTCTGGCTGGAAGTCATGGCCCGGGTCGCCGAACGCCGCCGCGTCCGACGACTCCTCACGTGCCCGACCCCATACTACCGAGGCTGGCAAAACACGGCAGGCGGCAAGCTGGACGGCATTGCTTATTTCGCGCGCCTCGGCCCTGTCTGCGAACGACTCGGTATCGACATGTACTTCTGTCCGTATCGCAGTTCTGCGGTCGCCGAAGCCGTGACCGCAGGGCTGCGCCGCTTCGTCTGGTGGTACAACGGGGTGTACTCCATGGAACGTGCGCTGCGCGGCGTCCAGCTCGATCCCGGCATGTGGCCCGGGTTCCCGCAGCTCGAGTTCGGCTGGTACAATACCCACCCGGATGCCGAACGCGGCCTGGCGATCGACGCCGACGTCCGGAACGAACTGCGCACGCTGCCCGCACGCACCCGCGCCGCCTGGCTCTGCGGCGGCGGGGACGTGCCGTGGATGCTGTGGGGCATCTACACCTGGGCCCCAACGCAATACGATGCGAAGTCCGCACGGCGCGCGGCCGTCATCGCCGCATTGGGGACATGGAAGCCCTACGACCGGTGGGAACGAATCGTTCGCAAATGGATCGGGGTGTTCGCCGGCGCCAAAGCCGGTCAACGGTGGCGCGACCCGGCCAAACGCACTGCGGTGCTGGATGAACTCGAACGCGACATCGCGACCGCAGAACAGGCCGTGCGGAAAGCCGCGCTTCCCGTGCGCGCGCTCCTGGACGCCAAGACCACACGGGAGTGCACGCGTCGAATGAACGAATCACTCGAGGCACTCCGAGATCGATTGCGGCAGGGACGCACAGGCCGGGTGAAAGTGTATCTCGGCCCGGTGAAAGAGCGGTCGGCCCCGGCAGGGAAACGCTTCGACCAGAAGATGAGCCTCTCAAGTTTCGCTTTCGGGTACCGGATGCGGTATTCGATCGAGGGGACGGTCGGCAAGTGGCGCCGTTGTCGCTATCATTTCGGTTCGGGCCTGGGCATGAAAGGCCCCAGCCTCAGAAACTGGTACGATGCCGGCTTCATCGACGTGATCGTCGGTGGAAAGTCGCTCGACACAATTCGGGCCAAGTTCGACAAAGAGGACGATACGCATCTGCGCGGGACATGGGACGGCGAAACCGCCACCGTCGTGCTGCGCTTCAGTCTCCGGGTCGACAATGGCCTGGAAATTCGGGGCGCGGTGCGCCCCAAAAAGACGAAAGTCGGCCCCGTCGCCGTGAAACTCTGGTGCATTCCCGGCGCGGGCTGGGGCTCGTGGAAGGACATGGATAAATGGATCGCCACGGCCCAACGCGAGGTTCAACACTCGAGGATGGTACGGCTCAAACTGCCGAAAGAAAACTGGGTGGTTTATTACGACAAGACCTACGACATCCCCCGCGAGCACGCCGAGGGGCCGTGCGGTCTGCTCTTCGCTCCGGAGAAATTCGCAAACGCCACGATCAACCTGGCGACATACGTGGTGGAAACCACGCTCCTCCTCAAACCCGGCGCCGACGCCTTCGCGCTGACCCTTTGGGACTTTCACGGCGCCAAGAACGCCGACATCGTCCGCGCTTGGCGCACCAGTCCGCCGCAACAGCCGCAGCAGTAGGTTCGGACGCTCGCGACCCGCCACACGAAAACCCCGGCGGCACGCTCCCTGTGCGATGCCCCCCTAAGAAACCACCTCAGATCGAGGGCCGACCCGCCAGGAAGATTCAGCACGCAACCGTGTCTCAATCGGGGGCGCGCAAAGCTTGAATAAAGGCGGCGATCCGACGGCGGGCCCGGTCGTATTGGGCAAACGTCCAGCCGTTCGCCATTTTGTAAGGGCCGCTCACCACCTTCTGTCCCGACGGCAACACACGCCCGCCGCCGACCCAGTCTCCTTGACAGGCAGAACCCTCATGGCCGCGGAAGTCGCATCGTTGCCGCAGTTCTTCGAGCCAATCCCGGGCCTCCCCGGCGATCTTGACACGCCGGGGGTCCCCGGACTTTTCCGCAGCCCGCAGGGCCTGTTCGAGGGTCCACAGGTAGCGACAGTCGTCGACCCCCTCCCGAATGCCCTCCCAGCCGATGCTGGGACCGCCCGGCTCCTGTTCCCAAGGCGGAAAGCGGTATACGACCGCGCCCTCGTTGCGATAGGCCCGCTCCGGACGCCCGCCCGCCGCGGGAAACTGATACGCCCACTCGAGCATCCCCGTTGCCCCGGAAAACCAGAGACCGAAGCCATACCCCCAGCGCATTACCTCCGGGTGCGAAGCCGTAAGGTCGATATTATAGAACCAGACCGACTTATGATCGGCCCGGGTCCGCTCGAGGAAGGCTGCCCAGGCCGGGCCGTCGTACTTCGTACGGCGCATGACGGGGCCGTCGTGGAACACCAGTACGTCGGTCCACGGGTAAAGCTCGTCGAGTAGTTCCGGCCGGCCGTTGGGACCGTCTTCCTCGGTCCTCACCCCGGGAATGGACTTCAGGATCCGCAGGCACCGTTTTGCCAAGGGCAAACGCGCATTGTGCTCGAATGGTTCATCCACGGGCTGAAAAATGATTTCAGGCCAGCCCTGATCGCGACCGTGCTCGAGAATGCGGAGAATAATTTCGCGGTAGGCGGTCGCAAACCGGTTGCTTTCGAGCGGGCCCTGCTTGAGGCACCAGCGGTGGATGTCATTGCCCATGAGCCAGACGAATGGGCGGGGAAAGCCCGCGCGCATGTAAGCGACCATGGCCTTCTCGAGATCGCCGTCCCCTTGGAATTCGACCGTGACCCGACCGCTTGGGGCACGAACGACGGGAGCGCCCAACGGACCGCAGAACCCCACAGTGGTCATTCCGTGCTCCCGCATGTCACGGTAGATCTCGTCCATTCGCCCCGGACCGTCGTGACGGCGCGAATACATGCCGAAAAACATGTGCGGCGGCGTCTCGAGCGCAAACGGATGAACGGTCAGCCGCACCTGGAGCCGGCGTGACACACCGCTGCCCGTCGAGACACGGACCGCGCCGCGATACACACCCGGTGCGGCGTCCGCCGGAACGGCCAACGTGTTCCAGAACTGAATCGTTCTGCCGGCCTCGATGTCGAACGGAACGGCAGGCGCCACATACACCGGCATCAACATCCGGCCCGACTTGAGCGGCCCCCACCGCGTCTGCCCGCGGCGGTACAACAGACGCACGACCCCGCGAGCGACGCGATCCGGGGAAATTACCGCGCCGTTCGGTCCCTGAAACGGTTCGAACTCGATGCCAACGCCCCGCAGCGCGCGGAGCGAACGGAGACAGAACACGACCGGTTCAACCTCGCCCGGCGCCGCGGCGGCCTTGAGCACCCCCCCGATCTCGTCGGCCCGGGGCATGGACGTCGGGAAGACCATGTCCAGCCAAGTCCGCCGGAAAAGCACAAACCCGGCCTCCCGCCAACTTGCTTTCAACGGCGGCATGGGAGCATCGTCGACGGCGGCCAACGGCGGTTTCTCCCGCAGATCCGTCGCGGTCAGACGTACGTCGTCGAACCAAGCCGTGCCCACACCGCTGTAGCCGAAATTGACCCAGAGCCGCAAGCGGAAACTCTCGACACCCGCAGGGGGTTCGACCAGGGCCGTGTACCGCCGCCAGTCGCGATCTTTCTCGACCGAAATCGCGGCATAGTCCGCCCCGCGCCAACGCCCGCCTTTGCCCAGGAAAACCACGCCGACCGTTGCCGCGGCGCCGCGAAGACCCCGCGCGCGCACCCACGCCTCGAGGCGATAAACCCGCACGCCGCGCCGGACCGACACCGCGTCTTGAGTCAACACACCATCGTCGGCCGGACGCTTGACGCCGATCCGGAAACTGTGTCCGCCTCCGTGCGTCACATCCGTGTCCACCCCGTAGTCCGGGCGTTGCTTCTTGACGCCCCGAGCCCGGTCCGAGCTGTGCGTGTACTGCCAGTCGAAGCGCCAACCAACCGGCAAGCCGGTCTCCGGGTCGACCTGCTCGAACCCCCCGTTCCGGACCAGGTTCTCCCCGCCGGTCGCAGCAGCACTCGGCGCGCCACGCACCAACATCCCCGAAGCGACGGCAAGCGCAACGAAGGCAGAAACTCTCGTTGCCATGATACTGTCCTCCCGCTGACGTTGTCCAGGGCCCGGCCACAACAAAAGGGGTGTGGCCTTTTTGGGTGAGATTTCGCCGCTTTCGACCCCGCGAAGCTGTCCTCAGCGGCAACGTCCGGGGTGGGCGGGCTGTATTTACAGTCTAGTCGCCGTCACGAGCGTCCCGATTGCTCCGAGCCTGTCCCGGTGCGGCCATAGCTCGAACTCGGCCAGGACGACATCGCCCGGATCGAGTCGGACGTCGCGCATCAGGCCGATGCCCGTGCCCCGCACCGAGTGACGCACGCCCGCAAATCCGGATTGCCACTTGGTGCTGAGCGCACAACGGCCGAGGGTCAACGCCAAACCGGTCGCGCCGTCCTTGACGCACCAGTCCACGATCATGCCCGCATTGGCGGAGAACCCCTCGGGAAAAGTCCCCCGCTGTGTCTCGCCTTCGGACGGGAACAGCCGCCAGTCCGGCAAGGTCTTCGGCTCGATCCCCAATTCGTAATCCAGGGACGCAAGCCGGATCGGACGCCGGGTTCGATTGGCGATTCGCACGCGAACCGCGGCGCGCGCCGGCTCGACGCTCCAAGTTTCCGAAACAGTCAATGCCGTCGAACTCGGACCCACGAGACGTTGGAACGAAACCTCTGCCCCCAGGCATGAACCGGAAACGCCGAAGTCCGTCGCGCCGGTCGTCCCGTCCGGCGCCCATTCCTCGCCCCTCGGCGTTCGGGCCACGATCCCGGTGCGCCACGGCGCGACTCGACGCCCGGCCAGTTCCAGCCAACGGACCAGCCCCAGGTCGACGTCGAAGCAGACCGCCCAGGCGTCGCCGCGGACCTCGATCCCGGCCGAATCCGGGTGGCTTATTCTGACCCGCTGCGGTCGCGGCGGCGGCACGTTCCCGGGGGCCTGCGCCAACGCGTAAACCGCGACTCCGTCCCTGGGAACGTCGGCGGACAACCGGACCGTGTCCGCGGCCAGGGTCGCAGAGACCGCCGCACCGGCCGAATCGAAAACGGCTGCACGCCCGGGGCTAGGGCACAGTCCCGCCGCCGCGAAAACAGCCGGACGGCCCGCACAATCGGCGTCCCGAGCGCCGACCCCCAGCAGGCGCAAAAGCCTCCAGCCGGTCGGCAGCCGCGGTCGGGACTGTGTGAGTCGGGCGACAACGGTCTCCGTGTTGACCCCTGCCGCGAACTCGACGCGCCGTGCGACGGTGCCGCAAGCGGCCTCGAGCGTATACCTGCCGGGCTTCTCCAGGAAAACCGTGGCACGGACGGTACGCCGCGGATCGTCCATTCTTACCGCCTCGGGCCGCACCGTGGCACGACCGGGACCGGACAAGCGGAACCGGATCGTCCGACCCACAAGCTCCGACGCAACGGCAAGTTCCAGCACAACCGGCACATCCACCCCGCAAGCCACCGGCTGAGGCGGAGGCGTACGCACCTCGTTCTGCCAGCCCCAGCGCATGACGGCCGGGGTCAATTCCTGCCAGGGCGTAACCAACTCGTCATGATACCGGACAAGCACGTCCAGAGGCGGCAGCACGCGCGGCGTGTGTCGGACTGCGAGGACGCCGCTACGTCCAGCGGTGAACGTCGCCCGCGCAATCAGGGAGTTGGCCACCGCGAAACGGTCGACGGCCGTGTCGCGCCCCACGCCCACGCGGAAAACCGCCGCGCGACTCGCGCCCCACGCGTCGGCCTGCACCGCGAGCGACGTGTCGGATTGCGCTACCGGGGTCACAGTCCAGCCCTGGGGCGCCGTGAGCGAGACGCGGGCGGCCACCGCCTCCGCTCCGCAGTTCTCGAGCCAGACCCGGGCCTCGAAAACATCGCCGGGATGGACTTCTCGGGGAGCGCCCAGCGAGAGGACGGGTTGCCAGGCCCGAGTCGCCAAAACGCACACGGCCGGGGCAATTCGTGGCACGGTAAAGCGCAGGTCGCCGTTTGCGAACTCCGCAACGAGGCGCCGGACCGCACCGCTTTCCGGTTCGAACAGGAGCACCGGCATGTCCGCGGGCATGTCCGGCAGCAAAACGCGGACATTTTCGAGCGGCTTGTCGCCCAAGGAGGTGAGAAACACCAGCGTGCTCGGACCGGCCTGGAGTCGGCGTGCGTCCAGTTCGGCCGCCGGGCCGATGTTCTCGATGCCGAGCGCCGGTTTAACGCCGGCATGGTCCGCGAGCAGACGAGCGTACATTGCGGCACGGGCCGCAAAAACGCCGGCGGGCCCGGACGAATCGGGCAACTCGTACCCGCACCGGACGATGCGGCCCGCGCCTATGCGCTCCACCACGACGGCTTTTTGCGAACTCCGCACGACCCGCACTCGCCAAAGCTTATCGGTTGAGGCGCGTGCGGCGCCGGCGAACAGTGAGGGGAGCTGTCGCGGTAAGCCCACGCCGTCCCGCACGCCCACATCCGGGTGCATTACGAGAGTTCCGCCGTTACGCGCATACTGCCGCAGACGGTCCAGAACACGCGCATCGAGGACCGGCAGGGGCGCCACGATGACGGCTCGATAGCGGCCGAGATCGTGCGAGGCGATCCAGACAGGGTCGACTTGGTCGAACTGAATCCGGGCCGCGTCGAGCAGACGACAGAGGACCTCCCAGCGCCGGCGGTCTTTCCAGGTATCTTCCTTCAAGGCATAGGCCAGGAAAGCGTTGTCCGTCGAGGTGACGACCGCCACCTGCGCCCGAGTGCGGGACTGGAGCAACAACGGAGCGAGACGCTGGGTGAACGCACTGGTCTGCGCCGCCGCAGTGAAGCGTTCGGTGGGGCGGCCGCGGCTGTCCATCATCCCATGTATGCCCCGCTCCCGTCCGCCGTCGCCCGGGATCCAGCGGAACCACTGGATGGCCCGGCTCTCCCGGGCCAGGGCCATGAACGCCTCGATGATCAAGTCCCGGTAGCGCACGGTCCGAGCCCAATGGTTTGGCCCGGCATGGTATTCCATGAGGATGAACGGCTTCTGCCAGGCGGCCGCAGCCGACCGGGCCCGATCCAGCGATGCGATCAGACGAGACCAGCGTCCGACGGCATAAATGTCGTATGCCATGTAATCGGTCTGTCGGGCCAGTTCGAAATCGTCCCAGCCCTGCAGCGGAGACGTGGGATAAAAATTGTCCGAAACAGCGGCGCCGGGAACAACGGTGCGAATCAGGTTTCCGGTATGACGGAAGTAATCGGCGAAGTTCCAACACGTAAACCGCCGCCACTCGAGCCAGTTCGGTAGCTGCGCGCGCATTTCTTCCCGGGTCCGCGGCGGCTCGACCGCTTCGAACTCGCGCCAGGAAGTGCGCCATTTCTTGTTCAATGCCGCCACGGTCCCGTAGCGTTGTTTCAACCAACTTCGGTACCGCTGGATCGAGCCCGGACTGTAGTCGAAGATCTTGCCGGAATGGTATCCGAACTCATTGTGCACTTTCCAAAAGGCGACGCGGTCGGCGCCCGGCATCCGACGAATCAGTTCCGGCACCCGCTTCTCCCACCAGGCGGCGACCCGCGGCGAACTGAAGTTGACGCGGGTGAAAAGCCCCACCGAGGCCGAACGCGTTCCATCGGCAGCCTCGAACAGTTCGTTGGTGCCGGGTGGCATACCCCAGGCGGACACGGACCCGATGAATCGTAAGCCGTTCGCCGCAGCCCACTCCACGTTCCGTTTCGAGTACGGCACGAGGGTGAAGCCCCCCTCGAGGTAGAGCCGGCGTTCCGCCTCGGTCCGAGGCGCGAACCATGCGCCGGTCAGGTAGGTCCCGGTCTCCACGGGCCGGGTTCCGGAGGCCGTTGCGGCCGCCAGGATGGCGGGAAACAGCAGAACGATATTCATCATCATCGGCGAAACTCCTTTCGGAAGACCCGACCGCCTCGCAATAGTTTGAAGCCCGGACGAACTCTCCGTCGCCGCGGCATCCTCCGAAACCTATCCGAGACGATCCGAGAAAAGGGCCTGTCGCTTTATGATTGTGCGTGTCCCCAGACGGCCTGAAGGGCCGACTTTACTGTAGCCTTGGGCAACGCCCACGGTTGGTCGGCGCCGTACCGGTGTACGCTGAAGGCGTACTTCAACCTACACGTAAGGAATACGTTGAAGCACCCCTCCAGCATGCTTGTTCCGGAAACCCAACACGGCCTGGGGCGGCGCCCAGGCTACGGTGGCATTGCCCCGTTGGGGCGTTTTTCGCGGAATTTTCGAATAAAGCGACAGGCCCTTTACGCGGCAGTGGCAGCGAGGTTCACCGAGCGGGCTGAAGACGGTGCGGACCGCGCACGGGGCAGGAAACCTCCGTTGGCTGAAGCCTCCGGGCGACTGCCGCATGAGACGGGCCGACATCCGGTGTCGGCAGCGAAGCGGCAATGCGGAACTCTGACGAAGACGAACACCATGACCGGGAGCCGGATAATCAGTTGCACAACCTGCCGCCGTGTCACGTCCCTCATTCGCGGTTCGGAACTCCGGGAACTTCCAACATGAACCACTCAACTCCATCCCTGAACGAGGACCGGGTCTCGCAGACGCCGGCGCTCCAGTTCCTGCAAGTCTTGGGGTACACGTACCTCACGCCGCAGGAGGCGCTCGAACTGCGCGGCAGCCGGCATTCGAACGTGATCCTCGACCGCGTTCTCGAAGATCAGCTCCGGAAGATCAACCGGATCGAGTTCAGGGGGGAAAGCCATGCCTTCAGCGAGGCCAACATCCAGGCGGCGGTCCAGGCGCTCAAGTCGGAACCGTTCGACGGTCTGGTCCGGACCAATGAAAAGCTGTACGACCTGCTCTGCCTGGGCAAGGCCATGCAGCAGAGCATCTACGGCGACATCAAGAGTTTTACGCTGAACTACATCGATTGGGAACACCCCGAGAACAACGTTTTCCATGTCACCGAAGAGTTCGTGGTCGAGAGAACCGGGAGCCGCGAGACGCGGCGTCCGGACATCGTGCTTTTCGTCAACGGCATCCCATTCGTGGTGATCGAGTGCAAGAGCCCGGCCGCGAAGTCCGTATACAACGACGATCCCATCGACCAGGCGATTTCCCAGCATCTTCGCAACCAGCACGCGGACGAAATCCCGCGACTTTTTCTCTACGCACAGCTTCTGCTGGCGTTGTCCGGCAACGAGGCCCGGTACGGCACGGTGGGTACGCCGCTGAAGTTCTGGAGCGTGTGGAAAGAAGATATCGATGAGGCCGAGCTGCAGGCGTTGGTGGATCGGGCGCTTCGGGTCAGAGTTCCGCGTTTACGCGGCAGTAGACCGGAGGCTTCAGCCCCCGGAATGTCCGCCGTGCACGGCACGTCCGTCAAGGTCACGCGCCAACCGCCGCCTGATGGCCGGGCTCTGACCGAGGAACCAGGCGAGTACGGGCTCTCCACACGCCTACCCACCGCTCAGGACCGGACTTTGTTCGCGCTCTGTCGTCCGGAACGGCTCCTGCAATTGACGCGCCGCTTCGTGCTGTTCGATGCCGGAGAGAAGAAGATCGCGCGGTACCAGCAGTATTTCTGCGTGAAAACCATCATGGAGCGAATTCGCCGGCGAGACGCCGCCGGACGCCGGCAGGGCGGGGTTGTATGGCATACGCAAGGGAGCGGCAAGTCGCT
>JAADHN010000026.1 GCA_013151865.1 Kiritimatiellota bacterium
CGATTTCGGTTCGGCAGGGCCCGCAGGGAATGAAAAAGTGTCTCAAAACGGTCCGGGAACCGTTGCAGCGCCTGCGGGTTGGCGTGCGTTCCAGATTGTTTCGAGACGATCAGGAGTTCAGCCGGGGGGGGAGGCGCCCCGCGCATGAGGAAGCAGCGCGGTGTGCGGCCGCTCGGGGATCAGCCGGGCGCCGTCGGTGAACCCCTCGGGTCGACCGGCCAAGCGGTCGATCAAGCGCGCGCGCCAAAGCATCAGCCGTTCCCGCCATGCCGGCACGACAGCCAGGTTGCACAGTTCGCACGGGTCGGCGGTCAGATCGAACAGTTGCTCGGCGCCGTTGCTGGGAAACCACACGTATTTTTCGCGGCCGTCCGTCAGGTAGTGGTTGGCTTGAGTGTAGCTGTAGCATGTCGCGTGTTCGCCGTGCAGGAATGTTCTGTCGAGCGTTTTCGCCTCCCCGCGCAGGATGGGGGCGAGACTGCGACCCTCGGCAGTTGCGGGGATTTCGCACCCGGCCAAGTCCAGGACGGTGGGCATGATATCTTCCAGGCAGACGACCTGGTCGCAGACCACGCCCGATTTGACTTCCGGGCCCTGGATCAGCAGGGGAATGCGGGCGGAGCCTTCGTATGGGTAGCACTTCCTGAAGAGGTAGTGATCGCCCAGCATTTCACCATGGTCCGTGGTGAAGATAATGTAGGTCCGACGACGTGTCTTCGGGTCCAGTCCGGTATGGGCGCCGAGCAGGCGATAGAGTTGGTCGTCCACGTGATTGATCAGCCCATAGTAGCCTGCCCGGGCGGCGTGCAGGGCTTCGCCGCGCAGGTCCACGTGGTCGCTTTGCACGTCCGATCCGAGACCCCGGTCCGGGGGCGCCACGGCCCAATCGCCGATCGCGGGTCCGGGCAGATCGAGTCGCAGGTAACGATCGAGATAGAACGCCGGAGGGGTCAGAGGCGGGTGCGGCGCGTTGAACGAGACCGTCAGAAAGAAGGGGCAAGCGGGGTCGCGTCGTTCCAGGAAGCGGAGGGCCTCGGTAACCGTCCAGGTGGTGAGGTGCAGTTTTTCGTCCAAGTGCCAGGGCCGGGCGGTCCAGCCGTTCCCGGATATGCCGTGGGCCATGCCCCCCATCCGGTCGCCGGTCTGGTTGTCCGCGACGTACCGATCATAGTCCGTGGGATGAATGACCATCTCGTCGAAGCCGTATCGGCGGCGGCGGGGGTAAAGGTGCATGTTGCGCCCCACGATGGCCGTGTGGTAGCCGGCGTTCCGGAGTACTTCGGGCAGGGTCGGCGGCGCCTCCCAGTGAACATTGTCGCGAAATCCCACCATACCGTGGGTTGCGGGGAATTGCCCTGCCATCAGTGACCGTCGGGCCGGAATACAGCTCGGACAGGTCGAGTAGGCCTTGCGGAAAAAGACGCCCTGTCCCCCGATGCTGTCCATGTTGGGCGTCAACAGGACCGGATGTCCCGCCAGCGAGAGACAGTCGCCCCGCTGCTGGTCGGTCATGATGAGAATGAAGTTCGGCCTGTCCGCGGTTTTGGTCATGGGAATATCCACTTTCCGGGCCGGACTCGGCCGTTGGACACATTCTTTGCCGGTCTCGACGGGTTCGGGCGGCGGGACACGAGGAGAATGGCGCCGTTTCTGTGTCCCGCGGCTTGCTCGGGGTCTCCGCCTTGCGCCCGCCGGCGGTCTCGGAGAAGTCGTCCCCGGGTTGCGGCGCAAGACAGACGGATCAATCATCAATGGGTTCGAGGACGTGAACGCGCTGATTCTGGTTGTCCAGGACGTACACGCGTCGTCGCTTGGGCCCCACGCGGACGGTTACACGTCGACAGCCGGAGGGGATCGAGGCTTTCCCGATCACCTGGCGCAAGCGTCCGTTCAGGTCGTACCGCTTGATCCGTCCGAGGGTGGCTTCCGAGGTGTAGACGGACCCGTCGGGTGTGACGCAGAGATTCATCGGGTTGCAACAACCGCCGAATCCCGCCGGATCCGAACGACTTGCCGACCCCCATCGCTTCTGCAGGCGCCCGTCCCGGTCGTACACCCCCACTTGGTGCCGGGTGTTCTCGCCCACGAGCAGACGCCTCCTCGAGGCCGCGATATCGAGCTGCCCACAACACCCCCGCAGCCCCTGCAGAATCTCCTTTGCCCCGGACAGGTCGTCCGGGACCCGGTATACCGAATAGGTCAGGCGTACCCGGCAAGCCAGGAACAAATCGCGCCCCGAGCGGGTCAAGCCGGTGATCGTCTTGCCCGGGATTCCGAGAGTCGTCAGGGAGATGCGTCGCTGAATTTTGCCGTCGGCCGAGATCTTGGCCAGAATACCGGCCCCTGAAACGAAGACGCCGCCCGACCCGGTCCCGCATACGGCCTGGGGCGGAAAGTCGAGTTTCCACACCGACAAGAGACGGTCCTCGACCGTGACGACTCGAATCAGTTTTGCGCGGTCGTCGCAGAGCAAGATTCGTCCATCGGCGGCAGCCCAAAACGTGTCCAGCCCCGAACAACGGGTCTCGGCCGAGGCGCCGAGCATGGATGTCTCCCGGTGCGTGGGGGACAAGCGCGACGACCGCGTCCCGGCCGGAACACGAACCGCCAGGAAGAACAAAGTGAAGACGCCCGCAACGAGTCGCTTGATGGAAACGGTTGTCATGTCGGTGACTCTCGGCGTTTTTCCCCGAGGTGATTCGATTCAATTGCCCGCAAACCTCGGGGTGGGCTTTTGCGGGGTAAGTGGAGGGGGCCGTCTCCAGGCAGAGGACGTTCCGGAAACGGCCGCAGCGCGGGCGGACCTTTTCTGGCCCGATCAATTCATGAACTTCGTGGCGAGAGGGCGCAGTTTACACGGATTCAAGTCATTGCCTCGGCCGATGAGCGGCGACAATGTTTGAAAAAGTGTGAGATGCGTCATCGCAGCAGATGGCTCATGCATTATTCAGGCTGGAATGCCGTCGAGTCCAAACCGTCCCGAACCAACCCGGAACACCGACGCCTCCCGGCCATTCCAAATGTTGTCCAGCCAATTTCGAGTTACACTGTAACATTCAGGGCAACTGACGGCAAGTGCGGACCGGCTTGCTTCACAACGCCTCAGTCCTATTTGGGACTGAATCGGTAGCGACTTTGGCGCCGTACTCGTGGTTGCGGTCGATCCCGGTCCCGATATCGAGGCGTTTTCCCCCAAGAAACCGACCAAGCACGTTGCTTCCTCGGAGGGACAACACGTCTGTGTTCGAAGGTGTTCGAGAAACACGTCGTCGGCACCTGCGACTTGCCTTTTCCACTCCGGGAAGACAAGTTGCGATGACGGGCGGACAGACCGGCCCCGGCGCCTGCTGCGATGTCTTGCCGGCCGGGCCCTTCTGGCCCGCGGGGGACCACGATCTTGCCTGGATTATGCGCGAACTTCATCGCGAGGGCGCGCGGCGACGGTTGTAAGCCGGGCGTCCGCTGGGACGCAGCGATCCCGCGACTGTGGGCGAGCGGCCTTTGGAATGCGGCAAGGCCGTCATCGGACGTAACATGCTGAGAACGCGTGCTCAGGACGGTTGCAGCAGGTGGTTTCGGGAATGATTCAAGGTTGGGGAGTGACGTCATGAAACTGGTGCGGAAACGGTCTTGGTTTGCGGTTGGTTTCGGGATGTTGGTCGCATCCCTCTCGATCTTCGGCCGAGTGGAAGAGCTCCGGGGCGGGCCGTACAAAGCAGTGGTCGGGAAGCAGGGGAGGATGACCGTCTGGCGCGGGACCGTGCCCGTTGTGACCCGAAGTTACTCGGGCATGTTCGGTCGTCTGCCCACCGGGAGCATTCTGTATTACGCCAGCACGGGCTACGAGCTTTCAGTAAAGAAAGTCGTGGAGGGGAACGGTGTTCCATCCCCCAGGTTGGTCCTGGAAAACGGGGGCCGTAAGGGCGTTCGAATGCACCGGGAGATTATTCCCGGCCCGGCCGGCGTTGAAGTGATTCACCGCTTCAGGATTCCGCTTTCGCTCGGCGGCTGGATCGACACCGGATTCACTTTGAACCCCGACCTCTCCGTTTCCGGAACGGTCCGTTATTGGCCCAAATCCGGCGGCGAAGTCTGCACGGGCAGGGTGGGCGCCGGGGCGGATTGTCTTCCCTATTCAACCGCATTTCGGAAAGTGGAATTCATCAGCGAATGGGGAACGCTGCGCATTGAATTCAAGGCCGGGGAAGACCTGCAACCGTACGGGGCCTTGCTGAATCTGGCAAAATCGTCGCGCCGCCCGGGGCCGGAGGTCCAGGTTTTGCCTCTGTCCCAGGCGGTGCACAAGGGAAAGGGGCCTGCCTGCCATGCCTCGGATTGCATCATCTCTTTCGACCCGGTCCCTGGGAAACAGTACCTGCCCAAGGCGCGTAACGTCATCCTGAACGGCAGCTTCGAGGCATGGAGCAATCCGGACCTTCCGGACGGTTGGCGGCGCACGCCGTATGCGACCCAGGACACGGCCGCCCGGCTCGCGCCCGATCCGGGAGTACATTTCCACGGCCGCCGCGGCCTGAAATGGACCGCCCCACAGGGAGCATTGACCCAGGTGCTTGCCCGTTCCGATTACAGAACGTCGGCGCCGTTGACCCCGCCGGTGGCATTCTCTCTGTACCTCAAGTCGGATCCGCCGGGTGTGCAGATTGCCCTGGTTTGCGGCGGCGTCCGCAAAACGGTGACCGCTTCCGGCGACTGGCAGCGGGCAATGGTGGTTGCCGCGTCCGGCAAACGTTTCCCGGTCGCCATCGAGAAAAAATCGCCCGGAACCCTATGGCTCGATGCGGTCCAGCTTGAGCGGGGGGAATCGCCCACTCCGTATGTCGACCGCTCGTTCTCCAGCTTGGTGGGCAAACCGCGTTTTCCCGCCGACCTGCTCCGAGATGCTTTGCGCAAGGCGGAAACGAATCGGCCCGCCCTGACCGGTTGCGGTCCGGAGCGCTCGTGCTACACCACCGAAAAACGCGGCCGCCTGTTTTACCGCGTGGACCTCCCGCCGGAAGAGCGCATCGAAGCGGTTGTCCGCATCCGTATCGTCGGTCCGGACGGGCGTCTCATACGGGAATTCGAGAAACGTCCGGATGTGGAAGGCCGGATCGTTGCGGAGTTCGCAGTGAGCGATGTGCCTGTCGGGACATCCAAAGCGCGGGCGGAATTGGTCGTCCGCGGAAAGCCGCACCGGGAATTGCAGCACAACCTGGTTCGGTTGCCGCCGCTCAGTGCCGGGACAGAAGTGAAGATCGACCGGCGTGTCCGAGTTCTTCTGCGGAACGGTTCTGCCTTTATTCCCGTGGGCAGCGACGCGGCTTCGAGCGTGGCCCGGGCTTTGCAGGCCATCCGCGACCAAAAGGCGAACGGGTTCAACGTGATCCATGTATGGAGCGGCTTCGCGGAACGCGGTTATTCTGTCCCGGCGAAACTCCCTGCGTTCCACCCCGACGAACTCAAGACCGTTCTGGACGCCGCGCAATCCGCAGGCCTTGCCGTGATCGTTCATCTCGGCCACTGGCTCACGATCAATCATTCGGAACGCGATTACTACCGCAACTCGAACATCACGGATGCTCAGACACTGGCGGGGGCACTCGAGGTCGTCCGTTTCGCCCGGCGCCACCCGGCCCTGCTCATGTGGTATCTGTACGACGAGCCCAGCCCGCGCCTGTGTTCCCCCGAGTACCTCGAACAGGTTTACCGCGCCGTGAAAGAGGCGGACCCGTACCATCCGGCCATGGTCAACTTCTGTGCTTCTGCGGAACGCATGCTGAGTTACCGGGACGCGACAGACCTGATGGCCATCGACATCTATCCCGTGCCGCAGTCGCACATCGGCATCATCGCGCCGCACGCCCGGCTTATGTGGGTTACGGGCGGCTGGCGGCCGGTGCTTTGGTGGATCCAGTCTTGGGCGAGCCTGCGCGAGCCGACCGCCGCCGAAGAAACGTGCATGGCCTACCAGGCCTTGGTCGAGGGCACCCGTGCCATCCTGTTCTACAACTACCGGCCGACTTCGTATGCTGCCTGGGCCGGGCTCGGCAGGATTGCGGCGGAAATCAATGCCCTGCGGCCGGCGCTTGTCAGCCCGGACCGCCATCCGGTCGAAGTCCGCGGAGGCAGCGGCCGGGTGAGTGCGGTCGCGTACCGCGTTGCCGGCGGTTTGGTGGTCGTGGCCGTAAACCGGGATCGGATACCGGTGGATGCCGAGATTGTCCTGCCGACACAGCCGGCGGCAAAGAGCGCCGCCGACAAGGCCCTAGTCCTGTTCGAAAACCGGCGTGTCGACGTCGAGACGAGGGTGCTCCGGGACCGCTTCCCACCGCTGGGCCGCCACGTCTATCGACTCCGTACGAAGTGAGGAAGTCGCAAGGAATGGGGATTCCGGCGGGCGTCTTGAGTCTGTCGAACGGTGAAGGCGAGAGCCGGATGCGGCGTCTTCTCCCCGCTTCCGCATCCTCGGGGGCGGCGGGTTGAGAATGGGCGTTCAGTTTGGCAGGTTCGTGGACTCGGACAACAAAGCCCTGGTCCTCACTCGCGACCGGCCTCGCGCTCCTCGCGCTTGCCCGCTTCCCACAACGCATCCAGCTCCGCCAACGTGCACTCCTCGGGCTTCTTTCCCCGCGTCCGCAGTTCCGCCTCGATCTTGGCGAAGCGGCGTTCGAACTTCCGAATCGTCTGCCGGAGGCGGTCCTCGGGTTCGCAGCCGATGAAACGGCTGAGGTTGACCACGGCAAACAGCAGGTCGCCGATCTCCTCGCCGGCCGCCTCCCGGTCCCCCTGTGCCAGGGCGTCCCGCACCTCCGCGAACTCCTCCTCGATTTTGGCCATTACGCCGTCGATCGTGGGCCAATCGAACCCGACTCGCGCCGCCTTCTTCTGGAGTTTGTAGGCCCGGTGCAGAGCCGGCAAATGCCGAGGTACGCCGCCTAGGGCCGAAGCATTTTCCGGTCGTTCGTTCCGTTGCTTCTGTTCTTCCCATTTGACTTCTTTCCAAAGCTCGAGCACGTCCGCAGCAGTGGCCGCTTGCCGGTCGCCGAAGACATGCGGATGTCGCCGGACGATTTTTTCGCAGCAGTGCCGGGCCACGCCTTGTAAATCGAACCGCCCGTCCTCCTCCGCAATCCGAGCATGGAAGACTACCTGCAACAGAACATCGCCCAATTCGTCCACGATCTTGGCGTCGTCCCCCTCGTCGATGGCATCGAGCAGCTCCGCCGATTCCTCGACCAGGAACCGTTTGAGACTTTCATGGGTTTGCTCCCGATCCCACGGGCAACCGTCCGGCGCGCGCAGGCGCGACATAATTGCAACCAACTCGCGCACCCAGTCCCGGCCCGGCTCTGTCCTTTGGATTTCGTCGGACATCAATCGAGTCCCTTCTCTGCATGTTGCATCGACACGGGTCGTTCCGGGGTGCGCCTCGCGGGCGACCGGTCTTCCCGCCGCTCCGGACCGGACGCATCGGGCCGCAAGTCTATCGGATCGCGCGTCGCGATGGGGCAAACCTACCCGGTCGCCCGGCGCGTTGCAAGGCGCCGGCAATGCGGGTTGCAACGGTCAGTGCCGGCGAGGACCGCCCCGGCTCCAGGGGACGCCGCTCGTACAGAACAACACGCCTGGAGGCGGCCGTCTCGGCGGTTTGACCCCCAAGACCAACCGATTGCCGCGCATTTGTTCGCAAGCCTTGCCTTCGTCGGCGTCTGGCGCAAGTCCCGGTCCGCAGGTATATTGCCGACACGTCCCAAGAAGCTTCTGTGACCTTGGGGCCGGTCGTGTATGGCAGGCGAATCGATCCGGTCCCCCCTTCCGTATCTTTGCCGGGACAAAGACAACCAAGGAAGCGCACGTCAATGCTTTCCGACCGCGATTACATGAGCGGCCGTCCCCGCCACTCCTATCGGCATCCTTCCGGTCGCGAGACGTCGATCATCCTGCCGCTGATTATCGCGAACGTGGTGGTTTTTCTCTTTACCATGGCGGATGCCGGCCGGCGCGGTCCCGGGCTGATCGACGTCTTGGCGCTGAGTTCGTACGGCGTGCGGCACTATCAACTTTGGCGTTTGGGAACGTACATGTTCGTGCATGGTGGCTTCAGCCACATTCTGTGGAACATGTGGGGGCTGTATCTGTTCGGCCGACTGGTGGAGAGCCGGATCGGGCCGCGGCGGTTCCTCCAGCTCTACTTCACCAGCGGGATTATTGGCGGCGTGGTCTGGCTCTTGTTCAATTGGAACAGTCCCATCCCTGTGGTGGGGGCCAGCGGCGGAGTGTTCGGCGTCATGATGGCTGCGGCCATGATGTTCCCCAATCATATGATCATGCTGCTGTTGCCGCCGATTCCCATGCGGCTCAAAACGTTCGTGGCCGTCTACGCCGGTATTCAGGTGGTCATGTCTATCAGTACGGCCCAGCATCGGGGAGGCGGCATCGCCTACATCGCCCACCTCGGGGGATTGCTCGGGGCATTCGTCTACATGCGATGGCTGCTGGGGCGACCCGGCCCACACCGAGCCGCACGGACAGGGCTGAGAGAGTGGTGGAAAAAACGGCGCGCCGCGGCCAAGCATCGCCGCTTCGACAACCTGGACGGCGACCGGCCATCGCCGGACGATGACGAGGGCGATACGCCCTTGAGCGTCGAGGTGGACCGGATCTTGGACAAGATCGGGCGAGAAGGATTGTCGAGTCTCACACCCGCTGAAAAACGGACGCTCGACCGGGCCCGGGAACGGTTGCGCGGCGGCCGCCCTGGAGGCCTTTGAAGCCGCGCCTCTCCCGCTTGTCCCTCCTCGGTCGCGGTTTCAGCCGCCGCCCCAAAGCCGGTTGTACAGCGCGAGCGTGCGCCCCTGCAGGGCAACCAGGCGATTTGGCGCATGCGCCTCGCCGGCAAGGAATTCCCGCATCCACCGGCCCTCTTCCGCGCAGAGTTCGTCGTGCAGCGGGAAGATCTCCCGCAGCAGGAAATAAGCAAATTTGACTAAGCGAAATGGGCCGTACAGCCGAGGGAATTCCCCCTCGACCGCTTCGACCGCGACACAGCGTTCATCGAGAACGGCGCGGCGTACATCCGCGAAATCCGGAGTTGGGGCGAACACGATACTGTAGTACCAGCCGAACAGTTCGCCCCGCTCGCATCCGTGCGCGTCCGACACGCCGACCACCGGCATCCTCCGACCCTTGCTCCGCTCTTCCTGCCAGCGCGCAACCGCCAGCGCGTTCGATTCCATTTGGTGGCGGTAGAACCCTCCGACAATCTCGAGGGCATCGAACGGGCATCTCGCGTAGAACGCCGCCTGCAACGGTTCGCTGATGTTGTACGCATCGCCGGTGATCCAGTACGGATGACACAACACCCCGATGCCGTCCGCTTCCCGAATGCGGTCGAAGACCCACACACAGGAAGCAAAAGTCCGCTTCTCGCTTGGGGGCAGTTCGACATCCAACACCGCCTCCACCGCCTCGATCTCCGATTCGTAAACAGCAGGGTCGGCAAACATGGCGTTGATGCTCCTCGTGCCCCCGAAATTGACGATGTGCACCGGGTTGTCCGGCGGATGGACCTCCTCGCCGGGGAAGGTCCTCAGATCTGTCGCGACTTGGGCGAAGGCGTCGCGTGCCTCGAGGGACGGCTCGTATTGCCGGTGGTCGGTCAACGCCATGAAATCCAACCCAATGCGTCGGCAGGCCGCCGCCACGTATGCCGGCGTCTCACGTCCGTCGGACCGGTTGCTGTGAATGTGAAAGTCGCCTTTCCATGGGCGCAGCTCGTAAAGGTCCGCTTCGAGCGCATAAAGTGCGAACTCTTCGCGGCGAACGGTTTCATCGCCACGCGTTGCTGTTACGATGACCTCGTACTCCTGTTCCGTCGCCGGAGTGAAGCTCACTTCGAGCACACCGCCTTTTCGCTTCACGTCAACGACGCACCGTCGGCGTGTGTCCTTCTCGGCGACCACCGTATCCAGGGAAGCCCCGTCCGGCGTCGTCACGTGTTCGAACAGCGGTTCGATGCGCACGGTGCAGGGCGCCCCTGCCCTCAGGACGGTCGGACTAACACGGTAAAAACGGAGACGCGGGTCCATAACGAACTCCAAACTTTTCGGCCGGCGGGGCGATTCCGTTCCCCGCGGAGGGCGTTCCGCCGTCGTTTTCCCGCCGGCCCTCGGAGATGCGTGCGGCCCCGGGCACCGTCCGAACACCGTTGGGTTGCGACCCCGCGCCGCCGGAACACGGTCGCCCAGGGGCGGGAAGTGCAAAAGGTACTCGGGCGGGCTTGAGGCGTCAATCACCCACTTCCGAGAAGTCGGCCGGGGGGCGGCCCCGCGAGCCGGCCGCTCCCATGCCGCCCGACGAGAGTGAACGGGGACAGCCCGGGGCCCCCGGGGCGCGCCGTGGATTGCGGGTTATATTGCCGGCCTGTTCGTTCGGCGCTACGCGAAGGCGCAGACGTGCCGGACACCCCCGTGCAGCGCGTCTCCGGTTTCTTTCGGTCGCATTCCTGGGACGGACCGCTCGAAACGGGATCGCGGCCGCGAAGCGCGTTGTTGGTTTCGTGAGAATTTGTGAGAATCGGAGGGTTGCAAATCTGCTCCGCGATCAACCCGGCGGAGCCGCCCTCTCAATCATGTGCTCCTCGGTATACCGAGATGATCGGTGAAAGACGATCAGGATGTCGTGCGAACTCCGCAAACCGGGTCGGGACCGTGTGCTGTCCCTGTCGGATGCCGAGTTGCTGGCCGAGTGTCGGGAGGACCGTGCCCGGGGCTCCGGTCGGGGCGGTCAAAAGCGGAACGCAACCGATTCAGCCGTGCGCCTGACCCATTTGCCGACCGGCCTCCAGGCCAAATCGGATGCCACGCGGTCCCAGGCTCAGAACAGGCGGTCCGCACTGCGCCGACTCCGCCGGACAGTGGCGTTCGAGTGGCGGCAAGGGCCTCCGGCGGAGTGGCCTTTTTCGGGCGTCCCCGGCCGGCGCGACCGGCGTTATCCCCAATGGGCGGCCGCCGTGCTCGACGTCCTCGAAGCGGCTGACTACAGGGCCCGGGACGCTGCGGCCTTTATGGGACTGGGCACCGGTCGACTGGTGCGGCTGCTGGCCGCGGACGCCGCTCTGTGGCAACGAGTCAACCAAGGGCGTCGGCGGCATGACCTGCCGCCGTTGCGGAAGCCGCAGTAATTGCTCTCGGCCGTCGGCGCGACAGCGGCGATTATCCGGTCCGAGATTGTCTGAACCATTCCGCTGAGGACGTCGGTTCGCCGGCGCTCCAACCGATTCCGAGACGGTCAAGACTCCGGGCGCCGATGATTATTTTCGAGAATGTTTGCAAGCAGTATGGCCCGCAAGTGGTCTTGCGGGACGTCTCATTCCGGGTGCATCCCGGCGAACGCGTCGGCGTGGTCGGGCCGAACGGCGCCGGCAAGAGCACCCTTTTCGGTATGATCACGGGCGCCGTCTCGCCGGATCGGGGTGAAGTCCGCCTGCGGAACGGATTACGATTGGGGCACGTCCGGCAACAGTTGGGAAGACCGCCGGAGCGGCGGGCATCCGTGCTCGAGTACACGGAGAATGCGCTACCCGAATTGCAACGTATCGAGCGGGCGCTCGAGGAACTCGAGGAACGGTTGGCCCGGAACGGCCGGGGCGGAGAAGACGACCTGAGGCGACTCGGGGAACTGCAGACCCGGTTCGAGCACTTGGGCGGTTATCGCCTGCGGAATCGGGCGGAAGCCGTGCTCTCGGGATTGGGTTTCGCAGCCGAGCAATTCCAACGACCTTTCGCCGAATTCAGCGGCGGTTGGCAAATGCGGGCGGAACTCGCACGCGCCCTCACCGCGACTCCCGATATCCTCCTGCTCGACGAACCTACCAATTACCTCGATGTCCCTGCGGTCGAGTGGTTGCAGGGTTTCTTGCGGGGGTTCACCGGAACGCTCCTGCTGATCTCCCATGACCGTTTCCTTCTGAACAGCCTGACCACCACCACGCTCGAGGCACTGGCCGGGAATGTGACCCGATACCCTGGCAATTACGATGCCTACGTGGCCGGTCGGGGGCAGCGGCGCGAACAGGCGGAGGCGGCCCGGCGGAACAGTGAACGCCGCCGACGCCAAATCGAGCGTTTTGTCGAACGCTTCCGGGCCAAGAACACGAAATCGAGCCAAGTCCAAAGTCGTATCAAGATGCTCGAACGAATGGATGCGGAGGAAAAAAAGGTCGCACCGGCCCCGCCGCCTCTGCCCCAATGGGACCTCCGCCTTCCTCAACCGGCACGGAGCGGTCTCGAGGTGGCGCGACTCGATGACGTGGGGTTGAGTTACGACGGCGGTCGCACCTGGGTGTTTCGTGGTGTTTCGCTGCGCATCGAGCGCGGCGAGCGTCTTGCGGTCGTCGGACTCAACGGAATGGGCAAGACCACGCTGCTCCGCATCTTGGCCGGGCGTCTCGAACCGAGCGAGGGCCGCTGCCGGATCGGCGCCAGGGTGCTCCGGGGCTACGTAGCCCAGGACAGCTCGCAGACCTTGGACGGGAACCGGACGGTGTTCGAAACCGCCCTGGCGGCCCGGGGGGAACACGGATTGACGGCGGGCGAGGTCCGCAGTTTCCTCGGGGCTTTTCGTTTCTCGGCCGAAGCGATCGACAAGCCGGTAGACGTCCTCAGCGGCGGCGAGAAAGTCCGCCTCAGTCTGGCGTGCGTCTTGCTCGACCCGCCCAATTTCCTTATCCTGGACGAGCCGACCACGCACCTGGATATTCCCTCGCGTCAAGCCCTCGAACAGGCTTTGACGCGATATGCCGGAACTCTTTGCCTGGTCAGCCACGACATCGCTTTCGTGCGGGCCGTGGCCCAGGGGATCTTGTCGATGGACGAGCGCGGCGTCCGGCGCTACTTTGGAGGGTACGATTACTTTCGGGAAAAACGAGCGGCCGAACTGGCCGAATCGCCGCTGCCCGGCGAACGCCGCCGAGCGGAGGATCGCGCGTCGGCGGACGCCCGCCGTCTCAAACGGCAGCGCGCCGCCCGCCGCCGCCAGGAACTCTACCGTGAACGCCGTCCCCTCGAACAGCAAATGAACGCCGCCGAGGCACGCGTGACTCGGCTCGAAGCGGAACGGGAGGACATACTGGCCGAACTCAGCACCGGCGCCGCCGCGGGCCGGCGCGCGGAATTGAACCGGCGCCTGGGGGAGATCGGCACGGAAATCCAGCACGTCACAACCGAATGGGAAGACGCCGCCGTGGCTCTCGAAGACCTTCTTGAACAATTCGGCGGCAGTTGACCGGCGCCGTCGGGCGGGGCCCGGCAGCCCACAACGGGGAAGAACCATGAAGAAACGTCCGAACGTCCTTTTCCTGATGTCCGACCAGCACAACGCCGGCAGCTTGAGCGTGGCCGGCCATCCGAACGTCCGCACGCCCAACCTGGACCGGATCGCCGAGAATGGAGTTCGTTTTACCCGGGCTTTCTGCAATAATCCAATCTGCGCCCCGTCCCGGATTTCATTTGTCACGGGGCAGTACTGTCACACGCACCGGATCGTCGGGAACGACAATTTCGAACTGAACGACGTCAACCCGAATACACTCGGGGCCGTATTCCGGCGCACCGGCTATCAGACGGCCCAGATCGGCAAGGCCCACATGGTGCGGAGGTGGGACGAGGAAGCCTATGAACACATCCGCTACTGCGACCTTTGCGATGCGGATCGGGACGACCCGCGGACCAACCACTACTTCAAATACCTCCTCGACCACGGCCTGGCCGATATGTACGAGGACGGCACGCTGCCCCCGGACCACGAGGCAAGACGAAAAGGCTGTGCCGTCGCGGGATTGCCCTATGAGCACTCGATCGAGCACTGGACCGGCGAGGAAACCCTCCGTTTCCTCGAACGTCGCGACTCGACCCGTCCCTTTTTTCTGCACATGAGCTTCGAGCGGCCGCACCCGAATTGGACACCCGCGGCCGAGCATGCGGGCATGTACAATCCGGACGATATCGTGCTCGGCCCCGACGCGGCCGACTGGTGGGAGAATCGGTGGGCCGGTCGCCCTGAATTCATTCAGCGAATGGTCGGGAATCGAATGGCCAGGTTCGACCTGGCCGGACTCCGCAAGGCACTCGCCTATCATTTCGCGCTGGTGAGCGTGATCGATATGGAAATGGGCCGCGTCCTGGATTGGCTGGCACGCCACGGCGAACTCGACAACACGATCGTCGTCTACACTGCCGATCACGGCGATTTTGCCGGCGATCACGGGATTTGCGACAAGAACATCGGCATCTACGAGTCCATCCACCGCATCCCGTTCCTCATTTCCATCCCGGGCGGCCCCCGGGGCGAGATCCGGGACGGTCTCATCGAGTCCGTCGACCTCTTCCCCACCCTCTGCGAACTGGCCGACGTCCCGGCCCCGGACGGGATGGACGGCCGGTCCATTCTGCCGGAGATCGAGGGCCGCGGCGCCGGAAAACCGCAGGCGATCTGCGAGTGGGACTTTCCCGAACCGCAGCGGCGCGTCAGTGCGCTCCGCACTCCTCGTTACCGGCTGGTCTATTATTCGCACGAGGCCGGCGGGGAGCTGTATGACCACGAAACCGATTCCTGCGAGATGTTCAACCTGTGGGACGCCCCCGAACACCGCGAGGTTCGACTCGAATTGCTCGAGCGTCTCTTCGATGCCGTCAATCTTTACGCGCGAAAGACCGACTTCGACGCCGACCGCCGCAAAGCGGAGGCGACGCGGCTGACTCCGACCCGACTCGTGCACAAGCACTGCAAGAAGTGGTCAGACATCGCGCGGCTCTGCCTGGAGTGAGGCACCGGGAACAGAGGCGGGCAGGTAGCGAAAAGTTGAAGGTCGAGGGAGCAAGTGAGGTAGGGCCCACGCGGGCGCGGGGAAACTCATCTTGTCCACTCCGTCCGCTCTGTCCAGTGAGGCCCATCAGGGCGCGGGCGGAATTGCAGCACGTGCCGCACTTCCGCCCCTCCGTGCACAAAAGCTTGCTCCGCGTTCGGGATCGGGCAGGCTGGCGCCAATCGATTCGCCGTTGGTCGCCGCAGGCGGCCCTCAGGCGGCCATTATCATGTGCCGGCCCTCGATCCAGCCGCGCCGCCGCAGTCGTTCCCGGATGTCTTCCCGAGCCCCCCGACTGCCGACGCACGATACGATGAAACACGCCCCGCGCGCCGGCAAGTCCTCCTGGGAAAGCACCGGTCGGCCCGTGACGACGTTGCCGATCTTCCGCGGATCGACGTCCACGTACGCGATAATCCGCACTCCGTGCTCGGTCAGCGCTTCCGCCCGCTTTCGGGTCTCCCGGCCGGCGCCCCAGACCACGACGCGCGGATGGTGCGGGTTGTTCCGCTCAAGCCAGCGGGCCAGGTACCGTGCCTTGCAGGCGAAAATGGCCCGGGCCGCATATCGTGCGTCCGTCCGGGTCAGGCGATCGCCGGAGTCGTTCCAAACCAGCAAGCGGTCCGGGAGCTTGGCCATCTTCACTCCGGCATCGAGCCAGCGCAGCCACAATTCATAATCCTCGGGAAAGTTTCCCTCCCGGTATGCCCCGAAGCGTGCCGGCAATTCCCGGCGGAATACCACGGACGGATGGACCAGGGGCGACTCGATGAATCGGTTCAGCTCGATCTGGTCGCAGGTGAGGAGTGAATTGTTCCAGGCCACGTACCGGGCGAACCCTTGCCCGGCGGCCGCGTCGCCTCCGAACTGCACGGAGCAGGCCGCCAGTCCGATCTCGGGATGCGTATCCAGGAATTCGGCTTGGCGCTCGAGGCGTTCCGGCAGGGCCCGGTCGTCGGCGTCCATCCGCGCAATCAGGGGGGCCCGGGCCGCGTCGAGACCGGTGTTCAAGGCTGCGACGATCCCCCGATGCGGAGTTCGCAGCAGCCGAACCCGGGGATCGCGGCGGGAGAACTCCTCAAGCAGCTCGGGCGTAGCGTCCGTCGAGCCGTCGTCGACCGCAACCAGCTCAAGGTCGGGTTCGGTCTGGTCCAGGATGCTCCGGGCCGCGGTCTCGATCGTGGCCTCGGCATTCCAGGTCGGCATTACCACGGAGATTCGCGGCATTGTCCTCACCCCCGGACCTCCGGACCGATGACGGTCCCGACGGGTTGCCCTTCCGCGTACCGGCCGGTACGTGCAATGGGTTTCCGGCTTGCTCGAGCGTTTTTCAGCAAAACCTGCGGGTTCGTTCGCGCTCCGGATTGTTCGGTTCCGAGGCGATCAGTAATCTCGCCCGCTCGGCGGCCGCATTCAGCGACCGCCTCCGTCAACGGTCTGCCAGCGGCCCTGCCTCGAAGAAACGCAACCACTGCTGACGACGGGCCTCGGCCAAGGCCAAATCCTTGCGGATTTTGGCCGCCGTGCGTTCGAGTTTCTTCCGCTCGTCCCGCAGCTCGTCCTGTTGCCGGTCCCATTTCCGAATCAGGCTCCGGGCTCGGGTCGCCACCACCACTTCGACCGCGCCGGCCGGGCACGGCGTGACGGTGTAGAAATCGGCGGTCCGGATGCCGACGGCCGGGATGGCGTTCCCGAGGGGGACGCGGGTCAGATTGGATTCGTACGTAAGGGAAAGTTGAAGAGATTCGAGCAACCGCTCCCGGTCCCGGCGCCGGTCGATCTCGGTGTTCAGATCGGCCAAGTGTTGCAGGCGTCGGGCGTGCGCCGCCGCGTATTCGTTTTCGATGTCCGTTCGACTTCGGAAGAAAACGCTGCGGGCATCGAACACGCCGCCGCGGTATTGGATGCGCATCCAGCCGGGCGTCTCCGGATTCGGCCGCCCGCGCACCACGGTATTGCGGAGAAGTTCGTACTTGAGGCGCTTGCCCTCGAACAGTTGGACTCGGTCCCGGCGCGTGAGGTAGAAGTCCACCAGAGTATCGCCGCGACTGCGTGCGAACTCCGCAAACAGACGCGTCTCCCGGTCGCGCGTCGCATCGAGACGGGCCCTGGCCATCAGGATTTCGCGTCGGCGCTTCAACTTCGCGGTAAGCCCGTCCTCGACGTCGTCAAGTTCCCGTTCCCAGCGGCGGGCCAGATTGGTCGACAGTCCGGGGGCGACTTTGTCGATGTAGTTGAAGACGGGCTGATAGATCGTCTGGCCCGACCCTCCAGACCCGGCACTCGCGCCGGCCGCCGAGACCGGAACCAAGACCTGGATTTTGTACTGAATCGTGGCGTCGAACCGAATCGACGTCGCCGCGGCGAAATACTCTGCCGCTCGCCGCCGGTCGTACTCGATATCCCGGTCCAGGCCGGCGAGTTTCTTTTCCAGCGCGGCGACCTGCCGGGCGCGCGATACCAGCAGTTCCCCCTGGGAGAGAAAAGACCGGCGGGGGGCGTCGTACTCGTCTCGCCCCAAGCGCAGCCTGAGCCATTCGGTGTACAACGGATTTCGGCGGGCCTCGACGATTCGGCCTCGGCCCAGTCGTCTCACAATGCGGTGGCCCCGGTACAGCGGCGCCCGGTCCGCGACGCAGATGTACAGGTCGCCGTACAGGCGGAGACCGTGAATCGCGAGCACCGCCGTCAGCCTGTACAGCACATGCCGCCGTTTAATCTTCCCAAAGGACATGTTCCGCTCCCGGCCGGGACCACGGTCTCGGCGCCTCTCGAGCCGGGGGGGCCGCCGCCCGCGCCCGTGCTTCGACGAAATGTACGCCCCCGACCGACTTTCGTCTTCGTCCGTCGTATCGGCAAGCGTGCGCCCCAAATCGCAATGGACAGACGTCCGTCGGGGCAGGGATATTCACATCGACGAACGCCCGCTTTTCGCTTGGCCCAAAAAACGCCGGCGTCTGCCCGCTTTGGGTCAGAGAACACGGCGGGCCCACGACGGCGACTGTCCGCTACCGCGGGGCGCCGACTCCCCCTTTCGGCGGCTCGGTCCCTGTCTCCTTGGACGTCGCGGCAGGGGCCGTGTCGAGGCGAACTCTCCCGCCGGCGCCGGGCTTGCCCTCGAGAGCGTTGTTGTAAAACCGTTGAGTGGGATAGGCGAAATCCACGTCGTCGCATTTGCGGAATTCGCGCAGCACGTCCTCCCAGATTGCCGTTTCGACGCCGCGGCGTCTGCGGGGTTCGCACAGGAAGCGGAGGGTCAGGAGCACGCCGCTGTCCCGCACGGAGGTGTAGACGATGGGGGTGAGTTTCGAATAGAAAATGAGGTACTTTCGGGCCGCTTCCCGGATGCGGCGTGCGGCGGTTTCGCCGAGGTTCTCCGCGTGCCTTCGTCCGATTTCCAGGAGCAGTTCCTGCGCCCGTTCCCAATTGCTCTCGAAAGTGATCAAAACCGGGATTTCGTTCCAAATGAATTGAAAGCCCTTGCCGTAATTTGCGACCGGTTCGGTGAACACCTTCGAGTTCGGCAGGGCCACGACCCGACCGGTGCTCTGGTCCGCCTGTACCCAGTTGCCGATCTCAAGCAGGGTGAACTGGAACGGAGCGATATCGATGACATCCCCGGCCACATCCCCGACCTGGATGCGATCCTGCAACTCAAAAGGCCGACGCCAGATGATGAACAGCCAGCCCGCCAAATTGCTTACCGGATCTTTCAGCGCGATGGCAACGCCGGCGGAGAAGAGTCCGAGGAAAGTGGCTACCGAGTGGACCGACGGCAGCCAGAGCCGACCCACGAGTACCACGCCGAGGAAAAAGGCGGCGTACGCGGAACTCTTGCGCCAGACGTACCGGGTCCGCACATCATCCGTACGGCTCCAGACAGCACGAACGACCAAGCGGCGCAAGAACCAGAGAATGAGGCAGATCAGCAATGACGCAAGGATTCGCCCCTGTACCGCCGGGCTGATTCCCAGGTGCTGGTCGATCCAAAGGATGACGTTCTCCATGCCGGGCGGACCTCCGATTGCAGGGCATCAGATGCGAGTTTCTCACCATACCCGGTCGAACTCGAGCCGGCCACTCCCCGGGCGCCCGCGGTCCCGGCAAAACCATTCCCGGGTTGTTCGCCGGGCTTCGGCACGACAAGTCCTGCCGGGCGACCGTGTGCATGCCGCGTGCCCGATGGGGGCCGAATTGCGGTCCATCGCCCGCCGTGCTCGACCGCGCCGAAAGCGCGACCGAGAGAAGTCCTCACGAAACATCGCCCGCGATCGAATCGGTCGCCGCCCCCAATGCTTGCGTCGGGAAAAGAAACCTGTACGGTGCCGGTAAGGAATGAAACATACCACGGGGCCTGCGAATCATCGAGCCCCTGTCTGCGGCACGGAGTTTGTGCGAATGAGTTTGAAGCGGTCCTTGGCATGGGTTTTCTTTCCGTCGATTCTCCTTCTTGGCGGCATCAAAGCGGGCTCCCGGGAGTTTCCCATCGGCATCTTCAGCGCCGGGGACCCCACGGAGGCGAATTTTCGTTACGTGAAGGAGCTGGGGTTCGACTATGTCCATCGATACGGTCTGGCGTCTCGCGACGAAAAAACGGTGCAGGCTTACATGGACATGGCGGGGAAAACGGGGCTCAAGGTCATGTTGGACATCAGCGGTCCGTTGCGCGGGCTCGCCGCGGGGAAGATTTCCGACACACGGGCCTTGGCGGAAGTCGGCGCCATGCTCAGGCGGTGGAAAGATCACCGGGCGCTCGGGTTTTGGTATCTCTACGACGAACCGAACGACGCCATGCCGCCGGAAACATTGATGAAGTTCCATGCGTTGGTCAAGCGGGAAACCCCGCACATTCCCGATGCCATCGCCATGGCCTGGATCAAGAACTGGGACAAGTGGATGCAGTGCGCGGACATCATCATGCCGGACTTCTACCCGGTCCGCAACGAGGAGTTTCCCAAAGCAATGCTGAACAACCAGCCGATCTTCTTCGGCGCCGTCGGAAAACGATGCGATACCATGATTCCCATCGTGCAGTGTTTCGGCTTCCCACGGTATCCGAATGCCACCGAACTGCGGTATATTCTGTTCAGTACCCTGCCCCAGAAGTCGAGCGGCCTTTTTTTCTGGTCGTACTGGCGCAGCCGATTCCAGCCGTTGTCGAAACACACGAAACTTCAACCCGACTATCTCGAGAACACACTGAAACCGATTCTGGCGGACTTCAGACAATGCGTCCGTCGCATCGGCCCGGTGGAACGGGTTCGGTTCGTTCCCAGCCTGGCCGATAAACGTTATAGTTCCCGCCAAGTGCTGCTCGGGGTCTGGCGAAAGGGCGGCAAGACGTTCATCGTCCTGATCAACAACTGGCCGGAAGAGCGCGACCTTTCCATTCCTCTGCGTCCCCATGTCATTGACGCCGGACTACGGCCCATCTGCTCCACGCGTCCCATTCCCGACTTGGCTGCGGCGGGCGGCACGCTTCAACTTCATGCCCTGCCGTGGGAGACGTTCATTTGGGAAACCGTAGAACGGACCGACGGCGCCGAATAAAGAGGCCGGTATGCTGTTGTGCTCGAGGTGACGTGGGTTGTTGCCCGGTTCGAAACAAGCCTTGGAGGACAGGAGTCGCAACGATGAAATATGAAGAGATGAAGCCGCACGAAATCAATCGTGTTCTCGATAACTGTCCGCTGGCGTACCTGGTTTGGGGCTCGCACGAATGGCACGGGGTCCATAACGCGGTGGGGTTGGACACGCTCAAGGCGTACCACATGACTCTCGACCTGTGTCGAGAGACGGGCGGGGTCGTTTTGCCGCCCGTGTATTGCGGGTACCAAACCATGAAACCGTGGGCCCGTTGCCGGCACACCTTCGAGTTTTCGAAAGAATTGGTGATCCAGTTCGTATACGAGCACCTGGAAAACCTGTATGAAGAAGGCTTCAAGGCCATGGTGGTGATCATGGGGCACTATGGAAGCCGGCATGTCGAGGCGGTCAAGGCCGGGGTGGCTCGGTTCACGGAAAAGCATCGTTATCCGAAGGTGCTGGCCATGACCGACTATGAGCCCGCTTCATGGGTGGACGTGAAAGGAGGCGACCATGCGGGCAAGAACGAGACTTCCCTGCTGATGTACTACCGTCCCGAGCTGGTGGACTTGAGCCGACTGCCGGACGGCGAATTGGATCAGGACCGGGAAGGCTGCACGCCGAACGCGAAAGAGGCGACCGTCGAGCACGGCGCCATGCTGGCCCGGCTGTTTGTCGAACAGGCCGCCCCGCGCGTCCGCGAACTCCTGGCCGAGGCGCTTCGTGGGTGGCCGAAAGAGGTGTCGAGCGGGTGAGACGACCTCGGGAAGGGGGGCAAGATTGACGCGACCGTCGCCCACGGAGGAAAGACCCATGACCCCAAACGATCCGAAAACCGTGCAGGAGCTGATCGGCTGCGCCCGCCGGCTGAGAACCAAGCTCCTCGCTGATCCCCACCGGCCCAGGTACCATTTGTGTGCGCCCGAGGGTATCGCCCTGCCCTTTGATCCGAACGGCTGTCTCTATTGGCGCGGCCGATATCATCTTTTCTACATCTTCCAGGACCCGAACCTGCCCCGCGGGGGCCATTGTTGGGGCCACGTGTCGAGCGCGGACCTGCTTCACTGGATCCAGCACCCCACGGCACTGACCCCGGCCCCGGGGGATCCGGAGATCGGGATCTTCAGCGGAAATGCCTTGCTGAACAAAGACGGCGTTCCGACGCTTGTCTATTTTGGCGTGGGCGCCGGGATCTGCATTGCCACCAGCAGCGACAAGGATTTGAACCGTTGGACCAAACACTCCGGCAACCCGGTGATTCCCATACCGAGAGAAGGCGAGCCGGGCCACGGTCTGTACAACGTTCACGATCCTCACGCCTGGCTCGAGAGGGACACCTACTACGTTATTCTGAACGGCAAGGTCCTCCCCAAGAAAGAATACGACACCACGTTCCTGTTCCGCTCCAGGGACCTTGTCCATTGGCAATACGTCCACCAGTTCTATCGGCCCAACCCCGAGTGGACGGGGCCGGAGGAAGACTGTGCCTGCCCGGATTTCTTCAAGCTCGGCGAGCGGCACATGCTGCTGGCGATCAGCCATGCCCGCGGTACCCGCTACTACCTGGGGCGCTATGAGAATGAGCGGTTCCATCCCGAAGAACACCACCGGATGAATTGGCCGGGCGGCACATGCTTCGCACCGGAAAGTTTGGTCGACGACTGCGGCCGGCGCATCATGTGGGCATGGGTGCTCGACCGTCGTACTCCGGAACAGATGCATGCATCGGGGTGGAGCGGGACCATGACGCTCCCGCGCCGGCTTTCGCTCGCGCCTGACGGGTCGCTCCGCATTGAGCCGGTCGACGAGCTGAGGGGTCTGCGTACGAACCATCGGTCCATCGAGGGCTTCCAGTTGAGCGGCGAAACGGAGATCGACCTGCCGGACCTCCGAGGTGACTGCATGGAGATCGCACTCGATCTGGCGCCCGGAAACGCCGCCGAAATCGGCTTGAAAGTCCGCTGCTCGCCACATCGCGAAGAAGAAACGGTCATTGCTTACAGCATGGCGAACAACCGACTGCGGATCGATTTGGCCCGGTCGAGTCTGGACGCGCGGATCGTGCATCGGACCTTCTGCATCCACCACGGCGATAACCCGGCCGTTACCGCACAGGAAGCACCTTTTGCGCTTGCGCCGGGCGAGCCGTTGCGATGGCGCGTGTTCCTCGACCGCTCGATCCTGGAGGTCTTTGCCAACGACCGGCAATGCGTCACGCAACGCCTCTATCCCACCCGTGCCGACAGCCTGGGAGTGGCCCTTTTCTGTCGCGGGAACGCCGCAGTGCGTTCGCTCGAGGCGTGGGACATGGCGCCGACGAATCCGTGGTAGCCGCTTCCAGGAGCGAACTCGCAGCCTCCGTGGCGACCCCCCGTCCAGCGCGGCAACCCGCAGCCCCGTTTTCAGGGGACGCGGGCGGGGATTTGCCCGGCCGGCGACGCGCCGGCGCGAAACGTCGTTGCGTTCGCTCGACATTCTTGCGGGCCGCCGACAGCCTTCTGCCTGTGGTCACAAACCGGTCCGCTGCTTTGATTCATTTCCTCGGGCGGCAACTCGTTTCGACTCCAAGCCGCAACGCATTCACTCCATGGCCGCCAGGATGTTCACATCTTCCTGGATCCATACGTTGAATTCGGCGGCGTGATCGATATAGATCAGCGGGATGTCCGGTTCGGTCTCGTCGCGCCAGCCGCCCTCGGGATATTGGGTATCCAGCAGGAATTCGAGGAATGTGTACACGGCGTCTCTGGCTCGGATGTCACCGGTATTGAGATAATGAATGGCCGCGGCCAAGCTGCCCTTGCCGCTGCCCGCGTAGGTGAACCGGTCGTCGTGGCATTTCATGTACACCCCATAAAACCGCTCGGCCAAGTCGAGGTATCGTTCGTCGCTCGTGGCTTGGTAGAGCCGCCCCATGAGCATCCACGGCAGGCCGATTTCCCAATACGGCTGTTTCGGTTTGTCGAAATCAATGGCGCCGGCGGTTGGGTCCGCGGTCCACAGGCGACCGTCGCGTTCGGTCTGAAAATAGAAGAAACGCTCCGGCTCGGGCTGCTGCTCGAGCACCCTGACGCACCATTCGGCCGTGCGTTCCGCCACGTCCAGGCGACCGAAGTAGAGCGCGGAGATTCCTGCCCAGGCAGTGGCCAGCGAACGCAGGCGCTCGTCCTTCTCGAAATGGGGGAGCCCGCCGCAGGGGGTCTGGCAAGAAAGCAGGAACTCCATGATGGGATACGACACATCGACCCGGCCCATTCGGTGCGCGCCTTGGAAGAACCAGGACTGCTTGTACACATCGCCCCTGTAGTCGGCCAGTCCGCCCGTGGGTTGCAGCGTGGTTCTCTTCACCCAATTCAGGAGTTTGTGCGCCGGAGCGTATACGCCGGAGACGCCCCATGAATACGGTTGCTTGTGATAGGCGTCGGGCACGAACCCGTCCCAGACATAACCGCCGTCCGGCTGTTGAAAGCCGACCGTGAACTCGACGGCCTTCAGCCCCATCTCCCGAAAGCGCTCCAGTCTGACATTCATGGTTGACTCCTTTTCTTGCCGTGCGGTTCTGTCGAATCTGCGGCGCACTTCATGATCTCATCTATCGTGACCGGAACGGGTTGCGGGGGTCGCATCCTCTTCTCCCGGCGTTGCCGGAGCCGCCGGCTGCGGGCCGCTCCGCTTCGGCGTCCAAGGCGCCTCGCGGTTTGATGGAACTCTCGGCGTCGTTCGCTGCGGGGACAGCGAGCGTTGGCCCCCGCGCCGGCCGTCCGCGGTTGCGGCCCCGCAGCTTTCCGTTTCCGGCAGGCGTGTCCGTCAGTTTCATGGCGCTCCGAAAAGAGGCGGGGACTGAGGCCTATTGACCGGGGCGGAGGAGTCGAAGCGGCCCCCGCGCTTCGAACGAAAGTGAGATCAGTCCGCCTGCGGCACGAAAAGCACCTTGCCGCAACGTCCGGAATCGGCCAAACGTAGGGCCGCCGGCGCCTCGACCAGCGGAAAGCGGTGGGTGACGGCCGGTTCGAAACTGAGACCGGCTCGATCGCAGAGTCCCACCAGTTCCCAGGCCCAGGCGAGCGGGAACACCACCGAGCCCACGAGGGTCGCGGCTTTGCCGTGAATGTGTGTGGGATTGATGACTTCTTCGTCGCTGCCCACACCCACAATGGCGGCACGGCCGCCGCGTCGCAACGACGGCAGAATGTTGCGCCGGCCCGCCGCGCTGCCGGAGGTCTCGATCAGACAGTCCGCGCCGCACCCGCCGCAGAACTGTTCTATAGCTGCAACCGGATCCTGTTCCGTGGCATTGACCGCTGCCGCTGCCCCGCACTTTCGCGCCAGCTCCACGCGTTCGGATACCACATCCACCCCGATCACGTTCAACCCCAGGTTGCGCCCCACCAGGATGCAGCTCAGACCCACCGGCCCCAGGCCGAACACGGCCAGGAATTCGTGCGGTCGGGCGTCCAGACGCTTGAGGGCGCCGTACGCCGTGCCGCCCACACAGGCGATAAAAGCGCCGTCGGCGAAACTCATCCCGGCGGGCATCGGGATACAGTTGCGCTCCATGGCCACGGTGTACTCCGCGAACGAGCCGGGAATGGTCACGCCGAAAAGCCTCTTGTCGGAGCACCAGACCGGATCGCCCCGCGCGCATTCCCGGCAGACGCCGCATCCCTGGTGATGGAACACCGTTACCCGGTCGCCGAGCCGGAGCCGCCGCACCCCCGGACCCAGGGCCGCGACCGTGCCGCACGGCTCGTGTCCGCGGACTTGGTCCGAGGCCGTCGCGGCCCGGTAGACATGCAAGTCGCTTCCGCAAATGCCCGTTGCCCCGATTCGAACCAGCACCTCCCCGTGCCCGGGCGTCGGAACAGGAACGTTGCGGACTTCGCAATTCCGGTTGCCGGTGAAAACCACGCCTTTCACGAGCACTCCCTCCTCGGTTGCGGCGGACGATACCTCGACACCGAAACAAGAAAACACGATGACCGGGGAACTCCGCCCGACGTGGAACGGTTGCGGATCGACAAGAACCTATTCGGGGGGGCGCCTCGCGTCAAGGTCAAACTCATCGATGGTTTCCTGTTGGCGGAGAACGGCCCGACTCACCGGCGCACGCTCGTCTCCGGCACCCGGGGCCCATCCTCCCGGCCGGTCTCGACGCCGGATGCGCCGGCCCGGCGGGAGCGTTCTTTCCCCTTCGGCGCTTGACCCTCGGTGTCGGCGGGGTATCATTGCGTCACGCCATGATTTGCCTACCGTCGCGACATCGTTCGGAGCGTCGCTGAAACCGCGGTTTCTTTCGATCCGGTCTGCCGGGCCTCTCGGCCGACTCGCCTCAAGACCGCTGGGGCGATTCCGAGATGGACGGCAACTGGACGCGATGGAAGGTCCGGACACCAATCTGACCGCGGGAGATTCGGGTCCGGCCGCCGAAGCGCGCCGCCACGGGACAGTCAGGCGATCCAAAACCACCATGGATAAGGAGGCACGCGCCATGGATGCGCTCAAGAAAAAAATCCGCACGATTCCCGATTTCCCGAAGTCGGGGATCATGTTCCGGGACATCACCACCTTACTGAAAGACGGGGACGGATTTCACGATGCCGCAGACGCTCTCCTGGCCAGGTACCGTCCGATGCAGATCGACTTGGTCGCCGGTATCGAAAGTCGGGGTTTCATTATCGGCGGAGTTCTCGCCTACGAATTGAGCGTCGGGTTTGTGCCGCTTCGGAAAAAGGGCAAGCTGCCCGCCAAAACGGCAAGTGCGAGCTATGAACTCGAATACGGCACGGACACCATCGAGGCCCACGTAGACGCCATTTGCCCCGGTAACCGCGTCTTGTTGGTCGACGATCTGATTGCCACCGGCGGCACGGCCGCCGCCGCCTGCGAACTGATCGAAAAACTCGGCGGCGAGATCGTCGAGTGTGCCTTTATCGTCGAACTGCCCGAGCTGCAGGGCCGGCAGCGACTCGGCGCCAGGCCGGTTTTCACGCTCGTCTCGTTCGAGGGCGAATGAGGAAACCGTCGGCGCTCGAGCGAGTCCGGCCCAGAACGGGCAGGGGACGGTCCGGCGAGAGCATTGCCGACACGACTGGAATGGAACAAGCGAAAGCCGTACATCATGGGAAATAATTCACTGGGTGCGCGGGCGCGTCTCGACACCGGGCACGGACAGGTCGACTTCTTTCGTCTGCAGGTGCTGGAGGAGCGCGGGCTGACGTCGCTGGAGCGCCTGCCGTTTTCCATCCGCGTCTTGCTCGAGTCCGTGCTTCGAAACGAGAACGGTCGGGAAGCGACAATCGCGCATATCGAGCGCCTCGCTGCCTACGATCCGGAGGCCCCCGGCGAAATCGAAGTCCCCTTTCTGCCGGCCCGGGTTCTCCTCCAGGACTTTACCGGAGTTCCGGCGGTGGTGGACTTGGCGGCGATGCGCAGCACCGTGGCCCGACTGGGGGGCGACCCGACCCGCATCAATCCCCGTGTCCCGGTCGATCTGGTGATCGACCACAGCGTCCAGGTGGACGTTTTCGGGCGGGCCGATGCGGCCCGGATCAACCTCGAACGCGAGTTCGAGCGCAACCGCGAGCGCTACGAGTTCCTGCGCTGGGGGCAGGAGGCGTTCGACAATTTCCGCGTGATTCCCCCGGCCTCCGGCATCTGCCACCAGATCAACCTCGAGTACCTGGCCCGTGTCGTCCAGTTGCGGGAGATCGACGGTGCGGTCACGGCCTTCCCGGATTCGCTGGTCGGCGCGGACTCCCATACGCCCATGATAAACGGCCTGGGAGTCGTCGGCTGGGGCGTCGGCGGCATCGAGGCCGAAGCCATGATGCTCGGCCAACCCATTGCCATGGCGGCGCCGCCCGTGGTCGGGGTCCGCATTACGGGCCGACTGCCCGACGGCGCCACCGCCACCGACGCTGTGCTCACGATTACGAATGTGCTGCGCAATCACGGGGTTGTGGGCAAGTTTGTCGAGTACTTCGGCCCGGGCGTCGCCGAACTGCCTGTGCCCGACCGGGCCATATTGGCCAACATGGCGCCGGAATACGGCGCGACCATGGGGTTCTTTCCCGTGGACGAGCAGACCCTCCGCTACCTGCGCATGACCGGTCGGCCGGAAGAGCTGGTGGAGTTGGTCGAACGCTACTGCCGGGAACAGGGCCTGTTTCGCACCGTCGCGACAGCCGACCCGCTGTACGAGAGCGTCGTCGAATTCGACCTCGCCGGGGTGACTCCCTGTATCGCCGGGCCGAATCGGCCCCAGGATCGGGTGCCGCTTGCTCAATTGAAGCAGACCTGGGCCGAGACCTTGCAGCGCCCGCCGGCCAGGCGCGGGTTCGGCCTCGATGTTGCCCGAAAGAGTGGGCGCGCCACCATCGCGTTCGAGAGCGGCGAGCAGGTCGAGTTGACGCATGGCAGTGTGGTGATTGCCAGCATCACCAGTTGCACCAACACCAGCAATCCGGCGGTCATGCTGGCCGCCGGCCTTCTCGCACGAAAAGCTGTCGAGGCGGGGTTGCGAACCAAGCCCTGGGTCAAAACCAGCCTGGGGCCGGGGTCCTTGGCGGTCACGGATTACCTCGACCGCGCGGGGCTTTCCCCTTACCTCGACAGACTGGGGTTTCACGCGGCCGGGTTCGGCTGCATGACCTGTATCGGCAACAGCGGTCCATTGCCCGACTCGGTCCGGAACGCCATCGAAGAGACCGGGCTCGTGGCCGCGGCGGCCCTGTCCGGGAACCGCAATTTCGAAGGTCGGGTCAGTCCGCACGTGCGGGCCGCGTACCTGGCCTCGCCGCCCCTGGTCGTGGCGTTCGCGCTGACCGGGACCGTCGACATCGACTTCGAGTCCGAGCCCGTGGGGCGTGCCGTGGGCGGGAGGCCCGTGTTCCTGCGCGATCTGTGGCCCGGGTCCGAGGAGATCCAGGCGGCGATGGCGGGCGCAGTGCGCGGCGAAGATTTTCGTAACGCATACGCAGACATAGAGAAGCGCAATCCGTTGTGGAACGCTATTCCGGTGGGCGGCGCCGCGCTCTACGAATGGCGCGCCGACAGTACCTACATCCAGGAACCGCCGTTTTTTGCGGAGTTCGCACGCGACCTGCCGCCTGCCCCCCGAATCCGGCGCGCGCGCGTGCTGGCACTGCTCGGGGACTCGATCACGACCGATCACATCAGTCCGGCGGGGCCGATTCCGATGGACAGCCCGGCCGGGCGGTACCTTCGCGCCAACGGCGTGGCGCCCGAGGCGTTCAACTCCTACGGGAGTCGGCGCGGGAACGACCGGGTCATGAGCCGTGGCACATTTGCCAACATCCGGCTGCGCAACCGGCTTGCGCCCGGGACCGAAGGCGGCTGGACCACGCACTTTCCGTCCGGCGATGTGGTCAGCATCCACCAAGCCGCCGAGCGATACCGCGCCGCAGGCGAACAGGTCATTGTGATCGGTGGCTGCGACTATGGGATGGGCAGCAGCCGGGACTGGGCCGCCAAGGGGCCGTACCTGCTCGGGGTCCGGGCCGTCATCGCTCAATCGTTCGAACGCATCCACCGGAGCAACCTGGTGGGGATGGGCATCCTGCCGTTGCAGTTCCGGGAAGGTGAGAACGCGCAAACCCTCGGGTTGAGCGGACGCGAGACGTTCGATATCCCGTTGGACGACCCACCGGTCCCGGGGCAGGACGTTCGGGTGACCGCGCATCGCTCGGACGGTCGCCGGGCCGAATTCGTCGTACAACTCCGGTTGGATACGCCGGTCGAGGTCGAGTACTACCGGAACGGCGGCATTCTTCAGACCGTCCTCCGGCGTTTTCTCCGCGAGACCGACGGCTGAGTCCCGGGGACCTTTTCCTGGAATCCACGGAACACCGTCGCGAGGTTTGAAAGGGCCGCTGCAAGGCTTGCCGCCGAAGTTGAGCGCGGAGACTGCCCCGAGTCGTCGGTGCGATCTCGACAGTGGGTCGGACAGGGGCGCCGGCAACACCCCTGAAACCGATCCGTGCAACCGGAGAATGCCCATGTTACCGAGGGAACGCGTCATCCAAGTGATCCGCCACGGCAAGCCGGACCGCGTGCCGATCTACGGCTGGGTCCGGGCCAACCTGGCCGAACGGATTACGGCGGCGTTCGGTTCGGTCGAAGCCTTCGAAGACCGGTACGAGTTCGATTTCGCCCACCTCTTCGGGGGGCCGCAGATCTTCGATCCCGCAGCCGTCGCCCGGTTGCGGGCCGAACTCGGACGCCCCATCGAGCCCCGGGATCTCCTCGATGTACCGGTCGCGGACCCGAACCGAACAGACGATTACCACGACATCGTCGAACAGATTCGGCACCACAAGGAGGGACGGGGTCGGTTCGTTTACGTGCAGACCCCGGGCATCTTCGAAGCGCTCAACGGAGTCTTCGGGATCGAGAACCACCTGATGTATCTGGCGCTCTACGCCGACGACCTCCGGGAAGTCTACCGCCGTCAGGCGGAATGGAACCGGACTTTCGCCGAGAACTGCATCGATCTGGGTGTGGACATGGTCCACGTCTCGGACGATTGGGGCGCGCAAGAGGGCCTGATGTTCAGCCCACGGACTTGGCGGCAACTCATCATGCCGTTTCATCGCATCACCTGCGAGGCCGTCAAGCGCCGGGGCGTGTTTCTGAGTCTCCACAGCGACGGCAATATCTCCCAAGTCTTGGACGGTGTTATCGAACTCGGCTACGACGTGGTGCATCCATACCAGGAATCCGCAGGCATGGACCTGAACGAGTTCCGGGAAAAGTACCGGAAAACGTTTACGGTCATGGGCGGGCTGGATGTGCAAACGACCATCGGCTTCGGTCGCCTGGACTTCCTGGCCGAGGAAATCGAACGTGTGCTGCGTATGTTCGCCGCCGGCGGCCTGTTGTATTGCACGAGCCACTTTGTCCAGGATCATTGCAGCATCGAAGAATTGCGGTTTGCGTTCGACCGAATCCATGCCGTGGTTCGCGAACTGTCTTGACGACGCCGGGCCGCGGTCTTGACGTTCGTTCTTTCAAGGGTATATTGGCATTTCCCGGCGTGGTTCAGCCTTGGCGCTGCCGTGTCCGGCAGGACCCGACGCTCACTTCACACGCTCGACGGATCGGCGGTTTTCTCTTCTTTTTTCAGCTTGCTGTGGTTGCAAACTGACAAGACCCGGCGCGTCTGGCAGCAGCGAACCCCCAAAACCGGAAAAGGCCATGAAGAACCAGATGCACCGCCAAACAAAGCGAATTACCGAGTTGATCCAAGAGGCCCACGCGGCCGTCCCCCCTTCGCCCGACGGGACGTCGGAGCTGGCCGGCTCGATCACTTGGCCGGTCGAGTGTACGGTCGGACCCGGGCTCGAAGGCGCCATCGCCTGTGCCACGCGCATCGGGTACGTCAACGGTCGACTCGGCCGACTCGTTTACCGCGGTTACGACATCTTCGACCTCTGCGCCCATTCCACGTTCGAAGAGGTCTCGTATTTGCTGCTGCACGGCATGTTGCCGGCCGAGGAACAGCTCGACCGTTTCCGGCGCAAGCTGGTCGAGTATCGGTTCATCCCCGACACCCTGCGCTTGATCATGAGCTTCCCGATTCAGGACATGAACCCCATGGCTGCGTTGCGTCTCGGGACAAACCTCATGCGGCAGCACCAGACCACCCGGGACATGTACACGGTCCTGCCTGCGGGGGCGAGAGTCATTGGGTCGGACGAAGATTCCGTGCCGGTCGATCCGGTCCGTGCGGGCGACAAGCGCGCCCGATACGAGTTCCGGGACCGGACCTTGGATCGGCCCCGGCCCCGAAAGGCGGCCCGGGACCAAAAAGAGGCTCGGGGGGTCGAGTCCTGCTACCACCTGATCGCGGGCGCGGCCACTCTCGCGGCCGCCATTGCCCGTTTGCGGGCCGGACGGCTGCCGATCGAGCCGGACCCCGAGCTGAGCCACGCGGCCAATTTCCTTTACATGCTCACCGGTCACCGTCCGGACCCCGTGGCGGAACGAGTCCTCGATGTGGCGCTGATCTTGCACGCAGATCATGGCATGAACGCCAGCACGTTTGCCGCCATGGTGGTCGCATCGACTCTGTCCGATATTTACTTCTCGATCGGTTCGGGCATTGCCGCCCTGAACGGCCCGCTTCACGGCGGCGCCAACGAGCAGGTGCTGAAAATGCTGCTCGAAATCGGTCCCCCCGAACGAGCGGCGAAGTGGTATACGGGGGCACGAGCCGCAAAGCGCAAGGTCATGGGGTTCGGGCATCGGGTCTACAAAACCTACGACCCGCGCGCCCGTATTCTCGGGCCCCTGGCGGCCTATTTGGTCGAACATTCCGGAAACAGCGACCTTCGAGCCCTGTACGATACAGCTGTGGCCCTCGAACAATGCGTTGTCGCCGACCTCGGGAAAAGGAAAGGGATCTTTACCAACGTCGATTTTTACAGCGGGATCGTATACTCTTCAATGGGCATTCCGGTCGAGCTTTTCACGCCTGTGTTCGCGGTTGCCCGAGTGGCCGGCTGGACGGCGCGCGTACTCGAATATCTGAAGCACAACCGCATATTCCGGCCCCGGGCCATCTACACCGGCGAGTTCGGTCGGGAATACGTCCCGATCGAGGCGCGCCCGACTGAATGAATCGCCCGTCCCCCGGGACTGGTTGCACATCCACCAAGCCCACCGCGTCGTCCCGACCCTTCCTTTGCGGTCGCACACTTGTTGCCGCGCCCGCCGGGAAAACACCCTTGCCAACCGCTTCCGAGACGGTTATAATCAGAGTCGGTTCTTCTTGCCCGGGCCCCGCCGCATCTTCGATCTTGCTGTCGCGGTTCGGCAACAAGGGCGGGAAACTGAACCGGACCATGGTGCGGCGGGTCCCCCGGTCGCACAGAAACAGAGAAAGGACGGAACATGAAAAAAGCACGGACAGTTCTTCGACGCGAATTCACCCTGATCGAGCTGCTGGTGGTCATTGCCATCATCGCCATTCTGGCCTCGATGTTGCTGCCGGCCCTGCAAAAGGCGCGCGGCAAGGCGCTTCAGATAAGCTGCACGTCCAACCTGAAGCAATTGATGCTCTCGCTCACCATGTACATGGACGACAACGACGGACAATTCCCGATCGGCGGCGGGAATGCCGCCAGCGGCTGGCCGGATACGACGTACGACCGTTGGCACGAACTGCTCACCAAGGGCACGTATGTCAATGATGCCAAGGTCCTCAAATGCCCCTCGCAGGAAAACCCGAGTTGGGCTCGCGGCTATGCGCTGAGCTATACGCTTTGCCGTTGGGCGTTTTCCCGCAACCTCAATGACGTCAAGACGCCCTCCGGTACATCCCTTCCCGCAGACGCCGCCCAATGCAGCACCGGCGTCATCGGCAGGGACCCGACGACTTGGCCGACCTACGCTACCGGTCCGTCGGACTGGCAATGGACGCCTCCCTCGGATTGGACCGGGGGCGGGGCCGGTGCGTATTACCAAAACACGAATGGAAACTACACGCGTCGACCTCTCGCTCGGCACAACCAGGGGATGAACGTCGGATACGTCGACGGCCACGTGAAGTGGAGCACGCCGACGGCCTTCCTCGGGCCGTTGCCCGTCGGGTGGGCTTACGGGCACGAGAACAACTCCTGGGACAACAAATGAGTCAAGGGTTCCGGGGGCGTACCGGACTCGGCCCCAGGGCGTCTCGCCTTGTTCGGCGCGCAAGCTGTCAAGAGAAAACTTGACAGTCTCTACCGACTTGGCTATAATCGGGTTGACTGTATTGCAGCGCCCATTGCGCCGTCGCGTTTTCTGCCGTGTCGCCGGGGTCCGCCGGCGGATGCGGAGACAACAGCAGGCGATGACGCGACGGACACCCGGATCACACAGGAACAGAGAAAGGACGGGCCATGAAAAAGGATCGAACTGCGAGAAGCGAATTCACTCTGATCGAACTGCTGGTGGTCATTGCCATCATCGCCATTTTGGCCTCAATGTTGCTGCCGGCCCTGCAAAAGGCACGGGACAAAGCGTTGACGGCTTCGTGCGTCTCCCAGCTCAAGCAGATCACCCTCGGCACCATCATGTATGCCGGCGATTTCGACAATATGATCGTGCCGAGCTATTCGGACGCTGCCAACGGCTTTTACGATGAGGTCTTCAAAGTCAACCGGACACGTTGGGTCCCCTGGTGGGCGCTGACGTTTTCGTACGTGGGCGACGTCAAGACCTTCTCGTGTCCGGCCAAACGTTCGACCAACGACTATCACATCAGCCCGTGGGTGTCCACGCGTGGGTACGGCAGCATCACCATGCACGCCCAGAACGAGATCACCAACCCTTCCGAGACGATTCTGCATTTCGAGACTTGGCGCGGTGACCGACCGTGCTCGTACCCGGAAGGCACGATTGCCAGCGGCCCGAACTGCCGCGGACGCGCCATCGGCATCTACCAGGGGACCAACTACAACGACCGGCACAACGGCGGCGGCAACCTTGGGTTCTCCGACGGCCACGTGAAATGGCTCAAGGGCGGACCCGGCAACTGGAACCAATACGACGCCAATGTATACGCGAAGTATTGGCAGATGACTCGCTGAGAACGCACGGCGGCATTCCCGCGACATGAGACGCGCCCGCAGGACCGGGCGCGTTTTTTCTTGGCCGGGTCTTGTTCTCACAAAGGCGGGGGTTGCGAGGCGCGAGCGACGAAAGAGACGGATCGGACCGCCTGCCAACAGGAACGTCGACGAGCCCGGCGACATCTGCGGGCCGTCTTTCCCGACACGGGGTTACACCTCGTGGTCGGCCCCGTCTTTGCTGCCGGACCGTCCGTGCAGGGCCAGGAACTCGAGCAGGGCCACGATCAGGAACACACAGACGGTTTGCACCCCCACGATCAACCCCACGGACACCCGCCCTCCGGCTTCGATTACCACCACGCCGCCCAGTGACGCCACCGCGCTGAGGAACCAGATCGCCAACACGGTTTGCGCCCGGTTGAGGCCAAGTTGATTCAGCCGATGGTGCAGGTGGTCCCGGCCCGTGTACTCGATCCATTCGCGCAGGTTGCGGACCCTGCCGGTGAGGACGCGGTTGACCGTGATGAAAACCATATCGTAAATCGGTACGGCCAAGACCAGGATCGGTACAAGGCCCGACACCCACACCGCACGGGGCGACCAGTTGCCCATGATCCCGAGACCCGCCATGAAAAACCCCGTGGTGACACTGCCGCAGTCCCCGAGGAAGACCCGGGCCGGCTTGATGTTGAAGCCCAGGAACGCCGTGTGCGCCGCCATCATGGCTACAGCCGAATACGCAAGAGCGCGCTGGCCCGTCCGCAGCGCCAAGACGGTGAATGTGGCGCAAGTGACAGCCGACAGCCCCGGGACCAGACCGTTCATGCCGTCCAGGAAATTTACCGCGTTGGCCAGTCCCACCAGCCAGATCACGGTGACCGCGTATTCTGCGGCGTCCCCGGCCAATGACGGCGGGAAGATGGAGATCCGCAGCCCGCCCAAGATCAGCAAAATGCTCGCCGCGACTTGCACCAGGAGCCGCACCGGGGCCGAGACTCCCTGAACGTCGTCCAGGAAACTGATCAGGAAAACCAGTCCTGCGGCGCCGAGGAGGATGCCGCCGGAGGCGACGGCAGGCCATTTCAGCAGAAAGGCGGCGCCCACGCCGGCAAGAATGCCCACGCCGCCCAGGCGCGGGATGACGCCCCGATGGATATGGCGTCCGCCCGGACGGTCCACAGCCCCGAATCGGTGAGCCAATCCGATGGAAAACCAAGTGCCGAGGCTGGCGGCCAGGACCGCGACAAAAGCCACGACGCACGCCTGCTGAAGAAAGACGTTCTCGATCCAGCGCATGCGGCACAGGGCGTACACGACGGCGCAGAACAGGGCGGCCGCCACCGGAATGCCGAGGCCCCAGCGGGCGTCCGGGTGCGCCGGCCCCCCTGTCGGCTCGCGACCGGTCAAAACGCTTGCAAAATCTCGGATATAACCGAGCATAGCCTGTCCTCCTCGTCTGGAGTCAGGGCGGGATAGCACGGCACGGAAACCAGGGCGTCGTAGAGTCGGTCTGCGTGCGGGCACGCCCCGCCGCCGTCCCGGTGCAGCGGCCGGAGGACCGGTCGGCGGCAGATGACGCCCCGCCGATGGGCCGCTGCGATGAAGTCGGGGACACCGTCAGCCACGGCGATCAGGTAGCGGAACGGGCAGGCCTGATACTCACCATAACCCGGGTGTCGCCGCACGGCCCGATGCCCGCACACCGAGTCGAGCCGGCAGGATATCGCTTCCCGGCGTGCCAGTTCCGCCGGCAGCGCGGCCAAGTGGGGTCGAGCCAAAGCGGCGTGAAGGTCGCTCATCTTGAAATTGAAGGCCCCGTTCAGGGGGCCGGCCCGATCGCAATTGCGCCTCTCCCGAACTCGAGCTGCAATCTCCGGGTCCGCCGTGACCACACACCCCCCTTCCCCGGCCGGGACCAATTTGGTGGCATAGAACGACAGGATGGCGGCTTGGCCCCGGGTACCGAGGACCGCACCGTCGCGGCCGCGAACAGCGGGGGCATGGGCGCAGTCCTCGATGACGGGCAGCCCCATGTCGACGAACCTGTCCACATCGGCCTCGAAACCGAATTGGTGCGAGACGACCACCGCCGCAGTGCGCGGCGTAATCAGGCGACGGGCGGCCGTCGCCGAGAGATTGAGGCCGTTCGGCACCGAGTCCACCGGCACAGCCCGAGCCCCCAGAAGGGCCACGGCTGCGCGCACCGATTCGCAGGTGAAGGAGGGAACCAAGACGTCGTGTCCCGGGGCGGCGCCCACGGCCCGCAGGACCAAATACAGCGCCGCGGTCCCGGAAGCCGTCGCCACAGCCGTCATCCCCGGAAACAGCCCGGCCACGGCCGTCTCGAGCGCCCGGACTTCATCGCCCTGGGATAGGGACGCCCGACGAAGCGCATCGAGAACGGCGTCCATAGCTTCGCGTCGGACCAGGGGGCGGGAATGCGGAATATTCATGGCGATTGGGCGGCGGCTTTCTCCGGTTGCCCGGCGGGCGGGGCGGTGCCTGTCGGAGAGTCTTGCGGCGGCTGGAGCGCCTTGAAATCCTTTTCCGGTTTCAGAATGCCGGTGTATGTCAGAAAGTTCGCCCAAAAGACATCCGCGTCGAACCCGTAAATGCCGAAGAACGGGTTGCGCTCTTCGGGGTCCACCGTCGCGGAGTCGAAAATGATCCGGCCGGCCCCGTATCGCAGCACGCCAAAGACGCAACCGCCTTTGGTTCGGAGCACGTCCTCCCAGCCGCTCCGAGACTGCTCGGTCAACGGCACATAATACCCCAGCCCCGCAATGCGAAGACTCCGCACCCCGCGCGTCAAATAGTGGACGGCGATTTCGTCCCGGTCTCGTAACAGGCGTCGGTCCAGCAGCGTGTACTTGTGGAGTGCGCGCCACTCGACCCCGAACCAGGTTTCGAGGCTTGCGTTGGTCCGGAGCCAAAGGATGCCGCCGTTCCGCACCCACTGCCGAATCAGGGCCGCGCCCTGCTCCGAGAGGTGGTGCGCCGTGAGGTTGCGCACCAGCAGCAGTCGCGGCGACCGGGCGTTTGCGCGAGCCAGCAACGCAGGAATATCGGTGGCGGTCTCCCGATCCAGTACAGTGATTTGCGCTTCGTCGAAGAACTGCCGAAGAATTTCATTGTTGGGCAGGTCGAGGCCCGGCCCGGCGTCGTGGTGCCCGAGCAACGGGTCGATAAACCCTGCATCGCCGGGTTCGAGCACCCGCGACTTTCCCAGTTTCTTGCACGCCGAAAGGACCGACAGCAGGAGCAGCATGGCGGCGAGCAGTTGCACTGAAGCCCCGAAGCCGCGGGGAGGCGTCCGGTCTCGCATATCCATTCTCCAGAATCCCGGCGGTAAACTGTGGCCGAAGGATTTCAAGACACCAGAAAGGAACAGGAGAGTCGAAGAGGGTCGAACGGCTCGGCGTACCGCAGTGCACCCAGGTACCCGTAATAGTTCGCCAGAGCGCGAACACTCTCGAGCAGATCCATTCGAAAGGGTTGCTCGCGACTCACCTGCGAACGGTGACAACTCAGCAGCCGGCACTTGTCGTCCAGCACCGACTCGATATCCACGAAGTTCCTCGATTGAAACTCGATGGTAGTGTAATCGTGGTAGTAAAGGACATTCGGTACGTATCGGGCCGCCGACGTCGCACTCAACGCGGCCGCCTGGTGGTCCTGATGGCTGTCGTTCGGGTGGTTGACCATCACCAAGTCCGGAGAGCATTTCTGCACCACGGACTCGATGAAGCCGATCAGTTCTCGCCCATGGGCGAGGTACGTGTCCCGAAAGGGGCCCCAGAACAAGTCCTTCGCCTCGACCATGGCGGCGGCGGTCTCCTGTTCTTGCCGACGGACCGCGGCATCGCCGCCGGCCGCCCCGTCCGTGAGAACGAGCAGAAAAACCTCATGGGCCGTCCCGCGAGTGAGCAGGAGTGTCCCGCCGCACCCGTATTCGATGTCGTCGGGATGTGCGCCGACCGCCAGGACCCGCATGATTCGCCGTCCCGTTCTGGAGCGTCGCCGCGGGCTCAAGCCGAAGCATTCGGAGATTGTCGCGACGGCGCGAAATGTTCCGCAGGGAGTCTGAAAGGGCGTTCGCCCCAGCCTGAGCCCGGTCAGAAGGAGTGCGTGTCCGCGCCCTTCCGCCTCCGTCCCGCACCTGCGGGACTATGGCGGACAAGTCGAGTTGGGGCGGAGGGCAACCCTCCTCCGCCCCGGCGGCGTTTGTGGTTGCCTCCCAGGTAGCCACGTCACGCCACCGGGTCACGCCGAGGCGGACAGCGATTCGCCCCTCGCGAAGAGCGACAACTCCCGCGGCTCACGCCCTCTTTGTGGCCGGGCTTTAGCCTGAATAATGCATGAGCCATCTGCTGCGACGACGCATCTCGCACATCTTCAGAACAGTGCCGTCGCCCACCGACCGAGGCGGTGTTGAACCACGGCCTCGGCCTCCGTTCGACGCAATGACTTGAATCCGTATAAGCTGCGCCCTCTCGCGACGAAGCTCATGAATCAATCAAGATAGAAGGCGGTCAGCTCCCGACCGCCCGAGCGGCCGTGTCCAGCTTGCCCGCACTGCCCAGTTTTTCGTTCTTGTGCGCAATGAACTTGGCGTACTCGGCCATGAAGATCTTGCCGGGCTTGCGCAGGTCGATGCCGTCCGGATGCTCGAGGAAGAACTCGCGGTGGACACGGGTCCAGACCAGCCGACCATCGGTGTCGATATTGACTTTGGTCACGCCGAGCTTGGCGGCTTGACCAAACAAGTTCTCGTCCACGCCCCGGGCGCCTTCGAGCTTGCCGCCGGCCCGATTGATTCGGGCCACCTCTTCCTGCGGGACCGAACTGCTGCCGTGCATCACCAGCGGGAAGCCGGGCAGGAGCTTCTGGATTTCTTCCAGCACGTCGAAGTGAATGGTCTGGCTGCCGGAGAATTTGAACGCGCCGTGGCTGGTCCCGATGGCGCACGCCAGCGAGTCGACTCCGGTGCGCTCGACGAACTCTTTGGCCTGCTGCGGGTCCGTCAGCTTGGCGTCTTCTTCCCGCACCGAAATGTGCTCCTCGACCCCGCCGAGCTGACCGAGTTCCGCCTCGACAACCAGGCCACGAGCGTGCGCGGCATCCACGACGCGCTTGGTGATGGCCACGTTCTCCTCGAACGGCTCATGGCTCGCGTCGATCATGACAGAGCTGTAGAAGCCGCTCTCGATGCAGTCGAAACAGCTCTGTTCGTCCCCGTGGTCCAGATGCACCGCGAAGATCGCGTCCGGGAAAATCTGGTCCGCGGCGCGAATGATGCTCTCGAGCATCAGCTTGTGCGTGTACGCCCGGGCCCCTTTGCTGATCTGAATGATGAACGGCGCACGGCTGTCCAGGTTTCCCTGAAACAATCCCATGCACTGTTCCATGTTGTTGATGTTGTATGCACCGATGGCAAACTTGCCGTAGGCCACGTCGAACAAGTCTTTGGTCGTTACGATCATGGGTCGCGCGTCCTTTCGTTTCGTTGCGGCAGGTCGGGTACGGCCCCTCGGTCCCCGCGGCGTCCCCGGCCAAAATGTCGCTCCGCGCCGGTTGCCGATCAAACCGGCAGCGAGTACTATATACCTGCGGACCGCGTTTTTCATCGCCTGGTTCGACGGAACTCGTTCGGACCGGCCGCGGCGTGTCTTCCGATAGGCGGGGCGGCGGCGGGGAAACCCGGGGTCCGGTGCTCCCGCGGCATCCCCGACCGTTTCCCGTCCATGCACCGCCTTTTCAACGAGCAAGCCGCCATGAGGTTTCAGTGCAGTCATTGTCTCGGGGTCTTGGCCATCGAGGACGCCGAAGCAGGTGAGCCGGTCGCCTGCGGGTACTGCGGCAGCGTGGTACTCGTTCCGGCGACACGGCTGTCGCCTCATTCGGTGGTCGGCGACTTCGTCATTCAGGCCCCGATCGGCCGGGGTGAAATGGGGACGGTTTTCCTGGCGCACCAACTCTCGCTGGACCGGCCTGTGGCCTTCAGGGCTTTGCACGACCGTTTCTGCGACGATCCCGAGTATCTTGCGGAGTTCGCGCGTACGGCGCATTCGGCCGCCCTGCTGAACCATCCCAACATTGTCCAGGTCTATGCGTCCGGAGAGGAAGACGGCGTACACTTCATGGCCGTCGAGCTGGTCCGGGGCAGAACACTCGGGCAAGTCCTGGAACACAGCGGCAGCATTGTGCCCGATCGCGTGCTCGAGATTGCCGCAGCAGTGGCGGCCGCCCTCGATTTTGCCTGGAGTAATCGCGAACTGGTGCACGGGGCAGTGCGCCCGGTGAATATCGTGCTGCACGAGCAAGGGCACGCGGGCTTGGTCGACTTCGGTTTGGCGCGCCCGGCGCTCGATTGGCTCACCACTTCGGACGAATCCGTCCAGGGCGCACCCCAGTACATGGCGCCCGAGCAGATTATCGGCGGCCGGCCGGACCCTGCCGGGGACCTTTACGGCCTGGGGGCCGCGCTGTACCATGCCGTCACGGGTCGGCCGCCATACAGCGGCCCCACGACCCGTGTCACCGTGGAAAAACACCTCACCGAACCCTTGACGCCGCCGCGCGAAGTCGCGCCGGGTCTCCCCCCGGCCCTGGCGACCGTCATCGAGGCCCTTTTGGCGAAACGCCCCCCGCACAGGTACGCGTCCGCCGCCGAGTTGCTCGCTGACCTGCACCGGGTGCGGCAGGGCGAGGCGCCGGTGAAGGAGGTGCATCCGGATGCCCAGGCCCCGCTCGCTCTTCCGGGTAAGTCTGCGGCCGCCGCCCGCGCTTCGGGGACCCGGCGCCGCCTGCGACGGACCTCGGCCGCCGAGCCTACCGCATCCGATGCCGGGGTCGCCGAGACAGGGGCCCCCCCGCCCCCGGGAGTCGAGCACTTGGAGGCCGATGAGGCGCCCGAGGTCTCGGCCGCTTCGAAGCGGACTGGGCTCCGGCTGGCTGTCGTGTTGCTGTTCGTGCTGCTGGCGGCCGGCATCGGTTTCGGGTTGTGGTTCCTGCGTCGGTCTCCCGAGCGGCCCGGGGCCACTGCCGCCGGGCGTGCGCGGTCGTCCCGGGCGCGTGCTCAGGCCGCCAAGGCCCAAGGCCCGGCCGCGGAGATCCGGTCGCTTCTCGCCCGTCACGCCGCCCCAAAAGAAGTCCTGGCCCGCCTGGCGGCTTTCGAGCGCGATTATCCCGACAGCGGCGAGACGGCCGCCGCTCTGCGGCGGGAAGCCGCCGACGTCATCGAGCAGGAGGTCCGCGAACAAAGGGCGCGACGCCACGAAGCCGAACTGGCGGAGTGGCAAAAGCGCGCCACGCTGCTCCGGGAACAGGCTCGCAAAGCGGCCGAGGAGCGGGTCCGCCGGGAACAGGCCGCCGCGGAAGAACGTCGGCGCCGCCGGGAAGAAGAGCGCCGGGCCGCGCTGCGCGAGAAGAAAGCCCGGGAATTGGCCAAAGCGCGGGAGAACCTGCGTTGGAAGGCCGTGGAACTTTGCCGAAAGCACCGCTTTGCCGACGCCCGGGCCCTTTTTGTCCCGCTGGTCGAGGCGGACGACCCCGAGACTCGGGCCTGGGCAAAAGCCAAGCAAACGTGTATCGACCTCGCCGAAAAGGCGTTCAAGCTCGTGGCCGGGTCCGGCAATAAACTGAAGGGTGAGCGACTGGCCGTACCCAAGCGCACCGGCAAAGGCCGCATCGATTACATCAGTACCGACGATATTTCAATTGTTTTTGCCCAAAAGGTCTTTAATGACAAAGGCGAGGAACTTGGCGAACGCATTGTCGACCGGGTCCATCTTCCGCTCACCGACGTCCCGGAAGCCGTGTTTTGGGAGCTGTGCCGGACGGCGTGGGAAAAAGACCACGACGATCCCGCCGATCTCCTTGAAATGTTCGGGGCTTACCTTCTCAGTCGAGGTCGGTACCTGGCCGACGCACGCCGGAACCTGATCCAGAGCGGCAAACCCGAGGCGACCGCTCCGCTGATCGAGGAGTTGGACGTCATGGCCGGGGAACTGCGCCGGCAGGAATGGAACGCGCACTGGAAACGCGTGGTCCTGCTGCGTCGGAATGGTAATATGAAAGGGGTCCGCCAGTATCTGGACTGGCTGAAGCTCCATTATCCCAAAGAGTACGAGGAACACGCCCGGGACATCCGGGAAACCCTTCAGGACCAGTGATGCGAATCGTCCATTTTTCGGACATTCATGTGGGATGCCTCACCCGGGACATGACCGCCGTGGCGGACAAGCGTGCTTTCGGGTTGCTCAATTATTTCCTGCGCCGCCGTCGCATGTTCGACTACGAACTGGTCCCTCGGGCCATTCAGCGTATCCACGTGCTCAGCCCCGATGTGGTTGTTTGCACGGGGGACCTCACCTGTGTGGGCTCTCCCGAGGAGTTCGAACAGGCACGCCGTATGCTTCGTCCCCTGGTCGAGGCCGGAAACTGGACGTTCGTTTACGTCCCCGGAAACCACGACGCATACGTGCGGTCGGATGCCTGTGCCGCAGCCCTGCGGCAGACGTTTTCGGAGCTGAACAGCGAGCGATGGGACCTGGCCGCCCTGCCGTGCGAGTTCCGGGTTCGGGATTTGACCTTTTTGCTCGTCAACGAAGCGCGCCCCCGGGCGCCGTGGCTGTCCACAGGCGGCCTTCCCCCCGGCGACGCCGCGGCGCTCAATGCGTGGTTCCGCGCCCCCCGTCGTCCCGGAGAAAAGCGTATTCTCGCCGGTCATTTTCCCTGCCTCGACGCAGGCGGGAAGCGCCTTTCGCTGCGTCGGCGCTTCGATCAGGACCGCTCTCTGTCCCAGGCATTGCGGAGTTCGCAAATCGACGTGGCCCTCTGCGGCCACATCCATCGCCCGTTCCTTCGCGACGAGGCCGGAGGCGCTCTCGAGATCTGTGCCGGATCGCTGACCGCCGCCGGGATCCTCAGTGTACTGGATTACGTGCCCGATGCAGACAGGTTCGCACATTTCTGGGTGGACGTCAAAGGCGGGGAACAGGCCCCTGCAGCGGTCCCCAAAGCCATGGCGACTGCGGGTGCGGTCGAGTGAAACCTCCCGTGCGGAGAATGCCCCGCACGTCCGATCCGGCCGATGAAACCAAACCAGTGTAGAAAGGAGCTGCCCGATGAAATCCTACCTTGCGTTCGACTTGGGTGCATCAAGCGGCAGGGCGATCCTGGGCCAATTCCGGGCCGGGAAACTCGAGATCGAGGAAGTGCACCGTTTCGAGAACGGTCCGGTAGACGTGAACGGCAGTCTCCACTGGAACCTGCTCGGGCTCTTCGCGGAGTTGAAGACCGGTCTGCGAAAACTCCTCGACCGGGGCATTACCCCGAGGGGCATGGCCGTAGACACCTGGGGCGTGGACTATGCCCTGATTGACCGGACCGGCGCTTTCGTGGGCTTCCCGTTCCACTACCGGGACGCCCGGACGGCCGACGCGTACGAATACGTCTTCCCTAAAGTTTCCAAAACGAAGATCTACGAACGCACCGGCATTCAGTTCATGAATTTCAATACCCTGTTCCAGCTGGCCGTCATGCGTCGCGACGCCAGTCCTGCACTCGAAATCGCCGACAAAATGCTCCTCATGCCCAATGCCCTGACGTATTTGTTGGCCGGGACCGTGACCGCCGAGTACAGCATCGCCACCACGACGCAGCTTTACGACCCCATCGCCCGGGATTGGGCCTGGGACTTGATCGACGCCTTGGACCTGCCGCACCGGCTCTTTCCCGTCATCGTGCCGCCCGCTACCCTGGCGGGGGACCTGCGCCGCTCGATTCAGGCCGAATTGAACTGCGGGCCCTTGCCCGTGATCCTCTCGGCAGGGCACGACACGGCTTCGGCCGTGGCCGCGGTTCCGGCGCGGCCGGAACGCAACTGGGCCTACCTCAGCAGCGGTACGTGGAGCTTGCTCGGGGTCGAGTTGGATCGCCCTCTACTCACCCCGGAAGCCTTGGCGGCCAATTATACCAACGAGGGCGGTGTGGGCGGCAAGGTTCGCTTCCTCAAAAACATCATGGGGCTTTGGCTCGTGCAGGAATCACGGGCCACCTGGGCCCGACAGGGCAAGAAATGGAACTGGATCGAACTGGCGGAGATGGCCCGTACGGCCGAACCCTTCCGCTCCTTGGTGGATCCCAATGACGAAAGTTTTATCGCCCCCGGCGACATGCCCGCCCGGATGCGGGCCTACTGCGCCCGTACCGGTCAGCCCGAACCCGACACCCCCGCCCGGGTCGTGCGATGCGCCTATGAATCCCTGGCACTCCGTTACCGGCAGACCATCGATGAACTCGAGGAATTGACCGGCGAACCCATCGAGCTGCTTCACGTAGTGGGGGGCGGCAGTCAGAACGAGGTCATCAACCCTTTCACCGCCAATGCGGTAAACCGCCCGGTCGTTACCGGACCGGCAGAAGCGACGGCCATCGGCAACATCGTTTGCCAGGCCATGGCTACGGGCGACATCGGCAGTCTGGAACAGGCCCGGGAAGTGGTCCGTAATTCGTTCGAGACCCGGGTGTACGAGCCCGAGGACACCGTCGCCTGGGAGGCTGCCTACCGACGCTACCGCGCCTTGGTCGGCTGAACTTCTCTCGCCGCCCATGCGCCGCTTCCGTCGTATCCTGGGACGGCCATCCACGCACAGTACCCGAGGCAGAAAAGCACGATGAAGAAAAGCAAGGTCTCATCCAACGGCCCGGAATACTCGCTCCGGGTCCACGGCCCGGGGGGCGAGGCCGGATATCCCTTGGACCGCTTCCCCTGCTGCGTGGGACGCAACCCCGACTGCGACGTGGTCATCGCGGATCCGTCCGTCTCCGGCCGCCACGCCACCTTCGAGCGGGACGCCGATGGAAACTTGGTGCTCGTGGACAATCGGAGCACCAACGGCACTTATGTGGACGGCTCTCCCATCTCGCGCCTCAAACTCCGTCCGCCGGTGCGGATCATCATGGGCAAGGTTTCGCTCGAAGTCCTCGAGAAGGGCGGCAAACCTCTCGCCTCTCACTCTCCGCGGCCGGGCCCGCTCCCCCTGCCGCCCGGCGTTGGGGCGGGACCTGGGCTCCCGGCGACCCGGTCCGACGGGGACTCGGGGGCCGCGCCGGGTGGCGGGGAGTGTTTTTACCGTCGCGCCGGGAAAGAACACGGTCCGTTCACTCGTGCGCAATTGCGGGAAATGGCGGCCAAGGGCCTTCTGCGTCGGACAGACCTTGTCTGGGTGGACGGTGCGGACGCCTGGTTGCGGGCGGACCTGGTTGAAGGGGTCTTCTCCGGAGTCCCTGCCGGCGAATCGCCCGCACCGGTCGTCGAGCAACCGGACAATCCCGCGGCCCAGACCTCCGGTTATTTCGAGGACTTGCTCGAGTTCCCGGTTCGCAAGGCCCGGGGCGAGATCACTTGTCCCCATTGCTGGCACACGTTCGACGTCGAGGAGTTTCTCTTCATCGCGCGGCACCAAGCCCTCGTTGGAGATCCCGTTTTGGGCCCGGACGCCCAGCAGCGTTTCTTGCCCTCCAAGTTTACGCCCGAGGGCAATGCCGTGGACAGCATGGGAATGAGTTGTCCGGACATGGCCTGCCCCAGGTGCCACCTGCGCATCCCGAAATCCGCCAGCGAGATGCCGCCGCTTTTTCTTTCGATCGTCGGCGCTCCGGCCAGCGGCAAATCTTACTTCCTCACTGGGATGATCTGGAGACTCCGCAATGAGCTGGCCCAGAACTTTGCCATCGCCTTCACCGATACCGACGCCATCAACAACCAGATACTGAACGACTTCGAGGAAACCCTCTTCCTCAATTCCGACCAGGACCAGCTCGTCACCCTCAGGAAGACCGAACTCCAGGGTGAGTTGTACAACCAAGTGTTGCTGGACGGCATGATCATCAACCTGCCCAGACCGTTCATGTTCAGCATCACCCCGGCCGAGCACCATCCCCAGTATGAGCAGGTCAAGGACAAGATGTCCCGGACGCTCGTGCTTTATGACAACGCCGGCGAACACTTCGAGCCCGGAATGGATTCCGTCGACAACCCCACCACTCGACATTTGCTGCACTCGGACATCATTTTCTTCCTCTTCGACCCCACCAAGGACGTGCGTTTCCGCCAGCTCTGTCACGCCACCGATCCCCAGCTCGAGAAAGGAGCCCGCGTTCAGCGGCAGGAAATCCTGCTGACCGAAATGATCAACCGGATCAAGAAATACTCAGGCATGAAAGCGGATGCCAAGACGGCCAAGACCCTGATCATCGTGGTCCCCAAGTACGACGTCTGGGCCGACCTGCTCGATTATCCGACCAGTCCCCAGCCGTGGAAATGGGAGGCCCGTTACCGGACCTGCGCGCTCGACGTCGAGGAAATCAAGAACGTTTCTTTTGCCGTCCGGGGGCTTCTCGAGCGGGTTTGTCCCGAGGTCGTGGCCACCGCCGAGTCCTTTGCCGGGGACGTACTGTATTTGCCCAATAGCGCGTTGGGTCGCAGTCCGGAAATCCAGCCGGACTCGGGACTGCTGGCGATTCGGCCGCGGGACATCCGGCCATTCTGGATTTCCATGCCCATGCTTTATTTCTTTCACGAACGCGGCTTCATTCCGAGCCTGCCGCGCCGCAGTCTTCCCGACCGGGAAGTGGTTCCGGTCGAGTACAAGGTTTCCGGCGACGTGGTATTCGTTTTCTTTCCGGATCGGGAAAAGCCGCTTCAAATCCCGGTCTGTTACATGGGGTGTCGGCTGCGAGATCCGCAGTCGGGAAAATGGTTCGAACTTCCCGCCCGGCGCAGACGCCGGAAAGGGACCTACCGGCGCGGCAGCTCGGGCGGGTGAGTCCCCCCGTCCGACGGTCCCTCCAATGATCGGAATAATGAATGGCGAGTGAACTCATCTACACCTCCGCACCCCGCGGCGTGCGCCCCGGGACCAGCGGGTTTTGCACCGTGGCCTACACGCGTGGCATGTCGGCGTCCACCGTTCGCCTGCTCGAGTCCCTCAGCGCCTATAAACACCTCTACGCCGCCCACGATCCGCGGGCGGCCCGGAACCCGGTCGTTTACAGCCACTATCGGTACACCATTTCCGGGCGCAGTCTTCATATCCTTTCCAGGATCAGCGCTGCTGCCGCCGATCACACCAACCGCAGCAATACCATCGCCCATCACCTCGTGGTTTCCCCCACGGAACGGCCCGACGGCGGTCCTGCCTGGCTCGCCCTGCAACCGGGCGTATTCGTCGAGAGCTGGGATCGGGAACCCGAGCGCCTCGAGGGCCCGAAACCCTTGCCCCGAGGGGACGCGGGATCTACCGTGGCCCGGACATGGCACGCGGCGGCCGGGGACGCCGGCTGGGCCGGCGTCCTCGCGTATGCCTTTCTGCGACGTCCTTCCGATCCCGCCTTTCTCCTCTTCGAGCCGGGGCAACCCATGCTCGAACTCATCGCCGAGGCCCTGGCCCTGCTGCCGCCGCGTCGGCGCTGGGACGTGACCTTCAGCACCTATTTCACGCTCCTGCCGGCCGGGACCACCTGCGCGTGGCGGTGCTGTGTTCCCGGTTCCGAGGCCGCTCGCGAGGTCCGTCGTTTCCCGCGCTCGCTCGTGATCGACCTGACCCAGCCCCCGGGGGCGCCGCCGGACAATCCCCTTGTCCAGGAGGCACGCCAGGGGGCCGCCGCCGCGCAAGTCCGCCGGCCCGACGGTCGTCGTCCCCCGCCTCCACCAGCGAGTACGCGCTTCAAGCTCCTCGAATCCAATCGGCGCCGAACAATCCGACTCAAACCCGGCAAACCCGGAGGACGGCAACCATGACGGCCGAAGAACGCCTCGTCGGTCAAATCCGCGATTTCCTCCGACGGTACAACCAAGAGAAAGACCCGGCTACCGAGGAACTCGCCGATCAGTACGCCGACCTGTGCCGCCAGATCAATGAGCGGCTGGTGAAATGCAACGACTTCCTCGAAAAAGGCATGCGCTCCGAGGCCGTGCAGGAGGCCCAGGTGCCGCCGCTCTTGATCGAACTGGTCGACACCGTCACTTTCCCCGAGGTCACCAAGTGGCGGAATATCTGCGCCGATCTCGAGATGACCGTCTTCCCGCCGTTGCGCATGGAAATCGTCGACCGCCTTCGGCAGGAATGCTCGACAGAAGAATTCCTCTCACCGTTGCTCCACGAGTATCGACGGCTCGTGCACCAAGGCGCGCTGGACGAACGCATCCGTGTGCTGCGCAGGATCCGCGAACTCGACCCCGAAAACCCGGTTTGGGAAGAAAACCTGGCCCCGCTCGAAAAAGACCAACAGGAAAAACTCCTTCCCGTCGCTCGACGGGCTTTGACCGAAAACGACATTCCCCGGCTCCAAAAACTCTATGACGACCTCACCGACCCCCGGCGTGTCGTTGAGCCGCCCGAACGTCTGGTCGGCAAGATCGGGGCCGTGCTCCGCAGGCATCGGGAACAACAGGCCCGGGAAGAAGGTGCACGACTCGCCCGCGACTTGGAAGCCGCCCTGGCCGAGAAAGACCACGAGCAAATCCGGCAGCTCATCCGGCGCTGGGACCGGCTTTCCAAGTTCGAGGACTTTCACCCCAGCGAGAGCGTGCGGAGCGTTGCGGCGCGCGCCCAACGCTGGTACAGCGAAGAGCGAGCCCGGCGGCAGGCGGACGCGGAGTTCGCAGCCGCCCTCGAAGAGCTGCGCGTTCAGCTTGACCTGCCGTTGCCCGACCCGGTCCATCTGCAGACCTGCCTCCTGCGTGTCCAGAGTTTCGGCAAACCGTTGCCGCCCGGTCTCGAGGATTCTGTCCAGGACGCCCGCGAGCGGGTTCGGGTCGCGGCCGCTCGCCGCCGGTTCCGCCGGACGGCGACCGTCCTCGTTTTCCTCGTGATTCTGCTGGCCGCCGGCGCCGTCGCGGGGGCGGTTCTGCTACGAAACATCCAGCGCCGAAACGCGATCCACACCGTCCAGGCGTTCCTGGACGTCGGTGACGAAGCCGGGTTGCGGCAGTACCTCGATGACTTGCGGCGCGAGCGCCCCCACATCTTCCGGGTGCCGGCCGTACAGCAGGCCCTGAAGCAGTCCCGGGCCGAAGAAGAAGCGCGCCGGACCAAAGCCGCCGAGTTCGAGCAGGTCATGGGGCAATTGGATAAGGTGCGCGGCAATAAGTACGACTTGCCCGGACCCCGGCTCCGCCAGTTGCTCGACCGCGCGGAAAAGCTCGCCGTGACGCCCCAGGCCCAGGCCAGGTTGAAAGGATGGCGGCTGGCGTTCGAGCTGTGGAACACCAAGCGTCGGCAAGAACTCGACGACCGGTTTTCGGCCTTGCTCCGTTCCCTTGGAGATGCCGTGGTGCGAGCCCCTGCCTTGAAAGCCGGACCCCTCGAAATCGAGGGCAAAGCCCTCGAACAAGCCCGGAAGGAATTGCAGCAGGCCCTCGATTTGGCGCCGTCCGCCGCCGAAGACCGCCGGGCCGAACTCGCGCCGCTCGAAGAGGCCGTGAAAAAATGGGACGCCGATTACACGGCCAGGCTCGCCCGCCGTCGCGAGCAAGAGGCCCGGCGTCTGCGCACCCTGCGGGTCATGGACCGCGCTCTCCCCGACATCGACGCCTACCGGGACTTGCTCCAGGGCTTTCTGGACGAGTTCCCCGGCAGTCCCGAGCACGCGGCCCTCCGGAAGGCCCTCGCCGAACTCCCCATGTACCAGGACGCCGTCGCGCTTCAGGCCCTGCAAGTCACCGAACTGCCGATGAGCGCTGCCATCCTCAAGCAAGCCCGGGACCTGCTCGCCAAACTCCAGGGCGGTCCGGCCCCCAGCATTTGGGCCGGCGACCTGCAACGGGCCGTGACCATCACCGAGGCACAGTCCGCCCTGCGCAAAGCCCTGCCGAGCCTGAGCAAGCTGGATTTCTTTTCGCTCCATGTTTTCTACATCCGTCCGAAAGGCGCCGCTGAATGGGAGCCGGTCTATTACCCCGACAACATTATCAGCCAGGATCGTAAGCTGTCCGACGGCGCCACGATCACTTTGTACTGGGGCAAGGCGTTCCGCGGCGATCCGGAAGAGAAGGAGCCGATCCTTGAACACGTCAAGTTCAGCACGTCCGAATACGACGTCAAAATCCGTCGCCGCCGGGAAAGCAACCTGATTCCCGCTGCGAAGTTCGCACGCGCGGTTTTGGCCGAGGGCGCCCGAGTCCCCCGCACGGACGACTTCCTGCTGGATGCCATGCAGCGTTTGCTGCGTTCCGAAGAGATCCAGCCAGTTCCAAAGTTGCTGCTTCTCAGGGCGTTGGGAAACATGTTGGCTGATGCCCTCGGCGCCGCCGAGCCCGAGATCGCCGGTCTCGGCGACCTCCTTGCCGACGTGCGGATCGAAGTGAGCTGGCTGAACCGGAAAAACCCGAACGTGCCGCTTCTGGAGCAAAGGGTCCGTGATCGGCTCGGGGCCTTGCCAGATTTTGCCGCGCTGAAAGCCGACGTGCACCGCAATCAAGAACTGCTCCGTCTCGCGCTCGACCGCCGGGTCTCCTGTGTGGGGTTGGTCAAGCGCGATCCCGACACCCCGACTCGGCTCATTCCGAGCCTGCGCCTGCCCCATTTACGGACTGCATGGATCATTACCGTCGATCCCACCGGCCGCCGCCGGCAGTTCTTGCGGGCGCTCGAGGCCGATGCCGGCGGCGGATTGACCTTCACCCGAGACGTGCGGAACAAGATCTTCCTGGGACAACTCCTCTTTGCCCCGGGCGACGGCTTGCCCGCCTCCACCGTGCTGCGCAATGCACTCCCCGAGGCCCCTCACTCCCCGCGTTGGCCCCAGGCGTGGCCGGTCAACCAACGGGCACTGCCGAAAAAGTAACGCAGTGTGGCTCGACTCAGCATCTTGCCGAATTGCCCCGGACTCCTCGCCCCGGGAAGAGTTGCCCCGGCGTTCCCGTCCCGTCCGTTCGGCTGCTGAGCGAACAAGCTCATCGGCGCGCCGCTGCACGAGTTGCGAAATCCGTGTTTCCGGGTACGGTACTTGCCGATCCCTCCAAGCCCGTGACCTCGGGGATGTCGCTCCGCACGCACGCCGCGGACCGTCCGAACCGTCGCCCCGCCTCTTCGGCCCGCCACAGACCCGGGTGCGATCAAGTGTCCGGCCGGCGACCCGGACCCTTTATCCGCCGCTCTGTCCCGGTCACAAGGAGACCTGCACGTGCAGCACGCGTTTGCCGCCAAAACCGTTTGTTCCGCGTTGTTCGCCCTTTCGCTGAGTGCAACGCTGCGCGGAGCTGAAGCCGGCAAGAAAGCCCCCGCTCCGGTATACTCGGACTCGATTGCCGCCGTGGTCAACGGTGAGGTCATCACCGTCTTCGACATTGTCCGGGAAACGGCTGCGCTCGAGGCCCAGATTCAGGAGCGGACCAAAGACCCGCAGGAGGCGCGCCGCAAAATCCTCGAACTGCGACGGTCCGCGGGCGAACGCCTGGTCGAAAGGGAACTGCTCTATGCCGAGTTCCAGAAACTCGGCGCCACCGTCCCGGAGGAAATCGTTCAGGAACGCGTCAACCGCATCGTGCAGGCAAAAAGCATGGGCAACCGGACGCGGTTCGAGGAAGAACTTCGCAAGCAGGGAATGACCATGAGCGAGTTCGAAAAAAAGGTTGCCAAAGACTTGGCCGTGGAGTTGCTTGTCCAGGAAAAAGTCCGGCGCTTCGTTCGCGTCGCCCCCTCGGCCGTGGCGGCCTACTACCGGAACCATCCGGATGAGTTCGGCGTTCCCGGACGCGTCAGACTCCAAATGATTCTGCTCAAGAAGGATGGAAGATACGCTGGGCGGCTCGATGCCGTTGACCGCGAGATTCGGCGGAAGGCCGCCGCAGGGACACACTTCGCCGAATTGGCAAAGGAATACTCCGAAGCCCCAACCGCTTCGCGGGGCGGCGACTTGGGATGGGTCCCCGACTCCCAACTGCGCAAGGACTTTCGCGAGGCAATAAAAGGGGTGCCCCCGGGGAAACTGGCCAAAACGGTGCGCTCCGATGACGGGCGAATCCTCTTGCGTGTCGTCGAGCGCGAAGCGACCCGAGTGATCCCTCTCACGCCCGAGCTTGAACAGAAGATCGAGAGTCGGCTCCGCCGTCAGGCCGAAGACCGGCGATACAAAGAGTACGTCGCCGAGCTGAGCCGAAAGTACTACGTTCGAAAATACTTCTGATCTCCGATTTCGGGCTTGGGTTCGCCGTGAATCTTGGCGCGAGAAGCGGCCGCTTGTACGGATTATTCAGGTTATGGGTGAGGCCGTGGCGACACGCCGTCCTCCCGGCCGGCAGTCGGCGGCGCCACGCGGAGAATGTGCGAGATGCATCGTCGCGGCAGACGGTTCGTGCATCAGTCAGAGCGGGCGTGACGTCCCGAAAAACGGGAACAACGGCCCCTACCCGCCCTCTGCGGCGGGGGCGCCGCACGGCTTCCGACCCGACGCCCTCGCGTGGAGCGGATGCGGCTTGCCGCGGCAGGCCAGGCGGAGGCGCGTGCAGCAGCAGGAGTCCACGCCATGCCCCGCAACGACACCCGGCTGGGAACCAACATTCCCCATCGGTCCGATCTTTTGGCCCGGGAATTGGCCGTCATTCTGGATACCATGCCGGACGGTCTGTTCACCGTGGACGCCGCGGGTCGGATCGAACTCTGGAATCGAGAGATGACGCGCCTGACCGGGCACGCGGCCCGGGACATCGTGGGCAAACCGTGCACCATCCTCGAATGCGAGAACTGTCGCGGAAAAGATCCCGGTTGGGTTCCGGAGTGCGATTTGCTCGGCGGCGAACCGGTCGAGCAGAAAGAGTGTTCCGTGCGACACCGGGACGGGCGTTTGATCCCGGTGATGAAGAACGCCCGGGCCATCCGTGACGCGACCGGCCGGATTGTCGGTGCGGTGGAAACGCTGACCGACCTGAGTTCCATCAAACGTCTCAAGGCGGAAATGGCCCGGTTCGAGGCCCGGGAATCGGCCGAAGAGCGCCTCGGTCGACTGGTGGGAAAAAGTCACGTCATGCAGGAGGTCTACCGTCGCATTCGGCTGGCGGCGAACTCCGAGGCGACCGTCCTGATTCAGGGGGAGACCGGCACAGGCAAGGAGCTGGTGGCCGAAGCCATCCACAACCTGGGCCGGCGTCGAGACGGTCCTTTGATCCGGATCAATTGTTCCGCGCTCCCCGAGGGCCTGCTGGAGAGCGAATTGTTCGGTCACGTGAGGGGCGCTTTCACCGGCGCGGTACGGGACAAACCCGGCCGGTTCGAGCTGGCGGACGGGGGCACCATCCTCCTCGATGAGATCGGCGACATCAGTCCCCTGATCCAGTTGAAACTGCTGCGGGTGCTCCAGGAGCACGAAATCGAGCGCGTCGGCGATACGCGCGTTCGAAAGGTCGACGTCCGCGTTGTGGCGGCCACGCACCGGGACTTGCGCGAGCTGGTGGCCCTTGAACGATTTCGTGAAGACCTCTATTATCGGCTTCGGATCTTTGTCGTCTCTCTTCCCCCGCTACGTGCCCGAAAAGAAGACATCCCCCTGCTGGTGGATACGTTCATCGAACGGTTCAATCGGCAGACCGGCAAAAAGATCGAGGGCATTTCCGCGGAAGTCGCCCTCTGCCTGATGGACTACTGCTGGCCGGGAAACGTCAGGGAATTGGAGAACGCCATCGAGCACGCGTTCGTCACCTGTCCGGGCGGCCGGATCGGTCTGTTCGATTTACCCGTGGAGATCCGTATGACCGAATTGCGCCGGATCGAATGCGAACGCCGGGCCCCCGGTCCATTGCTCGAAACACGCGGTCGGACCGCGGGGGTGCGACCGGCGCGGCCGGCCTTGACCCGCGAGAACTTGTTGGCGGTACTGCGCGAGAGCAACTGGAACAAAGCCGAAGCCGGCCGACGACTCGGGGTGGCCCGGACTACCGTTTGGCGCAAGATGCGCCAGTGGGGCGTCCCCCTCGAACCGCCCGCGGCCACCTGAGGCCCGCCTCCGCTCCAAAGCAGCCGGCCCGGCCCGGTCCGCAACGGGAGCGAGATGCTCCTTCCCGCTCCCGAGGCCCCTCATCTCCGTTGCCGGGCGGTCCGTGACTCTACCGAGCCCCGGTCGCTCGGTGCCCCGCTTTCCGCGCCCGATGGCCGGCCAGGTCGCCGGCGTCGCGGACGGGCGGCGCGACAAACCAGTCGGCCAGGAACTCGGAGAGTGAACTCGCATACGTTTTGCGCTTGACGTTCATCCAGGTCAGTTGGTCGCCCACGGCGTAATACAGGTGCGTGACGCCGCCGACCTCGATCAGCTCCGGGTCCGAGGCATTGACGCCCTCATCCAGCCCGGTCGGGGCAAGGACCGGGTTCGCCGAACTGAGGGACCATTCAACGAGGTCGCTCGAACGGGTGATGTAGGTCTCGAAGTAGTGCCGGGGCGACCGCCTCTCGAGGTACAGGACATAGTAGTACCCGTTCGCGTACCGGATGCAGGGGCAGGCCGTGTAGCGGTTCGTGCCGAATGCGGCGTTCGGCAGTTTCGTCCAGGTCCTGAGATCCTCGGAACGCGCGAACTTGATCGTGAATTGGGGGTAGCGGCCGTCGCTGGATTCGTACGCCATCACGAACCCGTCGGGTCCGGCGCATACCGAGGTATTGAAAAGATGCTCCCGTTCCTGACGGATCACGACCGATGACTCCCACTGGCGGAGGTCCGCTGATCGGAACAGGGTCACATCATTCCACGATCCGTTCTCGAAGCGTGAGGCGAAGGCGTAAAAGACGCCCTCGTGCACCAGGGCGCATCCCAAACCGTAGCCTTCCGCGAAACGTGCGAGCACGTCGCCGGTCTCGGCATCGCGAAGTTCCAGAAAGTAGTCCGCCTTCTCCCCGCCGCGTGCCGGTCGGATACAGGCCAGGTGGCAAAGCCGTCCGCGCCACAACACGGGACTGAGTTCACACAGGTCCCGGCCGACCAGTTCGCACGCGACCGCCGCCGGCCGAGACGAGGCCGGTGCGGGTGGTACAAGAGAACGGAATACCTCGGCAGGCCAGTGACCCAGCCTGTGCATGTCCGCCGGGACGTCCTGCTGGAACTGGACATAGGCGCGGACGGACCCCGATACGGAGTGTCCGAGAGCAGAGACGGAGTCCTTGTCGACTTTGACCCCGAACACCTTGTAGCCCATCAGGGTGGTGTCCGCGAGGTCGACATGCAGGTACTTGCCATTCTGGACACTTTGGATGATCCCATCGGTGGGAGTCCCTGCCGGCTGAGAAAAGTTGAGTGTCACCAGGCGACAACCGTCGACTTTGACCCGCGTGAACGTGTGCAGCCCGTAATTTCCGCCCTTGAGCGCGCACTGCGGGCTGACCAACGTGCAGTCTTCGAACACCACGTCGTGCCGGTCGGGCATGCTCTTGTTCTCGACGCGCACGTAGGCCCCGGCCGTATCGCCCCACCAGTCCAGCGACCACAGCGTGCAGCGTCTGAACGTGATGGGTTCATCCGGCCGCGACAGACAACTGGCGACTCCGCCGCCGAACGCTCGACCAATCCCCACGCAATCCTCCACCACCACGGTGAACGGCTCGATCCTGTTCGTGCAGTCCCAGAACAGGCCGGCGTCGCTGCCGGTCACGTACAGCTTGCGGAGGACCCAACGGTCCCAGACAATGGCCGAGAAAGTGGGGGCCGTGTGCGCGGGCGACCAGCCTTTGGACGTGGCCCGGATGGTCGACCACCAGTCGTAGCTCTTGAAGCCCTTGCCAGGGGCCCCGGAATCGACGATTACGTCACCGGTCGCGCCCGACCCCAGGCTCCCGTCCGTATCGCCGATCAGTTCGTTGTAGGCGCCGGCCGCGCCGCGGTGCGCCGGAGCCAGCATGGCCTCCATGTACGTGTCCGGCCGCACCACGATGCGGTACCCTCCCTGCGCGTCGGGGACGGCATCGAGCGCTTTCTGGATGGTGGTGAACGCCGTGGCCCACGTCAATCCGTCCGTGTTGCTGCCGAGCTTCGAAACGTGGAATGTCGTCCCTCGGCGGGCCGCACCGGCCGACGTCGAACGAACCGTACCGGCCGCCATCATGCACGCCAGAATCAGTCGCATTTCCGACCTCCTTGATTCCCGATCAACCGCCGGGGGGCCACGTCACCGACAAGATACACGGTGTTTTTCGGACGCGCGCCGGGACAGTCCGACTTTGTTTTCCCGTGGTGCACCGATGGCCCGCCGGAATCAACAAGGTGCGGTTCGCGTGCTGCGCACCCGGAGGGTGAAGCTCATCCGCATTGTCGCTCTTCCGGCGCAAGCGCCGGGAATCGAGTCCGGTCGCAGCATCGTCCGCAACCGTTTTCCGTTCAATGTGGATCGACACAATATCGTCGGCTTCATGGGAGATCGTTCGGGATAACTTGGTGCGGAGGCGAAATCGCTGCCTCTGCAGAACAGGCCGGACGATTCTGAGGCGGTCGGTATAATAATTCCCACGCGCCCCTTGTCATTTCCGTCCGGCGCCGCTACATTCTCAATGCGTTGGCCCCGTTGGTTCAGGGGCGTGGGTGGTTATTCCGCGGGATTGGAATACATGGCCGCCGGTCCGGAGAGCGGCCGCGGGCGGTGAGAATTCTGAACAGGGCATAGCCCGTTCAAGGGGGTGTCCACGTTGCTTTCCGCCGGCGTGTTCGCCTGCCGGGGCGAGTGGACATACGGGAACAGCAGGATGTTTTTACGGCCGCATTTTTCTTCGGTCCGCTCCTTCCATCGGTCCGGCCGGCGGGCTCGAGCCGGCGCGCGTCCACCTCGGCTTTTCTTCCGCTATCTCTTTCCGGCAGGCTGTCTTCTCGCCGGTCTTTCACTGCCGTTGCGGGCCCTGGACGAGTATCGGTACGACTATCGGCTTTCCAGGGCCCTTCAGCGGGTCCGGATGTACGATTTCGCGCAACGACATCTCGAGGCCATGCTGCGGAGATATCCAGACAAACGCGATGCAATCCTGCTCGAGCAGGCGCGCACCTTTTTTCTCATGGGCAAAGCGACTCAAGGCGAGAAATACCTGGGCCGGCTCAAGTCCTCCAGTCCCGTTTACGGTCGGTCCAGACTCTTGCTGGGGCAGATGGCCTATCGCCGCGGGGACTATGCGGCCGCGGCCGCCGCTTATGCCGGTTACTTCAAACGGCACACCAAACCGCCGGGCAACGGCCTTCAAGACCGGGAAGAATTCCGACGTGCCGTCCACGAGTACGCCGCGGTACTCAGAAAGAAAGGCCAAGGCGACAAGGCTGCGGAGGTGCTCGGGTACCTCGCCAACGTCGGCGAGGGTATGGGGACCCGGCAGTTGACGGTCCTGAAAGGACAGGCCATACTCGCCGCCGAGGACGAAAAGGTTCGAAAGGGCGGCGCGATCGACCGGGCGGCTGTCGAGCGGGCGCGGCGACAACTCGAAGCCCTGCAATGGCAGGGGGTCGACGCGGCGACGGCCGCCGCGTTGGTGGAAGTCGCTCACGCCTATGTGTTGCTCGGACAGTATGACAAGGCCATCACTGCGCTGTCCGGCGGATCGGAGATTTTCGGCGAGGTGGAAAGCGCTCTCCGCCGCCGTCGCAAACTGGCGGCTTCTCCGGTCGCCGGAGCACATTACTATTACGGACGGGCGCTCAAGGGGAAGGCGTTCAAAGCGTTCAAGGCGGGGAAGCGCGATGAGGCCAAGAAGTACTTGATTTCCGCTCTCAAACATTTCTACCGGATAGCGAAGGAGTACGAGGGTTCCACTTACTCCACCGAAGGCCTGGCAGAGTTTGGGAAATGTCGAAATCTCCTCCAGAAGCAGTTCGGGGTGAAAGTGAAGCTCAAAGCCGGTTCGGCCACCGCCGAGGCCGCCGTGAGAAAAAAGCAGGCGGACGCCTTTTATATGTCCAAGCGCTTTTCCGACGCCTTGCCGCTTTATCTGGAGATCGTGCGCACCGGGCCTACGGTGCGCGGTTTTACCGAGTCGGCTGCCCGGTTGGCGGCATGCTATGGTCGTTTGGACCGTTTTCTCGAGGCCGAAGCGGTGGCCGACTACCTCGCCGACGTGTTTCCGAAATCCGAGTTCAGCGCCCGCGCTCTGCTCCAATTGGGGGCTCTCCTGTACAAAAAGGCCCGCGCAGAAAAAAATCCGCGCCGGCAAGAGGCGTTGAATGCCGATGCCATGCGGGTGTGGGCTCGCTTCGTGGAAATCGCACCGACCGATCCCAAGGCCCCGGAGATCGCGTTTGCGATTGCCGAAAACGCGTACGGTCGGGCGGCGCGGGTCGCCGCGAGGACCGTCAAGATGAAATCCGGCCCGGAAAAGGAGAAACTCAAGGCCCGGGCCCGGGAGCTGTATGCCCAGGCCATCCCGGCTTACCGGCGGGTCATCGACACCTTTGCTTCATCCGCCCAGGGGGTGCGGGCTCTGTATAAATTGGGCTGGATCTATTACACGCTCGAGCGCAAAAAAGAAGCCGCACCTCTGTTTGCCCGGTATGCCGATTCCGAATCGGACCCGGCCCATACGGTGGACCGACTTGAAGCGCAGTTCCGCTGTGCGGAATGCCTCATGTTTAGCGAGCAGGCGGAAAAAGCCGTCCCGCGGCTCGAAAAACTCCTGGCATGGACCGCCCCCGGCAACGACCTGGGAATCGACCCCGGGCAGGCCAAAGTGAAAGATGTGCGCGAACGTGCCGCAAGTTATCTGGGTTGGGCTTGGGACTTGGCTGCCGAGGCGTTTCGGGGGCGTTTGGACAAACTGACCGCCAAATTGCAGGACTTACGCGAGGAAAAAGGCGTCAAAGTCGCTGCCGTCGAAAAAGCGCTTGGCCGCCGAAAAAGTGCGGAGGCGGAAATGGCTGCGGCGCGCGTCGCGTATGCGGAGATCGAAAAAGCGTATTTCGGTACCGGACCCGGCGCCGCCGAATTGGCCGCGGCTGCGGCGAAAGCGCAGGGAAAAGATCCCGCGAAACTGACGGCCGAAGAACGCGAGGTGGCTCAAAGGGACGCCGCCGCCTTGGCAAAGCGTCTCGCGGCCGGCATGGCCTCTCGGGACCGGGACCGGCTCCTGGGGGAAAAGATTCAACTCGAGAAAGAGCGGGAGGAGGTCAAGCGAGAGTTGGCCGCGGCCGTAGAGGCTGAGGCCGCGGGGGCGGGGACCGTCGCCGCTGACATCGCTCGAAAACGAACAGAGTATTTTCGCGCCAGACTCGCCGCCCTCGCGAGTGCCTTGCGTAAGAATGCCATGGAGAATAAGTGCCTCCAAGCGCCGCCGGAACGGCGGCCTGCCCTGCAAGCCGAAGCCGTCAAACGTACCCGGGAGGCCCTTGCCGCGTGGAAGGGGGCATTAGAGAAGCACCTTGACTACCTGGGCGTCCTCGCGCGGAATGCCGAAACCGCTCGCAAGGAAGCGGAAGCCGCCATCGAACGCATCGATGCCGAAATCGTCCGAATAGAAAAGGAACTCCGGCCGCTCAGGGAAGACTTCGAGAGACGCAAGAAATTGGCGCAACGGCAGTTTGAGAGTTTCATCAAGGCCTACCCAACATCGACGTTTGTCCCCGACAACATGGCCAGGCTCGGCACCATCTTCGTCGAGTTGGGCCAGTATGACCGTGCCGCGGAGGTCTTGGGTGACTTGGCGGCGCGGTTCCCGAAGTCCGAAGCCGTGCAGCGGGCATTCTTCACTTTGGGACGGTCCGAGTGTGAGCTTGGCCAATTCAAGCGCGCGGCCAAAACGTTCGACCGTGTGCTGCGCGACGCCGCGAACCAACCGCTGGCCAATCTCCTCTACATTTCCGGAAAAATGCTCGAAGCCGATCAGCCTTCGCAAGCCCTGATTGCCGGTCTGGAAATCGTCCGCCGGACCGCCGAGAAAGTTGAATCGGACCGGGAATTCTCACCGGCTGTGCGGGAAAATGCACTCTTCCGGGTGGGCCGGGCGTATTTTGCCCTCGGGAAGTACAAGAATGCCCTCGAGTTTTTCGACAAACTCCTGGCGGAACGACCCAAAACCGCCTATTTCTTCCAGGTCAAGCTCCTGTCGGGGATCGCCCGAGCCCGTATCGAGCCCGCGGATACCGCCGGGGCCCTTCAGGATTTCGGCGAGGTCCTGAGGTACGCAGGAGACAGGTCCGATTTGGTCAACCAAGCACTGTGCGAATCCGGGGCGGTCTATCAGAAGCTGGGGACCGAGAAAGACCTCAAACTCGCCTTGGCCCGCTATCAGCAAATCGCCCTGCTTGCCGATCCCCGAGTCAAAGAGAACCGACCGTGGATCGAGGCGGCCCTTTTTCGGAGTGCGCAATGTTTCGATCGTCTCGGCCGGACCGCGGATGTGCTGGAAATGGCAGGACGATACCGTAAGGAATTCCCCGCCGGTGCGCACCTTCAGGCGATCAAGGACCTGGCTGATCGCGCCCGAACCAAGGCTGGAACCGGCGCCGCCGCAAAAGCCGCTTCTTCGACCGGGGGGTGAGCCCCGCGTGAAGCAGGAGGATCGTCAACATGCAGTGGAAACGGCAATGGGCGCCGTACTGTCTCGCCGTCATCATGGGCCTTGCTGCGCTTCGCCTGCAGGCCGTGCCGAGTGGATGCTGGGTCATCGACCGCGCCGGACGCCGCACCGTCGGCGCAGTCCTGACGGCAGAACCCAACGGCACTCTTCACCTGCAGCTCAAGCGCGGCGGTCCTACCCAGACGTTCAAACCCGGCACCTATCGCTATGCATACATTCCCAAGCCCGTGGCGGTCGCCCAATTGGAGCAACTGGCTGCTGCCGGCAAAGACGCCGCCGTCGTCCAGAAGGCCCCGGCACTTTTCAAGCAGTTCAAGTTCCTGGGCTGGGGGGACCATATCGCCTGGCTCCACGGCAGTGCGCTGTTTCGTCAGGGCAAGGCGGCGGAGGCCCTCAAGGTATTTGACCTGGGCAAGGCCTACACTGTTCTGCACGGCGTCGAACTGCTCGAGGGGCGGGTCGAGGCCCTGATCGCTCTCGGCCGCGACGACGACGCCCGACAAGAACTTAAAACACTGGCGAAATCCGACGACCGCGCCGTGGCGGCCTTTGTCTTCAACGCACGCGGCAAACTCTTGGCGCGTCAGGGCAAGAAAAAGGATGCGGCCCTCGAGTTCCTGAAAACCCTGCTGCTTTTCAAACCCGGGGAGGCCACCGGCGCTCGCAAAGAGGCCCGTAAACAGGTCGTTGCTTTGCTCAAGGAATTAAAAGATCCACGGTATAAGGACTTTGAAAAGTTCAAGTAAAGCTTCGCTTCGACTCGGCGTCGGCCCGGCAAGGCCTGCCAGCGGTTGTTGCGGGCGGACTTCCCCCGGTCGAGGGTCGGAAACTCGAGTCCGGAAGACAGAGCGGCGCCTCCGGTGCATAAAACCGCGTGTTGTGCTCCCGGGATCGCCGCAGAAAAGAGCAGGAGAGAAAAAATGAGGCTCGGACGCAAAACTCGAAAATGCTGTGCCGTCGGCCTGCTGGCCGGAACCATAATTGCTGCGGGATTGAATGCCCGGGCTGAGGAAAAGGGCGCGGCCGAGGCGCCCAAACCCCCTGCCGCAGAAACCAAGGCGGTCGCCGAAACAGCCTCCGCCGGTCCCTCCTTCATGGATGTGGTCTTTCGGGGCGGCATCGTCAATACCATTATCTGGTTGATGATCTTCGGCACGTCCGCCGCAACGGCCGCGTTCATCATCGACGCCATGGTGTCCATCAAGCGCAGCAAGCTTCTTCCAGACGACGTCATCGAGGGCGTCCGGCAATCCCTCGATCAAGGCGAACTCGATGCCGCCATCGAAACCTGTGAAGCCAACCCCGGCCCGCTGTCGAATATTCTCATGGGCGGGTTCAGCAACATTACCGAAGGCTACGAGGTGATCCAGGAAGCGGTGGCCTCCACCGCCGATATGGAAAGCGAGCGCCTCATGCAACGGGTCAATTTCTTGAACCTTTGCGGCCAAATCGCCCCCATGCTCGGACTGATGGGGACCGTGACCGGGATGGTGCGTGCTTTTGCCAGTCTCGGCGGTGCGGCCGGCGCGGCGCGTGCCAAGCTCCTGGCCATGTCCATCTCAACCGCACTGTGGACGACCGCCGTCGGACTGCTGATCGCCGTACCCGCACTACTCGCCTACACACTCGTACGAAACTACGCCACCCGCCTCGTCCTGGAAACCGAAGCCACGGTGCTCGACCTGATCAAGGTGCTCCGCAATGCAGAAGTCGAAGAAGATCTGGAATAAACCGACGCCGCCGGCGGCGAAAACAGGATAGTCGCTATGAGACGCCGTCCACAAGAAGAACTCGAAACCCCCGTCGCTTCACTGATCGACGTGGTGTTCCTGCTGATAATCTTCTTCGTGGTCACCGCCACCATCGACCGCGACGTGGTGGACGACACGATTCACCTCGCTCAAGCGCGCTTCAGTCCGGCCGTGGACAAGAAAGACCCCCGCACAATCACCATCAACGTCCGCAGCAACGGACGGGTGAATATCGCGTTGCAGCCACTGACCCTGAACCAGTTGCAGCAGATCCTCACGGCAACCGTGGCCGAAAGCGGCAACCAAGTGCCCATATTGGTGCGCGCGGACCGGAACACCATTTATCACGAGATCGACAAGGTGATGGAGGTCATTGGCAAAGCGGGCCTCTATCGGGTCCGCCTGGCCGCCGTGGCCACGGAGAAGAAATCGGCCTCACCGTAGACGAGCGGTCCAGGGAGGCGTCGGGACCTGTCGGCGGTCCGCACACCGGACCGGTTCGGAGTGATCGTCCATGAAGAAAAGTCGGAAACGCAAGATCGGCGCGACTGTTCTGAGCGTGCCCATGTCGTCCATGATCGACGTGGTCTTCCTTTTGTTGATTTACTTCATCGTAACCCAGAAAGACGAGATTTCCGAGGCCCACCTGGCAGTCAACCTTCCTGCGCCGGACCAGGCGCAGCAGAGTGAGACCAAGCCCAACCTGCTCGAAATCGAGATCCAGCCAGGCCAAGTCTTCGTTCAGGGGGCGCCTCGCTCCCTGGAAATGGTCAGGAAGACCCTGACCTACCTGTCGGGGCTCGATCCGGATCAAACCGTGATCGTGAAGATCAGCCAACTCGCCCACGTCGACGAAGTCGTGCAAGTCCTGGACCTCTGCCGCGGAGTCGGCCTGAACAACCTCAGCATCATGGCCCTCAAATAGCCCCCTCGGCTTGGCCGGGCGCGTACCGGCGATTCAGCAGGGGCACGGACCAATGTCGGCGCCACCGGGAGAAGTGCGAGACCATGCAAGAGGCTTCACCACAAATCGATGCTGGCGGTGAAATCGACTACGCCGCCATCCTCGAGGACTACCGTCGCCGCCAGATGCTCGAGCATCTGGCCGGGCCGGTGATCTCGGTGGTCTTGCATATCGTGCTCATCACCGCCTGTGCCATTTTCCTGGTCCAAAAACCGCGCAAGATCGTGGCCGAAACCGAGATCAATATGGAAAAAATGGTCGTCAAGGAGTTGGATCCCAAAGTACTCGAAAAACTTCGAAAACTCGAGGAAATCCCCGAAGACGTGGTGCCGACGGTCGAAAAACCCGACATCCCGACAGAGGCCGCGGCCGACGTTCAGACCGAAGACTTCGATACCGCCGCTGTCCAGACCGATGCGGATGTCGACTTGACCAGCGTGCTCGATATCAAGCCCAACCAGACCCCGCTCAAACTTTCAGCCCTCTACTCCACTCGGACAACGGCCGGCCGGCAGACCAGCCTGAAAAAGTTCGGCGGCTCCTACGCCGGAGAGAGTGCGGTGATCAAGGCGCTCGAGTGGTTGAAACGCCACCAGAACCCCGATGGCTCCTGGTCCAAGAGCGAACCCCTGGGCATGGCAGGACTCGCGACCCTCGCTTTCCTCGCTCACGGCGAGACGCCGCTGTCCAAACAATACGGCCGGACTGTACAAAAAGCCCTCCAGTACCTCGCCAACCAATTGAACGCCCAATCCGAAGATCTTCCGCTAAAAGGCAAAGGCACACGTTTCGCGTACCGTAACGGGATTGCCACGTACGCCTTGGCGGAGGGGTACGGCCTGACAAAAATACCCTTCCTTAAGCCCGCCATGGAAAAGGGCCTCTCCTTCATCGTGCGCGGCCAAATGCCCATCGGCGGCTGGAACTACGGGTATTCAAAAGGCAATCGCTGGGACCTGTCGGTTTCCGGCTGGCAGATTCAGGCACTCAAGTCGGGATATGTGGCCGGGGCCAACGTTCCCGGAATGGTCGAGGCGATCGAAAAAGCCGTCAAGTTCCTCAAGAAAACGGCCTTTCGGGACGGCTTGTTTCGGTATTCGAGCGACAGCAAGGGCGGCGGGAGCCTCGCCATGCAGGGCACCGGCACGCTCTGTCTTCAGCTCTTGGGAGAAGCCCATTCCCGGCCTGTGCGAACCGGGATCAAGACCATCTTTGCGAGCTTGCCAAATGTGATCTGGGCCCCCGGCAAGGCCGGAAACACCGGACACGGCGGCCTCTGCTATGCCTGGTACTACGAAACCCAGGCCATGTTTCACGCCGGACAGTCCTACTGGCGGCGCTGGAATCGGAAATTCACCACCGAACTGGTGCGCCACCAGAAACCCGACGGCCATTGGGAGAGCCCGTGGACCCCGGCCCAGAAAAAGGATCGCAACTGGGAGTTCGACCCCTATTACAGTACGGCCCTTTCTTGTCTCATGCTCGAAGTCTATTATCGCTACCTGCCAACCTACAAGCTGCCGAAGGCCGTCGCGAAAGGACCGTCATTGCTCGATGTGAAGGACGACGACCTTGGGCTCGAAATAGAGTGAGCCCCTTCGCTCGCCGTCGTCCTTTCCGGTCCATGCCTCCCCCGCGATCCGGACAACGACGGCGTGCCCTCTTTCCGGGGCCCGTCGCTTTATTCGGCTCGCGCGGTCCTGAGCCCTCCAGGCGGCGGCGTCCGGACCGTGCGCTCAATCAACTTGCGGGCCCTTCGCCTCTCGTGGGTGAATTCCGGCCCGGCCGCCGGGGTCGATAGAGAATGCGCGACAACATGGACCCTGTTATTGCCGTCATCGAACGCAGCAATCAGCGCGGCGGGCGGATGTTCTCCGTCGCGGACCTCATTGCCGCCCGGACCCTCACCGCGGGGCAGGCCGCCTGGATTGCCGGGTGCGTCCTCGATGGGAGTTCCTGGCTCGTCGGCGCCCGTCCCGGCGGTGCGGGAAAGACTACGGTCATGAGTGCGCTGCTCGGTCTGCTCCCGCCGCCCCGGCGCATGTACATCGCCAACCCGGGGACGGGCTGGGAGCGGAGCGGCCCGGGCGATTGCGTGGTGGCGTATGAGATCGGCGCCGGCCCTTACGACGCCTATATCTGGGACAGAGAACTGCGGGCGTTCGTTCGGCTCGCCCGTCGTGGGGTCCGGATCGTCACCAATCTGCATGCCGACACCCTCGAACAGGCCCGGAATCAGGTCGTCGGTCAGAATGACGTTTCGCCCGAAGATTTTGCCCGCTTCGGCCTGTTCCTGCCCATCCGCCTTTCGCAAGTCGGTTTCTCCCTCCGGCGCGAGATCTTCGAGATCTATCGATCCGGACCGTCCGGTTGGGGGCGCGTGTCCCGAGAGCAGGCCGAGGATCTGGCCGATCCGGCAATAACCGATTTCTTGGACGCCGCCGTTGCGGACGGGCGCCGGGAGATCCGCGCGTTCCGAGCGCGCTGGCTCCAATTCCTCGACGGCGCCGCGTCGGCAGCCGACCGTTCTTGATTCGGTCGCGGCGTCTTCGCGTCTCGAGCCCCCGCCCCGATTCGATTCCGGTGTCGGACTTCATCGGCCCTGGAGAAAGTCGCGCAACGCGCGGAGAGATCCCATCGCCGATTCGTCCCGGATTTCCAGGAACATGGGGGCCCTGGCCGTGCGGCAAGCGCGCCAAGCCCAGAACAAAGCCGACAATGAAATGGCCGGTCCGAAAGGTTCGCGCAACGGCTGGTGGTTTCCTTTGGCGGTCACTTGATGCACGTGATACCCCACAGCACAGGGCCCCGCCTCCGCGAGCCACCTCCCAACGGTCCACATCCGGGACAAGGGGGGGTTGTTCCGTGCGTGTCCCAGATCCAGCAAGAGACCGGGGCGCGGGACCGACGACGGCAGGACGTCCGTCAAATCCTGCAGCCAGGCGAGGCATTCCGGGGGCGTGCACCCGAAGCGGCCGCGGTCGTCGTCCGGTTCGCCCGGGGTTCGGTGGAGGTTCTCCACCCCGAGGATTACGCCGGCCTCCGCAAGCGGTCCCAGGGCTGCGGAAAAGGCGGCAAGCATGGCCTGGCGCCCGCCGTTGCCCGGGGTCATGTCCTTCGCCGCCGCCCGCGGAACATGCACCGTGACTCGCTCCACCCCGAGGCGCAGGCTCAGGGACACGGCGTCCCGCAGGATCGGAAGACCGTCCGTCCGCCCGCGTTTTGCGTCCCAGCGCAGGTCCGGCAGGTGTACGGAAAGCTCGCGACCCCCGGCCCCCCGCCATCGCCTCACTGCCGCGGCAAGTTCTGTCCCGTCCACGCCCATGGCGGCGCTCGCCCGCAATTCAAGCACGCGAGCACCGACCGTCGCCGCCTGCGCCGTGTCCGCCAGGGTCCGGGACATGGTGGAAATCCCGAGCTGCGCCAGGAACCCCTCCCGTTCATTCGGCTCCCAGGTTCGCGGATCGCCTGCGGGCCATGCCGTCTCCTGCCGCTTCCACGCGCCACGCTCCCGGACAAAGAAAGTCAGGGCCGGCGGCGCGCCGATGGCCTTTTCCGGGTCCAGGCCCCGCACTTGCCGAATCGGCACTCCGGCCAGCTCCGTGTCGGCGTCTCGGTGTTTGTGCCCGGCCAGGACCAGTTCGACCCGATTATCGGCAAAAACCGAGGCGCACCATTGGCGGTCTGCCGCCGGGAGTTCGTCCGGCGGCCAATGGGTCACCACCACTTTGGACGATCCGGTCCGGACCCCGGCAAGGCCGCTCGCGAAGCGCCGCCTTTCAGCCGGACGCACCGCGCCGTCCGAGGTGTCCAGGGCCAGTACGGTCACACCCGGGAACTGCTGCATCGTCGGCGCCGAGAGACGCCGGCGCGCGCGTGCGGCGGTCTGCGAAGATCGCAAGTCAGAGTTCCCCGGCGTGGAGACCGACGGCAGTCCCAAAGGGCGTAGAATTCCGGCCAGCCGATCCAGCTCCCCCGGGAGACCGCAGGCCGTGAGGTCCCCTGCGAACACGACGACGTCCGGCTCGCTTCGTCGGCAGGTCTCGACCGCCCAGGCAAGCGCGGCTTCTTCGGCGCTGTCGGCGCAATTCGGGATGTGCGTGTCCGCAATCACCGCGATCTTCACTCGGGGCCTCCGGAAGACAAGTGGGTTGAATACGCTCGGAAAAGACGCCCGAGCCTCAATGAGTCCGGTCGCGTTTGGCGCGGAGTGTTGCGGCGGCGCTGCGGAGCCGCTGCCGCGTGCGCTCCTGCTCGGCATCGGGGGGTGGAGGCGTCACCGCCGGACGGAGGGGAACGGCGTGGCGAGACACCTGCGGGAGTTCCAGCCGCCCGTCGATCAGGGCGGCCAAAAGGCTGGCCGTACACACTCGCGCCGCGTCCGACTCGATCAACAGTTCCTCCATCTCGCGGTCAACCACCCCGGGCGGGAGCGGCGGAACACACGCCGGGCAGCCGCTGTCGCATTCGCATTCCTCGATAATGCCGCGGCAGAGCAACAGGACGTCTTCGATCTTCTCGAATATTTTCTCGGCATAACCGACACCGCCCTCGTGCTGATCGTAGAGGTAGAGGGCGCTTTGCAGTTGCCTGACGGCTTGGTCGTGCAGGTAGACGTCCGTTTCGATGTCGTTGGGATCGGCCATGCAGACGCTGGGCCCGACCCGTTTCATCAGGTAACTGAGACCATAAAGGGCCGCACCGGGAAACCGTTTGTCGGCTTTCTCGAGCAGGGCCCGCCATTCCGCGGGCGGCAGCAGGGAAAAGCCGGTCGTGTCGTACTCGAACGGCGGCAGGGTGATCGGGCCGTATCCCACGTTCTCGAAGGTGCGTTCGCGGATTTTCTTGTAGAGCTTCGGCTGTTTGTTGACATGGATCGCGCCGAAGTTCAGGGCCGCGGCGCGAAGGGGCCGGCTCTCGAATCGCTCGGTCATTTCGATCCGGTTCTCCCACACCGCCTCGGTGTAGTAATCCACCGCGACCGGCTCGACTCGGCAGAGCTTCTTTTCGAGGTCCAGATCCATGGACATGTACTTCCGGCCCAGGTGCTGGTAGATGGCGTCCTTGTAAAGAGTGCCGCGAGCGCCGATGGGGTCGATTTCGCCGATGACTTCCGTGCCGCAATAGATGTCCACATTGTAATCGGTCATGCCGCGAAGGTTCACACCCCGCGCCGGGTAGTCGCGCCCGGCGTACCGCTTCATCTCGCGGTAGGGTTTGAGGTTGCCGTCTTCTTCGAGCACGTTCACCGCAAGCTCGTATACCGGTCCATCGAAGCGTTCTTCGTCCGCGCGCAGGGGGTGCTCGTGCGCCGCACAGGGCAGGTGCTGGAGCAGGATGTACGGGTTGTCCGCATTCAGCCAGGCCTGTTCGATCGGGGCGGAGAGCACGAATTCAGGATGGTGGACGAGGTACTGATCGATGGGGGCGTTCCGGGCCACGAAGACGATGGCGGCCCGTTCGTTCCGGCGTCCCACTCGACCGGCCTGCTGCCAGAACGCCGCCATCGTGCCGGGGTAACCGGAGAGCAGGCAGAGATCCAGATCGCCGATGTCGATCCCCAGCTCGAGGGCGTTCGTACTGATGATCGCCGTGATCTCGCCGGAGAAGAGGTCGCGCTCGAGACGGCGCCGTTCGTTGGGGAGAAGCCCCCCTCGGTACGGCTTGACGCGCTCCGCCAGGGCGGGGGCCTGGCGGTCCACCACCGCCCGATAGAGACGTTCCACCTGCTGGCGGGCGCGGCAGAAGCAGATGGTGCGCACGCCGTTGCGTACGGCCTCCCGCAGAATCGGCACCGTCACAGACCCCGGCCCTTTCCGGTAGAGGGTCTCGCCTGCGCCGCGTACCAGCGGGGGGTTGACCAGGTAGAGTTCCCGCCGCGGACGGGGCGAACCGTCCCGGTCTACGACCGCAAAGTCGCGGTCGAACAGGCGGCGAACGTGCTCGCCCGGGTTGCCCACGGTCGCCGACGAACAGATGATTGTGGGGGCCGCGCCGTGTATGGTGCACACCCGCAACAGGCGGCGCATGACGTTGGCCACATGCGAACCGAACGCCCCGCGGTACGTGTGGACTTCGTCCACGATAATGTAGGCCAGACGCGACAGAAAACTGCGCCAGCGCCGGTTGTGGTTCGGCAGAATGCCGGCATGGAGCATGTCGGGATTGGTGATGATGAAGTCCGCCTGACGTTGCAGGTTGTGGCGCTGCTCGCGCGGTGTATCGCCGTCGAACGTACCGGGGGCTGTGGACACTCCGGCCCGTTTCAGGAGCTTTGCCAGGGTCCCCTCCTGGTCCCGGGACAGGGCCTTGGTCGGGTACAGCAGCAGGGCGCTGAAGGGGACGTCGCTCTTCAGGTAGCGGTCGAGGACCGGCAGGAGGAACGATAAGGTCTTGCCGCTGGCAGTGCGGGAGACCAGGACTGTGTCGCGTCCGCTCGCAATGAGTTCGTAGGCGCTCGCTTGGTGGACGAAAAGCCGGGTGACGCCCGCCTCGAGTACGGCCTCTCGCAGCGTGGGGTGCAGGTCCGGTGGGAATGGGCGGAAAACGCCGTCGTTCGGCGGCAGTACCCGGTGCGCCCGGATCTGGTGTTCGAAACGGCGTTCCAGGAACGCCAGGGTCTGATCGAGTCCGGCCATGAATTCATCCCTTTCGGGGGGTCAAACGTCTGCCGAAGCCGGGGGCGAATCGGTTGTAGCCGCCTGCCGAAGCGCCTGCAGCGTTTCCCGCGGCGCCGGGCCGTACCGGCCGCGTCGGCAGCGGCGCTCGATCTCGTCTCGGCCGAGCGTCAGTGTGGTGATGTGCCTGCCTTGCTCGGAAAACACGTGCACCCGACCGTTCTTGCCGGCAACGACGACCGACCCGCGTACGCGGTCCAGATAAACGTCGCCGTCGCCGGCCTGTTCCAGGTCGTCCCGAGCTTTGTGGACGGGACGTCTCTGCCGGCCGCGCACCTCCGCATGTGCCGTGCGTCGTTGGCGCTGCCGGCCTTTGCGCTCGATGGAATGGGCCAGATGCCGCAGAATGGCAAAGACCCGCTCCCGCACCCGGGCGGCGTGTTCCCGGTGCGCCGCCTCCTCCCACAGGGCACTGAGGGAAAACACTCCCTGGCGGGCGTCGTTCAAAGCGTCGTAGACTCGATGCAGGGACGACTCCCGCCCCGGATGGGACGATGCCAGGGCCTCGAGTACGTCGAGCGAAGCGATGACCTGGAAATGCAGCCGGCGGTCCCGCGTCTCGATCACCTGGGCCGAGAGCGCCCCACGGAGGTCGCCGATGTGAAAGTACCCGGCGATCACCTGCCCCCAGATCCGAAAAGTGAGACTGTTCTTGCCGAACGAAACCAACTGGTCGGAAATCAATCGGCGGCGGCCGACAACGCGGGCCAGCGTGTCCGGCGGCCTTCGGAAGAGACGCTCCGTGCGCGGATCCTCGAGGCTGAGCAACACATTGAAGAATTCTTCCCAACGGGGGCGTCCGGTGGATTCGTACCCGGAAAAAACCGCGCCGGCCCCCGGCGGGCGAACGTGAGTGCAGTCCGCGCTGCCGCAAGCATAGCAGTAGACCGTGCCATGGCGGAACGCTCCATCCTCGGCGGTGACTTCCGCCGCGACCCGCATGGCCTCTTCGGCCAACTCGTGCGCCGTCATGCCGGGGCGCCACGTCAGGGTCGCGTCTGTCTCCGGGCCGATCTCGCCTGGGCGGCCGCATTCGTTCAACGCGGTGTTCAGGGTCGAACGCAGGGCGTCGACGGCTCGGGCGGCCTGTTTTTGTAGGTTGCGGTTCATGGTGGAAGTGAGCGACAACCCGGGACCGCCCTCTGACGGCGGTCGTGCCCGGCCCCTGTCGGTCGGATTTCGGCAGAGCGGTCCGTTCGGGGTCCTTCAATCTGTCTCGGAAAGACCGGAATGGCCTTGCCGGAGCTGTGGGCTCGCCTGTGCCCGGCGTTGTTTCGAGACGATTTGCATGCCTGAACGCTGTGGCGAGAACATCCGGTGCCCGCGGCCTCGGCCTGTTGCATTTGCAAATCGGCCCTGTCGGCCCCGTGAAGTGGGCGGCAGGGCGACGGGTTGCACCGTGAGGCCGCGCGCGACAGGTGTTCGCAGCAGAAGGCCCACCAATGGAGGGGCGTCAGAGAAACTCCATGCTGAAGTCTTCGATCTCGCAATCCCGGGACGAATTCACGAAATCGACGACCTTACTCAAGACCCGGTTGGCGTGCCGTTGCTGGTTGGCCGCCGTCACCACCGCCAGTTCGGCCCGGTTCCACACCTCGTTTTCGGCGATTTCCGCAAACGAAACGTTGAACCTCCGCCGGACATGGTCCCGCAACCGATTCAGGACCACGCGCTTCTGTTTGAGTGAATCTGCGGTGTCGATGGCAAGCTCGAGATGGAGGACGCCGATGATCATGGTGAGAGGATGTCCAAAACAGTTCTCACGAGTCCCGTACAGCGGGAGGACCCAAGGCCACCGTTTCGACGGCGGCGGCCCCATTGCGGGTCGAATCCGGTGCGCCTGCCGGACGGGACAAAGCCGGCCGCACGGTCGAGCCGGGACCGGAAGTCCCGATCCGGCGGTACTGTACCACGGCGACCGGGGTCTGCGCAAGCGGCCGCGGACAGGCTCCGAGGTCGACCTCGATCTTGAAAACGCCCCGGCGGTCAGTATACTATGCACGGCTTATGAGCCGGCGTCCCTCGCTTCCGGCCGGCGAGGGTCTTCTCGAGATCCTCCCACCGTTGCGGGCGGTTAGTTCAGTTGGCCAGAACGTTTGGTTTACACCCAAAAGGTCACAGGTTCGAGTCCTGTACCGCCCACCATTTCCGCCAAGCCGGAACATAGCGCTCTTTCCCGCTCCCTTTCCCTTGAGTCGTTCGTCACGCATCCGTCCCGCGACCGCAATGCGGCGCACGGGCGCTGATCCGCCGGGCGCACCGCCGTTGCCGGGTTCCTTACGGGCCCTGTGCGACACGGCGCGAGATCGCACCTCCAGCCTAACCGTCTCGAGGTCCGGTGCAGCAATCCCAAAGGCGGCGGGTTGGCGAACGCCCCCCGGCGGCGGAAAAACGATGCGGCCCTGCAAAGATTCGGGCCCGTAGCGGCGTCTCATAGACAAACATCGCGACGAAACTCCGCCAGTTGGCGGCACATGGGGTACAGTCTCATTCCAGGGCAACTGCGCAACCGTCGACTCGCGGTTGGGAAGACCGCGGGGGGGCGCGGCCGCCGGGACGGTCGATGCGTCCGGGCCGGTACTCCGGTTTCTCGTCCCAGGCGCCGTGTTCGGCGGGAAGACCGTGTCGGCGCGGCTCCGGATCGCCAACGCGCGCCACGGCCGTCCTGCTGCAAGCCCAGAAAAGACGAGGACTTGATCGCGGCCCTGAACAAAGAACTCGGTAAGGCGAAACGGCCTTTGGTTCGCGTGCACATCGTGGAACGGCACGTCGGCCTGGTGACGATCGACCCCGCCGCAGAGACCGAGTTGACGCTGTTCTGCAGGAAAACCGGGTTCCCGGTCCTCGACAAGGACGCCGCATCCCGGGGACAGGCGGAGATCGCACTGACCGGCGAAGGGTTCAGCGAGTTCGCCATGCGGCGCGGCAACTTGGTCAGCGTCAAGGCCCGCCTCGAGGTCAAGGCCGTCGATGTCGAGACCGGCAAGGTCATTGCCGCCGACCGCCAAACAAGCGTTGTGGTCGACCTGACCGAACAAATCGCCGGGAAAAGAGCCCTCCAGGACGCCGCCAGTCGGATTGCGCTTCGCCTGTTGCCGAAACTTGTCAAGAAGTGAAGTCGGCTCGCGGGACAAGGGCCGCCGTCACCCCCGGAAACAAACGGTCGTGATAGCCGTCCCATTCAGAGACCGGGTATGCCCGGTACGGGCAGGCCAAAATGCAACAGACGCCGCCTTCAGAAAGCAATTCTGCTTCCCGCCATACGGCATGAGGTCCCCTCTCGCGACCTGAGTGGTTCCGAAAAGTTACCGAATCATCGGATCCCGGTGCTCGGACGGGGTGAGCTTGAAACAGCCCCCTCTGCTTGGCATCGACTCCTTGTCCTCCCGGGGATCGGGCGCTATCTTCCTCCCTTCCCTTCCGAGCAGGGATCGCCCCCGGGGGTGGACGCCCACCTCACGCAACGACGTTTGAAGAGTGAGCACCCAGGCCGGAACATGACGAGACGCAGCAGAATATGGATCAACGTCCTGTTCGCCACGGTCTTCGGGCCGTTGCTGGCGCTTTCGCTCCTCATTCCACTGCCGCTGAACGAAAGGATGGCCGACCGAGCTTTCGGCCGGCTGATTCGCAAACTCACAGGAGAACGGGTTTGGACGCCCTGGGTCGGCCGCTTTGACGAACAGGTCGGCATGGAAACGGCGGATATCGTATATGTCCTTTGCTCCGACCTTGACGCTGGACGCAAGTGGGAACTCAATTTTCACCGTTTCCGTTTGCTTCCAAGACACACCGTTCTGGGCGAACGCCCGAGAAACAGCGTGTTACTATACGTCGGCCCGAACTGGTTCAGGGGCGACCGTGTCTACTACTCGACTCTAGCCTATGGAAGTGGAAACCTCGGTATGCACGGCGCAGTCGTGTTTCTTCAGCGTTCGTGGCTGGGCCCATGGTTCATTGCTTACTCGACGTGGATCAGTTGACCGGATGCGGGGAGATTCCGGCTCGACTCGCGCCTTGGGGCAGGTTCCGCGAGAGCCGGCGTCAGTACGTTAGGCGGCGCCACAGCAACCCATCACCCTCGGAGTAGTAGTTGCAGTCTTGGTCGTTCCGCTGGAGAATGTGTGCTGTTTCCGGAGATCTCGCGTCCACGATCAGCAAGCACGTGGTTGGCACCGAAACCACCTCTACAGTCGGGACGACTGCGCTTCCGAGAAGCAAGCGTTCATCCGGCGAAATCCCCTGAAACGAAAAAAACAGCCGGGACATCGAAAAGGTTCTCGTTTTCTCGACTCGACCAGTCGCACCGGGCGGGGGAACGACCACTATTTTCCCGTCTCGGTAAGCAACGATGTTTCCGGTCGTTGGCGACACCGAGAGATCGAACCAGAGCCCGGGGAGCAACGTGGTCACCCGGTCTGTCGTCACGTCGACGGACGCCAGCCAAAAGGGTCTTCTGCTCCGTGCCGCACGCGCTTTCCGTTTTTCGGCGGGGCGCTTTCCAGAAACGGAGACCAAGATGTGCCTGGAATCGAGGAGCCAATCCAACGGTGTGTGGATGAGATCCACCTCTCCCAATACCCGAATGAGTTTCCCGGTCGGCAGTTCGTAGATCGCGACGGCGTACCGCCGGCGAGAAGGCCGGCCGGCCGGGGAATCAAAACGCGGGAGAAGCCGCCTTTCGAAAAGGACGGCAAGCTTGCGGGTATCGGGGGCGATGCGCAGCCGACGGATGCAAGAAGGCTTCTCGTTGGGCAGCGTAGAAACGTCGATGGACGTCACTCGACGCCCGTCTTCCAGGGAGACCACTCGCACTTTTCGCCAGTTGGGCGGGGGCGCCGGAAGAGCCGATGAGCGGCGGCGCGAAACCATGCCCGGAGTTTCCGGCTCGGGCAGCACCAGTTTCGCCTCGGGTATGGACGCCCGCTTCGGTTGGCTTGGGACATACGCGAGATAATCGCCTTCCACATCCCACTTGCCGCTACCCATGAGGAATTCCTCCGGGGGCGGAGTGTGCGGCATGGACCGCCATTGTCCGGTTTGGACGTCGAAGAACTGCAAATCCCCCGCCTCATTCTTGCGCTTGACTCGGTAGATTCGCCCCGTCATGTATTGCAGCAACTCGGGATGGTTCCAAGCCGGTACCAGGCGGTCGTCAACGTTCTTGATGTAGAGAGATCCGACCCCCGACACAGCGAGCCGTAAGCCCGCCGCCGCGGCTACGACCACCATCGGAAGCCCCGCCCCGGTCAGGAGGTTCGGCGCGAAAAGGAGACTTATGGGAAGCTGACCGTCCTTGCCGCGCACTACACCTTCCAGTGCGGCCGCGGTCAAGACGATCAGAATCACGAGCACGATGGGGAACGCGGCGATGTTGACAACGCTGGGCTCGCACGGCGGCGCCAGAATGAGCGCCCCCAAACCGCCCGACACTATAACCAGAGCGCTGATCCAGTATGATCGGGCCCATCGCGGTGGTATCGAAGACCCTTCGGCACGGCGACGTTGCGCAAGCAGCAAGACGAGAACCAGTCCCGAGACCGGCACAAGAACAAAGGCGTAGGCCAATTCGTCCCAAAGGGTCCTCCGACCGATGCAAATCCAGAGCCAGCTATGTTCTCGTATGTTCATCCGCAGCCACCATGCTGCAACAAAGGCTGCGGCGCCGCCGCCGCACACCCAGCGGACGGCTTCCCAACACGAACGTCGCGGTCCCGGGAGAACTCGGACGAGTTCCACGAGTAGCAACGCCAAGCCAATAACAAACACCGTTGCGGAAACAAGAGGCAGGTCGGTGGTGAGGTGTCGAAGCGGCCATTCTCCCGTCAGGACCATGATCGCGGCGTCTCTGTTGTCGAAATACAACCAATTCTGCAGAAACAGGCCACTCCAGAACGTCGCGACCGCCCAAACGCCCGGGCGGAGGGCCAGCAGAAGCTCCAATATGTGCCGAACCCGTTTCATGGTGATGACTCAATCTACGCCGTGATTGGGTCCGACACAACCGACCGCAGTCTTCACATCGCGTGGGACCAGGCCGTTGCCGGTCACGTAACCACTTGAATGCGCGCGTCATTGAAAACTCGCCGTGCTCCCCATCCCGTCTGCCCGGGGGCGCCGCCTGTCGCTTCGACAGGGGCCAGGTACGGCGCATGTGAGAATTGCCCCGGCGGCAGAAGGCTCGGACGTCTCGGTACGCTGGAAAACGTAGTGAAACCTTCTGCGCCCGGGATGCTCGAGTCGGCGGCGGTCCTCCGGCTCGCGGGGAGGGGGAAGGAAGGCCGGGAGTGACCGTGGATGCACAGAACCTACCGGAACTGCACCGGCAGTCTGGCCGCCAGCGCGGCCTTGAGTTTCTCGTGGGCCCGGTTCACCTGCTCGTCGGTCAGGGTCCGCTTGAGACTCCGGTACGTCAGCGAGTAAGCAAGGCTTTTCCGGCCTTCACCCAGGGCGGCGGCGTCCTCGAACACATCGAACAACTCGATGTGCTCGAGCCACTCCGGGGCCAACTCGCGGAGCGTTGCATCGATTTCGCCGTGAGTCAGTTCGGTGGGGGCGAGCATGGAGATGTCTCGCACCGTGGCGGGGAACTGGGGCAGCGGTACGTACCGCAGTGGTGGGGCGGCGATTTCGAACAGAGCGCTCATCTCGACAAGCGCGACGTACAGGGGACTTGTCAGCCGCATGTCGGCGGTGAACTCGGGGGCCACGCGCCCGAGCACGGCCAGAGTCTGCCCGGACCCGGTTGCGAACTCCGCACATTCGGTCGAGGCGAAGGCAGGATGACGAGCGACCCGGCACAGAAGGCCGGCGATCCGACGCTGCTCGAGCCAGCTTTCGATCAGCCCCTTGAGGTCGTAGAAATCGTAGGTTCGCGTCCGTTCCTCCCCGTAGCGCTCGGGGTGAGGCCGACCGGTCAACCCGATGCCGACCTGGTATCGTTCCTCGGGTGTTCCGGGTCGCTGCACGGCCACGCGTCCGAGTTCGAACAGGGCCAGGTTCGGCTCCTGCCGGGCCGCGTTGCGCGCCACGGTTTCGAGCAGGCCGGGCAGCAGCGAGGGACGCAGGCAGGCAAGTTCGGCGCTCAGCGGGTTGGCCAAGTGAATCAGCTCGTCCTCAACGACGCCCGTGCCGCGCGTCGCTTCGGCCACGCTCAACAGGCTGTAGTTCATGATTTCGTCCAGCCCGAGCCCCCGCAGCTCGGTCCGGGCCTGTTCGAGGGGGTAATAGGCGTCCGCACTCCGCGGGCCGCCCACCACGGCCGGGGCGGCCTTGGCCGAGATGTTCTCGAGCCCGTGCATCCGGGCGACCTCCTCGATCAGGTCTGCCTCGCGTTCGAGGTCGAGCCGGAACGACGGCGTCCGAATCGTCACCGCCTCGGCATTCTGTTCGTGAATCGGCAGACCGAGCCGCACGAAACAGCGCGTGATTCGGTCGGCCGACAGGTCCGTGCCCAGCAATCGGTTGACCCGGGCGAAGCGGCAGGTGACGAGCCGAGGGCCGGGTTGGCCGGGGAAGGCGTCCACCGCCCCATCGAGCACTTCGCCGCCGCCCAATTCGGCGATCAACGTCGCGGCCCGGCCGCTGGCGAACTCGACCATATCCAGCCCCACCCCGCGTTCGAATCGGTGGGATGCCTCGGTGCTCAAGCCGTGACGCTTGGCCGTGGCCCGGATGCTCCGGGGCAGGAACGCGGCGCTCTCGAGCAGCACGGTCCGGGTCGACTCGGAGATCTCGCTGTTTTCACCGCCCATAACGCCGGCCAGGGCCACCCCTTTGTCGGCGTCGGCGATGAGTAGATCGGCGTCGGTCAATTCGTGCTCGTTGCCGTCCAAGGTGGTGAGGTGCTCGCCGGGACGGGCGCGTCGGACCACGATCCGGTGTTCTCCCAGCAGTTCCCAGTCGAAAGCGTGCAACGGTTGGCCGCACTCCATGAGTACGTAGTTTGTGACATCCACCACGTTGTTGATGGGGCGCACGCCAACGGCTTCGAGACGTTTTTGCATCCATTCCGGACTGGGGCCGACGGTCACGTTGCGGATGACTCGGGCGATGTACCTCGGGCAAAGGTCGGGCGCCTGGATGTCGACGGCAGTCAGGTCCGCCGCTGCCTGGTCGCAGGTTGCCGCCGCGGGGAGCCCCGGTAGCTGAAAACTCTCCGGCGCGTCCGCCACGGCGGCGATTTCCCGTGCAATCCCCACGTGCGACAGCCAGTCCGGGCGGTTGGGCGTCACCTCCCAGTCGATCACCGTGTCGCCGGGGAAGAGTCGGGCCAGGGGCGTGCCGGGTTCGTGCTCCGCGGCCAGGTGCAGGATGCCCGTGTGGTCGGCGCCAAGGCCCAGCTCGCGCGCACTGCACAACATGCCGAAGGAAACCACTCCGCGGAGCTTCGCTTTCTTGATCCTGGTTCCGTCGGAGAAGCGAACCCCGACCGGTGCGAACGGCGCCTTGACGCCGGCGTCGCAGTTGGGGGCGCCGCAGACCACCTGCACCGGGTCGCCGGCGCCGACGTCGACCCGGCAGATGCTGAGGCGGTCGGCCGACGGGTGTGGCCGGCGCTCGAGAATCTCCCCGACCACTACCCCCGCGGGCGGTCGCCCGAATTGCTCGACGCCTTCCACTTCGAGTCCCGCCAGGGTCAGGCGCTCCGCCAACTCGTCGGGCGGCCAGGGGATATCCGTATACTCTTTCAGCCATTGAACGGACGTTTTCATGGTACCTCTGCGATGTCCTCCGCGGGACGGGGCCCGGCGGCGTCAAAATTGGTGCAGGAAGCGCACGTCGTTCTCATAGAGGAGCCGGATGTCGTCCACGGCGAAGCGAATCATGGCGATTCGTTCCAATCCCATGCCGAACGCGTAACCGGTCCACTGTTCCGGATCGTACCCCACTGCCTCGAACACGGCGGGGTCCACCATGCCGGCCCCCGAAATCTCGAGCCAGCCGCTGTTCTTGCACACCCGGCACCCCGTTCCCCCGCACATGATGCAGGAGAAGTCGTATTCGATGCTGGGTTCCGTGAACGGAAAGAAATGGGGACGAAACCGGACGCGCACATCCGGGCCGAGCAGTTCCTTGGCGAAAAGCGTCAGGTCCGCCTTGAGGTCGGCCAGGGAAACGCGCCGGTTGACGTACAGCCCTTCAATCTGGTGAAAATTCATGCTGTGCGTGGCGTCGGGCGTGTCCCGCCGGAAACAGCGCCCCGGGCAAACAATGCGCACCGGCGGCGCTTGGCGTTCCATGACGCGAACCTGGACCGGCGAAGTCTGGGTCCGGAGCAACCGTCCGTCCGGCAGGTAAAACGTGTCCTGGATGTCTCGCGAAGGGTGATCGGACGGGGTGTTGAGGGCATCGAAGTTGTAGTACTCGGTCTCGATGTCGGGACCGTCGGCCACCACGAAACCGAGACGACGGAAAATGGCGACGGACTCGTCCATGATCTGGGTGATCGGATGGGCGTGTCCGAGCCGCCGCCGCCGGCCCGGCAGGGTGACGTCCAGGCCGGTTGCGGCGGCTTCCGAGTCTTTTCGACTCAGGCGTCGCCTGGCCGCCTCGAACGCCTCTTGCACGGTACGTTTGGCGTGGTTCGCCGCCCGGCCTACGGCAGGTCGGTCTTGCGGAGACACGTCCCGCATTTGCCCCAGAAGCCCGGGAATGCGGCCCCGGCGTCCGAGGTAGCGGACGCGCATCTGTTCCAGTTCCGCGACGTCCCGAACGGCGCCGAACCGGTCCACGGCCTCGCGTTCGAGCGCCTCGAATTCTCTGGCCAACTCTGCCATGGTGGACGGTCCTCGTTCTGCAAAGGCCCGGCGCTTCGGGCCGGGCAAAAAAAAGCCCCAGGGACTCCCTCGCGCGTACGGTTGGCGGGTGAGGGGCCGCAGCCGGTGCAATACGCGTGTATTGATTGTCTCCGTCTCTGAATAAGTGCGTCGCCTCGCGCGCAGAACCATATCAGTCGGTCCTGCAGAGGTGCGGCGTTCGCTCGCATTCCAAATTGTTTCGAGACGAGCAATAGCCGGAGCGCAGGCCGGGGCGGGCCCGGCGCTGTCGTCCGCGCATTTCCGAGACGCCTTGTATATTAGTCGCCGGACCCCTTGTTTTCCACTGTTCGGGACGCAAGAGGATCTGGAAGGACGGGAGACTTGCCCATGTTTCGCAGATGCTTCTTCATGTGCCTGATCTGTTGGTGGCCGGGGCGCTCGTTCGGCGAAGACATTTTTCGGGAGACGTTCGACCGAACCCGGCCCGAGCCGGTATTGAAACACGTTTGGGGCGACCGTCCATCCAAGACGGAGACCAACAAAGTCGAAAACCGGATGGCGCACTTGAGGCTCGTGTTTCCCGGGAAAGTTCGAAACCGACTGTCCTATTGGGCGTACATTCTGGAGGACCCCGAGCCGATCATCCCGCAAATGGAGACGATCTCGTTTCGGGTCAAGACGAACTTGCCGGTCCAGATCAAGATCGGCATTCGCCCCTTCGGATTCATCTATCACGGCCCCTCCGTCGAGGCGTCCGCCGAATGGCAGACCGTCACACTCGAGAATGCGTACACGGAGCTGAAGAATTGGTGCGCGAAGGGGCGACAATCGGCCCGGGACGGCTACGTGGCTTCGGTTATCGTTGCAGTTCATGATCGGGCCAATGCGCGTGCGGACATTCTTGTGGACGATGTGGCGTTCACCGGTCCTCCCGGCGCGAAAGAGGCGTCGCGTCGCGAGAAGTTTCTCCGCGCGACCGCTCGCGTGCGCATCGCAGCCGTTTCCTTGGTCTGGGACGAAGGGGCCCGTACCCTCGAGAACGCCCTTGCCGCCCTGGACGAAGCCGGCGTCCTGCGCGCCGACATCGCCTGTCTCCCCCAGGAGTGCGTCGACCAGCCGCCGGAGCCCATACCCGGCCCTGCCTCGAACGCCGTCGCCCGCAAAGCGGCGGAATACCGCATGTATGTCGTGGGGAACCTGCGCGAACGCGATGGCGACGCAGTTTACGTCACCTCGTTCCTGTGCGACCGTGGCGGCCGGATTGTCGGCAAATACCGCAAGTCGCACCGCTTGCCGTATGAGCGGGGCTTCCGTCTCGGGGACGACTTGCCGGTATTCGATACGGACTTCGGCGCGGTCGGGATGAAGATCGGCACAGACCATTACTTTCCCGAAATCGACCGGGTCCTTCGCCGGCGCGGCGCCTCGCTGATCGTCTGGTCCACGCTCCCCTTTCCCCAGCGTGACGAACACTTGATCGCCACGGTCCTCAGGGGGCGATCCATGGAAAACCGTGTCGTGGTTGCGGTGGCGCGGTACGCGGGCCGGAAAGGGTACGGCGGCTACTCGACCCGCTTTTCCTGGACGGGTTCATGGCCCATCGGTCGGGCACAGGTCTTCGGCCCCGACGGGCATACCGTCGCCGATTCCGGGCACCGGGGCGGCGTCGCCATCGGCGCGGTTCCACGCAGCCAGCTCGGCGGCAAGGCCCGGGACGGCGGCTACCCGGCCACCGGGAAGTTCGCCGCGGTCGTCGCGGACAAACCGCCCGTGCCCCAGAACCGTTCGCCGGGCATGAAGCGCCGAATCAAGGCGGCGGTCATCGAACGCGAACCCAACCTGGATCGCCTGATGGAAAAGCTGGACGTCTGCGGGCGACAGGGGTGCGACATCGTCTGCCTGTGGGAGTATGTCTGGTACCATTCCGATGCAGAGGTGGAGAAGTACAAGGCGCGCAATCGTGCGCGACTGGCCCGTATCGCGGCGGCGGCGAAGCGCCATCGCATGTACATCGTCATTGCCGGCGAACTGGAACGCGGCTTCAACGAGTCCATCGTGTTCGGACGGGATGGCCGCGAGATCGGGCGCTACACCAAGATCAACCAAACGACATCCAAGGAATCGAAGTACTATCGCGCCGGGGAGAGGGTGGGCATCTTCGACTTGGATTTCGGACGCATCTGTACGAAAATTTGTGCGGACGTGGGCTCACATGAGATCGATCTTGTGGCCGGGCTCAACCAGGTCGACCTCGTCTGTCTCAGCACCCAGGACTCCGGGCCCTACAGCGAGTACATCCGCCTGCGCGAAGCTCACCGCTGTATCGACAACGGCTATTTCCTGCTCCGGGCGGCCGGCGGTGGCCGCGAGACGGACCACCGTTCCTATATCATGGGTCCGTGGGGGATGGTGCTCGCCGCAGGACAATTCGCCGCGAACAACGCTCCCCTGATTGTCGCTCTCGACCTCGACAATCGGCCCAAATACTACGAATGGCCCGAGAAACTCCGCGACGTCCCGAACCCGGTCCGGTTCGGCATCCCGAAAAGCGAGCAGGAAAAACCCGCATACGGCCGGTTCAATCACCCCGTACCCAAAGGCGACCTGCGGGCCATCGTGCTCGGGCAGCGTCGCCCGGAACTGTACCGGCCGAGGCCGTCGAAAGAATAGAACGCCCTGCGTGGGCCCGCCCCGGGAGCGCATGGGATGCCGTTGTCAGGCGAGCGGCAGTTCCATCGAGAAACCCCGCGGGTCCACGGGTTGGATGCGCTCGGACCGGGCCGGGCAAGCGGCCCGCAGCGCCTCGACGAACCGGCCGGCGGCGAACAGGACCGGCGGAATGCGGGAGGCCAGCGTGCGTCCGTCGTACGTGATCGCGGCGATCCGCGCCCCTCCGGCGAACATGGCGGATGTTGTCGGACTCCCGAGCCAAAGTTCGTTTCGGGTCGAGAGCGTGCGGACCGCCGCTTTGGGCAGAGGCAGGAAACGCCGCGCCGCAAACCCGCCTCCCGCCGGAAGGCGGCCCAGCGGCACGCCGTTGAGGCGGCACGCAAGGTCATCGTTCTCGAGGCCGTACGTGAACATCTCGAGCGTCGCAGTCCGGACAAGAGGCAGGTCCGCGGCGAGAAGTTCGGGCGAGCCGAACACGGGGGCCTCGAGGATTTCGGGCGGGCTCTTGCCGTCCAGCGCAAAGTGCACCCGGGCCAGTCGGCCTCGACCCGTGCCGTACCACGAGCCCACGAGTCGGCCGGGTTCGGCGTCGAATATCCAGTAGCCCGGCGCCTGGTCTTCCGGGACGCCGAAGAAGCAAGTATCGGCTTCCTCCAACAGCAGGACATGCCGGGTCGAGAGCGGCTCCGGGCGCACCCCGGGAAAACCGACCGAACTGCCTTTCACTTGGGCGAACCCGCCGTCTCCGACCCGATGCCACGACAGGGCTTGGTTGTGCGTGTGTCCGCAGAAGAAGATCGTCGGTCGGCGCCGGGCAAAGAGACTGGCGAGTACGGTCTGCATGGGGCGATGCGAAAACAAGGGGCGTGCGAAGTTCGCAATCGGGGCGTGCGCCGCCAGAAACAGCGGCGTATCCGCCGGTATCGACAGGCATGCGTCCTCGAGCCAGGTCGCCTGTTCGTTGCCCGGCGCCAGCGTGAGGTATTCGATTACCGCGAACCGACCGGCCGGCGTATCGAAGTGGAACCAGTTCCGCTCGAGCTTGCGACCCAGGGCCCGGGAAAAGGCCGGCAGGGCCGCTGCCGCGTAGACGCCGCCCGGTTCGTGTGTGCCCCGGGCGTTGACCATCGGCAGACCTGCCTGTTCGAAATGCCCGATGACTTCGCGGAGTTCACGCTCGAGGACGCCCGGGGAAGCATGAGCGCCGCCCTCACAGATGTCGCCCGTGCACACGCACAAGTGCGGACGATGTGTCCGGAGTTCCTCAAGCATCCGGGGGAAGAGGCATCGCGCCATCCACTGGTACCGGGGGATGTCCGAGGTCTCGGCACAGCCGGGAACGAGTTCCAGGGTCCGTTCGAGGCAATAGTGCGTGTCGAAGAATACGGCGAAACGGTAGGAGGAGCGGTTCATGCTCAAAGAGTTCCTTACTTATGCAGCGAAACTTGACGGCATCGGGGGGCGGCATGCGCAGCGTCCGGGGCCCGTCCCGCTCCCGGAACGTGCCGCGCCGTTCGGTGGGCCGAGCCGACGCGAGACGGTCGATATCCGAACGAGAGCGAAGCGAGTGTCGGAGCAATCCCGTCCCGACCGGAGAGCGGCTGCTCCTGCGCCGGCCGCCGTCATATCATCCGCCGCCGCCCATCTCCCGGCACGGTATCATCCGGGGCGCTTGGCGCTTATGGGGGTTCGCCGAGAGTTCCATCCCATGCCGGGCGCCTGTACGCGGACGACTTGGCCGTCATACGCCGGGGCCATGCCGTCCGGCAGTTCCGCCGCCAGTTTGCGGTGGAGAAAGTCGTGATTCATGTGCGTGAAAAGCGTGCGGCGCGCCCCCAGCCGGCGCGAGACCGCCATGGCCTGTTCGAGATTGAAGTGAGTTCGGTGAGGGCGGTAGCGGACGGCGTCGACGACCAATAGGTCGAGTCCCGCCAGCAACCGCATCGAGCGCTCGGGGATTGCCGATACGTCGCTGAGATAGGCAAAGTCCCCGATCCGGTAGCCGTAAACGCGCAGAACGCCGTGGAGCACGGGGACCGGAACGATGGTGACGCCGTTCAGCGCGAATGGTCGGACCACGGGCACAAGGTCGATCTGAGGAAGCCCGCCCCCCACCTGCGTGCTGTCCCAGATGTAGCCGAAACGGTGGCGCACCCAGCACAGGGCCTCGGGCGGACCGTAGACCGGGATTCGCCGGGAACTGCCCATCGTGTACTGGCGCAGATCGTCGAGTCCGCCGACATGATCGGCGTGGTTGTGCGTCAGGATCAGGGCGTCGAGCGAGGGCACCCCGGCCCGTAGCATCTGCAGGCGGAATTCGGGCGTGGCATCCACCACCACGGAAGTCTCCGCCCAACGCAGCAGGATGCTGGCCCTGAACCGTTGGTCCCGCGGGTCGGCGGATGTGCAGGCTTCGCAGGCGCACCCCAGCATGGGGACGCCCGTGCTGGTGCCGCTGCCCAGAATGGTGATCTCGATGTTCATGGCGGTGGTCGCAAGTCTCGCCCGCATTCGTGCCGGAACGCGCACCCGGCGTCGAATCGCGTAACGTACCTGTCCTGGGCCGGTTGTGAAGCGACGAACAGCAGAAAAGGTCGGGGGCCCCCGGCCGCGGCTCGGGGGTAAGCGCCCGGAGGCGCCGGCCAGGCAACGGCATGAACTTTGCCCCGGTACAATCCGTCGGAAGGCGCGCCGGTCACGTCGGGGAAATGCCGACCCGGCGCCGGCGCCCCCCGGGGAAAGTCGACTTCGTGCAAGGCGTGGAACGCAAAGATGCCGCTTCAGTGTGGCGAAGGCCACCTCGGCGTCGCGGCTCGGACGGTGTGTTCGCGTCCCCTGTACGGCCGGTTTTCGCCGTCCGAGCTTTGCGCGGTTCGCGGTGTGTCGGCTTGCCGGAGCGACTGTCGATGGTCCGCGTTTTCGGGGCCGCCCTGGTGCGGGAAGGAGCGGTCTTTCGGACCCTCGCCCCATGGTCTGTCACCCGCGGCCCTCGACGGAAACGTCGCAAGACCTGCCCCGCCCCGCTATATTGGGGTCGTCCGGTGATCCGACTCCCACGCCGGCGCGTCGGTGTGGGGCCGGTCCCGCAATGAAACGTGTCATGGCCAAACGTCTCGCCAACCTGCGCGCCCAAATCCAGTGGGTTTTCGAGGAGTACCGGCTCGGTCGGTTGCTCGGACTGCTGCTGTTCCTGGTGGCGATCTGGCTTTCCGCCGCCGTGGTGATCTGGGTTTCCGAGCGCTCCCCGTCCCGCGTCCCACCGCTGGGGCCGGGCGATAAGTTCTATGCTTTCCGGGACTGTCTATGGTGCTCGACCGTCTATCTGGTGAGTGGGCTCGAGGATTTCAATCCCGTGACCCTGCCTTCGAAGATCGCCGCCGTGGTGGTCATGGTCGTGGGCGTCGGCGTCCTGGGGTTGACCGGCGCTCAATTGTTGGCCACCTTCGTCGAGCGCAGGCGGTTACGTAACATCTTGCGCCGGAAACCGTCCTGCACTTTCAGCGGTCATATCGTTGTGTGCGGTTGGAGCGAGCGGGCCCCCGCGGTCCTCGAGGAATTGCGCACGCAGCCGGCCGGTTTGCGGCGTCAGGTGGTGGTAGTGGCGCCGCAAGCGCTTGCGATCGAGATCGCCGACCGGCGCGTTCGCCGAGGTGTGTGGGCGGTGCCGGGCGACCCAGTCCGGGACGAGGTCCTGCGGCGTGCCGATGCGGGCACGGCGCACAGCGTCGTGGTTCTGCCGCCCGCGTCCGCCGCCGGCCCGGAAGTCGACCGGCGTGGTGCGGACGCTCGCAGTATTCTCGTTTCCTTGGCGGTTGCGGCGGTCAATCCAGGGGTTGAAGTGTGCGTGGAATTGGCCGACCGGCGCAGCGCCCGTCGTTTCCGCCCCGGTCCCGGCCTCGAATTGCTCAATGTTCGGGACGTGGCCGGTAAACTCATTGCTCACGCCGCCCAAAAGCACCAGCTCGGCGATTTGTTCCACCGACTGCTTTCGGCGGCCCCGGCGGCCGGGACCGTTTGGATCGTGCCTGTCCCGGACCGACTCGTCGGGTTGACGTTTCGACAGGTTCGAAAGGACATGATCGACAACGACCGCGAAGCACACGTGCTCCTGGGCCTGCGTCGCGCGGCCTCCCCGCCGGACCCGCCTCGGTTGGTGATCAACCCCGGGACTGAGGACCCGCGCATCGGGACCGGCGAGTCCCTCGATGCGGACGTCGCACTGGTTCCGGGCGACCAATTGGTGGTCCTGGCACGACAGCAGCCCGATCTTTAGAAGAGAAAAACGGCGGCGGGAGTTCTCCGCCTGCCGAGGAGCCCCCGAACCATGAAACGGGAAGACACCGACCGGACCAGTCTGACGAACCACTTTGTGATCTGCAACTGGAACGATCTCGGGGACGAGATCGTTCGCCAGTTGCACGCCCCGGTCGTCGGAGATTGTCGTCCCATCGTCATCGTCACCGACCGTCCCGAAGCCGTGCCCCAGTTGGAGCCGGAGGGCGACGACGATCCGTACCGCAACGTGTTCGTGATCCCGGGCGACCCCGCCTCGGACCGCATCCTGGCCCGGGCCGCCATCGACCGTGCCGATACCGCTATCGTTCTTGCCGATATGCGCGAACCCGAGCACGCCGATACACGATCCGTACTGATCGCCCTGGCCATCGAAGCCATCGAGCCCCGGGTCCACACGATCGTCGAGTTGCTCAAGTCCAGGAACCGCATCCACTTCCAGCACACCAGCGTGGACGAGGTGGTCTGCATCGACGAATTGACCGAAAAACTGATCGCCCAAGCTGCCCTCACTCACGGGTTGAGCGAGGTGTACATCCGGCTGCTGACGGCCACCGAGGACACCAATGAAATCTACGTGGTGCCGGTCCCGTCGGCTTACGTCGGCAAACCCTATCGCGCCCTGGAAAAGGCACTGGTGGATTACGAAGAGGAAGCGGTGATCCTTGTCGGCGTCCAGACTTTCGAGGTCCGCACCGAGCATGGTGCGCCCGTGCACGATTGGCGGGGCGAGCCGGTGATCGAGCCGAGGTTGACCATCAATCCGCCGCCGGTTTCTTCGTTGCCGTCCGGCAGCGTTTTGAAGGACCGCGATTACCTTCTCAAAGCCGAAGACCGTTTGTTCGTGATCGCGTATCGGCCGCCTTCGCTGCGTGCCCTGTCCGCGCCGGAGTCCCAACCCCCATGAACCTGAAACGGATCCTGCTTGCCTTTGTTCTATGTGCCGGAAACGCCGTGTGCGCCCCGGCGACCCTGCCTCCGTTGAGCATTGTGCTGGGTCCCGAAAACCGCGGCGCCGGCCTGTCGGCGCCCTCTGCCGGCGACGGCGTCAACGTGCCGGAAACGGTCGCCGGCGCGACCGTGCGCCGCATCGGTCCCGGATCGCGATACCTCTATGTCCGCATCGACGACGCGGCCTACGAGAAGGCGGCCCCCGTCGACCTGTACGTCGCCGCGGAAGTGCTCGACGACGGTTTCCGCAACGTCACACTCCAGTACGACAAGGCCGCACCGAAGCCGAACCTCGGCACCAAGTACACGGCGGCACGGGGCGCCGCCCTGCTGTTGGGGCGGGGCGGAGTCCGCACGCTCTTCTTTTTTCTTCCCCGTGCTCGTGTGGGGCATGGCCAGAATCACGGCGCGGATTTTCGCTTGTGCGCCGCGGCACTCGCCGTGCGGCGCATTACGGTCACCACCCGTCGGCCAAAGGGGTTCGCGCTCTCCCAAACCCTCGATCCTGCGACACTGACCGCGTTCGAAGTCAAGCGCCCGCCCGGTATGGAACTGACTTTCGGCAACGACGCCGACGAGACCGAGGCCGCATTGCTCCGTGCAATCTCCGCAACCAGCGTCGAGAGTTATGTGGATTGGGCCGGTGTCGAGCCGAAGAAAGAGGGTGGCTGGGACTGGTCCAAGTGGGACCGACAGGTGGACATCCTCCGCCGCCACGGGCTCAAATGGGTGCCTTTTCTCATCGCGGGCCCGGCCTATGCCACCCCGTTGTGGTGGCACGACAGTCCGTATTCGCATTACTTTCGCTGCCTCGAACACGGCAAAGAAAGCAAGGTTCAGTCTCTCTTCAATCCGGACTTGCCCCGGTACATCGAGCGTTTCCTGCGCACCTTTGCGGCGCGCTACCGGGACAGCGGCGTCATCGAGTCCGTGTTGCTCGGGGTCTCGGGCATCTATGGCGAGAGCATCTATCCGGCCGGCCCGACGGGCGGCTGGACTGCGCGTCTCACCGGGGCCTACCACAACCATGCCGGCTGGTGGGCCGACGACCCCTTCGCGCGGATCGCCTTCCGCCGGGCCATGCGCCGCAAATACTTTTTCCTCTTCCGACTGAACCGGGCCTGGGGCAGGGACTTTCGGTCGTGGAACGACGTGTCCACATTTCTGCCCGACAAAGCCCCCAACGACCGCGCCCGTGCCGATTTGGCTCAGTGGTACCAGCAAGCCATGACCGATTGGGCCGAATTCTGGGTCCGCACCACGCGCCGCCACTTCCCGCGAACCGAGATTTACCTGTGCACCGGCGGCAACGGCCGCCCCCTGCTCGGGGCCGATTTCACGGCCCAGGCGAAGGCCATAGCCCCTTACGGCGCCGGCATCCGCATCACCAACGAGGCAAGCGATCTGGCGGCCAATTTCACTGTCACCCGCGAGGTGGCCACCGCCACCAGGCTCTACGGCGTCTTCGCCGGGTTCGAACCCGCCGGGCGCGTGGACGCCCGCGGCGTCGTGGCCCGCGTTTTTAACGCGACCGCCTCCGGTGTGCGACAGCTCCACTATTACAAGCCGAACCTATTCCAGGCCGGCGATGCACTGCGGAATTTCCGGGAGTTCGCCCCTCTGCTCGTGCCCCGGGACCCGCTCGTCACCACCGCCTTCTACGTGTCGCGCGAAACGTGGGAGGTGGACCCCAGCGCGATCCACCCCATGTATGCCGTCGCACGCCGCCTGCGCGATGTCGTCGACTACGATATGGTCACACGCTGCAGCGTCCGCGACGGCGTGTTGCGTGGACATCGGGCTCTCATTCTCGTCGAGTCGGACGTGCTCGAACCGGAGTCGGCGCGTCGGGTTCGCCGTTGGGTGGAACGCGGTGGCCTGCTCATTGCCGCCACCCGCCCGGGCCATCCGCTCGCAAAGCGCCTGTACGACCTCGAACAGTGGCGGGAACGACTGTTTCCCGGTGCCGTGAAGAGCATCTCGGACAAACTGTTGTTTCGGACCCTTGCCCCCGGGAGCGCCCCCGTATCCTGGCGCCTGGAATTGGGCCGTGACGGCGATGGCGACTGGATTTTCGGCGACTGGCACAAACAGGAACGGGGCCTGGAATGGCCTCGTATACCGGATGCACGAAAGCGTTGGAGCGGGGCACGGTCGGGTATCCTGCTGCCGACGCGACCGGGGGCTGCGTACAGGCTCCGGATCGATGCCTACCTTCCCTCCTACGCTCGGACCGCCCAGGGCAATACGGTCCGTATCAACGGCGCCCCTGTCGGACGGCTCGACAGACCCGGGGCCGTGCTCTACGAATTCACCGTCCCCAAGGATGTGGTCGGAGGCTCGGCCCTGGCCCGATTGGAACTCGATATCCGCACCTGGGTCCCGGCCGAGTGCGGGGACAGCACCGACCGTCGTCGACTCGGCGTGGCTGTGCGCACAATCGAGTGGGTGCGCAAGGGAGCGGGGACCGCCCGGTTCGGCGTCGCATCCATCCGTTGGACCGTGGACCGGCGCCAACTCCGCAAGCACGCGCGGCGGGTGGGGAAAGGCTGGTCCGTTCTTTTTTCGGGACTCGGCGCGGCCCCCGACACGTTCGCCCGTGTTGCCGGACTGCTTTTGGGGCGGACCGGGAGCTTCCTGCCCGAGCTGCCGGCCGTCTTTCCCGAGGACGGACGGCTCGACGGCGTGTATACGACGCGGACCTTGAGCGGCGCCATTCTTCGGTACGACGCCGACCGCGCCCGGATCACGATCGAAGGGCCGTCGCGCGCGCCGTGACGGAAAGGCGGACCGTCGGGAACAAACTTGGCCCGGCCCTGTCTTGAAACCGGTCCCAAGTCCCTTGCGGCCTCGTCCCCCGCTCGACCGCCCGGGCAATCACGTCAAAGAAAAAGGACACCGACCCATGAGCCGGAACCTGCTGAAAGCCTACGAAGACACCGAATTCCTCAAGCGCGACGAATGCCGGCCGGTCCGTCTGCAGCTCGAGCTGCTCAAGCCGGAAATCATCATCCACGAGCACGGTATCGACTCGACTATTGTCCTGTTCGGCAGCGCCAGGATCCCGGAACCGGGAAAAGCCCGGGAGCAACTCGATGACGCCTTGTCTGCTCTCGAGGCCGACCCGGATTCGCCCGAGGCCAAACGCGCGGTGCAGGTGGCGCGTCACAGGGTCGAACTCAGTTGCTGGTACGCGGTAGCCCGGGAATTCGCTGCATTGGTCAGCGGCTGCTGTCAGATTCAGGGACGCTGTTCGTACGTCATTATGACCGGCGGCGGCGGCGGGATTATGGAAGCCGGCAACCGCGGCGCGGCCGATGTGGGCGCCAAGTCCATCGGCCTCAATATCAGCTTGCCTTACGAACAGGCGGCCAATCCATACATTCCGGACGACTTGGTTTTCTACTTTCACTACTTCAGCATCCGCAAAATGCATTTTCTCCTGCGGGCCAAGGCGCTGTGCGCTTTCCCCGGCGGGTTCGGCACCCTCGACGAACTCTTCGAGACCCTCACCCTGATTCAAACCGGGAAAATCCGCCCCATGCCCGTCGTGCTCTTTGGCCGCGAATTTTGGGAAGACGCCATCCATTGGCGCAAATTCGCCGAGTACGGCCTGATCGACCTCCGCGACCTGGACATATTCCACTACTGCGAAACCGCGCAGGAAGGCTGGGACTACATTCAGGGGTTTTGGCGCGACCGGGAAGATACGAGGCAGACATGAACCCCAGCGATCTCGTCTCGGCGGCGCCGTTTGTCTCCCCCGGCGAAACTTGACGCACAGTGTCGGGCCCGCTAAACTGTCGAGCCGTGTTCCGCGCCCGCGGTCCCCGCGACCATTCGTCCCGTGAAAAAGGGGGACCGCCCGAAACAGCGGCGCTTGGCTCGGCCGTTATACCCGAACCTCGAGCTGAAGAGGTGGCGATGCAGGCACTCGAAGCGATTGCGGACAACTTGAATCGCGTGATTCGCGGCAAGCCCGAAGCGGTCGAGCTGCTCCTGACGGTATTGTGCAGCAATGGACATGTGCTGATCGAGGACGTCCCCGGCGTGGGCAAGACCACCCTCGCCAAAGCCCTGGCCCGCTCCATTCAAGGCGATTTCCACCGGCTCCAGTTCACTCCGGACCTGCTGCCTACCGATATCGTGGGCGGCATGGTGTACTCGCCGCGGACCGGGGATTTCTCGTTTCGACCGGGCCCGGTGTTTTGCCATGTCCTGCTGGCCGATGAGATCAACCGAGCCTCCCCCCGCACCCAGTCCGCCTTGCTCGAGGCCATGAGCGAAGGCCAGGTCACCATTGACGGCTCACCCCGGGCGCTCGCGTCCCCGTTTATTGTCATTGCCACGCAGAATCCCATCGAGTATCACGGGACGTATCCCCTGCCCGAAGCCCAGCTCGACCGATTCGCCATGCAGATCGAACTCGGCTATCCCGACGAAGAAGAGGAGCTGTGCGTTGTCACGGACCAGAAGGTGCGCCATCCTCTGGAGGACATCCGGCCGGTGGCTACCACCGCCGACATCGTCGAGGTGCAGGAACGCGTCCGAAATATCGAGGTCGACCCGAGCGTGCTCCGCTACATCGTGGCCCTGGCTCGGGCCACGCGGACCGAGTCCCGGCTTCAGCTCGGGGCCAGCCCCAGGGCTGCTCTCATCCTCTTCCGCACCAGTCAGGCCCTGGCCCTGATCCGGGGCCGCGACTATGTCGTGCCGGACGACCCCAAAGAACTGGCCGTGCCCGTACTGGCCCATCGCGTGATGCTCGACGCCAAATCCTCTTATGCCGGTGTCGGTAAGGCGGACGTGATCGCCGAGATCGTCGAACGGGTGAAGACCCCCGTGTGAGCGGGCGTATCCTCAATCCGGTTTCATGACAGGTCCCCAATCGCTGCTGTCGGGAAAGCGTTGAATCTCCGGCATGACGCGTCGCTGTCAACCCCGCCCGGAGACATTTGGAGAGAGGGGTCTGCCTGGCAACGTTCCCCGCCCGCCCATCGGCCCGTGACGGACTCGGGATTTCCGGTTCCGAGGCGCCCTCCCTCCCGGCCGAACTCCTGACAAGAACAGCGGCCTCGTTCCGGAATGAAAGTCCCTTATCCAGCCCCGCAGTCCGAGCCGGGCCCTCGGCGGGGCAAGCAGGGCGAATGCGGTTATGGTATGAGCGACAGTGACGGTGCTCAACCCCGAGACCGATTGTGACCACGGCCAATCCCATACGCCGTCGCAACGGTCGTTGAATACTCCACACACGGGAGATCCTGCAGTATGGCCAAGCGTATTCCGTATTCGCGGGGGGAATTATTCGGCGGCAGTCCGGTTCGGCGCTTTTCGGGAAGGCACCTGGACGAAATCGCTTTTCCGCTCGGCGGGATCGGCGCCGGTTGCGTGAGCCTCGGCGGCTGGGGACAGCTTCGGGACTGGGAGATCTTCAATCACCCGAATAAGGGGTTCAACAGTGCCGCGAGTTTCTTTGCCTTGCGCTGCAAGCAGAAGAAGCGCCGCAGGTCCACGGTCCGGCTGCTGCAGGGACAGCCGGGCGGCAGTTATGTGAGCAGCGGCCATGGCGTTAGGGCGTGGAACGCCAAATTCCCCGCGTTCCGCCGGTGCGAGTTCGAGGGGGAGTTCCCGTTTGCCCGGGTCCGCCTTCGGGACAGCCGGTCGCCGGTGGAAGTCGAACTCGAGGCGTTCAGCCCCTTCATCCCGCTGGACGACCGCAACAGCAGTCTGCCGGCGGCCTTTTTCACGTTCCGCCTACGCAACCGGTCGTTGAATCGGGTCGAATTGCGTTTGTTGGCCATGATCGAAAACCTGGTGGGTTACCCCGAATTGGGCGGCTGTCGCAACGCGGTCGAGACACTGCCCGAAGGTTGCGGAGTGCGCATGGGCACTCGAAAGCACGAACCGGGATCGCCCCGGTACGGTTCCATGGCGCTGGTCACCCCGTTCCCCGATACGATCGGAACGGCCCGGGCCGTTTCTTCCCTCGCGTTCGACGGCGCCTGGGAGTTTTGGGAAGCGGTCACCCGAAAGGGGGAGTTTCCCATGGTCCTGGACAATGCCGATAGCGACGAAAAGAACACCTTGACCGGCGGCCTGATCCTGAAAACGGACCTCGAACCGGGGGCGGAGATCGAGATGCCGGTGATCCTGGCATGGCACAGTCCGGTCTCCGATGCCGGCGGGAAGCCATGGAAAACCTATACCGGCGCCTTGTTTGAGGACGCGTGGGCCGTCGCCCGGTACGCTCTGGCAAACCGGGATGAGCTGATGCGCCGCAGCCGGTCGTTCTCGCAGCTCCTTCACGGCAGCACGCTCCCCGGGCCGGCGGTCGAAGCGGTGAGTTCGCAGCTTTCGATCCTGAAAACTCCCACCTGCCTCCGCTTCGAGGACGGTGCGTTCTGGGGCTGGGAAGGCTGCAGCGACCGGTCCGGTTGCTGCCCGGGCTCATGCTCGCACGTATGGAACTACGCCCAGGCGTTGGCTTGGCTTTTTCCCGCCCTCGAACGAAGCGTCCGAGAGCAGCATTTCGCCCTTAACATGGACCCGGACTCCGGGCGCATGTGTTTCCGCCAATCGCTGCCGCCCGGGAGCCCGTGCAACATTGCCGGGTTCCATCCGGCCGCGGACGGTCAGCTCGGCGGGATCCTTAAGGTCTTTCGGGAATGGAAGATCAGTGGCGACAACGAGTGGTTGCGCCGCGTGTGGCCGACTTGCCGCCGGAGCCTCGAATTTGCCTGGGAATACTGGGACGCGGACCGGGACGGTGTGATCGAAGGCGTGCAGCACAATACGTACGACAACGAGTTCTGGGGGCCGAACCCGATGATCGGCACGTTCTATCTCGGGGCGCTGCGTGCCGGGGCCGAGATGGCTCGATTCCTGGGGGAGTCTGAGCGTGCCCGGGACTACGACCGCTTGTTCGAGTCAGGCCGGCGCTGGATCGAGGAGCATCTGTTCAACGGACGTTGGTACCGGCAGATCATCAATCCCGAAGCCGGCCGCCATTCTGCGCATCCGAGCGGCCATTTGCACGAGGGCGAGCAGATTCCACGATACCAATTCGGGGAAGGGTGCCTGTCGGACCAGCTCATCGGCGAGTGGTACGCGGCCATGCTCGGCCTCGGACCGCTGCTGGACCCGGAGCACGTGCGGACAGCCCTCAAGAGCATCTTTAAACACAACTGGAAACCGGACCTGAGCGATCACGCCTGCCTCTTGCGGGCGTACGCCCTCGCCAAGGAGGCCGGTCTCCTCCTGTGCACTTGGCCGGGCGTCGAGTCGCCCCCCTATCCGTTCTGGTTCTCGAGCGAAGTCTGGTGCGGCATTGAGTACCAAGTGGCCGCCCACATGATCTGGGAGGGACTGCAAGCTCAGGGAATGAGCATCGTCAAAGGGGTCCGTGACCGCCACAACGGTCTGCGCCGGAACCCATACAACGAGTTCGAGTGCGGCCACCACTATTCTCGGTCCCTGGCCAGCTACGCCCTCCTGGGGGCGTTTGCCGGGTTCCGGTACGACGGAAGTCGGGGGCACGTTCGTTTCGCGCCGCAGTGGCGCCCGGAAGATTTCCGCTGCTTCTTCTCGGTGGGCAGCGGCTGGGGGGTGTTTGTACAGACGCGCAAACGCGGGGTCGCCGAGGTTCGGATCGAGATCGAGGAAGGCGAACTCTTCGTCCGCTGTCTGGCATTGCCTGGGGAGGCGCCCGACCGCCCGGTCGAAGTCCGGCTCGGGGCCTTGGAGTTGATCGTCCAAGTCGAAGCCGACGGGGGCGGGACGAGTTTGGTGTTCGAGTCCGGAGTGACCGTCGCGCCCGGGACACCCCTATGCGTCCGAATCGGTGTTTGAACCCCCGCACGCCCCAAAGGGTCCATTTTCCCCGCCGCGCCGCCGCCAGCCGTTTCTTCTCCGCCCGTTCCGGAACGATCACACCCGTAGCCATCTTCCGCACGAACAACTTCGACCCGATGATCGCGCCGTCCGACCGGTACCGGACCCGACGTCGCGTCGGTCGCGTCCGATTGCACCACGACGTGAATCGCTGCTGCAAGTCCTTGATGAAGCACGAGATGTCCCGCATTCGCGCCCGTCATCGCTTCCGGATGTCTGCCACGTCGTCCCCGTGGTGCGGGCGGGCCCCGGCCGCAATGCCTTTTTTGCCTGTAGAGCACACAGAACCCCCGCGACCGCTGTCGGCCACGACGGCACTTCCATCTCGCCCGCCACAGTCTGTCCCTGGAAGCGCCGGTCGCCGGTCCGGAATCAACCGGAAAAAGCCCTTCCCGAAATCCCCGCGATGTCTTCTGCGTTCACCGGTTTGCCGCCGCCTTGATTCCTGTATGCGGCGCCCAATGCTCGCGGATCATCTGTGGTGTATCCCAGACGAGACAGTTCCGGAAAGCGCCGGTGGACCGGTCCGTGAAGAAGCCGATGCGCCCTGCTGCGAGCCCACTGTCGTACACACCGACGTAAACCGCCCGATCCTTGACCTTGATCGCGCCTTGAATGAGGTTGCCGCGAGCTTTCACCTGCATTTGGATCCAGGCGCCTTTTGCGGGCGCGTCGAACAGCCGCATGCCGCCCAGGACCGTGACGTGTTCGTTCTCAACTTTGACCATCACGGCCATCGGCCATCCGAGACCGATGCTGAACGTATCGCCAGGTGTGTAGTTCGCGGAAAGCGTCGCCTGCTGAATTGCCGGCGGAAAATAGGTCTTGTACAAAGGATGATCGGGGAGGAGCGTCAGGAACGCGTAATACGAACCGCCGGTCGGCGACACACGAAAGACGACTCCAGTCAGGCCGTCCGCGCGCAAATCGACGCGCAAGTGCGGGTCCGTCAGTGGGTTGCCTTTGAGCATGGCTCGGGCAAATCGCGTGTCCGGATCGGTCTGTTCGATGAGATCGACCCGGCGTTGCCAGATGCGGAACTGTCGGATGCTGCCGTCGAACCAGTACGGATACGGTGCGTCGCCGACATTGTGCTGTGTAACGCACAAGACCAGGTTTTTCCCGGCGGCGACCATCTTTCCGTAGTATGAAGTCAGGCGTACGGAAGAGCGGCGCCAGGTTGCCCCGTCGTCCGCGGAATACCAGTGTCCTTCGATGCCCCAGTACCAGATCACGCCATTCTCGCAGCGAATCAGTTCGGGCATGCCGGAATTCCGAAACGGCAGGGCCGTCGGGGGTGCGGCTTCATACCGACCCGGTCCGATGCGTGTGAGGAAAGTCTGCATCGGCGCTCCAGGATCGCAGCGGATCACAGCCAGGATTCGACCGTCGGCCAATTCGACCATGGCGTTTTCCTCGCAGGACCTTTTCAGGATGTCCGCGTTGATTCCCTTGGGACACAAGAACTGCGTCGATGTCCAGGTTCTGCCGCCATCGGTGGATTCCCGGACGGCGATCAGGCACTGGTCCCAGGTCTGCTTGCCTGCTTTTTTCCAGCGCAGCCATTCGTCCAATCCCGGCGTGGACACCAACCGTCCGTCCCGGCAGCACAGGGTTGCCATGCCATGACGAATGAGCTTGCCGTCGAGCGTGGTGGCGAAGCGCAGGTTTGCCCCGCGCGGATTCTGCTCGACACCCAAATTGCGCCAAGTGGCGCCCCGGTCCGTCGATTCGAGAGTCGGGAACACACATTTCGTCCTGGCCACGGCATCTTCGGGGCCAATCCGCATGTGGTGTTCTTCGCAGAAGGCCTCCCAGGCGGCGGGCGATTTCCCGCGTCCGTACCAGGGCCGATAACTGGGTTTGAGACCGGGGGCGCCGGTGATCTGGGCGAAACAGGTGCGAAGGGTCCCGTCTTTCGTTTTCCAGAGACCGACCCAGGCCAGGTGACCGGGTTCTTCCGGACTGAAGTAGATGTCCCGTGTCTCGCTCCGGTAGATTTCGGCGTCCGGCGTAATGTGCCAGCGGCCCGTCCGCAGGGCCGCGTGCGCCGTCGGGTGGCCGACAAAGCGTTCAGCGACGACCGGTCCATCCGCCGCTCCCCGAAGTCCGGCGAGAAGTCCGACAAAGGGTAAAAGCCAGCGCGCATTCATGGTGCAACCTCCGATCAAAGCATGAATAAACCGTCTCTACCCCGCCCGGACATTGCTGATGGTCCACGCCGATGGTTCGTCGCCGTCGAGCATCTTCCGGCCCATAATGAACGCAGTCTGCCGGACCTTTTCCTCAATGTTCATGCGGCCCGGAAGGCCCGCTGACCCGCGCGTCTGCGGCGCGTTCGGGATCACGATACGGGCATGACTCCCGCCGGTTTTTTCCGGACATGATCAGACCGCCGTGGTATTGATAATCCCGCACTCGATGTCTTCCTTGTTGACCGAGTGAGCGATGAGCAACCGGTCGGCGTCGGGCAAACAACAGGGATACTGGTAGCCGTTGACTTTGAGCAGGCCGGCAAGCCGTTGGGCCGTGGGGTCGTCCGCGATGAGATACACTTTGTTGAAAACGTATCCGTCGTCCGACAGCAGCAGAAACAGGTGAAGGCGATTCAGCAGCGTAGGGAAGGCGTTGTTGCAAAGATAGTACCGCCCGTCCACCAGCCGTCCGGCGCTGAGTCGGCTCATGGAGTCCGGAATGTCGGACATGGCCGGCGGCGTGAACGTCCGGCCGCCGTCCCGGCTCAGGTTCACCCAAGTGCGGCAGGACTGGCCTTCGTCGCGCCAGAACACGATGATCCGGCCGTCGTCCGTCTGATACCACGTGCCTTCGCCGTAGGGGAAGCGCGCACCGTACGGCTGGGGCACGCTAATGACCTCGGGGTGTGCGCAGAGGTCGAGACCGGGCCAGCGCAGGATGGCGGCGCCGTCTTTGAGCGCAGCCACGCACATCAGGTGCCCGTCCGCCGTGGCGCGCGGCGCCTCGAAGACCCACTTGAGCCGGTCGGTGAAAGTGAACACTTTCTCCCAGCAAACCCCGTCCTCGGACGCATACACGTTGACCTCATGACTTTCCGGATCGATCCGGCGCATGCCGGGAACGGTCGCGTCCCGAGTGGTGTCCTCTTTCATTCCTACCACGTAAAGGCGGTCCTTGGTCGCTCGCAGGGCGATACAGTTGTGGGCGACGACGGGATCGTCCCTGCCGCCCGCGACACAGACCGGCTCGGACCAGTGGACACCATCGTCGGAGGTCGCGATCAGGATTCGCTGGCCCGCGGCTTCTTCATCCACGATCCCGTTGGACCACGCCAGGTAGTAACGGCCTTTGAACTTGGCGAGTTGCGAGTGGTGGTTGTAGGAACCGGTTTCGCGCGTGCCGGTGTAGACCCGGGAACGCCGAACCGGCGCGTAGGGGATGATCGGCGGATTCTCCCCGCGCGGTCCCTGGTCGTCGTAGCGCAGAAGGCACTGATAGTCTTCGAAGCAATGGCGCATGTGAAAGCGGCGGAGCTTTTCCGCGACTTCCGGACTCGACATGCGCACGAATTCCCGCGAGAAAACCTGGAGACCGGGGGGCTCAAGCCGGTTGCACATGCCAGCTATCTCCTGTTCGAACATTCATCCCAATTCTCGCGCCGCCTCACTGTCGATGCGGCTTTTCGGTCACGAATGGGACGAGCACAATGGCGCCGCCCGCTCGTGGCAGACGGGAACTGCATCCGGCGTCCATAACATACGTTGTAGCTCTGAAAGGAACACGACATTTCGCCATATTCTCGTTCTTGTGTAGAGCAGGGAGAACCCCTGCGACCGCCGACGGCCACGTCGGCATGCGTCTCCCCTCGAGCCCGCTGCCCCGGCAGGTAGTGTACTCTTGGAGACCGCGATCCCCGCGGGTAATGCTTCGCCCGTGCCGCCAAGAAAGCATCTCAAAAAACCGAGTCGCGAAAAAAGCGCCGCGACCCGGCCTGCGGGAGACTTCTTTTGCTCAAAAATCCTCAAAACCCCCTTGAAACCATAACGAACTCCGTCCCCAATTTCCCTCGTTCCTGACGAGAATGAAACGCCACCAGCTTAACGGGTACGGAAACAGGACGGAAATGCCCATTCTAAGCACCTCAAACGCCCTTTCATTGAAGCTATCTCGTTTAAGACGAATGCACTACATCGGTCCGACCCAACCAAATATCCATCAGGCAAAAAGATGGGCCAGTTGCGACGCTTACCAATACGTGATGGTATTTATGTCAGAGACCACTTAGTTCCGCGAATTCTGTGGGACAGCACCGAGCCCCCCGCCCCTGCGGATACGAGGCCGGGACAAGTGTACTTGCCGAGATTCGCTCCCTGACTCAGCGGACAGCACGGGTGCAGAGACAACAAAAATGTGCAAACACGGGTACGGAAAAACCGACTGTTCCCAAGTTCAAAACGAGTGTCAAATACCCATTTTGAGAGAGTTATGGGACGGTAGTGATTTTTGTTCTTTCCTTGGCGTCACTGACGGCGATCCCGGCAGTCTGGCGTTCAGAGTTCGCTCAGAAAGAAATCGATCTGTTGTGGCTTCAGGTTCAAAGGCCCACGGAAGTATTGGTTCACGATGTCGTTGTAGCATAGATAACGCTCACTTGTCCGCCCGTACTTAGGCGATATCTCATACTCACTGACCCTGACCCCCAAGGCTCCCAAGGCTGGGACGAGCTTCCTGGCTAGGCCGGGCAACCAGAT
>JAADHN010000016.1 GCA_013151865.1 Kiritimatiellota bacterium
GACGGTCCGCCCCGGGGTGCATTGTTCCGCATCGAGCGGCGTTCCCCGGAGCCGCAAGTCCCCGCCGCAATTGAACCGTTACAGGTCTTGGCCGGGCCGGTCACGACGCGGGAGCGCCCGGGGCCGCGCGTGGTATATTCGGACCCGGGTGCACAGCTGCCGGACCGTCGCAACCGGTGCGGTCGCCACGGGCCCGTGCGGGGTTCTGCTAGGCCGAGAAAGTGTCATGGACGAATTGGCGGAAAAAGTACTGCGGACCGAGTCGCCCGGTCGAGAGGCCGTGGGACTGCGGATCGTGGCGCCTGCCGTGGTTCGTCCCGGCGAGGACTTTTCCGTGCGGCTGACGCTGGCCGACGCCGCGGGTTGCCCGGCGATCCCCTGCGACCGACGGGTCGAGATCGAAGGGGCGTTCGCTCGCCCCGCCAAACGTCGCCTCGGCTTCAACCCGCGCAGGCTGCCCGTCCTGGAGGCACACGGTTTCTCGATTTCTGTCGAGGGCTTGTACCGGTTTCGGGGTTGGGCGAACATTGCGGGCCGGGAGCGGGCGGTCTGGAGCAATCCGGTCTCCTGCCGGCCGGAGGGGCCCCGGATCTGGCGGGGAGATCCCCATGTCCACACGGTCCCCAGTGATTGCCACGCCGACCGTTGCCGGTCGCTCAACTTCTGTTATGCCGCGGCGCGCCGGGTATCTGCAGTTGTCGCCTCCCGAAGCGATATTGCGGCTGTCGAATTGGTCCGCAACGGCCGGTCGATCCAGGCGATTCGCCCGGGGAAGTGGTGGGCGCGGTGTGAGTTTGTCGACGCGGCGGACCTGGGAACGGATTCCCTGCCGGCTCGCGCTTCAGGGCGTTTCGTTTTTTATTACGTGCGAGTAACGTGCACGTCCGGGGCTCGGGCTTGGTCCAGCCCGGTTCGGCTCGTTTTGTGAACGACCCCCGGTGTCACATGTTCATCGCTCCACAGCACAAGCGCCTTTTCCAACTGCATTCGGAGTATCGGCCTGCCGGCGACCAGCCGCAGGCGATCCGGAAACTCTGCGACGGCTTGCGTACCGGCCGCTCGCTCCAGACCCTGCTCGGGGTAACCGGCTCGGGAAAGACCTTCACCCTGGCCAACGTTATTGAGCAGGTTCAGCGTCCGATCCTGGTCATTTCCCACAACAAGACACTTGCCGCCCAGCTCTACAGCGAATTCCGCGCGTTTTTTCCCGATAACGCCGTCGAGTACTTCGTCAGTTACTACGACTACTACCAACCCGAAGCATACATCCCCCAGACCGACACCTACATCGCCAAAGACGCCTCGATCAATGACGAGATCGAGAAACTCCGACTGTCGGCCACCAGTGCGCTCATGGAACGACGCGATGTGATCGTGGTGGCCAGCGTTTCCTGCATCTACGGACTCGGTTCTCCGGAGGACATCGAGCGCATGCAGGTGCAGCTCGCAGTATCCGGGGACCTCGCACGTGACGAAGTGCTTCGCCGCCTGGTGGACATCCAGTACGCCCGCAACGACGTCGCCCCGAGTCGGGGCGAGTTCCGCGTGGCCGGCGATACCCTGGACGTCTACCCTTCCTACCGCGACGATTTCGTCCGGATCGAATTCTGGGGCGATGTCATTGAACGCATCACCCGCCGGGACCCGTTGACCGGGCGCGTGATCGAGCAGTTGCCGCAGGTTTCGATCTTTCCGGCCAAGCATTTCGTCATGCCCCAGGATCGGATCGCCCGGGCGGAGGCCGGGATCCTGGCTGAACTCGACGAGCAGGTCCGCAAGTTCGAGGAAGCCGGACGCCTGGTCGAGGCGCAGCGGCTTTATCAACGGACCATGTACGACCTCGAGATGCTCAAAGAAGTCGGCTACTGCCACGGGATCGAGAACTACTCAAGACACCTCTCGAATCGGCCCCCCGGCTCACGTCCGTACACGCTGATCGACTATTTCCCCGAGGATTTCATCACGGTCATCGACGAATCGCACGTCACGGTCCCTCAGCTCAACGCCATGTACCGGGCGGACCGGAGCCGGAAACAGGTCCTGGTGGAGCACGGCTTCCGCCTGCCGTCGGCGCTCGATAACCGCCCCCTCGATTTCGATGAATTCATGGACATCATCGGGCAGGTCGTCTTCGTGTCCGCCACTCCGGGGCCGTTTGAACTTGCGCGGACCGACCCCGTCCAGCAGGTTGTGCGGCCGACGGGGTTGCTCGATCCGGAGGTCGAGATCCGTCCGCTCGAAGGGCAGGTGGACGACCTGATCGAAGAAATCCGGCGCTGCGCCGAGCGCGGGCAGCGCGTCTTGGTCACCACCCTCACCAAACGCACCGCCGAAGATCTGGCCGACTACCTCCGCGAACTCGATTTGCGAGTTCGGTACATGCACTCGGAAATGGATGCCATCGAACGCGTGGACGTGATTCGCAACCTGCGGGCGGGGGACTTCGATTGCCTTGTCGGCATCAACCTGCTCCGGGAGGGGTTGGACCTGCCCGAGGTCTCGCTCGTGGCCATCCTCGATGCCGACAAGGAGGGTTTTTTGCGTTCCGAGACCGCTCTCATCCAGACCGCCGGCCGGGCTGCACGGCATTTGGACGGGCGGGTCATCCTCTATGCCGACGAAATCACGGGCAGCATGCAACGCATGATCGATCTGACCCATGAACGGCGTGCGCGCCAAAAAGAGTTCAATCGGCGTCACCACATTCAGCCCCGCTCCGTGAAGCGGGCGGTCCAGACCAGCCTGCACGTGCGGGAAGAAGCAGAGGAAATCGTGGCATCGGTCATTCGCGAAAGCGGGGGGGATTACGATGTCGCCGAGACCTTGAACCGGCTGGAGGCCGAGATGCACGAGGCCGCCGAAGCCCTCGAATTCGAACGCGCCGCCATGCTGCGCGACCAGATTTACGCCCTGAAGCGGCAGACGTTCGGTGAGGAGGCCGCGCCGCGCCCGGCCGCGCGCTCCGGCAAACTTGCAAAGAAGCGCCGAATTCGGTATGGTAAATAGCACTGCGCTCGTGAGCCATCCAGGACGTCAGAGGTTTCCCAGGGCGCAATTCCGGCGGAAAGCCGATACCGAGGCCGGTCCTCGCAAAAGACACCCATGACGGCTTGGCCGGTGCGGCCGCGCTCCCGACCCGACCCGGGCCGTTCGCGCCGAATCCATGCTCTGCCGAATCGGGCGCTTTGCGTCGCACCGATTCCTTTGCGCCTTGGTGCGGTTGGTTTCTCGGGTTCGAACCACATGAGATCGATGTACGTGCAACGGACTTCATACAGGGCTCGCTTCCTGATCGCGGCCATGCTGGCCCTGGCCTGGGTCGCGGGCGCCCATGCGGCCCGGGCGATTCGGGTCGTGCCCGGCGTCAGCGGCCGGATTCGACTCGAGTACACGCCCTCTCCACCGACATTCGCTTCCCGCGAGATCGATGGGCAACGTTGTACGGTCGTCCTCGGGCGCGGAGGCGGGCGTCTCAAAAAACGCGGCTACCCGGAACTCCCGTTCCGCCAGGGGCGCGTGGCGCTGCCGGGTTGGACCGGGGCCAAATTGGTGGTTCGCCGTGTGGACTATCGTTGGGTCCCTGTTCCCCCTCCCCAACCTTCAGCCGGGTTCGTGTCGAGGACCGGGCCCCGCTCCCCGCCGCGGTTCGGTCCGTTCTATTCGGGCGGCGGGATCTTCCCCCGGCAGCCTGCGGTCTTGGGACGCATACGGCGCGTCCACGGAGTGTCCATGGCCACGGTTACGTTCTTTCCCTGCCAGTACGATGCCCGGCGCCAAGCCATGCGCGTTTCCTCTCGGATCGTGGTGGAGGTGTTTCCGACCGGCGCCGGCCGCGTCGGCGTCCACCGTCGCGGTCGCCGCCGCTCCCGCCTCTTCGACCGCATGCTCCGGGGGGAAGTTCTCAATCCGCAGGTCCTGGCCGTCGATAGCACTGCGACCGGTGGCGAGCGGGGCGCCGACCGGGGCCTGACCGAGAGCGGCGTCATGCTCGTCATCGGTCCCCAGGCGTACGTTGCGGCTCTCGATGACTTCGTGCTTTGGAAACGGCAACGCGGCCTTCCGGTACAGGTGGCCCTCTATCCGGACGATACCGGCTCGGGAACGAGTGCGGTGCAGGATTTCATCCAGACGAAGTACGACAGCGAAAACCTCGATTTCGTCATTCTGGTGGGCGACGCCGGGGACGTGCCCTGCAACACCAGCGCCACGAACATCCCGAGCGACACGCTTTACACCCGACTCGACGGCGACGACTTCTATCACGATGTACTGATCTCCCGAATCTCCGCGAATTCCGCGGACGACGTGGCCAACCAGGCCGCCAAGTTCGTGCGTTATGAGAAAGATCCGCTCGCCTCCGGCGACGGGGCGTGGTTGGCTCGCGCCACCGCCATTGCCAGCAACCAGGGCGGGAGCAGCAGTGCGTTCGGCAAGGACGACTTCGAGATTCTGGGCGAAGAACGGCAGAAATGGTTGAACTACGGCTACACGGCGGTCGATGAACTCTTCGATCCCGGGGTGACCGCCTCGCAGATATCGGACGCACTCAACGCCGGGCGCGGCCTGGTCTACTATCTCGGGCATGGCAGTGACACGGCTTGGAACACCGGGAATTTCGATGTGCCTCACGCCGAGGCGTTGACGAATTTGGACACGCTCCCCTTCGTCGTGGTCGGGGCCTGCCACATCGGAGATTTCACACTGACCACCGGCGATTGCCTGGCCGAAGCGTTCATGAAAGCCGGCAGCGTGACTGCCTCGACCGGGGCGGTCGGGATCGTCGGGGCGACCACCGCCATGGACTGGGATCCGCCGATCGTCATGCTCGAAGCCTTCAGCGCCTACCTCACCGGCCAGGCGGAATTCACTCCAGGCGAAGCGGATGACCAAACGCCCATCGCAGTCGATCCCACCGTCACGACGGCGGGCGCCCTTACGTTCCTGAGCATTCAGCGCGCCATGGATTGGTGTGACCCGACGGGAAACGATGCCGCAGGGGCGGCCGCCGCACAAAAAATCATGGAACAGACCCATCTGTTCGGCGACAGTTCGCTGGGGCTGCGCACCCGGGTCCCCGGGGTGCTGACCGTCACGCATCCGGCCGCGGTCGTCCCCGGCGCGGATTTCATCGTTTCCGTGACCTCGGCTCGCGGGGCGCTTGCCGGGGTCACGGTCTGTCTCTATCGTGCCCCGGATGTACAGACGACCGCTGTCACCGACGCCAGCGGCGTCGCCACGTTGGTCGCGACGCCGGACCCGGGCGACCCGCTCACGCTTACCGTCTATCATCCCGAGTACATTCCCTACCAAACCCAGGTCGCAGTGGGCGGCGGCGAGTTGCGCATTTACTCGGCGGCGACTTGGCCGGACGCGCTGGTGGGTGAGGCGTATTCATTTACGGTCCGCGTCACCGGCGGAACTCCCCCCTACGCCTGGAGTGTGGCGACCTCGGGCACGGCCCCCGGCTGGTTGGCCCTTGACGCCGCGACCGGTGAGGCGAGCGGCATCCCGGACGTCCCCGGAGAGTTTGCGTTTGCAATCCAGGTGACAGACAGTGCCGGCCGTGCCGCCGTGCAACAGGATGTGACCCTGAAAGTCGGTCGCCCCGTTCATCTCCCGGCCTCCGGCGCGCTCCCGGACGGCACGGTTCTCGAAGCGTACGATCAGACCATCGCCGTGGAGGGGGATTTTTCGCCGTTCGTTTTTTCGCTGGTCGCCGGCGCCTTGCCGCCGGGCCTGGCCCTTTCCGACAGCGGCGCCGTGAGGGGACGACCGGAGATCGCCGGGACGTACACGTTTACCGTGGACGTGACGGACGCCCGCCAGCGCACCGACCAAGGTGAGTTCCGCCTGACGGTCTTGCCGTCTGAGACCGTGATAATTACGACCGACTCGTTGGCCCCGGCCGACCTCGGCCGGGCCTACCAACAGGCTTTCGAAGCCCAGGGGGGTACCGGCAAAGGGTTCGAGTGGGACTTGGCCGCGGGCGCCCTGCCGTCCGGGCTCGCCCTGGACCGGAGCGGCATCCTCTCGGGAGTGCCCGACGCCGGCGGGACGTTCGGTTTCACGATTCGGGCTCAAGACGACGCCGTCCCGCCGCATCAGGTTCTCAAGGATTTCAAGCTCACGGTCAACGTACCGGTCCACTTCACCGGCACAATGTTGCCCGAAGCTTACCTGGGGATCCCTTACATCGCCGGCCTTCCCATCGAAGGCACGTACACCCCCTTCAGCTACGCCGAGTACGGCGCCTCCCGGTTCGAGCAGATCGAGGAACCCGAAAGTTTCAGCGCCGGCGGGGTGAAGCAGCCGTGGCTGGACGACGAAACGGAATGGGGCCTTTCTCTCGGTTTCGACTTCCCGTTTTATGACCGGACTTACTCGAGCGTGCGCGTCGGAGACAACGGATACTTGATTCTGGGCGACAACCCCGGCCCGGCGACCAAATGGGACGCCTCCGGCGCCAACCTCCAAGACTTGGTCATGATCGCACCGTTCTGGAACGATCTCGTGATCGGTCCGCAGTATGCCGATACCGGCATCTTCTTGACCCAGACCGCGGACTCCGCAACCATTCGGTGGCGGGGCCGGGAGTTCGACCACACGGGGGATGCGAAATGGGCGCTGAATTTTGCCGTCACACTGTGCAGCGACGGGACCATTCGTTTCCAGTATGGCGAGATTCGGACCACGAACCGTGTGGCTGTCGGCGTTTCGAACGGTGTCGGGACCGATGCCCGGGTCATTTTCGAACAGGAAAAGTCCTTTCCAAATTCACCTCCCGGCGGCGAAGATCTCTGGAGCAACCATGCGGACATCGTCCTGGTCCGCATGAGGCCCCCCCCCGCCTGGCTCACGCTGGCGCCGGACGGTACGCTGAGCGGCACTCCGTCCGTCGAGGGGCCGCATCAGTTCACCGTGGTGGCGCGGGACACCGCCGGGAATGCAGCCTGGGCATTGCTCACGCTCACGGTTTCGGGCGAGAACGGTTTCACCCTCGATCCGGTCGCGGGCTGGAACTGTCTCTCCGTGCCGGTGGTTCCCATTGACCCCAGTCCTGCCGCGGTTTTCCCCGGCGCTGCAGGGCCGGTTTGGGAATGGCGCGAAGACGCCGGGCAGTTCGCGCCGGCCTCGACCATTGTCCCCGGAAGGGGATACTGGGTGCTGTTCAGAACAGACCCGGCGCCTTTCTTCGTTTCCGGACCACCGCCCGCGCAAACCGCCGTCGCGGCCGGACCGGGGTGGGCCCTGCTCGGGGCCATCGGAAACCGGTCCGTCCCCCAGCGCGGGACGGTGACACAGCCCGTGTGGACTTGGCGCGATGGACGCTACCGGGTGGCTCACTCCCTCGAACGCGGACTCGGTTACTGGTTCTATCTCACCAGCCGGGACACACTCGACCTGGGCGCCGAGTGAGGCTCGGACTTTCCTTAGCACGTATACCGCCCCTGTTGAAAGCCGGTTTTTCCCGTACGTCGGCAAGAAGCACAGCACGTACTGAAGGCCGCTGCCTATCGGTTCGCCAGACCTCAGTAGATTGAGCTTGGAGGTCTGTAAAGTTGGATTCCCTTTTTTGGACGGACTCCCGGGAATAGGTGTGGGCGACTGCTTTACAGTTTCGCGCGAATCTGAGCTTGGAAGCGTCATCTTCTGTAAAGTAGTCGCCCACACTGGCGGTGACTGCGACAAAATAAAGAGGGCATTCTGCTTTACAGCGTTACCGAGTTCTGGTTCGCGATTCCAGCGCGTGCCTCCGCCGTTCTCACTTGCATCCGGCGGGAAAAGTCGGAAATTGGCAGCCTCGGCTCCGTTGCCGAACAGGGGCCACGACCGCAATAGGGAGACCGTACCATGATCGCGATACGGAAGTTCATCGAATCGGACCGGGGCCCGTTGAAGGAGATCACGGCCCTCTGTTTCGACGGGGTGTCGATAGACCAGAACATTCACAAGGCCGTGGGGCCCGTGCACGGACACGACTGGCGCTGGCGCAAGGTGCGGCATATCGATGCCGACATTGCCGCCAATGCCGCGGGTATCTTCGTGGCGGTCGACGGCGACCGCCCGGTGGGCTACATCACGACCGTCCTCGACCGGGAAGCGGGGATCGGACGAATTCCCAACCTGGCCGTGCACCCGGACGCTCAGGGACAGGGAATCGGCCGGCGTCTGATCGCCGCCGCGCTCGATTACATGAAGGAGCAAGGATTGGAGGTCGCCAAGATCGAGACCCTGGCACAAAACGAGATCGGCAGCCGCTTCTATCCACGACTGGGCTTCCGCGAGGTGGCGCGCCAGATTCACTACATCCTCCCGCTCCAGAATGGTCCCAAGCAGGCGTCCTGATTCCGTCTGCTCGGGAGCGTCGCGGGCGAACTGAAGGTGCGCGCAACTTGTGCGGCGCGTGCCGCGGCGGCGTAAGCTCCCGGGCGAATGTCAGCCGGTGTCGACTGTTCCGTCGAAGCGCCGGTTGCCGGTTGCGGCACATGTGGGCGGCATATGTTGGCTGTTGCGGACCTTTTCGATTGGTGGTCAGCGCAGGAGGGCTGAATATTGCTCGAATTGCACGCGCATGAATCGGCGTCCGGCGGCGTGAGCTTGCTTGCGCGCCGGGGCTGCCGGGTGTTCGCCGCGACCATGGCGCTGTTCCCCGCCCTGAGCGGCCTGACAGGATCCGCTACGGCGTACGCCAAAGCCGAAAAAACGATCTTCTCCGAGGATTTCAGCCGTGGCTTGGCGCGGTGGCGTGTGCTGAAAGGGGCTTGGCGCACCGCCGATGGGGCGTGCGTTTCCACCGGCCCGGGGATGTGCGTGGCCGGGGACCCGAAGTGGACGGATTACGCCGTCGAGGTCCGTGTGAAGACCGAGAAACCGGGGCGCAATTCGTGGGAGACCGGTGCGCTGATGTTTCGGTTCACGGAACGGAAGAACGCCTTTGGCGGCGATTATTACTACCTGCTTCTCCACAAGAAACGCAACCTCGAACTGGGGCGACGTTTCGGTGGAAAACAACTCCGCGGCGGCCTTGCTCACGTTCGCGATGTCCCCCCGGCGACGGCTTGGAACCGGCTTCGCGTCGAGGTCCGCGGCGGGTTCATTCAGGTGTTCGTCAATGGCGAGTTGATCATCGAATGCGTAGACCGCGACCCTCTTCCCCGCGGTCGGATCGGGCTGCTCAACCTGGGGGGGGAACTCTGTTGGTTCGACGACGTACGGGTGACCGCCGTGGGGCCGATTCGCCGCCGCCCCGCCCCGGACTGGCCCGGCCGGAATTGCCGTTTCAGCCCATTAACAGGCGGGGCTCCGCAAAGCGCTTCGGGCCCGGGATGGCCCACCTACGGCCACGACCCAACCCGAAGTGCCGTTACCTCGGATCCATTGACCCCACCGCTGCAGTTGCGTTGGACCTACACGCCGCTCCACGCCCCCCGGCCGGCTTGGCCGGAACCGGGCAAGGAAGTCCAGCGATTGCCGTTCGACTACGCTTTTCAAGTGGGCGTCGGCGCCGGTCTGGTGTGCTTTGGGTCGTCCGGGGACCACCAGGTGCACGCCCTCGACCGCGAGAGCGGCGAAGAGCGCTGGCATGCCTTCACGGAGGGGCCGGTGCGTTTTGCTCCCGTGGTCGCCGGCGACCGCGTCTTTGCCGTGTCCGACGATGGCTGCGTTTACTGCTTTTCGGCCAAGAACGGGGCTCGTCTCTGGCGTTTTCGGGGAGCGCCCCGGGACGAACGGTTGGTGGGCAACGGTCAAGTCGTTTCTCGCTGGCCGGTCCGGTCCGGGCTGCTCGTGGACCGGGGCGTAGTGTACTTCGCCGCGGGGATGTGGTCGTCGGACGGCGTGTACGTGTATGCGCTTCGCACGGTGGACGGTTCGGTCCTGTGGGTCAACGACACCAGCGCCCGGCAATACATGAAACTGCCGCACGACTACCTCGAGGGCATCTCGGGGGTTTCGCCTCAAGGGTACATGCTCTTGAGCGGCGATGCATTGATCGTGCCGAATGGCCGGGCCATGCCCGCGGCATTCGACCGCCGGACGGGCGCGCTCCTCTATTGCCGGAACGCGGCCAGCAAACTCCACCATGCGGGCGGCGCCTGGAACCTGGTCGCCGGCAACTTGGTGATCGGCGAACGACACCCCCTGCAGACGGACCGCCGCAGCACGCCGGGGGCGTCCGCGCCCTTGCCTGGCGACGGACTGATGGTCTGGGCCGCGGCCTCCGGCGACCAGATCATGGCCGTGGCCGGAAAGTACAGAGCCCTGGCCCATGACGGCCTGCTGTTCTTGTCCGGCGGCGGCAAACTCACGGCGGTCGATGCCGACGCGCTGCTCCGGAAAGGCGGCAGCTATTACCAGACCGGCCGGGTGGACCCGGCCCTGGATCCCGCGGACGTCCACCCGATGGCCTGGTGGCGCGGCGCGCGTTACCCCTGGTATCCCTCGAAAGTCGTGCCCGTGGCGGCCGAGCCCGCCCGGTGGGAAGTGCCGCTGGGACGCACCTACGCCCTGGCAATGGCCGGCAACGTGGTGATTGCGGGCGGCAAGGGCAGGGTCGACTTGTTCGACGCCGGTACCGGCAAAGCACTCTGGCACGCAACCGTTCCGGGGGAAGCGCGCGGTTTGGCCGCTGCGGGCGGATGTCTCTACGTGAGCACGACGAGCGGCGCCATCTTGTGCTTCGGACCGGGGCCCGGCAAGGCGCGCCGGGTCAAACCGACCCCGGTCCCCTTCAAGTCATCTCGTTTGGATCGGGATCGGGCCGCACGGATCCTCGAGAGCACCGGGGTTTCCGAGGGCTATTGTTTCATGCCCGGGGCCGGAGAGGGCGCCCTGGCGTTCGAACTCGTCCGCTCATCAAAGCTGGATGTCGTTTGTCTGGAAGACGATCCGGCCCGCGCCGCTTCGGTCCGCGAACGGCTCGCTCGGGCCGGGGTCTACGGACACCGGGTCGCGGTCCATGTCGGCAAACTCGGCGACACGAGATACGCCGACTATTTCGCCAATCTGATCGTGGTCGGCGATCCCGCCGTTCTGCTCACCGACCATACGGCGCCCCGGGAACTCTATCGCTTGCTTCGTCCGTGGGGCGGCACGGCGTTTGTCTTTGCGGCCGGAAAGACCGGTGCGGTTGCCGCCGCTTTCCGGGCGGTGGGTACGCCGGGGGCCGAGGTGCGGGTCGAGGGAGACGCCGTCCGAGTGGTCCGGGGCCCGCTGGCGGGGGCTGGAGTGTGGACTCATCAGTACGGCGATGCGGGCCGCTCATCCGCTTCGGCCGATACGCGGGTCAAGCTCCCGCTCAAAATGTTGTGGTTCGGTCGGCCGGGCCCCGCGGAGATCGTCAGTCGCCACTGGCGCAGTCCGGCGCCCCTGTTCGTCGGCGGACGCCTGTTCATTGCCGGAGAGAACTGTGTGATGGCGGTGGACGCCTACAACGGACGCCGGCTCTGGTTGCGCCGGGTACCGGGCGTTGCCCGCATTCCCGCCCGATACCGGGGCGGCAACATCGTGGCCGACACGGCTGGCGTCTATGCCGTCAAAGGCACCCGCTGTTTCCAATTCGACGCCCGCACCGGCCGGACGTTGCGCACGTTTTCGATCCCGGCCGCCGCCGCCGACGCACCGGTGCCGGACAATCCGGTCGACCGCGCCCGCGGCGGCAAGGCGCCGGCCCTGGCTCAGCCCAACACACGAACCTGGGAGTATCTTGCCGTTGCCGGAGGATACGTACTCGGCAGCGTGGGCGTTCCGAACCTGGCGATGAGCTGGTGGCCCGAAGCCTACCCCGAGTGCCGGTACGTGTTTGCGCTCGAGAAGGAGAGCGGTCGGACCGCCTGGGTCTACCGTGCCGAGCGGTCGGTCTCTCCCAACGCCCTGGTGGTTTCCGACGGCCGTGTCTGGTTCCTCGACCGGACAGCCGATGCGGCGGTCCTCCGAGCACGCCGGCGCGGCCGGTCTGCACCCGTCCACTCCGTCTTGCGTTGTCTGCGCCTCGAAAACGGCGTTCAAGTTTGGGCAACGTCCCCCGATCCCCGTCTCAAGACGTTGTCCGTCGGCAATGGGGTCCTGCTGGCGAGTCGGGCACGGGCCGTGGCCGCCTGGAACGCCCGAGACGGAAAAGCCCTCTGGAACGCCCCGATTCGCCGCCAGTCCCCTCCCGTGATCCTCGGAGACACACTCTACGTCTACCCCGGCGCCTACGACCTGCGCACCGGCAAACCCCGGGAAACGACACATCCCCTCACCGGTCGCCGTGTTCCCTGGCGGACGGCTTACAAAGGCGGGTGCGGCGCACTCACGGGCAGTCCCGCCGCCCTGTTCTTCCGATCCGGGGCCGCCGGCATGGTGGACCTTCGCGCCGACAGCGGAATCCACTGGCTCGGTCAGGTCCGACCGGGGTGCTGGATCAATATGATCCCGGCCGGCGGCATGCTCCTGATTCCCGAGGGATCGAGCGGCTGCACCTGTCCGTACAGTTACCAGACGTCCCTGGCCATGATTGCCGACCCACGCCCCGACGCCAACGACGGGTCGGTCTATCCCGGGCTGCAGGTTCGGCCCGGAGAACGACTTCGGCGCGCTTCGATCAATCTTGGCGCCGTCGGCGACCGGCGGGACGCGGACGGAACGCTCTGGCTTGCGTGGCCGCGGCCTTTTCGTCCCGGCGGCATGTTCTTGCCCATGACCGGTACGGGTCGCATTCGAACCTTCCGGCGCAACATCGAGCGCAATCCCATTCCCGGGACCGACCGGCCGTGGCTGTACGCCTCCGGTTGCAAGGGTCGAGTCCGTTTCGATCTCGATTTTGCCTTGGACAAACCCGCCCCCGCGCTTCCCTGCAAGACCGCCCCCCGAGTCGACGGGCGCCTCGATGATATCTGCTGGGACGGCCAGGCGCCCTTCGTGTTCAGAGACGACAACCAAGTCTGCGATCCCAAGATCACGGCGTGGCTGCGCTTCGACGACGACTCGCTCTACCTGGCTTTCCGGCGCGAAGCCCCGCGTGTGGACGGGAAACCGGCCCCGTGGACCATCCGGACACGCGGCACGGATGCCCCTGTCTGGCGCGACGACTCACTCAACGTGCGCCTCCGGCGCGGCCTGCGGCGCGAAGGCCTGTACCTGTCCGTTTCCGCCTCGGGCGCCACTTTCGACGGCCGGTCCGTCCATCGGATCGGCACCGACCCGGGCTGGTCCGGCCGGTGGCAACACGCCGTCCGCACCACGCCGGAACAGTGGACCGCGGAGATGGCCGTCCCATGGAAGACCCTTGCCGCGGTCGGCATCGACCGGCGCAACTTGGCCATCTACCTCCAGAGCGACAACAAGACCGGGATCGGGCCGGCCCGGGTCCATTACCGGTACCGGCCGTACACGCGGCTCTGGTGCTTCGCGCACCGGTTTGCGCCGGTTTCGTTTGAGCCGTTGCCCGCTCTCGGCCCGCATCCGTACCGGCTGGTCCTCCATTTTGCCGAGCCGGAAGGAGACGTCCAACCCGGCGAACGCGTGTTTGATGTGCGGCTCGGGGGCGAGACCGTCCTGAGCGGGGTGGACCCGGTGCGTGAGGGGGGCGGTCCGAACCGGCCCGTTGTTCGTGAGCTGCCCGTGAAACAGCTTCGAGAGCGGATGACGCTCGAACTGGTCCCAAGGACTCAGCGCCCCCCGGTCCTCTGCGCCATCGAGATCGAGGAGGCCGGCACTCCGGTCGCGGGGCCCGCTTCCGGGAAAGACCACAGTCACCCCGCCCCGTAATGGGTTCTCGAACAGGGGCCAGTCTTCAGTGAAGACAATCTGCCGTAAGTGGCCGCAGGTCTTCCATGGCGGGTCCTTGCCTTCTTCCGTTCGTACCATTGATGGAAAGCAACAACCGCCTTGTCGCCGGCGAGGATGACGTTCCGACTCTGAGGTCTGGGGCACGGCCGGGAAAACTCTCGACTTCGGTCGTCCCGGTCAGTCCGCTGATCGGGGAGGGGTGGGATCGGCCGCCCTCACGCGGCCGGCATCATCCCACAGCACCAAGGTCCAACGGGGCTTGGCTGGGCCGGTCTGTGGGATGTCCACAACGTGAGTCGTCCCTCGGGTCAAGGCCGTGGCGGTCCATTTCGGGACCGTGCGGGAACGACTCCAGACGACCCCGGAGGTCGGTCGATTCGTACTGCAGCGGATCTGGAGGGAACGGGGGGACGCCTGCACGGTCAATCCAGACACGACAAGCGGTTGGCGAGTTGCCAGATCCTGAGCGAGCCGAATCAGTTTTCTACGCTCGTTTTCGGCCCGGTCGGGCTCGTTTGGCGCGGCCAATACGCTCCGGACGGCGGTCTCGATCCGCGCCGCAGCGGTCTGCCCATCCGTCGCATCGGCTCGACCGGCCAACCGCTTCAAAAGGCGCAGAAGCTGCCAGTCCTCGACCCCCTCGCGGGTGGCCTCCCAACGCCGCGAAGAGATGGGGCGATCGACTCCCGGATAGATGACGCCGCAATCGGCAATCGGTCCGTCGAAATCATTCCAGGGATCTCCCCGCCAGGAGTTGTACGCCCAGTAACAGACACCGTCGAGGCGGAGAGCGGCGGCCTGCCACGGCTTGAGACGATGGTATTCGTACGGGGACTGGGCCTTCATCCGGGTGCGGCACGTGTAGGTCCAGACCGGCTTGCCGGAAGCCCGATACCAGGCGAGCAGTTCGGCGTGATCTTTGCCGTTCAGGAGGTGCGGCAAGTGGGGGATCCAGAGATCGATGTACGGCGCCATGGCGGTGACCTCGGCCAACGATTGGGCCCCGTCCATGGTCAGGCGCACGTCGGGGTCGAGCCTGCGCAACAACGGTCCCACTCGAACGACGTTGGCGGCATTGGCGCCGGTGGCTTCGTCCCAGACCTGAACACTGAATTCGTCGGTTTTCAGCCCCAATTCCCGCAGATGACGCAGCCAGGCGGAATAAGCGTACGAGAACGCTTTGATCCAAGCGGGGTCCATGAACTTCCAGCCGTATCTTTTCGAGACGGTCGATTGGAAATCACGGACGATGCCGTAGGAAAAAAGCAACTCGCCGTGAGCACGCCGGGCGTAACGGAGTTTGATCCGCAACATCCGGTCATACTCCGCGAAGTCCATGTCCGCTTGCGGGGTCCCGTCCGGGGCGAACGGCGGCAGCGGCAGCGCCGTACTCATCAGGAACACGTTCACTTTGTGTTCGAACAGGTCCCGCACTTGGGCCTCGTCCCGGGCGTAGTCCCAGTTGTAAACGGCGAATTCAGGACTCGTCGACAGACGAAGCGGCGCCACTTCCAAGCGCAGGTCGACCCGCTTTCCCGCCGGCGTTGGGGAATCGGCGGTTGCCAAAGGCCGCAGGACGAGGGATGAGTCGTATTCGCCGGGCGGCAGGTTCGCCGCCCGGAACGTCAGCCAGATTTGACGATTCTCCCCCGGCGGCACGTCCAGACGCCCCGCGGGGTTCAGCGGGATCAGGGGATCGGCGCGCCGACCGCCGCCCCGCAATTCCTGCCAGTCCGCCACGGCCAGACGGGGCGCCGAGTCCGGCACGGTCTGGGTGAACCCGGCGCCTTCGACAAGCCGCAGGTTGTCGATCCACACCTTGCCGGACCCTCCGCCTTGTCCCCAAATGACGATCTGGTGAGGAGGTTTGTTCGGGGCACGCAGCACCACCCGGACCCGTCGCCAGTCGCGTGTCCCGCGAATGAAAGGGGTCCCGGGGGCGGCGTACCACCCCTTGTTGATGAGGATCACGCGCACATCGTTTCCGGCGTTCCGGGTCCGGGTCTCGAATTCGAGGGTGTACATCTTCCCGGGCGTCACCGTGACCCGCTGGCGGAGGGTGAAGGCATCATGCAGCTCATTCCGGTCCACCAGGAGGACCCGCCCATGCCCAGGCACTGCAACCGAGCGCCAGCACTTCCGGTTGCCGGTCGCCGGCAGCCAGGCGTCCGGCACGCCGTCGCGGTCACGGTCCTGCTCGAACCCGGCATTGCGGATCAGGTTTTTTCGGTTTCCATCGATCGGCAGTCTTCGGACCAGATCGCCCGCCTCGACCCGCAGGCGCAATGGGGCGGTCCCCAGGTTCGAAACGATCACGTTCGCGCTCTGATACTCGTTCACCAGCAGCAGGAAGTCCTCGGAATCGAGATCTTCCACCGAAAGGGGCGGTTCCCCACGGTCCACGTCTTGCCAACAGTTCTTCCGCCATATCGGCCAGAGTTTGCCGTCCAGTTCCCGGGCCGCACGGGCTACCGCCCCATTGAGGCGGCTGTATGAGTTCTTGTCCAAGGGATTGCCGGTCTTCAAGCTTTCTTCGATGGCGCCGCGCAGGGCCGCCGCGGCCTGGTTGGCGGGAGACGCGACCGCGAGCAGGGATTGACGGGCGGACGACTCCCGGGGCAGGCGCGCTGCCGCAGCGCCGACGGCCGTCAGGACGCGCTCCAGTTCGGCGAGCGCCGGTTTCGGGGTCAGCTCGAACGGCAGCACGCAGCGCCAGAGAGTTTCCGCGCCGCGCCGCGCTTCGAAGCGAATCTCGCGATCCCCCAATCCGAGGGGATACAGGAGCCGCACCGGTCTCCCGCCCGGCGCAATGTCGGCGGCCCTCATGCCCTGCGCATAAAGTGTCGCCGCCGGCCCGGGAGGCAGACGAAGATACACGGTTGCGGAGTTCGCACCGGGAGTCGGCGGGGCGAGCGACAGTTCCTCGAGGCGAACGGCCGCGTCGGCGAAAACCAGTCGTCCGAAACGCTCGGGCCTGCCGAAGTTTCCGTATGTGCAACTCCAGTTCGACAGTTCGTTGTGCACTTTGCGTTCGCGGCAGAAGTTTGCACGCCATACGTCGCCCGCACGCGGCGGACCGCCGAGGTCGGTCCAGGGCAGCGCGCATTCCACTGTCCACGCCGTGTCCTCGACACGCACCGCGATCTTTGCTTTCGCGTTCCATTGGGCGTCCCCCGCGCGTGCGTCGTAAAATGTGCCGCGGCTGTTGACGATGAAGTGGTCCGGCCCCGTTGCGCCCGGCCGTTCGAGGAAGATTTCGATGCAGTCGTCGCGCCAGACGCCCGTGTCGCGGTCGCCGTACTGGGCGACCAGTTTGGCGGGTTCGGGCTCTTCGCAACGGAAGGCGATGTAGAGGTTGGCGTCGTCGTAGAAGACCAAGGCCCGCGTCTGGACTTGGGCGAGACCGGCGCCGCCGGCCTCGGCAAACGGAAAGAATTGCGCGCAAGCCCCCCAGCCGGGGTCCGTGAGCCGTCCGTCGACGACCGGGGCCGGACCGGGACCGACCCGCGCCAAGGGAACGACAGGAGCCGCGGCGGGCAAAGTCCGAGCACATAGCGCCGGCGCGAGGAACGCGGCACAGAGGCTCACGGCAATCCGTGACGAGGGCGCGCACCACCGGGAAGACCGCGGTAGGGATCCGGCGAAAACATGCATGCGAACCATCCTGGCACGAGAGGAGGGCAGTTCCAGGCCGCAACGTGCCGGCCCCACGGGTCCGGCGGGGACCGCCGAACACGACAAAAGCAAAATAGGGGCAGTGCGCGGAGTGTCAAGGCGGACAGCCAAACCACAGAAGCGGCAGCGGCAAGGTCGGACGGCCCCAATCGCAAGGCGGAATTCCGCCTGCGGCTCGCGACTCTCCGAAACACCGCCTATATTCGGCCGAGTTTCACGGGGAACTTTGCCGGAACTCGAAGGTCAAAAGCCCGTGGCCCGCCGTTTTAAGGATAAATCACCGATTGTTGAACCCGAGTTTCAGGAGCGGGGCTCGATGAAAAACGGACTCAGACAGGCGAAACTTGCCGCGACAGTGATGGTTGTGGTTTCCACCGCCCTGGTCGGAGCGGACAGGATCCGAGCCGAAACCGCGGGTGATTCGCGGCAAAGGCCAAGCGCCCCCACGCTCAGAATTCGCCCTGTGCCGGATCGTGACACGGACGAAAACAGCGGTTTGCCGCCGCATCCCACGCTTCGGGATTGCGTGACCTACGCTTTGTTTCACAATTCCGGATTGCGAGCGGCGTTCGGGACTTGGCGCGCCGCCATGGAGCGCATACCGCAAGTCACGGCCCTGCCCGACCCGAAGTTTTCGTACTCGTACTACGTCCGCGAGGTCGAGACCCGCGTGGGACCGCAGCGGCAAAAGATCGGACTCTCGCAAACGTTCCCGTGGTTCGGCAAGCTCCGTCTCCGCGGGGACATGGCGGCCAAGGCGGCGGAAGCCGCTTGGGATCGGTTCCAAGCCCAAAAACTCGCCGTGGTATTCCAGGTGAAATCGACTTGGTACGATGTGTATTACCTGAAACGTTCGATCGAAGTGACGCAAGAAAACTTCGAACTGTTGAAGATGCTCGAAATCGTGGCACGGGAACGTTACCGTGGCGGGAAGGCCCTGACCGCCGTCATGCAGGCCCAGGTGGAATTGGGAAAGCTCGAAGACCGTTTGCGTTCCCTCCGGGAACTCCGTCCGGCCTTGACGGCCCGTTTGAATGCCGCATTGAGTCGTGCGCCGGACGCGCCGACGCCATGGCCGGAAGACATCCCGGAACCGGACGCGGCCTGGTCCTTTGCCGAGTTTCGCTCCGCCCTCGAACGGGGAAACCCGGAATTGCGCCGCTTGTCGACCCTCGCCGAACGTGAGGGACTCGCGGCGAAATTGGCGGTCAAGGATCGATTTCCGGATATGACGTTCGGAATCAGTACGATCGATACCGGCGACGCCCTCAACCCGAGTACGCCGGGCAGCAGCAGGGACCCCGTCATGGCCACCCTGACGATCAATCTGCCCATCTGGAGGGCCAAGTACCGGGCGGAACAGCGCGAGGCCCTGGCCCGGCGTCGTTCCTTGCGGGCGGCGCGCCAAGACCGGCTCAATGTCCTGGCGGCGGACGCACGGCTTGCCTTTTACCGTCTCGAAGATGCAATCCGGAAAGTCAGTCTGTATCGCGACACTCTCATTCCGAAGGCGAAACAGTCCCTGGGGGTCGCGCAACAAGCTTTCCAGACCGGCAAGGTCGACTTTCTGGTTTTGATCGACGCGGAGCGCGCTTTGCTCGAGTTTGAACTCGCCTTCGAAAAAGCTCGGGTCGAGCGCGCCAAACGGACCGCGGAACTGGAGAAACTGGCCGGGGCGCCCATTCTGGATATCTTGCCTGCCGACAAGGCGAAAAACCCCGGTTCGGTCCCCCCGTCCCCCGTGGACAGCCCCAGGAGAAAAAAGTAATGAAGCTGATTCAGGCCTTGAAATCCCTCGGTCGATTCACCGGCATGATCCTGCTCATGCTGACTGCGCTGGGGGTGGGTTATTTGACGCGAGGCTGGCTGGCGCCGACCGCAGGATCCACGGAGAGGATCTCGCAGGAAACGAAGCAGCCCGCCGCGGCAAAGAAGGCCCAGATATGGACCTGTTCCATGCATCCGCAGATCAAGCTGCCGAAACCGGGCAAGTGCCCGATCTGCGGCATGACGTTGATCCCTCTGAACGACACGGGCAGCGAAGCGGAAGGAAGGCGTGAACTGCGCATCGGCAAATACGCCGCGACCTTGATGGAAATCGAGACGGCCCCGGTGGAACGACGGTTCGTGGAGACCGAGGTTCGCATGGTCGGCAAGGTGGAGTACGACGAAACGCGCCTTTCCTACATTACTGCCTGGGTCCCCGGCCGCCTGGATCGGCTTTTTGTCGACTACACAGGGGTGCCGGTGAAAAAAGGCGACCACCTCGTGTACATGTACAGCCCCGAAATCCTCACCGCCCAACAGGAATTGATCCAGGCGCTGCAAGCCGTCAAGGACTTGGCGAAGAGCCGGGTCAACATTGTTCGCACCACGGCGCAGGCCACTGTCGAGGCGGCCCGCGAGAAACTTGTTCTGTGGGGGCTGACCAAAGAGCAGATCGCGGAAATCGAGCGCCGCGGCACGCCGACGGATCACATCACGATCTACGCCCCTATCGGCGGCATCGTGGTGCACAAGAATGCGGTCGAAGGCATGTACGTCCGGACCGGGACTCGAATCTACACAATCGCCGATTTGTCGCGAGTTTGGGTTAAGATGAACGCCTACGAATCGGACCTGGAATGGCTGCGGTACGGCCAGAAGGTTTCTTTCTCCACGGAATCCTACCCGGGGGAGACATTCACCGGCGTCATTTCCTTCATCGATCCGATCCTGGACGAGCCCACCCGAACGGTCAAGGTGCGGGTGAATGTCGCAAACAACCGTTTCAAACTGAAGCCGGGCATGTTTGTCCGAGCCATGGTACGTTCGAGAGTGGCAAGCGGCGGCAAGGTCATGGCGCCGGATCTGGCCGGCAAGTGGATTTGTCCCATGCACCCGGAGGTGATCAAGGATTCTCCGGGTAAATGCGACGTTTGCGGCATGCCCCTGGTCCAAACCGAGAGTCTGGGCTATGTCACACCGGACAGCGGGACAGCGCCTTTGGTGATTCCCGCCACAGCAGCGTTGCTTACCGGCAAACGCGCCGTGGTTTACGTCCAATTGCCGAACCGGGACCGACCGACTTTCGAGGGACGGGAAGTCGTCCTCGGACCGCGCGCGGGCGATTATTACATCGTGATCACCGGCCTGAAAGCCGGCGAGCGCGTGGTCGTCAAAGGGAATTTCAAACTGGACGCCGAATTGCAGATTCAGGCCAAACCCAGCATGATGACGCCGGAGGGTGGGGGAGGCATGGCCGGCATGAAACACGGCGCCGGCAAGAAATCCGCCGGAAAGAAGATGGCGCGCTCGATCCCCAAGGGGCCCTTCAAACAGCTCCCGGCCGCTTTCAACCAACAGTTCACCGCCTTGGTCGAGGCCTACCTGGGGATTCAGCAGGCCCTGAGCCGCGACCGGCTCGAGACAGCCGTCCAAGCCGCCGAAACGTTCCGCCGACGTCTCGGCGAGATCGACATGGAATTGTTGACCGGTCCCGCCCACATGGCCTGGATGAAGGTTGTCGGCGGACTCCGCAAAACGGGTGACGCTCTGGCGAAGAGCGGGGACATCCAAGACGCACGCTTGGAGTTTTCCCTCCTCTCCGGGAGCTTGCTCGAGGCCGCACGGCGTTTCGGCGGAAAATTGCCGGCCGGCATCGTCCAGGTCCACTGCCCCATGGCGTTCAACAATCGCGGGGCCGACTGGCTGCAGACCGGAAAAGAAATCGAGAACCCCTATTTCGGGTCGGCCATGCTGCGCTGCGGCGAGATCGTTCGGCCCGTCCCGGAAGTCGCGTCCCCCGCAACCCCGGAATCGCGTTAGATGACGAAAAACAAGACCACATCCTCAACGTCCCGATCCGACAACGAGCCCCCGGCGCAGACGCCCGAGCAACGGTCTCCGATCGGGAAGCTGCTGCGGTTTTGTCTCGAAAACAAGCTCGTGGTCGCCCTATTTACGCTGGCGATCGTTTTTGCCGGCCTGCTGGTCGCGCCGTTCCAGTGGAACATGGGCGGGATCCAGCGATATCCCGTACCGGTGGATGCCATTCCGGACATCGGCGAGAACCAACAGATTGTCTTCACGCAGTGGATGGGACGCTCCCCGCAGGACGTCGAGGACCAAATCGGTTACCCGCTCACCGTGTCGCTCCTGGGTATTCCGGGGATCAAGACAATTCGCAGTTACTCGATGTTCGGGTTTTCGACCATCTACATCATCTTCAAAGGCAGCGTTGATTTTTACTGGTCCCGAACGCGCGTGCTCGAAAAGCTGAACAGCCTGCCGCCCGGCACCCTGCCGCCGGGGGTTAAACCGATGCTCGGTCCGGATGCCACGGCCCTGGGACAGATTTACTGGTACACACTCGAGGGGCGGGATCCGGACGGGAACCCGACGGGCGGCTGGGGACCGGACGAATTGCGTACCCTGCAGGACTGGTATGTCCGCTACTGGCTCCTGTCCGCCGACGGCGTGGCCGACGTCGGATCGGTGGGCGGTTACGTCAAGGAGTACCAGGTCGATGTCGACCCCGACGCCATGCGCGCCTTCGGCGTGAAGCTCGACGAGGTCTTCAGGGCGGTCAAGGCCGCCAACGTCGACGTGGGCGCCAAGACACTCGAAATCAATCGGGTCGAGTACTTCATCCGCGGCATCGGCTTCATCAAGACCGTCAAGGACATCGAGAACAGCGTGATCAAGGTCGGGCCCGACAACGTGCCCGTATTGATCCGGCACGTCGCCAAAGTGGCGCTCGGCCCCGCTACGCGCCGCGGCGCCCTCGACAAAGGCGGCGCCCAAGTGGTGGGAGGCGTGGTGGTGGCCCGATACGGCGACAACCCCCTGGCGGTCATCAACCACGTCAAGGAAAAAATCCGCGAAACCCGAGACGCCCTTCCGGCCAAACCCATCATCGATACCTCGAAGGTGGACCGAAAGCAGATTGCGGACTTCGCAGCGTCCCGGGGCTTCAAGGCATTCGAGGGCACGGAATTGAACCGAGCCGCTTGGATGAAATTCCTGCGCTCGACCCCACGCGAGGAATGGCCGCCCTGGGTCACCATCAGCAAAGTGACCATCGTGCCCTTCTACGACCGGACCGGCCTGATTTACGAAACCCTGGGCACGCTCAACGATGCCATCGCCCAAGAGATCCTGATTACCGTCCTGGTGGTCCTCATCATGATGATCCACCTCAGGAGCAGCATGTTGATCAGCGCCATGCTGCCGTTGGACGTATTGCTATGCTTCGTGGGCATGAAGTTCTTCGGCGTCCAGGCCAATATCGTGGCACTGTCCGGGATCGCCATTGCCATCGGCGCGATTGTCGACATGGGCATCGTTCTCTGCGAAAACATCCTGCGGCATCTTGACCAGGCGGACCCGAGCGAGTCTCGGCTCGAGGTCGTGCATCGGGCCGCCAGCGAGGTCGGCAGCGCCGTACTGACGGCGGTGGCGACCACCGTGGTGAGTTTCCTGCCGGTTTTCACGATGATCGGCCCCGAGGGCAAACTCTTCAAGCCGCTGGCGTACACCAAGACGTTCGCGCTGGTCGCCTCGGTCGTGATCGCCCTGACCGTGCTGCCGCCCGCTGCCCTGATTCTATTCCGGGGTCGCACGTCGGGCCGGAAGCTCCGCCACGTCCTGAACATTGCGATCATCGTCGCGGGCGCTCTGGTGGGCTTTGCGATTGCCTGGTGGGCGGGGGTGGTCCTGGTTCTGTTCGGTCTCTATCACCTTGTAGAGGAACGCCTTCCCGAGTGGTTCCGCAGCTTCAGTCCCAAAGCGGCCACCCTGCTGGTCGTGGTCATTGTCGGCGTGTTGCTGACTCGATACTGGGGACCGCTGGGACCCGAGCGCGGCCTCTGGCGAAACTTGGTTTTCGTCGCGGTATTGGTGGGCGGCCTATTGGGTTTTTTCCGGGTTTTTCAGGTTTTCTATCCGGCCCTTTTACGTTGGTTCCTGCGCCACAAGGCGGTGTGCCTTTCCGGGCCGCTGGCGCTCGTCGTGCTGGGCGCCATGATTTGGTTGGGGTCGGATCGTGTGCTCGGATGGGCGCCCGCTGCCGTGAGAGAGAGCACCCCGGGCCGGTTTCTGGCCCGTGAATTCCCCGGTCTGGGCAAGGAGTTTATGCCGGCACTGGACGAGGGCTCGTTCCTTTTCATGCCTACGACCATGACCCACGCCTCGATCGGCGAAGCGCTGGACATCTTGAGCAAACAGGACATGGCCCTTCAGCAGATCCCGGAAATCGAGTCGGTCGTCGGTAAGCTCGGCCGGGCCGATACCCCGCTCGATCCAGCCCCCATCTCAATGTTCGAGACCGTGATCAATTACAAGCCGGAGTACAAGACGGACCCGCAAGGCCGGCGTATCCGGTTCCGGTACGACCGCGACCGCAAACAATTCGTAAGAGATGCGGACGGCAACCTGATCCCCGACCCGGCCGGCCGACCTTTCCGGCAATGGCGGGACCAGATTCGGTCGCCGAACGACATCTGGAAAGAGATCGTCAAAGTCACGAAGATCCCGGGCACGACTTCGGCCCCCAAACTGCAGCCGATAGCTGCACGGATCGTCATGCTGCAAAGTGGGATGCGTGCTCCAATGGGGGTAAAGATCAAAGGCCCGGACCTGGAAACGATCGAGAAGGTCGGCCTGCAGATCGAGCGACTGCTCAAACAGGTCCCGAGCGTCGAGGCGTCCGCTGTGGTGGCGGACCGCATTGTGGGAAAACCGTATCTCGAGATCGTGCCGAACCGAAAGGCCCTGGCGCGTTACGGGGTCCCTATCCGCAAGTTCCAGGACGTGGTCGAGATCGCCATCGGGGGGCGAAAGGTGACCACCACCGTCGAGGGTCGAGAACGCTACCCCGTGCGCGTTCGCTACGCACGAGAACTGCGCGACAGCGTCGAGGCCATGAGCCGTATTCTCGTACCCGGCCCGGGTAAGCAACAGATCCCGATCACGGAACTGGCGCACATCCGGTACGTGCGCGGTCCGCAGGTGATCAAGAGCGAGGATACGTTCCTGATCGGCTACGTGGTGTTTGACAAGAAACCCGGTTATGCCGAGGTCGATGTGGTCGAGCAATGCCAGAGTTTCCTCCGCAAGAAGCTCGAGAGCGGTGAATTCATGCTGCCGCCAGGGGTCAGTTACACGTTCGCGGGCAGTTACGAAAACCAGCTTCACGCCGCAAAAACGCTGGCCATCGTTCTGCCGCTGGCCCTGTTCATCATTTTCATGCTCATATACTTCCAGTTCCGCTCCGTGTCGACCACTCTGTTGATCTTCTCCGGGATCTTTGTGGCCTGGGCCGGCGGCTTTCTGCTGGTTTGGCTCTACGGGCAGCCCTGGTTCCTCGATTTCAGTGTGTTCGGCGTGCCGATGCGGGGACTGTTTCAGATTCACACCATCAACTTGAGCGTGGCGGTTTGGGTCGGCTTTCTCGCGCTGTTCGGGATTGCTTCGGACAACGGCGTGATCCAGTCCACGTACCTGGACCAGGTTTTCCGGGACCAGAAGCCGAAGACTCCCGAGGAGATGCAGGAAGCGACCGTGGTGGCCGCCCAGCGCCGGGTGCGTCCCTGCCTGATGACCTCGGCCACCACCATCCTTGCCCTCATCCCCATCCTGACCTCGACGGGACGCGGCAGCGATGTCATGGTGCCCATGGCCATCCCTTCTTTCGGCGGCATGCTCGTGGTCCTGATCAGCATCTTCGTGGTGCCGGTCCTCTACTGCACGGCGAAAGAATGGCAGGCAAAGTTCGCTCGGGAACAGTCCGACTGAATGAGCCCCGGTCCTGGGACCGCAATCGCAACACGAGACGCTCCCGGGCCGCCCCGCTCCCGCACGATCAACTCCTGCCGAAGTCCCTCCTGAGCGAACACCGGAGAATCGGCGCGGCGTCCCGCTGCGTCCGAAAACGGCGAGACGCCGTTTCGGCCCTGCCTCCCCGCTGAAGGGCCTGTCGCTTTATTACTGTGCGTGTCCCCAGACGGCCTGAAGGGCCGACTTTACCGTAGCCTTGGGCAACGCCCAAGATTGGTCGGCGCCGTACCGATGTACGCTGAAGGCGTACTTCAACCT
>JAADHN010000088.1 GCA_013151865.1 Kiritimatiellota bacterium
ACTCCGAAGAGGTTTGCGAGCAGCGCCGGCCGCCGCGGGCGACCGATGCCGTCCCGCACCCCGGGCAATCGGGTGGCAACCACGGCGCCCCCCGCTTTCACGAAGGCCCGCACGGCCTCCGCCGCCTGTTCGGACATGGTCGTGACGAACGGCAGGACGAGCACGCGGAACAGGCCTTTGGCCAGGATGCCGCCTTCGATTTGCGGGTCGGACACGAACTCGTACTGAAGGCCGGAATCTTCGAGGAGTTTCACCCAGGCGTCCCGCGTGGACCCGATCCGACGTTCGTCGCCGGTGAGCGCCCCGGCCGTGATGCTCGGCATCGAGAACCAAAGTGCAATACCGTCTTGCTGGCGTCTTGCGTGCCGCACCAGTCGCCACAGCCCTCGACGAAACGTCTCGAGATGGCGTTTGGTGTCGCGTCCGGATTGGGTTTCCGTGAAATCGCCGTAGAAGAATAGGCCGGTTTTCCAGGCCGAGATGCCGCGGGTGTCGTGGAACAGGCACCACCACATCCGGTTTTCCGCGCCGGGGTCGGTTGCGCTGTAGCCGGCGAAATAGGGCGACTGGTCCGCCCCGCCGGCCAAAGCGTGGAAGCTGCGGCGCATCTCGCACGACCAACCGGTATTGTAACTGTGATAGTAACTGAAGGCCTGCGAGAGCAACCACCAGTCCATGCCGTCGGCCGCCTCCGGGGCCTGCGTGCCAGAGAGACCGCAGCGGGCGTGCGGGTCGACGCTCCGAATCGTGTTCTGAACGAATGAGAAAAACTCCGCGAGCTGCCGGTTCATGTAGAACCGGAACTCGAACCACGGCGCCGGATTCTTCGCAGTCCGGGCCTTCTCGCGGGTCATGGGCAACACACTGTCCCAGGTTTTGAAGGCGGTGCTCCACGCCTCGTTCAACGCGTCGACCGTCTTGTACTTGACGCGCATTTCCCGGCGGAACACTCCGAGACTGGCGAGGGACCAATCGAAGTCGAAGAAGCGCGTGTAATAGGTGAGAGACATCTCGTCACCCATGCAATAGTCCACTGCGCCCCCTGCCGGCATAGTGCGGCGGACGCGTTCGATCAACTTCTTGCGTACGGCGCTGCGCCATTGCGGGTCCGCGAGCGACGGGCGCCGGACCAAGTACTTCGTGTCGTGCGTCTTGGCATACGTCGCCGCTTTTCTCGGGAAGTCCCGGTCTTGGAAATCGGGCACGCCCTTCCCGAGATAGCCGAGAAGACCCAGCCAGGAGTGATCGATTCCCCAGTAGGCGTTGTCCCGGACTTTACCGGTGCCGAGTTCGGTGTCGCCCCAAAAAGAGACGTCCACCCCGAAGTCTCGGACCAGGCGGTTGTTGAAATCGAACAGGTACTTTGTCCGCCACAGGTATTGTCCGCCCCACGAGGTGAACCAGAAGCGCTCCCACACGCGCGGACGGTGAGCCACGGCCCGGGCCCGCCGGACGTCCAGGAGCGTTTGTCCGTCCCGGAGACGCGCAGTGACTTCGATGCCCTGGTCGACGAGCAGGAAGGGAGCGAAACGGTGGGTGACAAGGACGCCGCCGCCGGCCGACTCGTCCGTGGCGCGGGCGAGCACCCGGTCCCTGCTGTCGCGTACTTCCCAATCCACCGCGAGCGCCGCAGGGGCGGGCGCACTCAGGAGGAGACGGGCTTCGAGGGGGTGATCGGGCCGAAAGACGCGACTCTCGATCACGCCGTCTGGCTGCCAGATACCGCCTGCAGGCAGTAGCGTGTCCGGGGTGATTTCGAGTCTGGCTGCCCATACCGGCGTGCGGACGTGGAGCGTGGTGAATCCCCAGGCCAGTGCCGCACCGCCCCGATCTCGGACGATGAAACATGCGGTGTTCGCACCGTACGTCGTCCCGGCGGCAGGGGGCAGCCGTACCTCCGCCCGCCCGGCGCTCAGGTCGACTAGGGTCCGTACCGTGCCCAACGCATCCCCTCGGGCGTTGAACCACCGGGTCTCGACGTTCACTCCCGACCGTGGTTCCGCGCTCCGGACCGTGACGGTCAGCCGCGTGTTCTCGAGATCCGCGATGTCCGCAGTGACCGGCGGCGCCGCGGCGATGCTCACGCCGGTATCGCGGCCTGCGGCCCACGCCGTGACCCGGGTCAGCAGCGCGAACCACCATTCTTGGTAGCCGTTGGGGAGTTGTGCGAACTCCGGCCGGAGCCAACCACCCCGGTAGCTGAGGATTGGGGTGAGCGCGCTATACCCGCGATAGGACAGTTGATGGGTGAGCGTGTCCCAAGTGGCCGCTGCGACGCGGCCTTTGCCGAGGGAAGAAAGCACGATCAGCGGGGCACGGTCATTTCCGATGGTCGCGACGATCCGCCCCAAGGGCGGCGTCGCGTACTCGTGCCGCCGGGTTACGGGGAATCGGTCCCAGTCCAGGCCCGTGACCAGCGGGTCCGTGCCGGCCGAGGACCACCGGAACCAACTGTTCATCCGCCGTCCGGCGTTCCCCGTTTTCGCCACCCCGGCAGCGGGCAGTTCCTTTGCCATGACCGGTGTGAAGCCGTCCGGTTGGATCAGGATGAGTCCCGCGCCGTTGCGCACCTTGTCCAGGATGGCATTGCGGATTTCGGGTGTGAAGTGAAAATCCCACTTGAACCCGGCGAAAACCATCACGTCGTATTCGCGGGTCTTCAGGCGCCGCAAGAGACGCTCGCGGGCCGCGTCGAGCGTGAGGATGCTTTGGTCGCCTTGGTACAAAAGTTCTTTGTCCAGAGTGGTCCGGAACTTGACATAATCGAGATCAAGGTCGATGCGTTCGGCGAGTTCGACGGCCTCGCGGCAATTCATATCGTCCATGAGCACCAGCGCGCGGATGCGTCCGCCGGCGAACGGACGCGCCCAAGGCACATGCGGGGTGACCACCGCCGTGCTGATTCCGTGCTCGGGCTTGCCGGGGGCGGTTTCTTCCCGTTCCCCGACCTGTTCGCATTCGGGTTCGAGGCGGTACGCGAAGTTCGTACCGCCGATGAAGACAGGTCGCTCGAAACTGCCGACGGTCTTGCCGTTTTCTTCGAGCGTGACCATGACGGCGTAAGCGCCCGGTTCCGGCACGGTCACCTCGGCCGCAAATTGTGCGATGTTGCCGGGCGACAGTGTGACTTCTCCCAACGGCTTTATTCTGCCCGTCTTTTCAGTGCGCAGCGCCAACCGGGCCCTGCCCGAGCGGCCGCCCGCCGGAACCAGGAGCCGAATATTGGTTTTCAGGCGGCGTTTGGGACCGGCGCTTGCGTCGATTTGCCCGACCACGTCGGCGGCAACGCCGTCCACACGTTCGAGCCCACGAAATGGGATCAGGGCGAAATCTGCTTCGAGGCGGTCACCCGCCTTGACGAGCACGCGGTTGAAACGCCACTCGAGCGTGGCGGCGGGAGAGCCGACGCCGTACCAGGAATACAACAGGTTCAGGTATTTGTAGGGCAATTCGACAGCCAGGCCGACACCGCGGTCGGACAGCACGGCTGTCCAGCCGCGGGCGGGGTCCCGTTGCCACACATCCCGCCCCTTGCGGACGGTGGTCGGGTCGACGATCACCGTCTTCACTCCGGACAGAGTCGGATAGAAATACGTGTTGACCGCCCCCGGTACGCCGAGCCAGTTGTGAAACCACAGGCCGTACTCGTAGTCTGTTTGGGAGGAGGGTTGGTTGGTCAGTGAGGTGTGCACGCGAATCACGGGGCTGTTGCGGCGTAGCGTGATGCGTTTGCGGATTTCGGTGAAGCTCATCATCCCACCTGTGCCAACGGTCCAGAGTTCAGTGCTTCCGGCCGTTGCGGAGTTCGCAACCCGATGGAAATAAACGCGGTCCGCGAAGGAATACTGGGGCTTCCACAACTGGTCTCGGAACAGGCCGTAGCCGCTTTCCCCGGCATATACCAGCTCTTCGCCACCCGGCTTCAGGCGCAGGCTGCGGCAGACGCCGCCCTGCACCGGCGTGAAGACCAGGCGGACGAAACGGTTCTCGAGGACCACTTCCGGGACGCCGTCGCCGTCCAGATCCTGTTCGCGCGCCACGGGTCCGGTCCCGCCCTGGAACGGGACGTCCCCATATGGGCCGCGGTAGTGGGTCTCGTCCGCTGCGCGCCGACCATAGACCGCGATTTCGGACAGGCTGAGCACGCCGACGCCGGAGAAGACGATGCGCAATGCTTCCGTGCGGACGGGCGGGAAGCGGATCGTGAAGACGAAATCCATGGTTTCTGTCGGCCCGAGGAACCCGCGCCGACGTGCGAGTTTCCGCCAATCTCCCGCCTGTCGGGCGCTGACGGTGATGTGGTCCAGCTTGTAGTTCAGGTTGTGGCGGTGTTGCCAGATGCGCACGGCCTGCACGCGACAGGGCCCGGCCAAGTCGAGATCGAACGTTACGTCGTTCCCACGCCAAATGGCGAGACCGGTTTTTCGGCCGGCCTTGCCGTCGTTCAGCCGATTGCCGGGATCTTTCCAGCGCTCGCCGAGCGGCCGCGCAGCGGTGCGATAGGTCCAGCCGGTGAGTTTCGGTCCCGGATCGGCCTGTGCTGCGGTGGCCGCCGCTGCTGCAGCGGAGGAATGTCTGCCAACCAGGAGGGTGGCTGCCGCCAAGAGCAGGGCCTGCGGTTTCATGGGACATCTCCCCGAGAGATCCGGTGTCGGCCGGTCCCTCAGATTCCGCGCCAATGTGCGGGCAACTTAACCTGAACTCGGGGGCCTCGGTTTAGCGACCTCAAGCATCGAACGCCGTTTTCATGACGCTGCCCTCGTGCCGGGGCTCACCGTATGCTCGGCAGGCCGGCGACGCCCGGAATCGATTCCGCCCGGGGACGTCGGTTCGCATCGGGTGCGCGGCAACGCGACAAACGGGCGTCTCCCCATTCCGATTTGGTGAGTTCCGGTTGCATCGGTTTCGGCCGAGTTCCTGGGCGAACACGTTGGGCCGGAGGGAGGAAGGGAGGGTCAGCCCCGGACATCGATGATCTTAGCGTTCAAAAGGGAGCAGGCTTCCAAGATGAACGGATTCTCCTGAAGTTTCTTCCACACAGCGGGAGAACGGGTCAGCACTTTGCGATCATCGGAAACGCCGGGGATCCATCGTTTGATGCTCACGTGCCCGCCGGGGACGGGGCTGACCCGGGAGAAACAGCGTTGGATGACCCGGTCGTTTTCTGGTTTGGCGATTTCCGCCGCATGTTCGGGGGGCACTTCGTCATCCACGCCGACTTCGAGCACGCCGTCAATGAACGAAACGGGTTTCAGCTCTTGCATGATGAGTTTGAGCTGATGCCGCTCGGGAACATGTGCGACCTCTTCAATGACCCGCCGCCATAGCTCGCCCGGGACGGGTTTGGCCGGCGGCGGTTCCGCGGTTTCCGCTTTGCCGGGCCCGGCTTTCTCTTCGGGCGGCGGCGGTGCGGGCAGTTCCGGCGGTGGCGAGGCGTTTCTTGTGGCGGGAACTATTTCTGCCGCTGTCGGTTCTACCGACAACTGGGTGGAAGATGCTGGCTCGGGAGGGGGCGTCTGCGGTCGCAGGTCCGGGGTCGGTGTTTCCCGGATTTCGCCGGAAGGGGGCCGTGGGGCGGTTTCGGCCGCGGCTTCGATTACGGAGTCGGGTTCGGCGGGGGCGGGCGCCGCCGCGGATTTGGCGGGAGCGACAGCCCGAGGCGCCGGGGGCGCGGGCGCGTTGTCGGCGCCGGGGTCGGAGTCGGCGGAATGCGTCGTGGGCGACGAG
>JAADHN010000057.1:0-64917 GCA_013151865.1 Kiritimatiellota bacterium
GCAGCAAAAACCGCTTCAGACGTCTCGCCCCGCTCCGACGCCGCCACCCGCGCCATGTCCGCATTCAGTTCCGCCAGAATTCGCGCCCCGCGCGAGAAGTCGGCCAATCGCGGCCACCGGGCGGTCAAGCCGCCCAGGATGCATCCGGCCTCGACAGTCGGACGCGCGGGCGCCGGGCCTCGCCTCGACCTTGGCAAAACCAACCTTCCTCTCGTAATGTATCCCCAAAGCTCGTCGGGAGGCGCAACTGGACGTGGGACGCGTATCGCGCGGACTGTGCGTTCGTTCAGGTTGTGCGCCCCCAAGTTGGTTCTGCAGGTCTGTCCCACAGCCGCGTCCTTTCGCAACACAGGAGAATCTCATGCCTCGTCAACCCCACCGTCCGAACCGCGAGGAGGCGTTGGCTCTCCTCCACGAGTATGTCGAAAACGAGAACCTTCGAAAGCATGCTTTGGCCGTCGAAGGCGTCATGCGTCACATGGCGCGCAAATACGACGGGGAGGAAGACGCATGGGGAATCATCGGTCTGATCCACGACCTGGACTGGGAAAAATTCCCGGAACGTCACTGCACCATGACCCGCCAAATCCTTGAAGAACACGAATGGCCCTCCGACTGGATCCGGGCCGTGCTCTCTCATGGCTGGGGCCTGTGCACCGATGTGCAGCCGGAAAGTACGCTCGAAAAATGCCTCTTCGCCGTGGACGAATTGACCGGACTCGTCACGGCTTGCGTCCTGGTTCGTCCGTCCCGAAGCGTGCACGATCTCAAGCCCAAGTCCGTAAAGAAGAAATGGAAAGTTCGGAACTTCGCCGCGGGCGCCGACCGGGAAATCATCCGGAAAGGAGCCGATATGCTGGGCGTTTCTTTGGACGAACTCATTGCGGACGTGATTGCCGGAATGCGCGATGCGGCGGCCGACATCGGACTGGACGGCAATGCCGTGTGACGCATTGTCCAGCACCGAAGGTCGGGCACCCGCTGCCCGACCTGTCGCCGCCGCACACTTGGACGGGCAACAGGCCCATCGTCTCGGCATCGCCACAGGGACACGCGTTCTTGACCGGTTATTTCGCCAAAGCCGCGGTTATGGCCAGTATTCCCACATACCCCTTGCTTCCCGCGATAACGTCGATGGTCGATATCTTCTTTTCCGGGTGTGGGTTCACCCAGCGCGCAAGATAGACCCCGTGATCGCCGGACGACCAGACCACTTTGGCGTTGGACAATGATCGGGGTTTGTACCAGTCGGCGATATCAGTCCGGTTCCTGACCTGAAACACGACCTGTTTCTTCGGTCCGTAATGGATGACGTACTTGACGAGCACTGCGCCGTCCGCAGCCTTGACATAGGCGGCAGTGTGCAGGAAGAAAAGAGCGCGCGCCTTGGTCCAGACCCCAATCCCTTTGCGCTCAGTCGGGAAAACATCGGCGCGGGCCGGGGTGGCACCGAGGACGATCGCCATTCCTTTCGAGTCTATGCCAAACGGTACGTACCCGAAAAGTCGATTCCCCAGCGGCAGGCCGTCGAGACCGAACCCCAGGCCCATCCAACCGCTGCCGTCCGCATCGGCCAGGGAACGGTTGACGAATTTGTTGAGCCGAATGAAACGTACATCCTTTCGGGTGAGAATGGGCTGGTCGGACACGCCGCCGGTGTCGCCTTCGAGCGGGACGACGGCAGCGACGGGCCAGGGCGTCTCGAATGCGTAATGGAAAATGCTTCTCGCCACAGTACGGGCGGCGCTGTCGGTTCGGACATTTTCTTCAAGCCGGAGTTGACAGAGAAAACTCGCTCCTTTGCCCAGGCGGAACTCGGCAAGAATCATTCCGAAGTCGGCCGGTCGGGCATGGGCGAATCCGGTCCGGGGCGAAGCGCCGGCGGCCAGGACATTGCCGCCAAGCGGCGTCAGCCAATGGTCATAAACCACATGGTCCGCCCCCCAGTCGCGCAGGTCTTCGGGTTGAATACCGGCAAGAACGGGGTGATTCATGGCAATGGGGTCGGCATTGGGCACCGGACCGCAACTCTCGATTCTCAAGGCCGGCGCCCACGGCAGCGGCGCGGCCAGCTCCTGTCGAAACACGAGCACGCGCCCGCCCTGCTCGATGAAACGACGAATGACAGCCGCCTGTTTCGATACCACACCGTCAATGCTTTTTCTGCCAATGACGAGCACGTCCGCGTCCGCGAAATCCGTCAACTCCCGGGAGCGCGTGAAATTCACACCGAACGCCTTCAAAAGCGCCTGTGTCGAGTCGGGACCTTCTTCTTTTTCGTACAGCACGACTCTTTTTTGCGAAACGACCGGTGGAAAACCTGTTTTCGCCCGAACCAGCACCCGGTGGACGTTCCGGCTCAGCCGGTGGTTCTGCGCCACCAGGTCAAGCACCAGCCGACAGGGGGCGGAAGCAGTCCGCGAAGGGATATCGAGTTTTGCCGGAACAACCAGTGTTTGTCCGACGGACAGGAGCGGAAGCTTGTTTTCAGCGGTTGCCGCAGCATGACCGTCCGCGGTTTCGAGCTGGAGCCGCAGCACGCCGTCGAACGGTTCCGCGGACCAGTTGATGACGCTCACCTTGAACTGCAGCGCCTGCCCCGAGAAGGCGTGTTTTTCCCAAAAGTCCGGGATGGCGATCAGGGGCTGTTGCGCCATGCGTAGGGCCTCGAATTCGGGTCCGCCCCAATCACCGGCCACGCGTTTGGTCTTGGGATCGGGCTTCTGATTCACGAAGGGTTTCCAGCCGTGGATCGAATACCCCACCACGCGCGGGACGTCCCGGCGCATGATCTCGACACAATGGCGATAGTAATCGGCCCGGGCCCGGGCATCGTCCAGGTAACTTCGGGCAATACGGCAGCCGCCGACCGCGATCCGGCCCAGGAACTCGCGGGAAATCCGGGGATGAGTCGGCTTCCGCCGCGTGGTTGCGTCCCGGATCATCCGGACATATCGGTCGACGACCGGGGCGCCGGTCTTGTCGAAAACCGACGGATCGATGTAGCAGAGGCGATTGTCGAGCCCGCCGTGAGCCAGCCATTCGCCGACCACGACCGGGACTTTCAGGCCCCCGTAAATCGCGCTCAGTTCGTCCGCTTCGCGATTGATAGCCGCGGCGCAGCCGATCCAGCGGCTGTAAATCATGCGGTAGTTGTGGAAATCCAGATACCCGGCCGGCAGGGGCAGAGACCGAAGTTTCGGGTCGCCCCGTTCCCAGTGCAGGCCGGACGACGGGGTGTACGGACGTTTCTGCGGGTCGTGCTCGAGCATGAACTCGTACAGAAGAGTCAGATACTTGCGGACATTGGGGTCGCCGGCCGCCATTTCATTGCCGGCGCTCCAGGTGATCACGCACGGCGAGTTGTAATTCCACTCGATCCACCGTTCGAGACGTTTCTTGAGCGCGGGAAGCAACGCCTTGCCGTCCGCTGTGAAACTGGCGGAAACATCGTGGGTCCCGCGAAAATCGGCCGTCTGCTGCTCGAAAGGCAGAGGCCGCAGGTCCGACGGGGTCCATTCGTCGCGAACCATCAAGCCCGCTTCGTCGCAGAGATAATACGCCAGCCGGGGCGCCGGCCCGGTATGGATACGCTGGCTGTTGAAGTTTGCGGCCCGCTTACCACGGAATTGATTGCGGGCGATATTGTGATAGTTCATCGCCTCTTTCGAGCGCAATCCCCATCCCTCGATCAACTCGCCGCTGTTCTTGCCGAAAAGGTACACGGGGCGATTGTTTAGGAAGAACCGATTGCCCCTGGCCTCGAACGTGCGGACCCCGAACCGTTCCAGGGCCATGATCCGGCCGGCGGAATCGGTGACGCGCACCTCGTACAGGTTGGGCGCCTCCGGGGACCAGGCAAGGATGCCGGGCGTGTCCACCGCGAGTTCGATCCAGCCGTTGTGCGGCTTGGAAAGTCGGACGTCGGCAGCGTATGTCCGCCGGACCTTCCCGGGAAACCGATAGTCCGGAGACTGCCACGGTCGGACCACAATGTGTGCCGTTCCGGCAACAGGGCGTTTTCCCGCCGGTCGGCATTTCAAATTCACCCGGCCCGCGCCGTACGGCGCCGTGACCAACATCGTCTCAAAATAGGCCGGTGCGAGGTATTCGACCCAGACAACGCCGGTGATCCCGCCCGAATCGGGGCTTCCCCAAGGGATGGGGACGCCGCTGTCGTAAACTCGTACCGTGACCAGATTGTCCGCCCCAAAATGAACCGCGGACGTAATATCCAGGTCGAACCCGTCCAGAAAAGCCCCGGTTACCCAGCCCTCGCCCCGCATGCGGAAATTCTTGTGGCTTCCTACGTTCTTGCCATTCACCCACACCGTGCAAATGCTTTCCACGTTGTCGAAATGCAGCACTACGCTGCTCCCCCGCTCTTTCGCCGGCGTCGTAAAGACTTTCCGGTAAAACCCCACGCCCCCGAATACGTATCGCTTCCGATGATCCATGTACTGGTCGCAAATCTTGCGGTCCCCCTCTTTCTCGTACGGCATCAGGTCCTGCCACGGACCGGGCACGAGCACGTCCCACCAGGAGGGTCCGTCCGCCCGCGACCGAATATCCAGGTACCCGGGGCGCGGGGGAACCTCCCGGTGCGGCGGCGTGATGCCCGACTTGATCCACAATCCCGTGGACCTGCCGAACTTCCGAACCATATTGCGCTTGATCCAATCCCGGGTCAGATAATTCCATTCCCATTTCATTTTCCAGACGCCCGTAAGGTACTGGCGGTCGCGTTTGCCGAAAAAAATGTCGTACTCTCGAGGTGCGGCCAGGGACCGGCCGACAATCGCCCCCTCCTGCCCCGGGGGAAGATGGGGGCCGTCCGCATGAGCTGTGCGATCGACTGCCAGGAGAACTGCCGCTGCGATTGCAGTTCTCTGCAGTAATGTCTTCATGATCACGGTGTCCTGTTTCCTGCTTCCTGAACGATGAGTGACCAAATACGGTAGCACAGTCCCCTCCTGCGTCCGACGCGATGCCCCGAATCCGTATAAACTACACCCTGTCGGGTCGAAGTTCATGAATGAATCGAGTCAGGGTTCCGATTGCGTGATTCGGCGTCATCGTGGATCGGCTCGATCTCGAACCCCCGACAAGGCTGGACGATGAACAGAAAGACGCCGGTGGCGGCGCCAGCGAACTGTCTTCGCATTCGGCGGCCGACATAACGGTTGCTGTTTTAACGCAGAATTAACGGTCGACTAATCTTCACATCATGCGCGTGGTGCACAGTACTTGCCAGGATCCGAACGATCCAGGCAACGCTGCAAAGGGAACCCGGCATGGCGCGCGTCGACTCCATCACGATCAGCCCCGCACCCGACAGCAGCGGCCGCGGTCGATCTCGTCGGAGCGCGAGCGTCGGGGACGCCATCTTCCGCGGATTGACGGCGGGCGCGGCGCTTGGGCTTTTCGTGCTGATCGTCGTCATGGTATGGGTCTTATGGCGGGAATCGCAGCCGGCGGTCCAGAAATTCGGATGGAGGTTCCTGTTCCGCAACACGTGGGACCCCGTCACGGAGGAGTTCGGTGCGCTGCACGCCGTTTACGGCACGCTGGTGACAACGGCGATCGCATTGTTGGCGGCCGTCCCCTGCAGTCTCGGGATTGCGGTTTTCCTGGCCGAGATCGCCCCCGCCTGGTTGCGCGGGCCGGTGGGCACGGCGGTCGAACTGCTTGCTGCCGTGCCCAGCATCGTGTACGGCATGTGGGGCTTGTTCGTGCTGGCGCCGCTGATGGGTGATACCGTTCAGCCGTGGCTCCAGGAGCACATTGGGGGGCCCCTGTTCAGCGGCCCCCCGATGGGCATTGGCCTGTTGACGGCCGGGCTGGTGCTGGCGCTGATGATCCTGCCGTTTATCAGCTCCGTTATGCGCGACGTGTTCCAATTGACGCCAGCGGCCCTGAAGGAGTCCGCATACGGCGTGGGGGCGACCACGTGGGAAGTAGTGCGACACGTGCTCATCCCGTACGGTCGCAAAGCGATCGTCGGCGCCGTTACGCTTGGATTGGGACGCGCGTTGGGAGAAACCATGGCCGTAACCTTCGTGATCGGTAACGCGCATAGATTGTCTCCCTCGTTGTTCGCCGCCGGCAATTCGATCGCCTCGACCCTCGCCAATGAATTCACCGAAGCCGACGGCGACGTTTACATGGCGGCCCTGATTGAACTGGGACTCGTGCTGTTCCTGATCACATTTGTGATCCTGACCGCGGCCCAGCTCTGGATTCGTCGGCTCGGACAGCAGGAGGGACGCTGAAGTGCGGCTCCGGCGTCGAACATGGCGAAAAGCGGTGAATGCGGCCGCGATGTTCCTGTCTGCCTGCACCGCTCTATTCGGCCTGGTCATGCTGGGCTGGATCCTGTCGGACACGGCCGTGAAGGGAATCCGGGCGATCAACTGGGACTTTTTTGTGCGCCTCCCGACCCCGCCCGGCGAAACGCACGGCGGTCTGGCAAATGCCATGCTCGGCACGTTGATCCTAACGGCAACCGCCGCGGCAATGTCGGTCCCGGCGGGGATCCTGGCCGGCACCTGGTTGGCGGAGTTCGGTCGCCGCGGGCGCCTGGCCGCCGTGGTCCGCACTGTCGCCGACGTACTGACCGGCGCGCCCTCGATCGTAGTCGGTGTTTTCGTCTATCTCGTTCTGGTGCGCCCGTTCGGGCATTTTTCCGGATGGGCCGGGGCCGTCGCCCTTGCCATCCTCATGCTTCCGGTCGTGACGCGCACCACCGAGGAAATGCTGCTGCTTGTTCCGGATGCGATGCGGGAGTCGGCATTGGCTTTGGGCGCCCCGTTATGGCGGGTACTGATCGGAATCGTGTACCGCGCCGCCCGGGCAGGTATGCTGACGGGCATTCTGCTGGCCATCTCACGCGCGGCCGGCGAAACCGCCCCCCTGCTGTTCACCTCCCTGAACAGTCCGTACTGGGGGAAAAGCCTGAATCAGCCCATGCCCAGCCTGACGGTCACCCTCTTCAATTACGCCATGAGCCCGTACGACGAGTGGCAGACCCAAGCATGGGGCGCGGCCCTGGTCGTTACCGGGGCCGTTCTGGCCACTACGGTCACGGCACGCATCTGGTTGCGCCGCACAACGCAGAGGACGTAAGTCGTATGAACATCGAAATCGACACGGCGCCCCCTCCCCAGCCGGTCGACGCCGCACGCGGACGCAAAGCGACGGAACGGCCCGTCAACGCCTCGCGGAGCGCACCGGTCAAGATCGCCGTGCACAAATTGTCGTTCCGTTACGGGCGCAGGCAGGTTTTGTTCGACAACAGCCTGGACATCCACACGAACCGCGTCACGGCGCTGATCGGTCCTTCGGGGTGCGGCAAATCGACTCACATCCGCTGTTACAACCGCATCTTCGAACTCTATCGCGGGCATCGCGCCGAGGGTCGAATCCTCATGGACGGCGTGAACGTGCTGGATCGGAGGGCGATTCCCTCCACGGAACTGCGCCGGCGGGTGGGGATGATCTTCCAGAAGCCGACCCCGTTTCCCATGAGTGTTTTTCGAAATGTCGCCTATGGACTGACGCTCGAACGTCGGTACAGCCGCAACGAGCTGCACGACCGAGTGGAGAAGGCCCTGCACGATGCCGCCCTGTGGGAGGAAGTCAAAGACATCCTGCACCGGCCCGGTACGGACTTGTCCGGCGGCCAGCAGCAACGGCTCTGCATTGCCCGGGCCGTCGCGGTCGAGCCGGAGGTGCTGCTCATGGACGAGCCGTGTTCGGCGTTGGATCCGATTGCGGCCGGGCGGATCGAAGACCTGATCCATGAATTGAAAAGGAAGTACACCATCGTTATCGTGACCCACAACATGCAGCAGGCGGCGCGGGTGTCCGATTACACGGCGTTCTTCTACCTCGGAAAACTGGTCGAGTTCGGGGAAACGACAAAGGTTTTCACGAATCCGGACAATTCGCAAACCGAAGCCTATATCACCGGTCGGTTCGGATGAATCCGACTCATTGTAACGCGATTCCGGAGACAACATCATGCGGACGCTGTTGATGCGCGAACTGGCGGAATTGGAGCGCAGGCTCCTGACGCTGAGCGCCGTGGTGGAGGAACGCCTGTTTTCGGCGGACCGTGCCGTGGCGGCACGGGACCGCAATCTGGCGCAGGAGATCGTGAAGGGCGATCGGGACGTCGACCGTGCGGAGGTGGAACTCGAGGAGGAGTGCCTCAAGGTGCTGGCCTTGCACCAACCTGTGGCCGGGGATCTCCGCTACGTGATTATGATGCTGAAAATCAACAACGATCTCGAACGTGTCGGCGATCTGGCCGTCAACATCGCCAAGCAGGCCCGAAGATTGGCCGACTCGCCGGAAGTCGCTCCGCCGTGCGACATCCACGAGCTGATCACCCGTGCTTGGACGCTCTTGAAAGACAGCCTGGATGCTTTCGTACACCTCGATGCCGACGCCGCTAGGCATACCATACTGGCCGACAAAGAAATCGACGCCATTTACAAGCGCAATCGGCGCATCTTGACGGACGCCGTCAAACAGCGACCCGAGCTTGTCGAATCGTGGCTGAGCTATCTGTGGATATGCCGTTTCTGTGAGCGGATCGGTGACCATGCCGCCAACATCGCCGAGGACGTGCTGTACATGCTCGAAGGTCGGATCTTGCGCCACCGCATCAAGAAGGGGCGACGCACCGGGCGCCCGAGACCGGCAGCAGCCCCGGGAACCGATCCGAGTCCGGAGGGGGGACCGCCGGTCGGGCAAGGAGAACACACACCATCGTGAAAAAACCCACCATCCTTGTGGTCGACGACGAGCGAGACATCCGGGACCTGGTCTCCTATCACTTGACCCGCAGCGGATTCATGGTCGTAACTGCGGCGGACGGCGAAAGAGCCCTGGAAGTCGTGCGGGAGACTGTTCCGGACCTCATCGTCCTGGATCTGATGCTCCCCGGCATGGACGGCCTCGATGTCTGCCGGCTCTTGCGGCGCGACCCCCGCACCAGCCACGTGCCCGTCGTGATGCTCACGGCGCGGGACGATGAGACGGACGTGGTCACGGGGCTCGAACTCGGAGCGAACGATTATGTGGCCAAGCCGTTCAGTCCCAGAATCCTGGTGGCCCGCGTGCGGGCCGCCCTGCGTTCGGCCCACCGAACACCGGCCGAGGACGAGGAAGGCGGACGGATCCTGCGGGTCGGCGACCTCGCCGTCGACGAAGGTAGACGGAAGGTCGCCGTAGGTGATCGCAGGATCGACGTCACGTTTACCGAATTCAACATCCTGTTGTGCCTGGCGCGCCGGCCCGGTTGGGTTTTCTCCCGCCAACACATCATCGAAGAGGTCCACGGCGACGGATATCCTGTCACCGAACGGGCGGTGGACGTCCACATCGTGAGCCTGCGACGAAAACTCGGCGAATACGGCGAGCGCATCGAGACGGTGCGCGGCGTCGGTTACAGGCTTCGCGATTGACGACGCCTGTCTGGGCGCCCGGACGACGGGAGAAGACCGCGAAATGAGACGCCCCAAAACTGTTTTCCGAGTCCTTGCCTACCCGTTCATCGCCGTGGTCGTCCTGACTGCCGGGGCCTCCTTGTGGTTTTCCACGAACGCAGTGCGGCGGTTCTATTACGATGAAACCCGGGACGAACTGCGGGCCCTGGCCGAAATCGCGGCCAAGGAGCTGCCGGCCCGGATCGAGGCATCCGGCGTCGAGAACGCCGACGCGTTTTGCAAGGATACGGCCCGGCGCATCGCGCATCGACGAACGCGTTTTACCGTGGTCCGCCTGGACGGCCGGGTGGTCGGGGATTCCGAGCGAGACCCGGCCGAAATGGTCAATCACGCGGACCGACCGGAAATACGCCAGGCGCTGCGCTCCCTGAGTTACGGGACGCGCGTACGTTACAGCACCACCCTGCATATGCCCATGATGTACGTAGCCGTGCCGTTGTATGTCCACAAGCGGCTGTTCGGCGTGGTGCGAGCGTCGCGCCCGCTCCAACGCATTGGACGGGCGGTGCGGGCGCTCATGCTGGACCTGGCCCTGGGAGGCGCCACGGCGGCGGCGGCCTGCGCCGTGATCGCCCTGCTATTCACCCGCCGGGTCAGCGCGCCCCTGCAGGACATGCGCGAAGGGGCCGAAGAACTGGCGCACGGTCGTCTGGACGTACGCTTGGCCGAGCCTGACATCATCGAGGTCGCTCTCGCCGTACGCGCCATGAACACCATGGCGGAACGGTTGCAGACCTACCTGCGCGATCTCCGGCGCGAGCGAAACGAACTCGATGCAGTCCTGCGCGGTATGGCAGAGGGTGTGGTGGCTCTGGACGACGAGGGACGTATCGTCTTGATTAATGACGCCGCCTGCCGGATGCTCGGGATACCCGCCTCCGACGTCCGCGGGAAAACGCTGTTCGAATGCACGCGTATCGCCGGTTTGGCGCGAGTGCTCGACCAACTGCGGGCCGGTCCCGGCGAGGTCCGCAGCGAAGTCGAGGTGCCCGGCGAAAAGCAACGAATCTTGAACGTGCACGCCGGTGTCCTGGCCCGAGAATCGGGCGCCGGTGCTGTGCTCGTATTCAGCGATGTCACCGATCTGCGCCGCCTCGAGCAGGTGCGAAAGGATTTCGTGGCCAACGTGTCCCATGAGTTACGGACCCCGCTGACCTCGTTGCGAGGCTACATCGAAACCCTGCGGGATGGCGCCATTGATCGCCCCGAAGACGCGCGGCCCTTCCTTGAGGTGCTCGACCGTCAGACCTCCAGACTGCAGGCCATCGTCGAAGACCTGCTGCTCCTCTCCCGTCTCGAGCGGGACGAAGCCGAAGGACGCATCGACCGCCGCGAGGGCCCGCTCTTGCCGTTGATCCGGGATGCGGTTTGCGCGGTTCAGCCACAGGCTGAAGCAGCCGGCGTCGCTTTGCAGGTGCAATGCCCCGAAAATTTGCGGGCGGACGTCGCGGCGGGATTGATTCGACAGGCCGTGGTGAATCTACTGGACAACGCCGTGAAATACAGCCCGGCTGGATCGAGGGTCGACATCGAGGTCGACGCCCACGCCGACGAAATCGTCCTGCGTGTGCGCGACTGCGGCTGCGGCATTCCGAGGCGGCATTTGTCCCGGATTTTCGAGCGGTTCTATCGGGTGGACAAGGCCCGCAGCCGAGACCGGGGCGGAACGGGATTGGGCTTGTCGATCGTCAAGCACATCGCCCGACTCCACGGGGGTCGGGTGACTGTGGAAAGCGTCCCGGGCAGCGGCAGCACGTTTGCGATCATTCTGCCGCGCTGCGGGGGCATGACGCGACACAAGCAGGGGTGACGGCCGCTGACCGATATGCGCCAGTGCATCATGCCGGGGACGTTGACGGCCGGCGCGCCGACACGGTGGGAAGATTCATTCCTCCCGGTCCAGGCATTTGAGCGGAATACCGAGGGCACGTAAGTGGGGGCGGAGGGCCTCCGGGTCCCAAACCTCCATCTGGCTGTTCCATGGCGCCAGGATACGCAACCGTTTGCGAAGGAGCGCCCGAAAACAATCCGGCAAGTCGAATTGCCTGAGTTGCCCCGGGGCCATGGCACTCAAAGGCCAGCTTTGGACCGGGGTCTGGGTGAGTTCGTAAAACGAGAGCAAAGCGTTCTTCAACGTAACACGTGTAACCAGGGGATGCAGCAGGGCAGCGAATGCGGCGGTCAGGGCGCCCAACCCACGCCCTGCCAGATGGACTTCCCCACATCCCTCGGCCGCGAGCAGGTCGAGCACCGTCAGCAGGTCGAGCGTTCTTCGCCCCAGACATGGTCGGCCCAGCATCAATCCATAACTGGCGTAGAAATAATCGTTGCCGTAAGGGGCGAAAAAGTCCGTGTCATTGCAAGTGAGGGCCCGAGTCTGCCCTATTCCCCGCACGTCCACGGCAAAAAGGAAATCGGGGGCCATGGGCGTTTCGCCCGCAGTCACATCCTGTACCGAAGACAAGTGCGGCACATAGACCACGCATTTCTCGGGCGGCGCCAAGCGAAAAAAAGTTTCCGGCCCGAACGCATGACAGATCGCCTGGATCCCCGGCTCGGTCTCGACGGCGAACACACTGTGCTGTGCGTACGGCGGCGCGTCGCGGCCCCGGTTGCGGAGTATCCGATAGTGGGGGACCTGGCGCTGGCGCGGCAAGGCCAGCACACGCCGGAGGAGGTGCGGCAGGCGGTCGGCCGGCTTCGGCCGACGGCGGGCGGCAATCCGCCGGGCCGCTTCGGCCGTGATGTCGAAAACCCGAACGGCCTGACCGGTTTTCCAAACCTGCCCCTCGGGCGTGCAGGACAAGTCTTCGGGAGATTCGACGCGGAGATCCATTTCCACGGGCTCGGCGTCCACCCCGGCCACTTCGTTGAAGAAACGATACATGGCCTGCCGATTGTGCGCGGAGTAGCCATGATTCCCGGGGCCGATGAAAAGCCGAACCCGGTCTTCGCACCCGAGAACAGCGTACACCCGGCGCAACTCGTCGAACGCCTCGCGCAGTCCCCGACAGTCGAAAAAGTCGTTCCTCTGCCCGAGCAGCAGCGTCGGCCGCGGAGCATGGGCCACGAAGAAATCCGCCATGTCCAACCCGAGTCGGAGAATATCCGGCGGTATCTGCTCCGAGTCGGCGGGCAATTCGTTCTCGAGGTTGCGCAGAAACGTGGTGACGAAGCAGCTCGGGGCCGCCATAGTGAAACGGTCGTCGAAGGCGGTTAGATAGGTGGTAAGCGTGCCGCCGCCCGAATTCCCGGTCACTCCGACGCGCTCGGGGTCCGTCTCCGGTCGGGAGAGCAAATAATCGAGGCCCCGAATCCCGTCCCACACCCGCCAATTGCCCAGGAACCCCCCGATCAGCCGCATCTGATTGCCCATCATGTTGTGTTCCTGGCAACAGCCGACCGGGTGCCGCACACCCTCCGGCAGAGGGTACTGGACCCTCTCGCCCTGGCTGATCGGATCATAGAGGAGCACCACCCATCCCTGGCGGGCAAGCTGCTGGGCAAACGCTTGGTACGCAGGCGCCGCCTTGCCGATCATGGAGTGTCCACAGGCCCCCAAAACACACGGAAACGGCCCGTCGCCCCGTCTTGGAATGTAAAGGTTCGCCGTCACGGGGAAGTCGGGGCGACTCTCGAACATCACCTTTTCGATCGCATACTCGGGCCGGAGCAGGGAACCGGTGATGCGCGCATTGAGCGGCGTTCGCTCCGGAAACGGACCGAAACTGCGGACCAGACGGGCTCGGACGTGCTCCCGGAGCGCCCGGACTTGTTCCGGAGTACTCAGGGCGACCCGCCGACGCGCCCGCGCCGCAGACCGCCGCCGGACTCGGCTCACGTAGTATTCCTGGAGCATGTGCGGATAAAGGTGTTCGAGCATGGCGCGCGCTCCTTCGACCCGTTACTCCTCAAGGCCCCTGTCCCCACGGCCGTGCGACAAGAGACAACCAAAACCCGCAAGACCGTCACGCAGCCCGGGAGAGAAACCGGAAACGGACTGCGCAACGATCCGCCGGGCCTGACTCCGACCCCAAAGGCGCCCGGGCCATCTCCCGGCGGGACCGTGCGGCCCGGCCCCGCCAGTATGACAACACTGGAAGATACTCCGGGTCCCCAGCGTGTCAAGCAGTGCTCGAACCGGCCTGCGCAGAACCTTGCCGGAGGCGCCAAGCCCCTGGAATTCGTGGCGGGTCCTTCCTTGCTCCGGAGCCGTCGAGGCGTATATTGGCCGCACCTCTCCGACGGTCGCCCTCGCCGACCGGCACGGAAACACGGCGCGTCGCAGACTCGTCCGGGGAATTCACGGAGCCGACGGACGCGCCCGCGGTCCAAGTTCTTCCGGACCACGACGACCCGGGCGAAGGCTGACGTGACGGCGGAAGGAGGAAGCGGGACAGCCGATCCACGGCCGCCACACCCGCTCTCCCATCTCCGTTGAAAAACCGAAGCAGACACAACAGGAGCGGGACCATGAAAAAAATGGTGTTGTCGGGGAGTTTGGCGCTGGCGTTGGCGTTGGCCGCTTCGGGATGCCGCAGAAAGACGACCGCACCGTCCACACAAACGCCCCAGGCGAGGCCGAAACAGCAGCAACCGCAGATCGCAGTGATTCCGAAAGGGACCACCCACGTTTTTTGGCAGTCGGTCCACGCCGGCGCGGCCAAGGCGGCCCACGACCTGGGGTGCCGTATTTTCTGGAACGGCCCGGCCACCGAAGGGCAGCGCGAAGCCCAATTCAAGGTCGTCGAAGACATGATCGCCCGCGGAGTGGACGCCATTGTCCTGGCCCCCCTGGATTCGAAGGCCCTGGTCCCGGCCATCCACCGTGCCGTGAAGGCCGGAATTCCCGTGGTCATCATGGATTCCGCAGCCGAGACCGATGAATACGTCTCTTTCGTGGCCACCGACAACTACACGGGCGGTGTGAAGGCGGCCGACGCCCTGGCCGGACTCCTCGGCGGCAAGGGTCGCGTATTGCTCGTGCGATACAATCCGGGCAGCGCCAGCACCACCAAGCGCGAAAACGGATTCGAAGAAACTCTGGCCAAAAAATACCCCGGCATGAAAATCGTGGCCGCCGAATACGGCAAGACAACCGTCGCCAGCGCGTTGGCAGTAGTCGAAGACATGCTCGCCAAAGTCCCTGACTTCGACGGACTCTTCGCCTGCAACGAATCCACGGCGGTCGGTGCGCTGCGCGCTCTCAAGAACCATAAACTGGCCGGCAAGGTCCGATTCGTGGCTTTCGATGCCAGTCCAACATTGGTTGATGGACTTAAGGCCGGGGAAATCGACGCGCTCGTCGCCCAAAACCCGTTCAAGATGGGATATGAAGCCACCAAGGCCGCCTACGACAAGATCGCGGGCAAGAACGTCGAACGCCGCATCGATACCGGAGTCACGGTCGTGACGCGGGACAACCTCACCGACCCGACCGTCGCGCCGTTGCTCGATATCCAGATGGTCAAGAAATGGCTCCAGTGACCCCAGCGCCGTTTCCGCGATCTGAGTCGGTCGCGTTTGCCGACAGGTGCCGGCCTTGTCCGGCGATGCCGGGGGAAGAACCCCGGAACGCCCCCAAACACAGCAACCGCAACAGGGACGCCTCACGGATCGTCCCGGACTAGCCCGGACGATTCTGCGGAGTCTGGCAATTCTCCGACGCTCCCGACTGTTTCGAGATGATGACTATGCCGAAACGCCCGAACATCCTGATCTTCATGACCGACCACCAGCGCGGCGACACGGTCCTTTCCGAGCATCCGGCCCGCACTCCGAACGTCGAGCGCCTCGCCCGCGAAGGAGTGACGTTCAGCGAAACTTTTTGTCCAAGCCCGCACTGCTGCCCGGCACGGGCCACGTTCTTCTCCGGACTCTATCCCAGCAGGCACGGTGTGTGGAACAATATCTGCAACGGCCAGCGCCTCAGTCGCGGCCTGAAACCTGGCGTGAAGCTGTTCTCAGACTACCTGGCGCCGGCAGACTACCGGTGCGTATTTGCCGGCAAGTGGCACGTGTCGATCGACGAAGGCCCCGCCGATCACGGTTGGGAAGAGCGTATGGCCAGCGCCGCCGGCGAAGCCCATCACGGAACCACCTGGGAACGCTGGCAGCAACTGGCCGAAAGCGCCGATGATTTGACGGCCACCCGCGGCGAGGGCGAAATCCTGCGCCCCGGTTGGGGCGTTTATCGCCTGTACGGGACGCAGCCGCGAGAGAAGATGGGGCATGACAACCGCATGATCGAAACGGCCGAGAGCGCCCTGTCGGAACTCTTGGCCGGCGACCGGCCCTGGTGCCTCTTCGCCGGCGCCATCGGCCCTCACGACCCCTACTTCGTCCCACAGGAATACCTCGACTTGTACGACATTGAGGACGTCCCGCTGCCCCCCAGTTACGCCGACGAAATGAGCGATAAACCCCGCGTCGTCCAGCGAATGCGGCGACAGCTCTGGGACCAGCTAAGCGAACGCGAGGTCCGCGAGGGCATCCGTCATTTTTGGGCATACTGCACGTATCTGGACGATCTTTTCGGGCGCTTGCTCGACCGACTCGACCGCAGCGGACAGCGGGACAACACCTTGGTGCTCTACACCTCCGACCACGGAGACTACTGCGGCGACCACGGCCTGTTTGCCAAAGGCATTCCTTGTTACCGCGGGGCCTACCACGTGCCGGCTGTCGTCCGTTGGCCGGCGCGTATTCCCACCCCGGGCCGGCGTGTGGATGCCCCGGTCTCGCTTGCGGACTTCGCGCCGACCTTCCTCGACGCCGCCGGACTCACCGCGGACCAACGGTTCACCGGGCAAAGCCTCGTCCCCTTCCTGGACGGCTCGGTCCCGGCCTCCTGGCGCGACGCCGTCTTCACCCAATGCAACGGTGTGGAACTGTATTACAGCCAACGCTCTGTCGCAACGCGACACTGGAAGTACGTATTCAATGGGTTCGACGAGGACGAACTGTACGACCTGCAAGACGATCCTCACGAAATCCACAATCGAGCGGGCGATCCCGGCTTGACCGAAGTCCGGCGAAACCTGATGCGCCAGCTCTGGAGATTCGCCCGCGATGAGGACGATTCGATGGTCAACGGCTATATCACCGTCGGGTTGGCCCCTTGGGGGCCGGCGGAGGCATTCCGGTAACGCCTGTCCGCCCGGCATTCGTTTTGTTTCGGGAACCGAAGACCGAGAACACGTGGCGTCCCAATCGGGATCTGTGAGCGGAGGGAGAGGGCGGACACCGGCTGAAAGGGCCTGTTTGTGAATTTCGACGAACTGCGCAAGATGGCGTTCCTGGCCTTGGAACGCGGACCGGACGGCGTATTCTGGCTCGATGAATCGGGGACGTTCCTGCATGTGAACGAGACCGGTGCTCGTTATCTTCGCACCACGCCCGAAGCACTGGTCGGAACCAACGTCCGCAGCATTATGCGCCAGCCGACGGAACAACAATGGACCGAGTACTTTCGGAGACTGACCAACGGCGAGACGCTCGAGATCGACGAACTGGCGCTCCGGGAGGACCGTGGGACGTTCCCGGTCGAAGTCCGCGCCTGGCAGGTGAATGAAGCCGGCCGGGCCCTTATCCTGGCTCTGCTGCGGGACATTTCCGAGAAGAAATCACTCGAGGCCCAACTCCTTCACTCTCAAAAAATGGAAGCGCTCGGCCGGCTCGCAGGCGGCGTGGTCCACGACTTCAACAACCTGCTCACCGCGCTCAACGGCTACACGGACCTCGCTCTCGGGTCCGTCCCGGAAAACACGCCCCTGGCTGAAGATCTGGGGGAGATGCGCCGCATTCTGGACTCGGGCACCGAACTGATCCAACAGTTGCGCGCCTTCGGCAGCCGGGAAGAATGCGAAATGCGCACGGTCGACTTGAACCACGTCGTACGGAACCTCGAAAAGATGCTGCGACGGTTGCTGGGTGAAGGCGTCACGGTGTCCACTTGCCTGGACGCCGATCCCGCCACGATCCGAGCGGACTCGGGCCAGATCGGCCAAGTGCTGGTCAACCTCGCAGTGAACGCCCGGGACGCGATGGAGGGCCGGGGACGCCTGGTCGTCGAAACCCGAAACATGGTGCTCGATGAAGCCTGCGCTCGACGCCACCCGGGGGCCGAGCCGGGCGAATACATCCAGATCGCCGTCACCGATACCGGCTGCGGTATGACGGACGAAGTGCGCACTCGGATTTTCGAACCCTTTTTCACCACGAAAAAGGCCCAGGGCGGCACCGGGCTGGGCTTGGCGACCACATTCGGCATCATCCGCCGACACGGAGGCACGATTTGGGCGTACAGCGAACCGGACAAAGGCACGACATTCAAAGTCTTTTTCCCACTTCTGCGGGATGGAGACGACGCCGACACCGACTCGGAAGCCGGCAACGCCCCGCCGGCGCCCGCCGCCGGCGGGGAAACCGTCCTGATCGTCGAGGACGACCAGTATCTTCGTCTGATGTTCAAGGAAATGCTCGGTCGGGAAGGGTATAACGTGGTTCTGGCCGCGCACCCGGATGAAGCCGAGGCGTGGGCCGCACGGAACACGGAGGCGATCCACCTGGTGATCGCGGACGTGGTCCTGCCGGGACGCAACGGCCGGGAACTCGTGGAAAGGCTCGCCCGGAAACGCCCGAACTTGCGCGTCCTTTACATGTCGGGGTACGCCAACCGGGCCATTCAACACCTGGGCGTGCTCGAACCGGGCATGGACTTCATTCAAAAGCCGTTCTCGCGTGAAGAACTGCTGGCCAAAGTCCGGGAAATCCTCGATCAGTGAGTCCCCCGGCGTCCGTCAGCCCCCGACGCCCACCTGCAACACCGCCGCACCCCGGACCTCCGACCGCTTGAGGCGCTCGAGCACTTGGTTCGCCTCCGCCAGCGGGTATGACTCCACGTCCGTGCGAAGCCCCATCCGCACGGCAAGGTCCAACAACTCCCGGGCGTCCCGACGCGTGCAGTTCGCCACACTGCGGAGCGTCTTCTCGAAGTAGATGCGGGAATAAGGCAGCTCCGGGATCGGAGTAAGATGAACCGCGTTGACGGCCAGCGTCCCTCCTTTGCGCAGCACGCGCAGGGCCTCGGGAACGATCCAGCCGACCGGTGCGAAGGTCACCGCCGCATCAAGTTCCGCCGGCGGCGTGTCCCGCGCCTCTCCGGTCCAAACGGCCCCGAGTTCGCGAGCGTGCCGCCGGTGCTCTTCGCTGCGCGTGAACACGTACACCTCGCACCCCCAGTATCGAGCGATCTGGATGCACACATGCGCAGAGGCGCCGAAACCGTACAAGCCGAGCCTCTCTCCCGGGCGGACTCCGCTCAACCGCAACGAACGATACCCGATCACCCCGGCGCAGAGGAGCGGCGCCGCCTCGAGGTCCGGAAACCCCGCCGGCAGCCGATGCACGAATGCCGCCGGGACCACGGCGTACTCTGCGTATCCACCGTCGGCGTGCAGACCGGTGAACCGGACTCGGTCGCAAAGATTTTCGAGGCCGCGGCGGCAATAACCGCACTCGCCGCACGAGGAATACAGCCACGTCACCCCAACCCGTTCTCCCGGACCCACGGCCTCGACTCCCGGCCCCACCGCATCCACCGTGCCCACGATCTGGTGGCCGGGGATCAGCGGGAGCCGGGGAAGCTCCAAGTCGCCCTCGACCGTGTGCAGATCGGTGTGGCAGACACCGCAAACACGCACCCGGAGCCTGACTTGGCCCGGACCGGGGCTCGGCGCCGGAATCTCGCGAACTTGCAGTGGACCCGTTTCGATGGGACCCGGAGAATCGAGTACGGCTGCCTTCATACGGATCGTCTCAGATTTGTCCGCACGATTCGCCAAGAGTTGGGAACTCGCCTGTATTCGCGGCTGTTTCGGGACGAACGGCAACGCTGCCGACATCCCGGTAGGCCGGAAGCGCCCCGACCCGAGTCGGACACGGTCAGGCCCACGCGCCGCGGCGGGCACTATCCATCAGGTAAGCCAAAGCCGTGCCCTCGGTCATGGAGTCGAGTCGCCGGCGCGTCGCGGCGTCCGGCGCCGGCAACCCTCCCACTGCGGCGAACGCGCGGTTCCGCTCCTCGCGCCGTGGGAACTCGTCTCGAGCGGCGGAATCGATGTACGAAAGGCCGGCATAACGCAGGAGACGCGTGTGGCCGACCACCACTCGTGCGCCGGTCAGAAAATCGGGGTGAAACGGCCGCAGCGCAGGCGCCGCGAAATCGTCCACGAAACGCTGCCCCGGTTTGTTCAATTCCGTGCCAACATTGATCGGCAGGTGCCGCCGGCGGGCCGCTTCGACGTAGCGGTTCAAGGCGGCCACCTTCCGCTGCCGTTCCGCAACGTCCCGGATGTTCCAGTTGCGGTCCGGGATGATGTTCACCGCTTCGACGCCCTTGGCCGTCAGGCACTCGAGTTGCTCGTCGGGATCGCTTTCGCCCGGCGTGGTGCCGTCGAGCCAGGCGCTCATCGGAATGGCCCGGCACTCGCGGATCATACCGATGACGCGATCGAGCGGCGGAAACGTGTCCGGCGTCGGCTGCATGTACCCGAGCCCTCCCCGCTTGATCAGCTTGGAGCGAAGCAGGTCCAGGAACGCATTGATGTCGCGGACCGTGTCCCGGGCCTGATCGACCGACAGCCCGAGACGCCCCGCCCACCACGCCGCGGCACGCTCGCGATCACCGGCGGCAGCGGCCAATGCCTTATCGTAATAGGACCTGACAATGTGCCGCTCCGTGGCATTGCCCGCCGGCGTCAGTGGAAGGACGTCCTGCTCATAGTCGAGCACGAGTCCGTCGAGTTTCCCGTTGATTCGCTCAATTACGGCACGATTGCGGCCGTGGGCGCGTTCGAGCATGTCGGCAAAGACGACCGCCGCCGGACTGTCGGACGCCGGAGGGGCGGCAAACCCCATGCCCATGAAATAAAAGACCCCAGGCTCACCCGGCGAGTTGACGTCTACGTCGCCGTACTCGGCAAAGAAGACCCGGCTCTCGAAACCGGCGGCGGCCCGCAAAGCAAGCAAGTCTGCGGCCTCGAACAACTCGTCCAAGCCGTCCAGTACGTCGAAGTCGCACAGCGCCAAACTGAACAAACCGACCCGGCGCGCCTCCCAGGCAAGCCGGCTCGGAGACCAGCCTTCCCCGTTGAACGAGAAAAAGCTGTGCATGTGCATGTTCACCCAAGGACGTTCAGAAGGGCGTTCCGGGCACAGATCGAGCAACGCGCCCAAAGCTCGACGGCGTTCCCGCGCGTCAAATGAGTTCAAAGCCTCCAGCAGGCTGGCTTCGTTCATTCCACTGGACTCCCGTCGTTGTCGGTGGATTCGGGCGCACTGCCGGCGGAATCGTCGGATTCGACGGCCCGGAGATCGAACTCGAGTTTCCAACGGTCGGTCCCCCGACGATCCTGACACCAAATTTCGAGGGTCCCGACCTCGGTCAAGACGGCCTCGACCCGAACCGGAACCAACGTCCCGGCGATATCGGCCTGTTTTTCCCGGACCGGCAACTCGGCCGTGAGCGGCGGCAGTTCCCGGAGTTCGTCCTCGCCCCAGGCCGAAAGCACATCCCCGACGTGGTCGCCCGTCCGCCGCGTGCTCGAGAAAAACCTGAACTCGGTAATCTCCCCCACGATAAGCCCCAACCCCTCGGACGGCACCTCTGTCCGACTCCCCTCTTCCATCCCGAAATTGACCACGCACAACGCCTCGAGCGGCGTGGGGAACCCAGGTACGGCCGGCAACGACGACTCGACCCCAAGGTAGTAGGACCGCGCGCTGCCGCTCTTGATTCGCACGCCCCCTTCGCGCCGTACCTGACCGTACCAGGCGGCGCCGAGGGCCACGGCCAAGTCCGGGTGACTGCCCCGCAAAATGTCCGCGCCGCCCGCGGCGCTCTCTCCGGCCCAACGGTTCAGCACCCGAATAATCCGCTCCCGAAACACCGGAGACTTGGTTACGCCCCCATTGAAAAGCACGGCTGTCGGCAGGATCGGCCGCCCGGATGCGTCACGAAAACTGTGCTGCGACAGAAACGCCGCCAAATGCCGCGTCACACCGGGATCCGAGGCGTAGTCGAGGCCGAACGTGCGCAGACCGATGCGCCGCGCCGACGCAGGTTGATCGGTGATGTCGACAGTCGGGAAGAATCCGTCCAGCAGTGTGTCCCGCATTTCCTCGGAGCGAAGCTCGGTCGTGACGGCGCCGCCGACGACGCCGCTGCCAACCCCGAGGACCGTGAGCCGCTGCGGTTCCGGGGTATCCGAACTCAACTTCTCCTTGGCGGCCCGACAGGCATGCGTGAGTGCCGCGAGCTGGCGGCCGTCGAGAGCCAAACCCCGTTCCGCCCGCAAACGCTGGGCCACACGGTAGGCCAACGCCAGATCCATGTTGTCGCCCCCGAGAAGAATGTGGTCCCCGACGGCAATCCGTTCCAAGCCCAGGTTGCCTTCCACGTCGGTGACCGCCACGAGACTGAAGTCCGTAGTCCCGCCGCCGATGTCGCAAACAAGGATGGCGTCCCCGGCCGCCACGTGTTCACGCCAGGCATCGCCCTGTTCGAGGAGCCAAGCGTAAAACGCCGCCTGCGGCTCCTCGAGCAACTGGACCTGCAGACCAGCCTCCGCCGCCGCCTCGACTGTGAGTTGCCGGGCCACGGCGTCGAAAGACGCCGGGACCGTCAGGAAAACCTGTTGCACCTCGAGTCGCAAACCGGGATCGTCCCCGGCCTTCAGGCAGTTCCAAGCGTCCCGGAAATGTTCCAGGTACAGGCGTGACGCCTGAACCGGTGAAATCTGACGCGGCACGGGCCGCCGGTCGAACGGCAGAGTGGGCGCTCGGCGGTCGATGGTCGCACACGACAACCATGATTTCGCCGAACTGACCACCGCCCCCGGCGCACGGGCCGCCATTTCCCGGGCCAACGCGCCTACGGCAAAGTCGGGGGGGACCGCCTCGTGCCAAGGCAAACGCAGCAACTCAGGGTCCATTCGACCCGGCTCGGGAAGGTAGACGAAAGACGGTAATGTCTCCAGTTCGCCCACTTCTCCGGGCGCGATCAGTTGCGGAATTCGCAAAACTTCGGCCCGACGTTCGGGCACGGGAACGGCAGTGTCCACGAAGGCCAACGCGCTATTGGTCGTACCGAGATCGATGCCGATGATGTAACGCGAATTCGTTTCCATGAAGATGGGTACTCCGGAAAGCCGGAACCTGTCTCGATTCGACCCTGGGCCGCCCACCGGTGCGTGCGCCCGACAGGTCCGACGCATTGAAGCAGGGGCCAGCTCGCGGACGGCGTCAGGGGCCTTCTTTCGGCTCGCTCAGGCACCGACCCCAACCGCATGCAGGGATCACCGTACTTCCACTTCCGCCGGCTGGATCACTGACGGGTCGAGACGGGCGCTGCGCTGTGGAAAATCAGTCTTCGCCACGCGCCACCCTCGGTGCCGCAGCACACCGGAGAACGGCGGGCTGCCCGAAATCCGCCCGGAAAGCTGAACGGTCGACGGGTCGAACCCCTCGGGGATAGTGACGATAGAACCTTCGCCCCCCTCCAAGACCGTCAGGATCCCGAAATGGTCTTCCAGCACACGCCGGCAACCCGCATGGATCTGCCGCACCGCGGCGCCCACCTGCGCGTCGTCGAATGCGGCAATATCTTCGAACAGGAAATCCACGAGCCGGCCTCCACGCTGAAGCAGTACGAGCGTGTAGACGGCGTCCTCCGCAAGATCGCGCCGGGCCCCTTTTTCCTGCTCGGCCGCCGGCCGTGCGGACTCTGCGGGCAGCTCGAACCGTGCAAAAGCCGCCCCGGGGTCCGGCGCCCGGAGCACTCGCCAAAACGCCCTCAGTGCGAAGAGAAAACGCCGCATGATCGTCTCCAAGTACCGCCAGCATGGACTCTTTAACGAGGTGGGCGCCGCGATGGCCCGTGTCCGCACGACCTCCGGCGCCCCTCTGTACTCTCGGAGAAAGCAAGCAATTACTGTACCGACTCGGCACAGGCGTGTCAACGGCGCAAGCGGGCAACTTGAGGCCGGCACAGGGTGCTGCCGCAAGGCTCCCGAGACCCCGCCCGGTCGCCCCCGGGGCCGACCCACCTCGAGCGGATCGACCTCCCTTCGCTTCTCCCGTGGCTGTCCGTGTCCCAAGCCGGACACCAGCGGCAATGCCGCCCCGCCCCCGGTCCCCGCTGAAGCGCGGAGCCCGGCATTTCCGAGGCCCTTCCGAAGATACAGACATGGCGGGCGCAACCAGCGGCCGCGCCCGCATAAGCGCCCGGCGCCTGAAGAAAACGCTCGAACTGCGCCGCCGGAAGATCGAGTCAGCCGTCGAAGGGCAAGAGCAGCAAGTTGGCGGACGGCAAGCGCCGGAGACGACAGCAGGGCGGGACGATTCCCGCAGAAGCGACGCTCCGGCTGTTGGCCGCCACCGGCACGTGTCCGATCCGCACGGAAGATTCGGCGCGGACCCCAAGAAGCAGATCGCGGCGAGCAAACCAAGTCCGGCCGGCCGATTCGAGAATCGCACCGAGCAGTCTCACTCGCCCCGCGTCCGACCCGGGCCCTCCAAGAGAACGGTCGCTTGTGCAGCAATCCCTTCGCCGCGACCGGTACAGCCCAACCCTTCCGTCGTGGTGGCTTTGACTGAAACACGCCCGGGCGCCACTCCGAACACCGCCGCCAGATTCTCCCGCATGCCGGAAAGATGCGATGCGAGCCGGGGCGCCTCGGCCGCGATCACACTGTCCAGGTTTCCGAGGCAAAATCCGGCCAATTGCGGACTCCGCAGGATGCTCGCCAACAGATCCAGGCTGCGAGCGTCTCGCCACCGGAGGTCGCTATCCGGAAACCACCGCCCAATGTCCCCGGCGCCGGCAGCGCCCAATACGGCATCGATAACGGCGTGGGTGAGCACGTCGGCGTCCGAATGCCCAAGCAGACCTTTCGAGAAGGGAACATGCACCCCCCCCAGAACCAGGCTGCGCCCCGAAACCAATCGATGCACATCGTAACCTATTCCGACCCGAAACATCCTGCTCCCCGTCCCATGGGTCCCATGCCGTTCACTCGGTGCTCTCCGCCGAGTACTTCTCGTCTCGAAACTGCGACTCCGGGGCGGACCCTCGGCCGTTGCAGCATCGCCTGAACGACCCTCCGACGCGCCGTCGTCACACGCCGAGCCGCAGCAAGGATTCGCGCCGATGGGAAAAGTCCCGACAAATGGTTCACCTGACAGAATACAATCGGCAGATGCCCCGTGCAAGCCGCTTTTCCTGCCTTTGTTCGTCTCACGGTCTGTCCGGCGATAAACCCGGGAACTCCCACAGTCTCTCCGGATCCGCGAGACGACCGCCCGCAAACCGCACGCCTTCGGCCGCCAGCAGTGCGAGCTTGCGGGAAATCGCCCGACCGGTGCGCTCCCCGGCAAAGCCGCCCGGTCGGAGGTCCGCGGCGATCACCCGGTGACAGGGCACCATGGGAGCGAACGGGTTGCGTTTCAGGGCCTGCCCCACCGCAAGGGCCGAACCGGTCCCAAGATGCCTGGAAATCCGGCCGTACGTAGTCACGCAACCCCGCGGCACCAGGCGGGTCGCCGCAAGAACGCCGGCCTGGAACGGTGTGAGGCGGGTCCCGGCGTTCTCTAACCCGAAAATGTCTCCCGCCGATGCAACATGCCTGGAATGCAGCAGACGAAACCGACGCCGAAAGAGCGGGCGGAACCCGGCGGAAAACAGGGCGCGCCACATTGCTTCGAGGCCGATTCGCCCAGGAACCCCGCCCGCGCAGGGATTGACCAACAGGCGTCCTTCCTTGCGCAAGGCCCGCGCAACCGCCTTGAAAAACCGCGGGCAATCTGCTATGAGCTGCCGGAGGTCGATGGCCAACAGGACGACGTCCGCACTGGCCGCGGACGCCGTTTCGAGGTAACTCAGTCCGTCGGTCTCGATTACTTCCACCACATTCTTCCACGAACCTTCGCAGACCAAACGGTCGACTGCCGGAAAGCGAGCCGCGTCCCGCTGCAAGGCCGTCACACGGCCCCCAACCTCGACGGCGTGCACCAGCGGCGGAATGAAACCGCCGATCCCACCGCCGAAAACGACGACTCGGTCGCCGCTCCGAATCCCGAGCCGGCGCAGGAGCCGGGAATCCGCGTCGCGGGACCGGCGGTCCCGTCCCCGGTCGGCCGCCTGCAACTCCGGCACACAATGATCGTTTTCAGGTTCCGAAGTCATCCGTGTCCATCCCGTTGGTTTCGGGGATCGATCCCCACGCTGCCCACGGCACATACGATACGCCCGGACCGGCGGGTTCGCCTGCCGGGCCCCTACCGCGCCGCATTGCCGGGGCTCGCAGCATGACGCAGCATGATGTTCCGCAGCGCGCTTGTCAACTCACCGAACAACACCTACTTTCCGGCACGACAACAGAGGGTTTGGATCCCGGAAAGGGACGGCGAAACCTTCCCGATCCACCCCCCGCGGGAAGCGAACCGAGATGGCTGCGCGACAGCCTGTCGCCCGCCGCGACCAGCACCGGCCTTGCCTCGAATTGTTCACGATCCGTCTGCTGCGGTGACGCATCTCGCTTCGAAATGCACGAATCGTCCCGGCTCGGGAGAGGTCCGTCCCATGCTCGGCAAAACAATCTGCGCCTCGATGCTTCTCGCCCTGCCGGTCGCTCGGACCGGGACGGCCGGTGGCTTGGACGAAAACCTGCTGAGCAACGGCGGCTTCGAAGCGGGAAACAATGCCTGGTGGCACCCCAAAGACCGATATGGCGGCCAAATCGATCCGCAACTCCGCCGCCACGGACTCAATTCGTGGCGAATGGACCTGAAGCGTTTCGGCAAGGAAACCATCATCAGCAGCGGCGGGGCCGTCAAGCCGGGACGGGACCATCAGGTCTCGGTCTGGATCCGCTGCCGGAATGTCGCGCCGGCCGATGCGGTCACGGTTCGAGTCCTTCAATTCGCCTTGGGCAAACCCAACGGCTGGTACACCCGAGACGGCAACGCCGACCTCATCCACACGGGCGGCAGTCACGACTGGTACCGGTTTCGCATCAATGTCCCGAAGGCCGAACTGCGACCCGACACCGACCGACTCACAGTGTTCCTTCGTGCGGCGCCGGGAAGCAACGGCACGGTTTGGTTTGACGAGGCAACTTTGCGCCCGACCACCGGCGAACCGCCCGGGGAACTCCTCGATGCCCAGGCGGCGCCGCCCCTCCGGCGCGTCTCGACTTCCCTGGCAGATGAGGCGGCCGCATTCCGGGATATCCCGTTCTTGAATGAGGTCGGCGAAGGCATCAAGATTTCCTGCGGCAGCGACCACAACCTGTTTTACGGTCCGTCCCCCGTTCGAGTCACTCTTCACGTAACGGCCCCGGCGCCGGCCCGCCTGGCCTGGGTCGTCTCGGATTATTGGGGCCGCATCGTCAGACGCGGCAACACGACCGGCACCAGGCGGATAAGCCTTGCCGGAATGGGTTACTTCGAAGTCGCGGCCCGACTTTCTCGGAACGGGAAGCAGATCGGGGCCGCACGGATCTCCTTGGCGCACCTGCCGAAGCACCCCCACGCGGAAACGGCGCCGAAATACCTTTTGGGGAGTTGGGTCCAACAGAACGATCTGCTGGACGACATCGGCGCACGTTGGACGCGCGTCGGCACCGGGTGGCGATATCTCGAGCCCAAGCCCGGACATCCCAACGAAGAACTCTGGCAACGACTCGACGCGCACATCGCCGGAATCGCGGACAGCGGGATTGCGCCCATCTTCCTCTTCGCCAAAGTCCCCAAGTGGGCCGGACCGCACCACAAGCGCGTGGCCCCCCAACACTGGGGGGACTTTCGCAGGTTCGTCCGCAAGTGCGTGTCGCGATATCGGAAGTACGTGAATGTGTGGGAGGTGATGAACGAACCCTACATACCGACACTCTTTCCCGGCACGCTCGACGAGATCATGCAGTGGCACCGAATCGTGCGCGAAGAAGTCGACCGCGGCGATCCCGGCGGACTCGTGATCGGACCGTGCCTCAACACACGGAACGATTACCTTTTCAAAGAAATGCGGCAGTTGCTCGAAATGGGAATCGGCCGGCTCGTGGACGGCATCTCCATTCACACGTACGGCGGGCTCGAAGCAGCCGGTTTCCTCGAACACTTCGCGAAACTGCGGAAACTGCTCGATGAATTCGGCGCGAACAAGCCGCTCTACATCACCGAGCAAGGGTTGTCCGTGCCCGAGAAACTGCCGCTCGAACGTATCCAGGCCCGGTACTTCGCCAGAATGCTGCTGCTGTGTATGCAGGCCAGAGTGAAAGTTGTGATCTGGCACATGATGAGCTGGCCCCAGGGCGCCTCGTCGGAACAGCGGAATTTCGCCGTCGTTCGAGCGCGCAAAGACCTGAAACAACGAGCCCCGCGACCTGCTTTCGTGGCCGCGGCCACGCTGAGTTCCGTCCTCGGCAACGCCCGCTTCCGCCGAAGCGTGCCCGGCTTGGGAAAAACCGCCGTCGCACAAGTCTACCAAACAGCGGACGGCGAGTCGGTGATCGCGCTTTGGGATTGGGGGCAGCCGGAACGGCGAGTACAACTCGACGTGGGCGTGCCGCGAGTCACCGTTGTCGACATTGTCGGCGCAAGGCGCACAGTGCAGACAACCGACGGGCGCCTCGAGCTGTCAATCAGCCCGGACCCCGTGTACATTCTGGGTGCGAAGTCCGCAACGCCGGTGGGCGAGCCCCGGCTTTAGGAGCGGTCCGGCACCCGCCCTCGGTTCGCTTTCAACCGACTGCGGCCGGGCTCAAGCTCGGGCGGACCCGCTCCGGCCGCCGCCGGGGCGGAAGTCGACGGTACCGAAAGAGAAGGATGAACGCTATGGGTGATCCGCGATACGAAAGCTTCATGGGGCTGGGACCAAAGCGAATTCCGCACTGGGAACACTGCTCGAACCCCGATGCCGAAACTTATCTGACGGATATCGACTACTATGCGCACCCCCGGCGCTGCCGCCTCAAACTGAGGGAATTGTACCCGCAGTTGGGTCTTCCTGTGCCGGCGACAGACGACCCGAAACCCAGGCCCGAAGAGCAAACCGACCGGAGCAAAGGACGATGGGGCGACGCATACCGCAGCCACTGGCAGCAGGAAGAAGCCGGCCGGCGGTTCGAAACCCGCGAAGAGATGCTGCGCTTCAGCCCGCTGGAACAGGGGGACTTCACCGGTTGGAACGTCGTCGTGGACGGTGACTTTCGAAGTGAAGACACGATCTACGAGCGATACCGAAAGAACTATCCCGAGGAATGGGGCGACAAGGCCCCCGAAGGCTCCCCCGCAATGGTCGGCTTCTACAACACCATGTTCATGTGGCCGCTTCTGGTCTTCGGCTACGAGCACTTCCTCTCCATCTGCCTGGAACCGGAATTCGACCGCATCATGGAGGAGTTTGCCGAGATCAACCGCCGTGTATTCCGCGCTTTTGCGAGGCTCCCGGTGAATTTCGTGCTCTGCCACGACGATATTGTCCTTTCAAGCGGTCCGGTCTGCAGCCCGAAATGGATGCACAAGTACATCTTCCCGCGCTATGAGGAATTCTGGACCCTCCTGAAGCAAGCCGGCAAGGAGGTGATCTTCATGGTGGACGGATGCGTGGATGCGTTTGTCGACGATGTCATGGCCTGCGGCGCACGGGGCATCATTAGCGAGCCATTCACCGACTACAAAGCGATCGCAAAACGATACGAAAACTGCTTCATTGCAGGAGAGGGAGACAACCGCGTCCTGATGCGAAACGATCCAACCGAAATCCGGGCCATGGTGGAATCGATGGTCGAAACGGGAAGAATGTCCGGCGGCTACATGATGTGCATCGGAAACCATATTCCCTTTAACGTCCCGCCTGAAGCGGTGAAGACGTACCTGGATTTGTCCGCTGAACTGGCATACCGGTGACGCCGAAGCGGCGCGAGGACTACCAGTTGATGTAGGGCGGAAGCTGCTCCCACGGATTCTGGACGTACGGGGACCGCAACGGACGCAGTTTCGGCGAGAAACGCGGCCCCGACAGGCCGATGTTGGCCAAGAGCCGATTCCAGAAACGCACGGCCTTCACCCCGGCGTGACTCTTCTCCGCCGCCCCTTCGGGGATCGGAAACGTGCAGGCGATCAGGCGTCCTTTTCCGGTTTTTCTCACGGCCAGGAGCCCGGGGTCCAAAACCAGTCGCCAACCATTCTCCCCCAAAAGCACGGGGCCGGTCATCCATTTTTTCAGGTAAAGATCGCTGGCGGAAACGCCGGTCGTCAGCGGATCGGCACCCGTCTTGCGTGCCGTGAAGTACCGTTGTTGCGAAGTCCGCAAACCGAACGCATCTGCGGCGCGGACGGCCACGCCGGGCAGCAACAGAGCCACGGCGCCGGCCCGGACGCGGTCCAGGATACGCCCGGGGTCAGGTGCATCGCCGCCCACGACAAGTATGCTCCGCACTGCGGTCCGATCCGGGTTGACCCCGGCGGACTGCACCAGGCCGAACCGCTCGAGCAGCCTGGCCGCAGAATCGCCCGCGGCCTCGACGCAAGCCGCGCCCGGAGCAGTCGTCGAAGACGCCGGAGACGTTGCCAGAGCGAAGATCAAATTCGTGATCAGCCGCGTCGACACCGGGTCCACGCCGTACCGCGGCGTCACGTCCACGTTGCACAGGACGATCCGGCCGCGGCCGATGCGGGCCTCGAGAAGAGGGGCGTCGGTCAGATCGAATCCGCATTCGAGGACCGGGCGAAACGGACCGAAATGCGGCTTGCGAAAGACGACCGTCGCCGTAATGCCGCGGTTGCCCCACTTGAAGTAGCGTTTCGGCCATTTTTTCTCGGTTTCCGGCGCCGGAGGCGGTCGGGCCGGGAGCAGGTCGCCGGCGCCCCGAAGGTCGATGAAGTCCCGAGGCTCGAGTCCGGCCAACAGCGGGTGGCCCGGATCGAGCGGGAACACGCGCCGGGCCGATTGCTCGGCGAGTTCAAGCCCGAAAACAGGACGGCCGGGGAGCTGTTCGAACACGAGCAGGTTGGCACGCCCGGCGCGAACGGCATCGAGCAGCCGGCTGCTTGCTGCGAACTCCGCAAAGGAGTCGCTCCAGGCCTTTCGTCCCACGACGACCAACGCCGCGCCCGTTCCCAGGCCGCCGTCAGCGCCAAACGGCGTTGCCGCGATCCCGGCCTTGTCCAGCAACCGACGCGTGTCGCCCACGGGGTCGTACACCAAAACTCGGCGTCCAATCGTGCGTTCCGGCGCCGAATCGGGCCGCGGAAACACGTCCAGCTCGAGCGCATCCGCCTGGAACCGGTCCGCATTGGGTCCGACGGCCCGCACGACCAGCCGAAACAGACCGCGGCGGGACACGGCCGGCGCAACAAACTCGATCGGCACGGCCGTAGGCCGCCCCGGGCGCGCCGAGACCGCGGCCGTCCCGCCGGCGCCGATCCGACCTCGCTCATCCCTGAACTCCCAACGAAGCGTTACCGGAAGGGACCGGGTCAAGTCGTTGATCAAGACGGCTTGCTTGCGGACCTTTTCGCCGGCATAGAACGCGTGGTCCTTCGAGGGCCAGTCGTCCCCCGGTCCGGTCAGGACCAAGTCGGTGTCGCCGAACCAACGCGCCAGGGCCTTCTTGACCGGCAAGGCACGTCCCCGGTCGTCGTCGAAGTCCCACTTGATCGCGTTGAAAATGATGCCCGAGACCCCCCAGATGCGCCAGGCACGCAATGAACGTCGAGCGAACAGGGCCTTGACTTCCTGGTAACCGGGATGATGGGCGATCAAGGCCCGGGTGCGCCCGGACCGCGGCCGGTCGCGCTCGAGGTCGTACAAGTCGAAAAGGGCCGGGGTGATGGACCGATAGGCGCGCGGCCCCAGGTACTTGGCGCTCAGTTCATCAAAAATTGGCTCGCCGGCATAGACCTTGCCCAAGGGGAATTGGCGCGGTCGGAACCAATACGGGACGAGAAGCAGGCCGTGCTCGCACGCAATCAGCGGGAAGGGCCGTTTGGCCGCCCAGGCCGAAGGCCACTCTTCCCGTTCCTGGAGCGGACACGAAGGACCGATATAGCAATTGAGCGTATAAATGTCCCCGAAATTGCCGCAAGAATGGTGGTAGATCGGTCGCGGATCGAGTTCCTGCGCGATGCGCTGGGCGGCAAGCGAGTAACGTTCCTTCTTCCGCCAAACCGGATCTTCGGGTTTGTACGAACCGTCCAACGCCGATTGAAGATGCATCCAACGGTATCCGGCCAAATTGAAGCTCATGAACCACAGGCAGACACTGGGGTGGTTGCCGTACCGGCGAATGTGCTTGTCCAGTCGCCGACGGTAGCGGCGGGCCACTTCGGGGCGAAAGAGGGCCGTGCGCAGGACACGGGCATCGGGAAGCGCGGGAATGGTGATGACGCCGTGCCGGTCCGCGTAGTTCAGGATTCGCTCGAACAGTCCCTCGTTCCAGGGAGTGCCCGCGTACCAGTTCGCCCGAATGGGCGCGGACAGTTCGATGCAGTTCGCCCCGGTCTTTTCGAATTCGACCAAGTTCTCATACTGCTTCGGCCAAGCCATGTCCACTTGATGTCCGCGCAGATGGGTGGGAACGCCGTTCAGAAGCAAGTCCCCGCCGCGAATGCGGAATTCGCGGAAACCGAAGCGCACGAACGGCGACACGTCCACGGGGTGGTCGCCGTCGTAGACCGTAGCCCGGACCCGGTACATGAAAGGATCGTCGAACGTCCACGGCCTGGCCCCCTCCCAGACAAAGCGGCAAACCAGAGGACGCGCCGCGTCGTAGACTTCAACGGCCCGGCGGTCCGCTTGTTCCAGCGCGGTCCGCCGCTCGAATGTCTGCACGGTCCGCTCCGGTGCGGAGTCCGCACGCACGTCGAACACGACTCGGGCGTTCGGAATACGGTCGGCGGCCCAGACGCGACACGAGAAGGTGACGGTTTTCTTCCCGTCGGGGGCAAACTCGGGCCGGACCGCCCAATCGTACACGAAAGCCCGGGGTCGCAGCTCCAGACTCACGTGTCCGTAAACGCCGGTGTTCGGGGCCGATCCGCGGCGACTCACGAGTAATGTCAAGCGGTTCTCGACGCCGAATCGGATTTCTCGACTCACCTCCATCAGGACGGGTTCCCACTGTGGGATGAGACCGATCCGCCTTCCGTTCAAGTACGCCTCGCCCAGCCCATCCACCCCGCCGATTTCCAGGAAGACTCGCTTGCCCCGCCAAGTCGCCGGGGGTAGGAAAGCCCGCCGGCAATACGCGACGGGAAAGTCGGTCCACGGCGCGCCGCCCCAGCCTTTGCGGGCGGGCTTGCCGTCAGGGGCCCGGGCGGTCCCGGCCCGGGTCCAATACCCGGGGACCGCGGTGGTCCCCCAGCCCGTTTCCGGCAGCGCATCCAGTTCGCCGGACGCGGGCAGGAAACTCCAGTTTCCATCCAGAGACAGGGACTCGCGTGTGGGACTCGACGCCACGGGACGAACCGAGTCGGGCAGACGGAGGGCAGGCGTGCGCGACCCGGCCGTCGCGAGGCCGGCGCCGGACGCTGCTTCCGGGCGAAGCGCGGGAAAGGCGGCCGGTGGGACCAGGGCCGTGTGCTTCCTGCCCATTTCAACGATTCGGGCGATCTGCGCCGCATCCAGTGCCCGATCCCAAATCGCAAACTCGTCCATTTGCCCATGGGCGGCATAGGCCGGATACAGCGTGCAGCCGCCGCCGACAAAGAGCGGACCGCTGGAAACCGGCCGATGGTATGGGAACGGAGCGGAAGCCCCCAGCCGACCGTCGATGAAGACACAGCGGCGGTCGGCTTTGCGCGACCACGTGGCGGCCACGTGATGCCATTCGCCCGGTCGCCAGGACTTCAATCCCGGCGCGGTGCAGTCGTAGTAGAGGTCCCCCGTCTCTTCGGGAGGGCGGCGTGTGCCGAAGGTCATGCCCGTGTGCTTGAGGTACTTGTAGAGCATTCCCCAGTCCGCGGCGCCAAAAAAGGTGCAGTATATGTTCGTATCGTCCCCCCGGAAGTCCGGATTGATCCAGAAGGAAACCGTCCCCTCGTCGGGGCGGAAATTCCCGGCGCACGAGAAAAGCAGCGGGCCGTCGGCGATTCGGAACGCTTGACCGACAATCCCCGGAGTGAAGCGGCCGGGAGCACGGTCGGCCAGCGCCGGGATCGAATCCAGCCCCGACGAACGCTGCGGCCGTCGGGTCGGTCCGCCGGCCAAAGCGGCCTCGACCGCGCCGTCGAACGGGAGGTAGAACACGGGCCGGGGCGGCGCTTCGGCCCCGCATGCGACAAAACGCGCGACGGCCAGGCAACAGAGGCCGAGCATTGCAGGAAGGGCAGAAGGAATTCTCATGGGGGCTGTTCCCGAGTTCTCCGAGACCGTCGCGAGACGCTCACGGCTCGCCCGGCACCGTAAACCGACCCGTGCCGGACAGTCCTGTCAGCACATCGCGGGCCTTCACACGCCAAAGGCCGGGCGCCGTATTCAGGGCCGAAGAAAAGGTCAGCTCACCGGTCCGCCGACAAGCATGATGTTCGGCGTGCCGTGAGATACGGCCGTGCCGTCCGGAGCCGCAACCCGCACATGCACGAGGTGATCTCCGACCGCGACACCCCTCCTCCCTCCGCAACACCATGGCCGGGAGTGCACACGGTCCGAGAAGAACGACAAGACGCCGTTTCACGGGGTAAGCCTCCTGAAGCGTCCTCTGTGGCTCCGGCGACCTGGCGTGTCGCGCTGCACGACCGACGCCGATGTGACGGAGGCGAACTGCAGCTTGACCCTCCGGGCTCGCGGTCCCAACCCGTCCGACGCCATTCGTTCTCCGCGGCGGGAAAGAAGGTAACGTCGAGCATGATGGATGCAAATGTGCTTGGGCAGGCCGGAAGAACTCGTGGAAACTTCGCCGCGAGTGGCAGCCATGGACGGAACTGACGCTTTGACGCATTCGACACGGCAACCGTCCCGGCAGAATCGTTGCGCACACCTTGCGGACATCGGCAAATCGCAATACTGTTGCACCGGGGTGAGAGGCCGGCCCGAAGCCCCCAAGGTCAGGGGTTCCGACCGAGCCGACGCGGAGTGGGAGGCGACTTGTTGTCTCAGCAACGATGTACCGGAGGGCGCCATGAAACGACGTGAGTTCCTCGCACGGGCCGGCTTGGCCGGGGTCGGCTTGGCGCTCAGCCCAAGCGTTCCGGCCGGGCCGGGGGGGACCGAGCGCCCCAACCTGATCTTCCTGCTCACCGACGACCAACGTTGGGATATGATGGGCTGCGCGGGAAACCCCTGGATTCGGACGCCGAACATGGACGCACTCGCCCGGGACGGCTGCCGGTTCACCCATGCTTTTGTCACGACCTCGATCTGCGCCGCAAGTCGCGCCACCTTTTTTACGGGGCTTTACGAGCGCACGCATCGGTATACTTTCGGGACGCCGCCATTGGCGGAGCGGTTCGTGGACATAAGCTACCCGGTCCGTCTGCGGGCGGCGGGATACCGCACGGGGCTCTTCGGCAAGTTCGGCATCCGAGTCCCAAAGGGAGGGGCCGGCAAAATGTTCGACGTGTTCGAGGACCTGTTTCGCAGCCCCTATTTCAAGAAACGGCCCGATGGTACAGAACGACACGTGACCGACCTGCTCGGCGACAAGGCGATCGGTTTTCTGCGAAGTTCACAAGACGGTCGGCCGTTCTGCCTTTCGATCAGTTTCAACGCCCCGCACGCCGAAGACCGAGATCCGCGTCAATACATCTGGCCAAAAGCCATGGACGGCTTATACGCCGACGTGCATTTTCCGGAACCGGACGACGCGGACGCGGCGTTCTTTGCCCGATTGCCGGCCTTTCTGCGGAACTCGCTGAACCGCGAACGGTGGCGCTGGCGTTTCGACACCCCGGAGAAACGACAGAAAATGACCCGAGGCTACTATCGGATGATCAGCGGTGTGGACGCGGTCATCGGTCGGATTCGGGACGAACTGTCCGAACTCGGCCTGGCGGACAATACGGTCATCGTCCTGATGGGCGACAACGGCTACTTCCTCGGCGAACGCGGCTTTGCCGGCAAATGGCTGGGGTACGAACCGTCCCTGCGCGTGCCGCTGCTGGTGTTCGATCCACGGTTGCAGCCGGCACTGCGGGGCCGCGTCCTGTCCGCCATGGCGCTGAATGTGGATATCGCACCGACTCTGCTGGACTTGGCCGGCGTGTCTGTGCCGCGGCCGATGCAGGGCCGGAGTCTCGTGCCGCTGTTGGCCAACCGCCCGACGCTCTGGCGCAGCGATTTTTTCTGCGAACACCTGTTCAACCATCCGAAGATTCCCAAGTACGAAGGCGTCCGCTCCCTGCGTTGGAAGTACCTCCGCTATTTCGAACAGAAACCGGTCTACGAAGAACTTTATGACCTGACCCACGACCCCAAGGAAGAACACAATCTGGCGCACGACCCGCAGTGTGCCGCCGAACTGGCGCGATTGCGACAGCGGTGCGACTGGCTGCGAGACCGGTATGGCGGCCCGTTTGTGTTGCGGGCACGGGCAGGAGCCGGCAGACGGCGGTCATGAACGATCCGGACAAAACGCCCCCTCCCCTCCAAGGCCCCGGGCAAGGCCGGGGCGCCTCCCGGCTCGGACGTCCCTCCGCCGAGACCCTCCCCACCCCGTTCCACGATCCAGACCTGGAGTACGTCCGAAAAGCCGGCGGCGTGCTCATGCTGGGCTCGATCCGCCTGCGGCTGCCGCGGATCTTCGGGTTCTGCGGCGGGGTCCGCAACGCGCTGCGAATGCTCCAAAACGCCATTGACGGCAATTCCGGCCAACACCGGATCTGGCTCCTGGGCGAGATCATCCATAACGACACCGTCAATCGTTTTTTTCGCGATCAGGGGGTGTCCATTCTGCCCGAGGACGCAGTCGAAAGCATTCTCGAACTTGCGGCGCCCGGCGACCTCCTGGTGGTTCCGGCCTTCGGTTTGCCCGCCGGCCTGGACCGGCGGCTCCGGGCCCGTTTCGGGCGTCGATGCCGATTCCTGGACACGACCTGCGGGTACGTCCGCCGGGTTTGGACGTTTGTGGGTCGCGCGGCCGCGGCCGGCCGAACGGTGGTGATCCACGGCAAGCCCGACCACCCCGAAACGTGCGCCACCGTATCCCGGGCGCTGGGCGAGCGAAACAGCGTGGTGATTGTGCCGGACCTCCCGCGCGCGGATCGTTTGGAGGCCGTCCTGTCCGGCAGTGCACCGTTGGCGATCTACCCCGCCGAGCTGGTGCGCCATCCCGACTTTCTCGATCCACGCCGCCTCGCACTGGCCAGTCAGACGACCATGCTTTGCAGCGAGACCGAAGCCGTGGCGGCCAAACTCCGCGCCGCCGTCACTCGCAACGGCGGCGATCTCCTGCCGGCCAACACGGTTTGTCGGGCCACGGAGCAGCGACAACAGGCCGCTCGGGAACTCTGCAGCAGCGGCTGCGACCTCTGCTTGGTCGTAGGGGGACTGTCGAGCAGCAATACGAACCAGCTCCATCGCCTGGCGCGAAGCTACTGTCCCGCGTATTTTATCCGGAACGCGGTAGCAATCGAGCATGATCGGCTTCGGCACTACCGTCCGGACCTGGACCGGGAAGTCACCGATACGGGCTGGCTGCCGGCTTCCGTCCGGGAAATCGGGCTGCTCTCAGGGGCGTCGTGTCCGCCGGCCGACGTGGGCGGGGTCATCCGAAAACTGCGCGACATGTGCGGGGAAATGCGGCCCTGACGCTGCCACACCTACCGGCGGGGACAGCTCTGCGCTGCCCGAGGCTTCCCGGCGCGGGGCTTGCAGACACGAACTCTGTTCCCGCCAACGGTCGTCGGAAGCGCGATGAGGCTGGGGGCGCCGCCCCCGGCGCCACGGCAACCGATACGTCAACAATCCGGAGGGGAGGCCGCGCGGGGCCTCCCCCAATTGCAGAGAGGCCTTCCGAAGAAGTGCAGGGATCCACACAAACCACCGCCCAGAGCGCACCGTCGACCGTGTCGCCGGCCGTTTCGGCCGTATGCATGGAGCGTATCAGCAAGCGGTTCGGGGCGACTCAAGCTCTGCGGGAGGTCAGTCTGGTGGTCCAGCCCGGGCGCATCCACGCCCTGGTCGGGGAAAACGGGGCCGGCAAATCCACGCTCATGAAAATCCTGGCGGGCGCCGAACTCCCGGACCGGGGACGGGTCCTGATAGAAGGCTTGGAAGTCTGCCTGCGACGGCCTGCGGACGCACTGGCGGCGGGTATCGCCATGGTCTACCAGGAACTGAGTCTGGCGCCGAACCTGAGCGTGGCGGAAAACGTCTTTCTCGGACACGAACCGCGTCTGTACGGCCGGTTCGACCGCCGACGTGCCGAACGTGAGGTCACGCGTTTGGCGAAGGAGTGCGGTATGTCGCTGCCCACCGCCGCCAAGGTCGGGGGCCTGCCGACGGCGTTACGACAACAAGTGGAGATTCTACGCGCCCTGGCGCACGAAGCCCGGGTCATCATCCTGGACGAACCCACCTCTTCCCTGGCCGAACGTGAGGTCGCACGCCTCATGGAGACCCTCCGGGACCTCAAGACCCGCACCGGCATCGCCGTAATCTACATCAGCCACAAGCTGGACGAGGTCGAGTCTCTGGCGGATGACCTGACCATTCTTCGGGACGGACGGTGCGTCTACTCCGGTACAGCCGGACTGTCTCGCCGAGAAATGATCCGGCACATGGTCGGTCGAGAAATGACCGAGGTCTATCCGTCGCGGACCGCCGCGCCGCAACCCGGAACGCTCCTGGAGGTCCAGGGCCTGTCGGGTAAAGGGTTCCGGAACGTCTCGTTCCGAGTCGCCGCAGGCGAAGTGGTCGGGCTCGGGGGCTTGGTGGGCGCCGGGCGCAGCGAACTGGCCGACGCTCTGGCCGGAGTGACCCCGGCCAGGACCGGTTGCATCTTGGTCGACGGCAAGACGGTGCGATTGCGAACTCCGCAACAGGCGATCCGGCACGGCATCGGCTACCTCACCGAAGATCGGCGTTTGAGCGGTCTCTTCCCTCACCTGAGCGTAGCCGCCAACATGACCGTGGCGGACCTGTCCCGCTTCGCCCGGCTCGGGTTCCTCCGCCGCAACCGGATCACGGCGGAAGTCGTGCGGATGATCGAGCTTTTGGGCATCAAGACACCGGGACCGCACGCGGCGGTCACCGGTCTCAGCGGGGGGAATCAACAGAAGGTCCTGGTGGCGCGTTGGCTCCTGACCGAAGCCCGCATTCTGATCCTGGACGAACCCACCCGTGGCATCGATGTGGGCGCCAAACACGACATTTTCGAGCTGGTCAATCACTTGGCGGCGCGCGGCATCGCCATCCTGATGATCTCGTCCGAACTGCCCGAGCTGCTGGGGGTGACCGACCGAATCCTGATCCTGTGCCGAGGTGAATTGACGGCAGACTTGACCACCGCGGCGGCGACCCCCGAAAAAGTTATGCACTTCGCCACGCTGCCGGCAACTGCCGTCGTCGAGCGCCCTCCCGCACCCGGCGTCAGCCCATGACGCGCTGGACAGTCCGCACCAGAGTATCCGGGCTTATGGGCTTTTCCAGGTACGCATCCGGCGCCCGGCCGAGGAAGCTTTCCATCTCCTCGGCGGAAAACCCCAGTCCCGTTTTCGTGGCCACCCCGGTCAGCATGATGACTTTGACCGCGCCCAAATCCCCCGAGCGCGCCAGTTCGGCGAAGACCTGAAACCCGGTCAAGTCCGGCATTTGCACATCGAGGATCACCAAATCCGGGCTGTGGTTGCGCGCTTTTTCGAGTCCGGTCTTGCCGTTCTCGGCTTCCACCACTTCCCAACCTTCGTCTTCGAGCACGGCCCGCACGAACTCACGTGCATCGGCTTCGTCATCCACCACGAGCACTTTTCCAGGCATGTTTCTTTCTCCTCGGTGTTCAAGCAGGTTCAAGTCACCCATTCTTTCCGTCCGATCCCTTCCCGACGGGAAGTTCCAGGAGAAACGTGGTACCGCGGCCTTCGACGGATTCGACGCTGAGCGAACCGCCATGCTCTTCCACGATCTTGCGGGTCACGGCCAACCCCAAACCGGTACCCCGGCTGCCCTTGGTGGAAAAGAGGGGCTCGAATATGCGGCGCGCCACATGCTCCGGCATCCCGCAACCATTATCGCTCACAGAAATCGCGTATCGATCCGGCGCCGCCGAAGCAACGCGGAGAGATACGCGGTCGCCGTGCCCTCGACAGGCGTCAATGGCATTCCCGACCAGGTTCAAAAGGCAGCGCCGGACGGCGGTCGGGTCGAACCATGCTTTCCCGACGTTTTCGTCCACCTGCAGCTCCAGCGTCACGCCGGCATCGCGCGCCTGGAGTTCCGTGAGTTCGACAATGTCCCCGCATACCGTGCCCACGTCGGCGAGTTCAAGCCGGGGGCGTCGCGGCTTCGAGTACGTGAGCATGTCAAGCACGACGTCCCGCAACACGCGCAAGTTGCGGCTGACCATCCCCCAGCCTCGGGAGAACTTTTCGCCGGCTTCCATCCTGCGAAGTTCACGCTCAATCAAGTAGGCTCCGCCTTCGAGCCCGTTGAGGATGTTCTTGATGAAATGCGCCATGCCGGCAATGGCCTGTCCCACGGCGGCAAGGCGCTCGGCTTTGATCCGGGCCTCATGTTGCGCCGCATCGTCCACCGCCAGGGCCACGACGGCGGCAACCGCCTCGAGCAGCTCCCCGTCGGCGGTGTCGAACGACCGTCCGTCCCGGCGGTTCAGCACCTGGATCACGCCCACCAATCGGTCCTGTACGAGCATGGGTGCACAGAGAACCGAATGCGTGCGAAAACCGGTCTTCCGGTCGTATTCCGGATTGAACCGCGGGTCCGCGTGGGCCTCGGGTATGGACAACAAGACCCGGTGTCCGGCCACCCATCCGGCGATACTGCCGTCGCTCACGGGCAAACTTGCATTGGCCAGCGAGTCGGAACGATCTCCATGAACGACATGAAACGAAAGCGTGTTGCTTGCCGAATCGTAGAGAAGAATGGAACATGCTTCCGCAGCCAAGGCGTCGGTGGTCGCCTGCATGGCGGCACGCAACGTTGCGTTCAAGTCCAACGCGCCGCCGACCATCCGACACACACGGACCAAGACGTGGGTGGAAGGCGGGAGACCGGCGCCGGCGCTGTTTCCCGATGAACGGGAGGCGGCCGCAATGGAAGGCTCGGCCCCAGTCGTGTGTCTAGGCGACTGCAAGTTCAACGCCCTGCTCGGCAAGAAAACGTAAGCTGCTCATGGGCTGCACCCTAACCTGAAGAATGCATGAGCCATCTGTTGCGATGACGCATCTCGCACATCTTCAGAACATTGCCGCCACTCACCGACCGAGGCGGTGTTTCAACACGGCCTGGCCCGGCGTTCGACGCAATGATCTGATCCGGCATGAGGCTGCACCCTCTCACGACGAAGTTCATGAATTCATCAGGCTAATCGGTTCGAAACAGTCGGGAGCGCGGGCGAACTCCCAGCCTCTGCAGACACGTCCAAGCAAATCCGGAACGGTCTGTAAATCAACCCGCATCGATTAATTTACTTCGGAATTCCGGGGGGGGCCAATGGCCCAGCCGAGAATCCCTCGGGAAAAGAAGCGCCTCGCGCCTTCGGGACACGCGACAATCTACCCAGAATAATGCATGAGCCATCTGCTGCGATGACGCATCTCACACGCCTTCAAAACATTGCCGCCGCTCACCGACCGAGGCGGTGCTTCGACACGGCCGCGTCCAGCGTTCGACGCAATGACCTGGATTCGTTTAAGCTGCGCCCTCTCGCGACGAAGTTCGTGAATTCATCAGGCTGGAAACTTCCTGCCCCGTGCACAACAAACCCCTGCACTCGACGTTAATCATGTTGACACCCCCGGCTTCCATCACAACACGCAACCGGCCCGGCGGGGGTGCCGCTCCGCCACCCGAAGAGATGTACGGAGGAAGTCGCAAGCAAAGGGCCGCCCGACAAAAAGGAGTACGATCATGAGGATCGGAGATCTCACCCGATGGATGGCAGTCGCGGGCCTCTCGGCGCTGCTGGGAGCGACAACCGTCATGGCGCAGGAAGGCGGCGGTCCCGCGCGCCGCGGCGGCGGCAGGGGGCACAGGCCGGAATTCCGGCAACAATTCCGCCAAACCATGATGAGCATCCGCAAGAAAGAACAACAGCTTCTCCAGAAGAACCCGGAGCTGAAAGAAGCGCTTGCGGAAATCGACGAACAGATCGAAACACTCCAGAAACAGCGCCGGGCCAAACTGGCCGAAGCCGACCCCGAGCTGGCCGAACTGTACGAGAAGATGAGCGAAATGAGAGAAAAGGCCAAACAATTCCGGGGCGAGCATGGCGGGCGCGGCGGACGAAGAGGCCGCAAGGGTCGCGGCAAACGGCGCGAGGCGGAAGGCGACGAGGAGTAGGGTCGGTCTCGGTGCAGACATGGACCCCGCGACTCAGTGCGGTCCCGGAGCGCGCCGGCGCCCGGGGCCGCTTCTTATAGTGTGCCTCGGGATTCCCCCGGCGAAATGCGCGACCTGCCGATTCGCCTGCGATCCGGCTTGTCTCGGGGCGGTCCAAGCACCCCGGATCGGTCGCCTGTGGAACACCTTGCAAAATTGCACACGAGCGTACATACTGATCCTCTCGAAACAATCTGGAACGCACGCCAACCTGCAGGCTCTGCAACATTTCCCGGCCCCTGTTGCGACGCTTTGCAATCGTGGCTTGGCCGCCCGACGTTCGGACGCATCGCAGGCAGGCTCGCGCCCGACAGAGCCATGATCGGCCGTGACCCCGGGAGTCTTGCCGCAACCGCGAGTGGCGACAACGCGAAGCGCACCGACGCAGTCATACGCTCCCGCCTTCGCCTGCCCAGTTCCGATCCGACAGACTGGAAGTTGGGACGGCAACCGGTCACGGCCGGTGGGTGGCCGACAGCTCGGGCAGCCGCCGTCCTCATGCAGAGAGGGCGTGACCTTTCTTTCGCCGGCCGTGGAGACGGGGTCGGGAAAGGCCTGAAAGGGAGCAACGCGACGTGCGCATGACGCCACGGGAACGAGTACTGTCGGCCATCGATCACCGCGAGCCGGACCGAACGCCTGTGGATCTCGGGGCAACCCCGAGTTCCGGGATTTCGGCCCTTGCTTACGGCCGCTTGAAACGACGCCTCGGCATAACCGCGGGCCGTACCCGAGTGTACGACGTGGTTCAGCAATTGGCCCAGCCGGAGGACGCCGTGCTCGACCGTTTCCGGGTCGATGTCGTGGATGTGGGGCGCACGTTCAACACCCACGACGACGACTGGGTCGATACGCGGTTGTGCGACGGCCAACCGGCCCAATACCCCGCTTGGTTTCGCCCCGAACTCCGCGGCGACGGCGGCTGGATCGCAAAGGCCCCCGACGGCACGGTCATTGCGGAGATGCCGGCCGGCGGCGCCTTTTTCGATCAATCGTGTTTCCCGTATTTGGACGGTTATCCGGACGATTTCTCCCGACTACCGGAAGCCATGGGCAAAGTCCTGTGGGCCGCACTTGTGCACAGCCCGTGGGACCATGCGGCCGACCCGGGTTTTTGGGAAACTCTCCGGCAGCGGGCCCTGTCCCTGCGGGCGACCACGGATCGGGCCATCATGGTGGTCTGCGGCTGCAATCTCTTCGAGTGGGGCACGTTCCTGCGACGAATCGACAATTTCCTGATGGATCTCGTCCTGCAGCCGAGCCGAGTGGAAGCGCTCCTGGATGCGCTCATGGCCCTGCACCTCCACACCTTGGAGAAAGTGTGCGCCGCCGTCGGCGACGTGGCCGATATTCTCCGCTTCGGCGACGATCTGGGCATGGACACCGGTCCCCTTCTCTCCCCCGCAGCCTATCGAAAGTTCTTCAAGCCCCGGCACACCATGCTGTGTGAATACGTGCACCGTCACAGCCGAATGCGGACGTTTCTCCACTCCTGCGGCTCGTTGTACGAACTGATGCCCGACCTGATCGAGGCCGGCTATGAGGTCCTCAACCCGGTCCAAACCAATTGCCGGAGCATGGATCCGGCGACGCTCAAACGCGAATTCGGGCGCGACATCACGTTCTGGGGCGCGGGGTGCGACACGCGGCAGGTATTGAACCGGGGCACGCCGGGCGAGGTGCGGCGCCACGTCTTCGAACGGCTCTCTGTCCTTGCGCCGGGGGGAGGGTTCGTATTCAACACCGTGCACAACATCCTGCCCGATGTACCCCCGGAAAACATCCAAGCCATGTTCGAGGCGGTCCGGAAATTCAACGGCGACTGAACGCGACAGCCCCCTGCGGCGCGAGCGGAATTGTCAGGCAGTACCAATCGTCTCCGCGGCAGCCCCCGAGGCAGAGCACGCGCGGTTTCCCGGCCTCAAGGAACACGCTGGGGCGTTCCAGACGTTGCGGTTCGAGAAGATCGCCGTCGGCCCGTCGCAACCGTTTCTCGGTCACGACGTAGTGCCGAGCCCGACGCCAGCGAATCCCATCGTCGGACGCAATCAAGCCGATGTAGCGGTGTGCATGGAACACGCCGTAGTAGATGGCTCGTGCGGAGTCGTACCAGATCGAGGCATCCTCGGTATCGATGTCCGCGATCGCCGGTTCCGGAAGGAACTCGAAGGGACCCGTGGGCGAGTCGGAGACAGCCAATGCCTGCAAGCGCTGCGGGAAGGGGGCCGTCGGCTTTTTCGGCGCGATGTCGCCTTTGATGATCAGCAGGAAACGGCCGTCCGGCATTTGAGTCACTCCGGGATTCACGGCGACGTTGTAGATGGGAGGGGTCGGCGTCGCCATGGGTTTGTCGAAACGGCGGTACGGCCCCCGGAGATTGTCGCCCACGGCAACGCCTGTTCTCTGGCTGTCGCGGATGTGGCCGCGAGTGGGTCCCGAACGGCTCGATATGTAATAGAGGTAATAGCGGTTGCCGAAACGTTTGATTTTGGGGTTGTGGGCCATCAGTTCGTCCCAATGGTCCGGCCCCCGGCCCCGGAGCAGGACGTCGACGTGTGTGTAAGGGCCCGCCGGGACGTCGGCAACGGCCAAAGCGATCTCCGAATCGGTCAACCATCCGCCGGGCCCCGTGTTTCGGGGCCAGCGTGAATAGACCATCCAAATCCGTCCGTCTTCGCCCCGGATCAAGTTGGGCCCCCAACAAAACCAACCCGCCTCCCGGTGGATGGAGTCGCCGGTCGGAGGTTGGATCATGGACGCCAGATCGAGTGTGTCCATAAGTCAGATCCCGATCAAGAAACCGTCGTTCTCCAATCCACGGGCAAATTCTTGCCGAAATGGTCGTCGCACGGCGACCGGTCCGTATTCACGCGTGTACAGGTCGGCCCCTGCTGCGTTGTATATGCGCCCCGCTGCCTGGCGCCGCCGGGCCGTCGAAGCGCCCCCGGAAGAGTTCCCGGGGAGAAGGTCGGTTCCCGCACGCCGGGCCAAGACCTCGGTGCCGGCGACTCTTCATTCGAGACGCAATTCCCCCAGTCGGTCGGCGGCATGAAAACCATCGATGAACGTCGGCGCCCACGAAAGCAATTCGCGTTGACCCGCGACGGCTCGGAAAAAATTGGCGTACAGCGTACCGCCCGGCCGCACCCCTCCCGGCAGGACCCGATCCAGCGGGAGTGCGAGCATCACGGTCCATCGGTCTTTCGCCGACGTATCGGAAACGACCTTCGCGCCGCACTTCCATGGTTTGGGGTCGCCATGCGCCAGAGTCACGAGGCGCCCGGCTGGGTTCACACCGATCTGGTAGTACGGCTTGCCGCGCCTCGGTGCGAAGAACAGCTCCCAATCGTCGCCGCTCCATATATCCTCCCGACTCACCAATCCGGCCACGTCCACGGGGCTTTCATTGAACCGGATATAGAGGTACTGGTCGTCGTGAAGCAGGTCCGCCGTGATCTTCCGGCGCGTCGCAAACCCCTGCACCGTGCGCCAAGCCCCCAACCGTCGGGCCCGGGACCAATTCACTTTGCCGAGATCGCCCCGGGGCGCCGGGCCGACGGCGGCGGGAACGGTCGCGCGCGGCGGCCCCAGGGCTCGGAGCTTGTCGCGCTCCGGGTTGCGGGCGGTCTTGGCCAGGTACCTTCGCCGTCCCTCGACCATGTACTGCCAGATCCCACGGTCGAACAGGGCCACGCGCCGTTTCTCGATTTCCGTTTGCGCCGCGGCCCGGGCCCGGGCCATGAGTCGGCCGAAACGCGCCATACGCTCCGCCGTGCCCAAGTACTTCCAGGCCAATTCCTCGGTCTGATGGTGATGCGCGGGACTCAGTCGAATCGAGTCCGGGTAATTCGCCGGGTTCGAATAGGTCTGCTCGATGCCGAGGTACAGCGCTTTCATGGGAACCGCGGCCGCCCCGTAATAGCGCGAGAAAAACTCATCGAGCAGAGCGTCCACGTCAAGCGTCGGGTCGTCGAACATCTTGAACGTCACGTAGGTATCGACTTGTTCGCCAAGGCCGTTTAGAAACGCGCCGCGAATGCCGTCCCGGGCGAACATGCGAATTTGCCGGGCTGCGGTATGGGCGAAGAAACCGGGAAAACAGTTCCAGTGGTGACGGGAAGCGATTTCCTCGGGGAAGCAATAGTACAACCAGAGGTACAGGGGGCGGCCTTTTTCGCGATCCACCCAACTCCGATAAATCTTGAGGTCGTTCCTTTCCATGGACGGCACCCACCAGTTGCGCACATGCAGGCACATCTGGATCGAAATGTTCGGTTCGAGCACCACCTTCTTGGGGTAGTACGCATAGCGGGCATAGGCCAGCTCGGCCAAGTACTTGCCGGGATAGTCCGCCCGGAGCGCTTTGGCGACGCGATTGGCGAACCCGAAGATGTAGTCGCTATACTGCCCATTCGAAAACTGCGGATTCTCAGCTTCGGTCGCGTCCATTTCCGCCAGACATCGAGGACATTTGCAGTACGAGCTGTTGTCCATCGGCACGAGCGCAAAGTAGTCCCCGGCGCCGACGCCCCGATACTTGAGTCCTTTCCCGTCGAAGTAGTCCTGGGCGTCGCGAACCACTTGGGCGATGAACTCGGAATTGGTGTAACACATCTGCGGGGGCTTTCCATTGTATCCCTGGGCAAACCAGTCGGGGCGGGCCGTCTCGAAGAGTTCCGGCCGTTTCGGGTCCTTTTTCCAAAACCGAGTGTAATAGCCGTAGAACGAATGGTTGGCGGCGTACTTCTGTCCGCCGGCGCGCAGTCGACACCAGAAAAGCCGCATCTCAGCCCCCGTGGGTTCGTCCCACAACACGCGCCCGATCCCGGAACCGTTCGGAGGATAGCCGAGACGATAAGACAAGGCCGGGGCCCGTCGGACGTCCGTCCCGGAAACCGTCAAGGTCTCGCGATGCGGCAGGACCAGACCCAGTTCGGTCGGCCCGTACCAGCGAACCCCGCAATACTTCTCGAGAAAGTCGTACACCGCATAACAGGTGGACTGGTCCTGAAACATGGCCGGCGGCGGCGGGCGACGCACTACTCCGCTGCTGTCCCGCGGCGGCCCGGAGGGCTCGTCGAAATGCAGGAGAAGCGTTGTAGCCGCGTCCGGGCTGTACGGACCTTCGCCTGCATCCCGAGTCGGCGTCCGGACCGTATTCGAGACGCGAACCTCGTCGATACACCCCCTCAGCGGGTTGCCGATCCCGTTCCGGCCGCGCGGGACCATGCCGCCAATCCCCAAGGCGGCGCCACGACAGGTGGTCCGCGTGAACGGCGCAACCCCCTGACTGATGCCGTCGATGAACAGCTCGATCCGGCCCGCGGCCAGGTCGTGCGTGGCCAGGACGTGATGCCAGCCCGAACTCAATTCGTCCGACCTCACCGCGTGACTGCCTTTGCCGTCGTACGTTACATACACGATCCGACGCGTGCGCGGCGGAACCCGCAGGATGTGGTAGGTCCACGGCGAGGCGCCGTCCACTCGCAGGATAGTGGCTTCCTTCGGCTGCGTCCCAGGCGACAGCTTGACCCACGCCTCCATCGAGCCGCGGGCGTCGTCGAAACCGCAGTCATCCACGACCACGACGCCAGGGCCCTTCTCGAACCCGACGGCACGACCGAACCGCCCCTCGACGCTTTCGATCGTGCCCGAGACCGTCGTGTCGCCCGGCGGCGGCTCCGGCGCATCCCGTCCCATGAGCACCACCGTATCCGGCAAAAAACGGAGCATGTACTGCTGCGGATCGAAATCGGCGGACCGAAAACCGAGTTCCCGGGTCGCCCCACTCTCGCCCACCAGAATGCGTGTCCCGTCCACCGGATCCGCAGCCGTCCGAATCGGCAGGACGGCGCCTGTGATCTTGCGGATATGGTCCCGCAACTCGACCGCCGCAAACCGGGCTGCAGCCGTCGGCTCCGCCGCCAAAATGATCGTCGCGGCGGGTTTGCCGCGCTCAACCAGGGTGAGTTCGTCGGCGGAAATGCCGTGCAGGACGGAAAACGCCAGCAACAGAATGGTCGTCGATCGCATCGTGTTCTCCTCGCGACATACGGATCGTCTCAATACGATTTGGAACACCGGCGAACTTGCAGGCTTCCGCGAAACCGCCCGGACAATTCCGCGACGCCCGGATTGCGCTGCTCTCGGAGCGTGATCCTCGCGGACGATTCTGGGATCGGGCACCGCGCCTTCCGGGCTATTCCCAAATGCACTATATAGCCGACGGCAAAGTTAATTCAAGAATCATCGCCGTCCCGCGATTCTTTGAAAACAAGCGTTTGACGGACATTCTGTGCTTGTGACCTGTCGATTCGCCGGCCCCGTCTTCGCACATTGCCGCCGCCGGTGCAATGTCATGGGCGCCGCGGCCCGCGGAGCGGTGTTGGGGAACAGTGTTCGTAGCGGCCGCCGGCTTTCGGAACATCGCCCCGTCTCCGCTCCCGCCCCCGCGGGAGGAACCGGGCATGTGGTGCAGGGTCACAATAATCCCTCCCACCCGGCGTTTATCCCAGCAAGACGAAATGGCGGACAGCCGACGTTCCCATCGCTCCACCCCACCCCCGTCGCAAGGAATACAACCATGCCCGGTTCGACGGTCAAAACCGATCCTGCGGATACCAGCCCATGGAGTCCGCCTGCGGCGCAGAGGCAGGCCGCCACCACCCAACTGCCGTCCGCAACGGCCCCTTGGAGCATGCCGTCGGACGGCGCGCGTGGAAGACGACGGGGTTGGATCGCCGTCGCGGCCCTTCTGGCGATCTGCGCCGGCAGTGCCCTCTATCTGGGCCGACGTTTCGAGCCGGCGATCTCGACGCCCGACGCCAATGGGTATTGGGCCCAGGGGACGCTTCTTTCCCGGACCGGGCGCACCTGGTTCCGAAGCGAGTCCCCATTACAATACATCGGCATGCACTGGCTGATTCTGCCCGACGGTCGGTACGTAAGTCGGTACCCCCCCGGATTGCCCGTGCTCATTGCGGCTGTCGATAAAGCCTTCGGGCCGGAGGCCACCATCCTGATCAATCCGGTCCTGGCAATCCTTTCCTTGGTCGGCATGTTCTTTCTGGCACGTCGGTTCGTGCCCGACCCCTGGTCTGTCCTGCCGAGTGCCCTGATGGCCGCCACCCCGATATTCACCCGACACGCCCTGGCGTGCGACTCGCACATGGCGGTCCTTTTCTGCCTGGTTTGGGGATTGGCTTTTCTGCTGATCTGGGGCGAGAACGGGCGTCTGTGGACCATGTTCACCGCGGGATTGCTGCTGGGCGCCATTCCCACGGTCCGCTACCCGGAGGCCCTGTTTGCCCTCGGCGTCGGAGTGTTCCTGCTCTTCCATGTGCGTTCACGCAAGCCGTTCTGGCGCCATGCCCTTGTGGGACTGGCGGGCGCCGCCGTCCCCATCGTGCCGCTGCTGATTCGGAATCAATTGCTTATGGGCGCGTTTTGGCGAACCGGCTACAGTCTCACGAACGAACAGACCGGGTTTGCTTGGTCCTATTTCAAGGAGCACGTCTTTCAGTACATTCAGAACATCCACGCAGAGGGTGTGGGACTGTTCTTCGCCGTCGGCGCCCTGGGCGCTGCGGCCATGTGCGCCATGCCGAAACTGCGGGCGCGGGGTTGGCTGCTGGTGCTGACAACCGTACCGATCACCGTGCTGTACATGTTCTATTACTGGGCCCCGGACCGCATGGCCGGGGCCACGATGCGCTTCGTGCTGCCGACGTTCGCCTGTTACTACATTGCGGGTGTCTGGGCCCTGGCCGAAATCGCCCGGCGCCTGCCCAGGGCGCCGGCGGCGGCGGTCGTGGGCACGCTGCTGGCGCTTCAAATCCTCTGGGGGGCGCCGACGGCGTTCGGAAACGCCGCGCAGCTCGTTTACCCGAAAAAGGTCCTCGCCCGAGTAACCCGCACTCTCAAAGCCAGACTTGACCCGCGAGATGTGATCCTGACCGACAGACTCATACTTCAGCACTTGAATTTCATCCGGGAATGGAAACTGGCCGACGCCGGTCTTCTCCGGGAGCGTCCCGGCGGTCGGCGTTTTCTGCGCCGCCGGGAAAGCGCCCCGGGCGCTCCACAACCCATGCAGGCCGAGAAAAACAAGATCCGCGGCAAGGAATATGCCCGGCTGTTCCCGGCCCATCGGCAACGCCGAATGGCCGAAGACCTGTGGAAATGGGCCGACGGCGCCAAGGTGTACTTCGTCGGCACCGAGGACGAACTCGCCGATCTGCCCGCTCCCTGCTTCGGGAAGGAGAACTTCCGGATCGTGGCGCGCGTATCTCTGCCCGAGCCGCCGCCGATGAAACGCCGGGGCCGGTTCGCCCGCCTGGCCGGGGGAGCGCCAATGAAAGGGGCACGGGCCCCTGCAGGGCCGAATCCCGCCGGACCGCCCCCTGCGGCTGCGGGGCCCCTGCCGGGCATGGCCCCGCCGCCGGCGCTCGACAACCCGCTCGCACGTTTGCGTCGAGCCCCCGAGTTGAAGCGCCTCCTGCGGCGCGTGGGAGGGATGATGGGCGGACCCGGGGCTTTCATGGGCGCCCGTGAACTCGTGATTGCGGTATGGACCTGGACGCCGGACCGGGGAAAACCGGGGAATCAACCGTCGGCGGGATCGGTCCGCAAAACATCCCGCTGGGGCGCCTGGAAATGAAGCCGTACCACAGGCACGGCACGCCCCTGGTTCGGCACTCGCCCAAACTCGGCCCGACACACTCCGGCAGCCCAGATGATCCGTTCATCCGCCACCAGCAGCGGAACAGCGTCGCGAAGCTCCCGGGGCACACGGGCATTCACGAAAAGGTCTTGGAGCTTTTTCGGGCGCTTTCGTCCGAACGGAACCAAACGGTCGCCGGCACGCCGGGCGCGGATCGTGAGGACATCCGGCAGGCCTTGCTCCGCAAACACCTCCATTGCGCCGTGTTCATGCCCGGAAGCTTCCGCAGCAGCAGCCATGGTACGCTCGGCAATCAGCTTTGCGCCGAGTTCCTCCAGCACCAGCTCGGGTCGAACCCGCCAAGCCCAACCCCGCTCGACCACACGCCGATGCGGATTCCGCAGCCGAAGTCGATCTTGTTCGACGATAAGGGCAATGCCGTGACCGATGGGGACTTGCCGGGGCCTCGGTCCCGGCGCGACGAGGACGGCATTCAGCCTTTCGAGCGCCGCACGGGATAGCGGGATGTCCTTCCCAATCCGAGATCGGAGCCAAAGGCGCAGCACGCGCGCCCGCACCGCGGGGTGCATGTCCCGCAATTGCTGCGGAGTCTGCAAATCGACAGCACACCCGCTTGCGGTCCGGTCCAGAAAATCCGCGTCGCAACGCAACGCGTCCAGGCTGCAGCGCAGGCCGGCATCCACTCCGGGCAACGCTCGACGCATGGCCGGAAGCCACACATGGCGGACTGCATTGCGCAGGAGGCGGGTGTCGGCGTTCATGCGGTCTTCGCGCCAGTCGGAGACCCCGGTTTCCCGGAGGAAACGCTCAATCTCGGAGCGCTGGAGTTGGAGCAAGGGGCGAACAATGCGGACCCCGCATACCCATGCCATGGGACGCAATCCGATCAGGCCGGAGGAGTTGCTCCCACGTACCAGCCGCATCAGCAGGGTCTCAACTGCATCGTCGGCATGGTGTCCCAAAGCGAGCGTGCCGGTGTCGCTGCCGAAGCGCTCCCGCCAGAATTCGAGTCGGCAACGACGGGCGGCTGCCTCCACTCCCTCCGTCGAACGCCGCGCCCCGGGGACATCCAACCGGTGCATTTCGTACCGGATGCCCCGGTCCCGGCAAAAGGTTTCGCACCAGCGCGCGTCCCGATCCGCCTCGCGACCGCGCAGTCCATGGTGCAGGTGGACAGCAGTGACTTCGACGCCCAGCCGCCGCAGAATCACCACTAGCGCCGTGCTGTCGGCGCCGCCGCTGAACCCGGCGCAGATTTCGCCGGGCGCCTCCAGCAGTGCCTCCTGCTCGATGAAACGACGAACGCGGTCGCAGAGGGTTGTGACAAAAGATGGTTTCATATCACCGACAACCGGGGCGTCTCCCGCACTGCTCCTCCCCGGAAGGGGGGACCATCTCTACAATATGGGCCCCGGCCCGCGCATTCAATTCATTGAGGGCCGACACCGGACGTGTTCATCGGTCTGCCCGCCCCGGGACGACCGGACCCGGCGGCAGTCGGCTCAGTCGAACGTCGTCGATCCACATGCGACCGCGACTGCCGTTGAGTCCGAGCTGGACCATGACTTTCTGAACACCCCGAGGAAGTGTTGCCTCGATGCCCGCCGGGCGCCAGTCGAACGTACCGGTCAAACCACGGCAGCTCACATACCGGACCTTGCCGTCCACCACCATCGTGAAACGGACCGTGCCGACTTTCCACGCGGGCGTGCCGCGCACGATGTTCTCGCCGCGGACCCAGGCGCTCAGGCGCCAACGACTCCCGGGCGGCATGGCGCCCACGGGCAGTTCTTGCGTCCAAAGCAGATACCCGCCGGTGTTGTTCTCCACAAAAGCGGCCACGCGCCCGCCGTGCACAACGTCCGTGACCAAGCGCCCGCCGATGTGAGGCGCCTGCCACACCCGGGGCGCATGAATGCCCGGCAAGACGATGCCCCGTTCCAGGAAGACCGGCAAGCCCGAGGCGCTTCGTTCGAACCCGGGCGACCGGAGCAGGGGCCGCGACGCCCGGGCCGGGACATTGCGGAGTTCGCATGTGGGCGGCCCCAGCGGGTCGCACCGCGCCCCGCCGAGCGCGATCATCGCAGTGAACCAGGACCATTCCCCCACACCGCCCGGATCCGGAGTACCGTCGTACCAGGCAAGGAAGAATCGGCCGCCACGCACAAAGGCATTGCCGACCGGGCGGGCGCCGCCGCTCCGGAGGTCGGTGAGAGCAAACAGAACGTGCCCGTCTTCTCCCTGTAAACGGACGACGTCGGGAAGGCCGGCGGTAGGGAGATCGCGGCTCTCGAAGGCACGCCGGGCGCCGTCGCCGACATTGCCGGACGCTGCCGGTCGGCCGTTGCGCAGAAAGGTGAAGCGCTGCGCGCCGGGGACGGCGATGCACCAACTCAGAAACGCGCGCGCACCCCGCGGACCGGCCTCGGGTTTCACGGCACACGTCAATCGAAACCCGGGAGCGTCGGGGGCCAGGGCGTAATCGACGATGTACTGGAGCGGAGTCGGAATGAGGTCGAATCGCTGAGACCCCCGAGGTCGGCCCGTAAATCGAAGGCGGACTGTCCCGTCGGGCATGGCACGGAAAAACGCGGCCGCCTCGACCTCGTTCGCGGCAGCGTAGCGAATGTTCTTCGCGGAAAACCCGGCATCGGTGTACAGGTCAGCCGCTTCGGCAACAGGCGGTACGGCATTCGACCGACCGGGGCGTCCGAGGGCCGTGATCATGCCGGACTTGCTTAGGCGCAGGCGATAGTGCGGCGTACTCACAAGCCAACCCCCCACTGCCGGCTCGATGCGGATACCGGGCGCCAATTCCCCGCCGACCGCAGGCGGTTCCGGTGCGACACGCCCAAGGACCGGGACAACGAGCACCGGCGCAGTCGGGACGGTGCCGAAACGGATGCGCCAGGCGATTTCATTCACGGGCGCCGGAAGCAGGTCGGTGGTGTCGGGATCGTCCCATGTCGCCAGGATTGCCAGGCGATGGTCATCGCCCACACGGTCCAGCCATCGGACGCGCACCGGCCGCGCGGGGCCGTCGAAGAACTCGAACGCCACGCTCTCTGCGCCGGTCCCGGCGAGGGCGCCAACCCGTCCGGCGGCGGGCTGCGTCCCGAGGGGGTGCAAGAGCGAGTCCCACACGGTCGCCGTTCCCTGAGGTCGCCAGTAAATGCTGCCGATGACGCCGTCGGTGGCGAGATGCCGCACTCGGTAGGCATCCTCGAACACCCCTTCGGCACACGCGGCGTACCAGCGACGTGCCTTGAATACGGGCCAATACAGCGCGGCGTAGGACGGGGCGGGATCGACCCCGGTCCAGCGCGCTCGAATCTCCGGGCCGGCGGCTGCGGCGCGGTACGTGATGGTCAGGCGGCGCTTGCCGAACCCACGCTCGGCGCGGAGTTCGCGCTCCCCCGTGCGCAAACCGCAGGACCCGGCGGCGGCGCGGACGGCAGGGTCGAGCACGAGATCGGCACGCCCCAGCACGGCAGTCGCGTTTCGGTCCAAGCGCGCCGGCAGGCCGGTCGTACGGTCGACCCACAGACGCCAGGCGGTGCCGGACAGGGCCACGGCATTCTCCGGCGGGGCCGAGAGCGATGGGGTCGCCGGCCGGGACGCCCAACGGTCCGGTTCGAGCGGCACGGAGGGCGGGGAGTCGCGCCGCAATGCCAACACGGTGAAGCCAAAGGGCGGCAGGGAAACCGGCAGTTGCAGCTCGCGGGGAGAAGTACGCTGCAGGGGATCGACCGGCAGGTTGCGCCAAGCGTCCAACACGCGCACGGGGCGGGAACGCAACCCGGCCGGCAACGCATCCCAAGCAATGACCGCAACGCCTTCCGCCGGCTTCGGATTGAGATTCACCGCCACCACGGAGGCGGTTTGCGCAGTCCGCCGCAGGCAGGTGAAGACTCCTTTGGGTGCACGCACAGCGGTCGTGTTCATGGTCCCGCCGTTCAGCTCCGGCAGCGCGTTGCGGATGCGGAAAATGCGCCGGAATACGGCACTGCTGCCGTTCGCCATTTCGTGATAGACCAGGGGCATGCCGCGAATCCAGGCGGCAAACGCCATGAGCGCTCGCTGCGGCCCCACCCCGTACCAGAGGAGTGAACGGAGGCTGTCGTGACTCTCTATATGACGCAGACGGATCAAGCCCGGCGCCTGGGCACGGTCCTGTTCGTGAAGCCACCGTTCCAGGTCGGGGACCGCGACGGCCGACGAACGCCGACGCAGGTCATGGAGAACGGTGTAGCAGAGCGTGAAGTCGTACACGGCGTCGCTGACGGACCCATGGGCGCTGTTGCCCACTTCGGCGAGGAGCCCGGCGTCGGATTTCACGGACTTGACCGCAGCACGAATGGCCCCGAGCATGTGCAAGCCGCCCTGGAGTCGGGCGAAACTGGCCCGGGCATAGGGAATCTCGGGGTCCCAATTGGCGATCTTGCTGCCGTATACGGCGTCCACCCGGAAACCGTCGATGCCGGCGCTGCGCATGTAATACCGAGCCACGCCCGCCATATAGCGTTGCCAGGCGGGTCGGTTGAAATCGAAACACCAGTAAGAGAGCGTGGACCCATCCTCTTTCTGTGCGAGCCATTCCGGGTGTTGCCGAGCCCTGGGACAATCGTTGGTCCCCCCGTGCGGCACGATGTCCTGGAGCACGTGCATGCCAAGCCTGTGGGCCTTTTCCACGAGGGCGCGGTAGTCGGCCATGGAGCCCAATCCTTTTTGGAGTTTGTAATAGTCGCGTGGATGATAGACGCCCGAGTCTTCGATGGGCAGGACCCAAACGCTGTTGCAACCCAGATTGCGGACGGCGTCCAGCAGGGCGGTGGCGGGTTCGAAACCGCCGAGGTCGCGAAACTGACTGCCGATGGTCCCGCCGGGATGAAACGAATAGAGCACGGCACGCTGGAACCAGGCGGAACGGTCGGGCGGCGGCACGTGGCCGAGGTCGCGGAGCAGGTCGTGAATGCGACCGAGGGCCTGCTCGCCGCTACAGCGGAGCAGCCAAATCCAGGCGTCGCCGATGTCCTGGGGCCGACCGGGCCTCACCCAACCCTCGCTTTGGTATCCCTGGCCCACCCGGAATCCGCCCCGCGCCTCGGTAACCGACACAGACGGACGGTCCGAACGCGACGTCAGTTCGTCACTCAGCCACACCGCGCTCAAATTGCGGGAAATCTGCGCCACCAGGGCGCCGGGACTGCGGCTGGCACTCGTTTTTCGCCCTTCGATGAATTCGGCGGCCCGACGGACTCGCGGCGGCCACTGCGCCGGGAAGAAGTAGCAGGAGTCCGAGGTGACCTGGATCTGCGGGGTCCGCAGCCAAAACCCGCGCAGTTTCTCGCGGCGGCCTGCGGGTCCGTTCCAGACGATCCGCACCCAGCGCCGAATCCGAGCCCGTCGCGGGTCGAGCAGATAGTGAAACTCGATGTCCCACACACCGGCGCGAACGCCTGCCGTCAGCTCGCTGTCGCCGAGGGGGCGAACCTGCCGAAGCCGGGGCTTGACTCCGCTGCCTGTCAACCAACGGCTCGCGGTGCGGATATCGAAATACTGGGTGCCGCCCATGTCGCGAGCCACAGGTCCCCGATCCAGCAGAATCCGGGTGAAAGCGCCGGTTGCCGAGTCGATTTCTATCGCGAGGCGCGCGTCCCCGAACCGCCAGTTTCCCCCTCTGCGTTCAAGCGGAAGGGCCCACCCGTCGATCATCGTCACAAAGCTTGCCAGCAGCGCCGCCCGGGCTGCTGCCGCGGCCGGACCCCACACCCGGCCGAACACCGGCAAGTGACCCCGGCCTCGCGGCCGGTACTCCAACTGCGCGAGAAGTACATTTGGCGCTCGCATGGCCTCTGTTTTCTCCGCTCGGTCGGGGGTCGTGCCGCCAGAACTCGCGTGCCCGCACCGGCGCCAAAGTTTGTGCAAAGACCGGGGCCCGGCAACGAATCGCGCGAAGCAAATGCGCGTATCTCGATTTGCGCTGTGCGACCCCCTGAACCCGGCGGTTTCCGTTCGGAGGTCTGTAACGCTGAACGCCCTGTTTCAGCGCCGTTCCCGTGTTCGGACTCGTTTGCTGGGGCCGTGCTCGTACTGGATTTGCTCCAGGACGCTGGTTCACTTCGAGCACACGGCAGCGAAAAAAAGCGTCTCACCATAGGGATTCAGTGAGTTCGGGGGTCCGATCACTCCGGGTCTCCCGCGGCAGGCTGGAGTGAAACACCCGAAGGAAGTGAGCGAACGGCAAGGCGGCCAGGCGTGAGTTGCTTACCGTGGGCCGGGTTTGCGAAGCGTCTCGGTAGCCATCGCTTTTTCAACGGCCAATCTGAGTTCCGTGCTGCCGAACGGCTTCTGCAGGACGCCCACGGCGCCCATGTCGAGCAGGCCCTGGACGTCCTCGCCCAAGGTATATCCGGTACAGAGCAGGACCCGCGCCGAGGGATTGATCGCACGCATCTTGTTGAACGTTTCGCGCCCGCCCATTTTGCGCATGATCATGTCGAGAATAACCAAATCGATGTCCTGCCAGTGGCCGCGGTAGTACTCGACGCCCGTAACACCGTCCTCACGAAGTTCGACGGTATACCCGAGCTGCTCGAGGAACTGCTTGCCCACGGTACGAATCTGGACGTCGTCGTCGACGAAAAGGATATGGCCCTTCTTCTCACGCTGCACAGGCCGCTGGGCGGCCGCGCCCCCCCGGGGCTGCGCAGGGGAGGGGGCAGCAGACGCCGATTCGGCGGCTTTGGACCGATAGGCGCCCACGGGCGCAACCGGGAGGAAGACAGTGAAAATGCTTCCCTGGCCGGGTTCGCTCTCGACGGTGATCGCCCCTTCGTGATTTCGAACTGTGCCGTAGACCGCGGCCAGTCCCATGCCGCGGCCCTGCCCCACCCGCTTCGTGCTGAAAAAGGGCTCGAAAATGCGCTTTTGGATCGGCTTGTCGATCCCCACACCGGTATCGGCCACCGTCACCGCGATGTAACTGCCCGGCTTGATGTCGCACGTTTCGAGCGGATGCTCGTTCAGCCACGCCTCGTCGATCTGACGAATCTCCGTCGTGATGGTCAACGCACCGCCGACCGGCATCGCTTCGAAGGCGTTGACGGCCAGGTTGCGGATGGCGTCGCGAACCTGCCGCGGATCGCCGAGTATAATGGACGGGTCCGCCTTGAGCGAGGTATGGACGCCGATGCGTGGATCCAGGTTCTTGGAGAGGTTGTCGAGGACTTCGGTAATGACCTCGTGAAGATCGAAAGGCACGGTTTGGAAACGTCCGCGCCGAGCAAAAGCGAGGAGCTGACCGTTCAAGTTCGCAGCATCCATCGCACCTTGGGTAATGGCTTCGGCATACGCCACGCACTCGGGGTCGTCCCCGACTTTGTTCCGAAGCAGTTCGGCATATCCCATGATGCCCGCCAACATATTATTGAAGTCATGGGCTATGCCGCCGGAAAGTTGCCCGATCGCCTCCATTTTTTGGGAGAAACCCCGTTGCTCCAAGCGGGCGTACTCTTCGGTCATGTCCCGAAAAACCACCACCACGCCGATGATGTTTCCGGCCTTGTCGCGAATCGGTGCGCCGCTGTCGGCGATCTGGTGTTCGGTCCCGTCGCGGGCAATCAGGACGGTATGGTTTGCGAGGCCGACCGACCGGCCTTCTCGGTAGACCTTGGCAACGGGGTTCTCAGCCGGCCGTCGCGTTTCCTGGTTGATAATTCGGTAGACCTCGCTCATTTCTTTGCCGCGGGCCTCATGAATGTGCCAACCGGTCAAACCTTCAGCCCGCTCGTTCATCCAGTCGACCTGCCCCTCGTAATCGGCGACGATCACGCCGTCTCCTATGGCGTTCAGGGTGTAGGTGAGTGTTTCCTCGCTTTCCCGAAGATTGTCCACCCGGTTCTTGTAGGCGGTCACATCGGTCGACACGCAAAGGACCGCATCGGCCCCGGGGAGAGGAATCCGGGTCGTCTGCAACCAAACGACCATGCCGTCGAGCCGGGTCACGGGTTCTTGGGGCGTGAAGAGTAGCTGGCCGCTATCGATGACTTGACGGTCGTTCGCCATAAGCTGCACGACTTCGTCCGCGTCTTCGTGAATGTCGGCAAGTCGGGCGCCGGTGATCTTGTCCAAAGAAACGCCGAAGAGTGTCGCCGCGGCTTGGTTTGCCAAGAGGAAGCGCCCGGACCGGTCCCGGGTGCAAATCACCTCTGGAGCCAAATCGAGCAAGGTGCGTGCGTCCCTGGCCAGGGTCCGTCCCTTGAACCAGCGAATGCCCTTCCAAAGGAGCAGGCCAGCCAGAACCACGGCGACAATCACTCCTCCCCAAAGCAACACGTCCGCACCTCCACTTCCGACGTTTCGATTTGGTCCGGGGGGCACCTCCGCATAAACCTCATCGCTCCCCTTGAAAAGGTACTTGATGGCATCGAGCCATGGCCCGAAACCGGCACGCAAACGAGGGAAGCAGGAAAACAGGAGCGCAGGCCCTGCAGACGACATCGGCGTCCCGGTGAAAAACGCCGACAGCACTTCCGGGCCCCGAGCCGGTGGCGACAGCCGCTCGGACCGACTTGCCCGGACTGCAGCCTGCCCCGAACACTCCGTGACGGATAACGACGCGAGACCTGCAAGAACAAGCCAGGCAAAAAAGAAAGCGCCGCAACGCCTGAGCCGACCCGCAAGAGCGGGACCGGGCGGCGGTGGCGCCGTCTGTTTCAAGCTGTCTGCCGACATGCCTTCTTCCCCGGCTCGCGTAATGAACCCCCGACTGCCCCGATTCGGCGCACCATGCAAGATCTGCCTTCCAGGCAATCCATGCACGCGCTTCGGCGCGGACACCGGCCGCCCCCCTCGAATCAGACCAACGCCGCCACCGAAAGTCGCCTCATTCCGCCCGGAGATGCTGGAGAGCGTTTCCGGGGTCGCCTCTCACCCCAAGCCCAGCCGCCAATGCGTTCATTGTCCCGCAAATCCCGGAGAATATGGGCGGGGCTCACATTTGATTCATACAATACAGTCGGCAAATGACGGCGTCAAGCGGCATGTGGAGGAGCAAACGCAACCGCGACACAGAAAGAACGGCCCCGACCCGCGGGGCACGAGCCCCCGCAACGCCCTCCGTGAGACGCAGGCAAACGCCGACGGACACGACAGCCCCCTTTTCATGGAACGATGGCACCGGTCTCGAGAAGCAGGAAGAGCGTGAGTACTTCGACCCCGGCTTGGAGTTCCTCGGTGCGAATGTGCTCCTGGTCCGAGTGCGCGTAACGCAGGCGACCGGGCCCCATGGTCAGGACCGGAAGGCCGGGCTGCAGACAGGCGAACAAGCGTGCGTCGCATGAGACTGTCCAACCGGAAACCGGGGCTTCGGGGTCCCGAAGGCCGAGGCACGTCGAGGCACGGATCCCGTTTCGAACTGTATCGGACCCCGGATCGCCGTCAAAAGCCGCGTTGTGCAGTTTGTCGAAGGTGATTCGTGCCGAGGCCGCTTCGGCCCCTGTCCCGATTTCCGCGATAAAACGCCGGATCCCGACGGCCACGGCCTCTTTCATGCGGGCAGTGACTTCTTCAATGGAGTGTGTGGGGACGAACCCCTGCCCTCCCTCGAGATTCAATTCGCCGTCCAAAGAATCGTCCGGGAGCCGAATATCGAGATCGGGAAACTCGGACCGAACCCCCGCGAGCGCCCGAATCACCCACGCAGCTTTGGTGATGGCGCAATCGTTCTCGAGGATCGATCCCATGTGCCCGGTCGCACCCCACACCTCGATGACGAAACGGCCCCTGGTTCCGTCGATGGCCAGATGCCGGGCGACCTTGGGCTTGCCGCTCTCCGGGTCCGTTGCCCGTGTCTTGTCCCCGTACCGGGCCGTGTATCGCTCAAGCGCAGTTCGAATTCGACTGTTCAGCACCTCGCGGCCAAGCCCTTTCGCCGCGACGAGGAATTTCACATAGCCGTTGATCCGACTCGGGTGCTCCCCGAAGGACTGCAGGATCCCGTGGGAAGTCTGGACCGGACGTTGTGGGAAAAGGGGATGGTCGCTCTCCGCCTTGATGCGAGCGCCCTCCTCCTCGAGGGCAAGGACGCAGCGGGCGGCCGCTTCCAGCTTGGAGACCCCGTGCGTCCGAATGGTTGCCTTGTACCACACGGCCCCGCGATTGGCAGGATGCAGGTCGTTCCCCGTACATTCCAGGACGGCGATGGACTGGTAGCGGCCGCGCAACTCGGCATCCATGGCCAGAGAAAGCGACCCGTTTCCACCCGTTTCCTCGTCCGTCACGAACATGAACAGGACCGATTGATTCAACGCCAGACCTTCTTCCTGTTCGAGTCGGTGCAAGAGACGCGCGGCCCCAATCATGCTGACGATCCCGCTCTTGTCGTCACATGCCCCACGCCCGAACACCGTGTCGCCCCGAACGTCGGGCGGGAAATAGGGATGGACCACGTCGATGTGCGCATTGACGGCGGTGGGACGACCTCTCTCGGGTGCAAACCCGGCGCCCGGCAATGCACATAGCAGGTTTCCCCTTCCGCGGTAGGCATCTTCCACCGAGAGCCCTTCCGGATGTTCCGGACTCTGCGTGTAATAGAGCTTCGAGAAATGGGGACTGCGGGTGATTTCGGCCGAGACGGGGCGGCATTCCAACGATGCCGAGGGCGCACCCGCCATTTCCCGCCGGATGATGTCATAGACCGCTTTTTCGCGTTCGGCAAGGTCGTCGATGTTGGGCCCGGGGGTGGTGTCCACGCTGCAAAGTTCTACCAGCAAGTCCCGCATCCAGACTTGGAACACATTGGACTCGACTTCGTTACGGACCCAGGCGCCCAACTCCGGTAATGTATTCATTCCATTGTCCTCCTGTCGTTCGCCAAACGCTGCCGGGAGGGCGACGGCCCAACACCCGCGGCGCGACTTGCTGAACCGGCGCGGCGGCTTTCTATCAAGAGCCCGTCGCAGGTTGCGTTCAACCTGCGACGGGCTCAATCTAGCGGGAGCCATCTGAACTGCAACCGGTGACAGACGGGTCTCCAAGGCCCAGACTCCCGGGCGAAAGAAATCGCGGACATGTCGGTTGTTTTCCGGCGTCGTGCGGCGTATTGTCTGCGCAGACCGTGCGCCGGTCTTGGCGACGACGGCACTTCCCGCCCCTCCTGAAACAATCGGCCATGACGGGAGAATATCGGAACAGCGGAGAGTATGCGGATGAACGACGATGGAGATTCACGGGTGCTGCTCATCGACGGATACGGGCAAATCTATCGGGCGTTCTACGCAATCCGAGAACTCAGCAACCGGCGGGGCGATCCGACGAATGCCCTTTTCGGCGTCGCCCGATTCCTGGCGGCCCTGGAAAAACAGGCTCCACACCAGTATGGGGCGTTCGTCTTGGATCGGGGCAAACCGGAGGCACGCCTCGCCTTGCTGCCTGAATACAAGGCGACTCGACCGCCCATGCCCGAAGCGCTGCTCCGTCAGTTGCCCGCAATTCGTGAATGGATCACGGCCTCGGGCTGGCTGGTCATGGAAAAAGAGGGCTGGGAAGCGGACGACCTCATGGCTGCAGCGGCCTGCGCTCTGCGCGACGACCACGAAGTATGGCTCGTTTCCCGGGACAAGGATTTGGCCCAGGTCGTCGGCGGCAACGTGGTTCAGATCGTGCCGGGGAACAAGGGACGCCTGGAGCGGTGGGGAATCGCGGAAGTCGAGGCCAAGTTCGGCGTGCCGCCGGCCTCTCTCGCCGACTATCTGGCCTTGGTCGGAGACGCGTCCGACAATATCCCCGGGGTCCCGGGCGTCGGGGCAAAAACCGCGGCCGTACTCCTCCAACGATACAACAACATCGACAATCTTCTGGCCCACCTCGACGAGGTCGAACCCGCCCGGCTGCGGGACAAGCTGGGCCAGGCAAAAGACCTCCTGATCCGAAACCGCAAGCTGGTGACACTCAAACAAGAGTTGCCGCCGGACTGGCCCGGACCGGCCGGACTGAAGCGACGGCCGCCGGACTGGGATGAACTCCTGGGGATTTGCGAGGAAAACGACCTGCACTCACTTCGCAAGGAGCTGATCGCGCGCCGGGACGCTTTCCGGAGTCCGTCCTTGTTCTGACGCGTGGGAGGGTGCGAAAAAAGAGGCGAATGGGGTTAGCTGCGGGAGGAGAACCGTTGCACCAGCTTGCCGAGGGCCTCGAGCAACCGCGTGCGATCTTCGGGAGACTGATCGAAGAGTTCCTCGATCTGCCGGCAGCGGGCACGCAATTGGTTCCGCAATCTGTTCTCGGCCGCTTCGGCCGCCGGGACCTTCTGAACCAGCCCGAGTTCGAGCAGACTCTTCAGGAGCATCAGTCCCCGCCCCTCGGTCACGCCCGCCTCGGCAAAGACCTCGCGGATGCTCCTCGCGCCATCGATCGCCCTGAATACTTTTGCGGCCTCGGCTTCCAATCCGCTGACGTTGGCATCCTCTGCGACGTGAGCCAGCACCACGCCGGGGGGCAGCTCCTTCCGTAGGGCCCCGAGTTCGTCCCCGAGCACAGAGGCCTGGATGAGGATGTGATCCGTCGTTCCCTTGAGCGTTCGCTGTTCGGTAGCTTCTTTCTCATACAGACGGGCTTCGACCTTTTCCATGGTCAGGAGCGCCGCCATGGCCTCGGTCCCGCGCTCTTCCCCGCATTGCGCGTGCAGCAAGTTCCCTTTGTCGAGAAAAATCCGACCTACGACTTCGCGGTTCTTGCGGCCGCGGGTCTCGATCCGCAATTCCCCGGTACGCTTGGTGGTCGAGAGAAATTGCAGCGCATTGGCCAATTCGCCGTGGTCCAGGCGAAAGAACATCTGGCTGCTCGTCCCCTCCTTGATCGTGGTTTCAGCGCCGACGCCTCCCCCGCTTTTACCGCTGCGACGCCCTCCCCCGCTTTTGCCAGGCGGAACACACTCGGCAAGCGCGGGGATCAGCTCCTCGGCGGAAACGACGCGGTCCGCACCGGCCTCGAGGAAGCGCAACCGGAGGATCTCCTCCATTTCGGCCGCATATACCACCAACGGCGGGGAAGACTCGGCCGTCCCTTGGCGCAATTCGGCGCAGAAGGCCAAAGCCTCGTTGAGTCCCGGCGCAGCGGCGCAAACCACGGCGGCAGCCTTCTTACCCGCGTCGAGCCGGACCTGACCGTAATCGGGCGCCGGTTCGACCCGGTAACCCGCATTCTCAACGCCTTGAGTCAAGGCCTGACGACGGGGCGCATCCCCATCGATCAGCAGAATCTTGCCTGTCGCAGCCATGGCACCTCAGACCGTAAATGTGGAAGGCGAGTTCAAAGCCCCCGAACGACGGCCCGGGGCCGAAGCCGCCAAGCCAGTTCCCGAGTGAGCGTGACGATCCGGGACACCGCCCTCGCCGACAGCGCGGCCGTCTTGGGAGCTATTATCAACACAATCCCCTCACGCCGGTAAATCGTTATCGGCGGACTCGCGGCGGGCAGAAAGATGAATTCGCCCTCGTGGGTGCCGAGCCGGTGCAGGTACCGACCGACCCGACGGCAGAAATGCGAGCAAATGGCAGCATGATGCTCAGCCGTTTTTTCGAGAATACCCCAGGCGGCGATGGGGATGCCCTGGCGGTCGGTGACCAAAGTGCCCGCAGCCCCCAGGACGTTGCCGGCCGCCTCGAGGATCTCCGGAAGGGAGAGCGGTGGGAAAGGCGGCGCCCCTAGGAGACCGGCCAAAACTTGGTGTCGGTCCCGACGCGTCCGGGGCGACAGTCCGGTCATGGCCGCAAATGTGATGGGGCCCACGCCCGGCACGTTCAGCAAGTCGAAAATCGATTCAAAAGGAGCGTGCGTTCGCCGGAATTCGATGATCGCCTGCGCCCGAACCCGGCCGACACGGGGCAGCCGCGCCAGTTCCGCGAGGTTGGCGGAGTTGAGGTCCACCCCGTTGGGGGCCGATTCGATCGATGCCTCCACCCCGTCCCACGGCGGCGGTGCCGGCGCCGGCGGCACAATCCCGGGCAACGTGGGCGTGGTCGGGCTACTCGCAGGTACGGACACCGGCGGCAGCGCTGCCGCCTTTCTTGCCTCCGCAACGGGAACCGGTTCGACGGCGCGTTCCCCAACAGCCCTTTCCTCGGCGGCAGCCGCTTCCTCGGCGGCAGCCGCTTCCTCCA
>JAADHN010000057.1:64954-76270 GCA_013151865.1 Kiritimatiellota bacterium
GCTTCCTCGGCGGCAGCCGCTTCCTCGGCGGCAGCCGCTTCCTCGGCGGCAGCCGCTTCCTCCACAACAGCCGCTTCCTCCACAACAGCCGCTTCCTCGGCGACAGCCCCTTCCTCGGCGGCAGCCGCTTCCTCGGCGACAGCCCCTTCCTCGGCGACAGCCGCTTCCTCGGCGACAGCCGCTTCCTCGGCGACAGTCGCCTCAGTCGGCACTGCAACTTTGGGCGTGAAGAGGTCGCCCTCCGGCACAATGTCGGTCTCATCCACGACGTCCTCGGGAGGCGCCAGCAGTTCAGGGGGCACAGCGGCCACCACGGCGGGCAAGTCCAGTTCCACTTCCGCCTGTGCATCCGGCACGACCCAACCGGTCGGCAAACTGTCCAGAAAATGCTCGAGACGAAAAACCAAACGTCCGTCCCGAAGCCGTTCGAGCAACGCCTCCCGCTCGACATACAGTGTCAGTTCGGGAAAACCATCCGGTTTCCATGCGGGACCTCTCAGCGCCTCCGGCAAACGCGACAGCAGCGCCGACCCGGGAATGGGTACACCGCTCTCAGGCGCCGCCTCGATCTCGGACGCGCCGAGAACTTCCTGTATCGTCAGAAAGGATTGCACCGCATCTGCCATATTGACGCTCGTATCCGTTCCCACATGGGCCTCCTCCGCTTCCCGTACCGCTGCGGGCGGAGGCGGGACGGGCGCCGCCCGCGGTGCTTCCGCCGGGGGGACCTCCGGCTTGGTTTGCGGGGCCGTCTCTTCTTTCTGTCGCCAGCGCCCGAACATGCGTGAGATTTTCATGGGTGGATCCTCGTGGCTTCTCCGGGGGATGCCAAAGCTGCAATATGTCTCCAAATCAGCCGAAACGGTACGCAAAAACCCGCGGGTGCGTCCCACTCCAGACTGCAGCTTCCCCGTGCGGTTCGAACGGCCGACAACCTCGCCGCCGACCGATTCGCGCACCCGGCCCGACCGACGGACGCTTCAACGGCGCGACCGAACTCGGGAACTTTAGCACGTTGCCACGCAAAGGACAAGCTGTCGACCGCAATCCCGCAGCAGCGAAGGATTATGGCTGTGCCGTGGCCTCTGGCACACGCCCGTGGCGGCGTCTTTTCGGCGGGACGTGGAGCCCGGCGAAGCTCTGTCGGCTGCGGGTCGGCCTTTTTATGGTGGTCTTACCCGCGGCCAATCGTGACCGACACCGGGGCTTCCGGCGGCGATCCGGTCGTGGCGGCAGAGCGCCCGCCGAGGATCCCGGAATCCTGCCAAAACAATAGGAGCACCTCGTTTCACGAATTTGTCCTGCGGCCCGATCCGACCGGAGCGGAATCCGGACTGAAGGCCGGGACAAAAGCGGCCGCGTGTCGTATGGTGATACGTGAATCCGGGCCTGGGGACCAGCCAGAGCGGGACCGCGTCGAAGAAGGCGCTCGCGGTCCTGAGCAGGACGCACTCTGTCCCAACTCGGGAGGTCGAATTCCATGCACTCACCCAACTGAACCCGCACTAATCGTACAACGGACTGGCCGGGCCCGTTCTTGTTCTTGACACAATGAAACACGGAGCACGGAGCGACCGATGAAAAACGGCAAACCGCTGATGGGCCTGTGCCCCATCGGCAAGTTCGTGTTCAGCAATGAAGACGCGGTGCGACACAAAGAACTGCTCCAAGAGAAACTCCGCCAGTGGCAGACGCCTTTCGTGGACCTCGAGAATGTGCTCGAGGACGGCCTGGTCAAAGACCAGTCTCACGTGGATCGTGCGGTCGAGCATTTCCGCCGGGCCGGAGTCGACTGCCTCTTCCTCCCGCACTGCAACTTCGGGACCGAGGGCGCCGCGGCTATGATCGCCGCCAAGCTGGCAGTGCCGGTGCTGCTGTGGGGGCCACGGGACGAGACGCCGCTGCCGGACGGCACGCGACTGCGGGACACGCTCTGCGGGCTCTTCGCCACCAGCAAAGTCCTGCATAAGCTGGGAGTGCACTTCAGCTACATCGAGAACTGCCGGATCGACGACCCCCTCCTGCACGATGGGGTGGACCGATTCCTGCGCGCGGTGAATGTGGCGGGCGTGTTCCGAACGGGCGTTCGCATCGGGCACATCGGCCAGCGGATCGATTTTTTCTGGACCACGATCGTGAACGAAAGCGAACTGCTCGAGCGGTTCGGGATCGAAATCCTGCCCCTGGACATGGTGGAATTCATTCGACACGCGCGCAACCGTGCGAGAGAGAATCGGGCGCAATACGGAAAGGAAACGCGAGAACTCCGAGAAACCTGTGTCATCGAGGAAATGGACGACGACGCCCTCGTGCATGTCCTGGCCGTCCGGGACCAAATGCTCGCATTAGTGCGCGACAACGGGCTCGAAGGATTGGCGGTGCAGGATTTCATGTCGTTGATCGACGCGATGGGGGCGTATTGCATGTTCGCGGACAGCATGGTGGCGGACCGTTGCGCCGTGGGATATGAATCCGACATTCACGGAACGATCAGCGATATCGTGGTACGGCGCGTTTGTTTCAACGCCCAGCCCGGTTTCCTGACCGATCTGACCATCCGACACCCGACAAACGACAACGCCGTGCTGCTCTGGCATTGCGGCGCGGCGCTCGCCTTTCGCCGCGCGGACGCCAAGGTTCGCCTGGGCACTCACTGGATCTTGCCCAGCCCACTTTCCGGCATGCCGCATTTCCCACTCAAGCACGGCCGCATCACGGTAGCCCGGTTCGACGGAGACCGGGGCCGGTACGAACTGGCTGTGGGAGAAGGCGCGAGCGTCGACGGCCCGGAAACCCTGAACAACGCGGTTTGGATGGAAGTGGACGATTGGCCGCAATGGGAACGAACGCTCATCGAAGGACCATTCATCCATCACGCCGCCATGACCTACGGGAACTGGGCGACGGCTATCGAGGAAGCGGGCCGCTTTGTCCCCGGCATCCGGATGGTGCGGCTCGGGCACGGGGCAATGGGTTGACGGTGGGAAGGTATTGAGTAAATCGATCTGGGAATCGCAACGCACCTTCGTTTGAGTCCGAGGCCGCGCGGCGGCGGAAGACCCCATCCCCCCCCGGGCAAGCCGCCTGAGGCTGGGACACCGACGTGCAACCGTCGCCAAACCCCGTGCGGGTCGGTTATCCTGCGTCCAACCTTTCTTCAGGACGATTGCGGTTCCTGCCGGGACGCCCCAAACCGCGTCCCGCATCGTTCGCAATCCCATAGACTCCGGGCGGAACACCTCTCCGTCTTGTCCCTGTTCTTCCGGCGGGCCTTCCCGTTTCACGACGCCGACGGTGCGATTTCCTCGATGGGAACCACACGGTGCTCGTCTCCGGCCCGGGTGGCGGCCAGTCCGAGAACCACGGCGGTCATGGCTTCTGCGGGCCGACACTTGGGTTCGTTCTCTCCCCGGACAAAGCCGAAGAACCCATCGAGCACGTTGGTGTCGGCCCCGCCGTGCCCCGAACTGGTATCCGCACCGAGCGGGATTTCTTGGACGGCACTTGGGTCCCGTCGACGGAGAACAATGCTGCCGCCGCTGAGTTTCCCATCGATGGCACCCTTTGTTCCGGAGACACGGATGCGCCGGTCGCTGAACCCGGCCACCACGTTGCAAGTGTAGGTTGCGAAAACCGCGGCGTCGAAAGCCACGGTGGCAATGCCGTGGTCGAACGTATCGCTGTCCGCGTTGAAGAGGCAGAGGTCGTACGGGCTGCCACCGGCTTCTTCCGTGAGGCGCTGGAGTACGGTAGGTTCACGAGGGGCACGGTCGGGGCAGGAGGCTTCGAGGGGACAATCCCGACAGCGCCGGGCGGCGTCCGATCGCGGGGCATAGTACGTTTTGGCGGCCGTGGCGTACACCTCCCGGGCCGGGGTTCCGGCGAACCAGGCCAGCAGGTCGAAATCATGCGAGGCCTTGGTAATCCACAGACCGCCGCCTTCGGAGCGCAACCGGTTCCAACGGCGGAAATAGGTGCGGCCACCGTTGTAGAACTCATCGGCCTGAACGGTCAGGACATCACCGATCTGACCGTGATCGATCAGGTCCCGGACTTTGACGTAGGTGGGGGCGTAACGGAGATTGAACCCGACAAAAGTCCGGCCGCCCGCTTTCCGGTCGGCCTCGACGATCCGCCGGCATTTCTCACAGGTCGTTTCGAGTGGTTTTTCGCAGAATACGAACTTGCCGGACGCGAGTGCCGGAACGACGATTTCGGCATGGTGGGCGTCACTGGTGGTGACCATGACCGCGTCGCAGTCGACTGCGGCGAGCAGATCTTCGAAATGTTCGAAAACCGGCACGTCGCCGCCAATCTCGCCGGCCACGTGTTGCGCTTTGCGGACAAGCCGGTCGCAGAGCGCCACCAATTCAACGTCTTGGCGGGCAGCCACGGCACGAGCCATGTAACTTCCCCGCCCTCCTATCCCCACCACTGCGGTCCGAATCCTGTTCATTGATCCACCTCGTTGATCGAGTCACCCACCGGCCCAAGACGCTCTTTCCCGAAACACGGGACAGTACCATAACCCGCCAATTGACAGGGGCGCGGCATTCCGTCCGAAAATCGCCGGCGGCCGATCCTCCGACGACGCTCCGGACCGTTGACGACACTGTGGACGGACGGAGAGAACCCGCTGAAGCGGCACCGTGGACGCCTCTTTTCCTTTTGACGTTGCCCGACGGTCGAAGCGGACCTGCGGGCGGCCGGGACGAAAAGGGTTACGGATACCGCCTCGCCAAACGGGAGTGCGTGGACGAGCACGGGGACGGCGACGGGAGCCGGAGAACGTTGCAGTCCTCCGATGCAAAACCGCCCAATCAGGGGGAACGGTCCGCCCTGCGGATTTGACGGAACAGTTCGTGGCACTTAGGGTAGACTGCTCCGACCGTGCATCCCGCGCACGGCGGCCCGGCGCGGGAAACCGCTTTGTCCTTGCCCATGGTCGCAAAACGGTCGGGAGCGGCATCGAACTCGCAGCCTGAGTCGGACTGCTTCGACAATCTGGAAAAGGAAAGGAACTCGACGATGCAACAACACGGAGTACGACTCCAGGCCCCGAAGCGTGCCGCGGCCCTGGTCGCCGCACTCTTTTTGGCCGGAACAGCCCATCGGTGCACGGCGGAGGCGGGCCCCGCGCCGTCGGTCGACGCCTTGGGGCGGACGGTGAAACTCCGGATCCTGGTGGACAAAGTCATGCTGCCCACAGAGGGGTGGGTCTCGAAGGAATGGATGGTAAAGGCAACCGCCGAGGCGGGTTTCAACGTGTTCTGCCCGCGGACCGGTTTCGATCGTCCGGCCGAAGTGCGCCAAGTGGCCGATTGGTGCGCCCGCTACGGCATCTTCTACATGCCGTGGATGCGGGGCACACTCACGGCGCCCATGGACGAAACCGCCGCCGGTCGCCGGATGGTCTGGGACACCGGAGTGGAACAACCGCTGTGGAGTCCGAACTCGGACGAGTTTTGGGAATGGACGACGCGGCACATCGTGGCGTATGCGAAGCTCAGCCGCGAAAACCCGGTCGTGCTCGGCGTTTTTCTGGACTACGAAAACTACGCGCCCGGCCGCCCGGCAAATGCGTATTCACTCTCTTACGACGACCGGATCCTGGAACAATTCGCGGACAAGAGCGGCGTTGCAATCCCGAAACTGCCTTTTTCGGAGCGCCGAAAGTGGCTCGAAAAGCGTCGACTGCACGACGATTTCGCCGCCTTTCAGGTGGCGCATTGGCGGGCACGTTGCCAAGCGCTCCGCAAAGCAGTGGACCAGTACAATCCGAAATTCCGATTCTGCGTCTATCCCGCGCCGGGCACCCCGTTCATGCAGCAGGCGATCTACCCGGAGTGGGCCACGAAGTCCGCGCCGTTGATCCTGGCGGACGCCTGCACGTATGGGCGGCCCTCGGCCTTCACCCCCATGGGCGAGGCCCTGGCCCGAAACCGACAGCTGCTGGCGGAGCGCATGGAGGTCCCGCGCAAGGCCGGCATTCCATTCATTTACACCGGCGGGATCGACCCGGTCGTCCGCGGGGCAGACCCGGAATTCTCTGGCAAGAACGCCGTCATGATCTCGGAATTGACCGACGGCTACTGGATTTTCTACGAAGGCCCGAAGTTCGACGACGACCATCCGCGTTACTGGGAGTGGTTCACGCGCGCCAACCGTGCCATCGCGGCGGGCAATTTCTCTCTTTGGCGCCAACTCCCCGAAGAACCGGATTTCTGGTTCAATCGCCTTTTCGGCCGCCGTTTTGCCAACCTGCCCCTTGTCTCCCCTCCCGCGCCTCAACAGAGCATCCAATTCAAGCCGGTAAAGTTCCGTGGCATGCACTTGCTTCTGCTGCCGATGGTAAAAGGGCAAACCGCCCATGTCGCGCTGCGACACCATCCCGTCGGCAGATACGAGTCCATCCTGCGCTGGACGTTCCGCAATCCCGCCGGGTCCGAACTCAGCCGGGGCGAGATTCCGCAGGGGAAAACCGGTACGGTGAACCTCGAAGCACCGGAAACCGGACTCTTCTTGCTGGGCGTCGACGCGGGCCCGTGTGCGTGGTCGGTGGCGGCCGCGGACGTGGCGGTCGGAGTGGTGGCGGTGGAACGGATTCATCTGATCGGCGGACCGTTTCGACTGTACTTCCGCCCTCCTCCGAACATCCGCCAATTCACAATCGGTTTTGCCGGATCCGGTGCCGAGACGATCCGAGTGCGCCTGCGCCGACCGGACGGTGAAATCGCGGCCGAGGCGCAAACCTCGATTCGGAAGAACAGGAGCAAAGTCACCGGAAAAACGTCGCCGGACTCTCAGGGGACATGGTGTATCGAGACCGCCCGGGCCGACGAAGGCGTCATCGAAGACAATACCTTGCGATTGGATCCGAAACTTGTACCGGTGCTGTCGCTCGCCCCGGAACAAGTATTCGGAATACGAACCGACTCGAAATAATCCGGACCGCAACCGAACGTCCGACCTTCGCGCTGTCGTCCTCCGGGCAAACCTGCGACGGTTCCCACCTCCGGCGGCCCCCGACCCCGGAGTTCCCCTGCAGGATCTCCATGCCCAGGCCACACACGGCCCTGGACAACCGGGGGTTCCGGCGGAGCCGGGATCGACACCGAAGGCTGACCGCTTCGGGACGACACGATCACCAGAACTCAGTGGATTGAGCTTGGAGGTCTGTAAAGTCGAATTCCCTTTCTCGGGCCGACTTCCTGGCATGGGCGTGGGAGATTGCTTTACAGTTGCCCATGAATTCGAGTTCGGAAGCGTGATCTTCTGTAATGCAGTCGCCCAGGCCGGCACTGTCGGAGGCAAGAAAAGAGGGCGATCAGTTTACCAGATTCACTGAATTCTGGAGCACCGCCGCCTCTGAGCAGCGATCTGAAGACCTGTTCGAAACCAAGTGTGCGCGGTCATACTCTTCCCGTTTCGGCCTAAGCCGAGGCGCTCCTGACGGAACCGTCGGTTGCGGTCATGGGATTGTGGCCGTCTCGCCACACCTCCTGCCAGTCGATGACGGCGCCGATCACGTCATTCATCTCGCCTCGATTGATGGCCTCGTAGAATCCTGCGATGTCCGCGCCGGCGATGCGGTGCGTGATGGCCGGCCCCCAGTCCAAAGCGCCCAGGGCAAAGTTCTTCATCACGGCGCGCCGGCAGGGAACCAAGCCGTCGTCGCAGGGGCAAAACCACGTCAGCCGCTTCCCGTGCGGAACCAGGAAATGAAAGCTGATCGGGTCGGCGCCATAGTTGCCCTGCAATACGAACTTGCCGAAACTTCGGACCAATTGGAGGGCCGGGTCGATGCAGGCCGGTAGTCCCGTGGCTTCGAAGACCACGTCGGCACCCGGCGGAGCAATCGCCCGGATCGCGGCGGGAACATCTCGAGTTCCCCCGTTGACGAGGTGGTCGGCCCCAAAAGCACGAGCCGCCTCGAGCCGGTCGTCGCGGATGTCGACGGCAACCACAACGGCGCCTCGACGCACGCAGAAGGCCACCACTCCGAGACCGATCTGACCGCAACCGTACACCGCGACCACATCGCCCGTGCGCACATTGGCCATGTCCACCCCGTTGAGGGCCACGGCCGGCATGACAAACAGCGCGGCCGAATCCTCGTCCACGCCTTCCGGCAGACGCGCAACACCATGGGTCGTGCGTGGATCGATCACCGCGTGGGTGCAATGCGTTCCCGACACACAGGAGACGGGCGTGCCGTCCTCAAGCTGCATCCCTTTATTGTCTCGGTAGTACACCTTGTCGCCCACGGCAAAACCTTCGACCCGCGCACCGACTTCCTCGACGACCCCTACTCCCTGATATCCCACGCACAGCGGGTACGGACCCCAGGAAATCTTGTTTCGGATCAGGGCGAACTCGGTCCCGATGCTCACCCCGGTCTTGAGTGCACGAACCCGCAATCTGTCCGGTCCCGGGTCGGGCAGCACTACATCGCGGAGGGAAAAGCGCTGTTGACTGTCGCAGATGAGAGCTTTGGCCATCATATTGTGGTCCATCCTTGTCATACCGGTGGGGGCGGCGGCCCGGGCCGATCACGGTCGCTCGACCGTCGGACCCGTGTGGCCACGCACCCTGAAACCGGGACTCTGACGGCATTCCTCGAACTTCAGTCATGCCTCCGGTGTCTCGGTTCGATCCTGTCGTCGTGCCAACAGGGACGGGATGCGCCTGAAGCGTCTTTTCGACGGCTGGGAACGAGGGCAATCTACCGCTCTCAGGAGCAGGCGTCGAGCAGGCTGGGGCCAAATAAGTCCGGCGCAGGGGCGCGCCGGGGTTTCCATCCCATACCCCCCCTTGGGATGCTGCCGATCTCGCAAGTCTGTCGGATACAGCGGCGCGGGGAAGTCCACTGTTGGCGCCCGGCGGCAGATCCGGCCGAGATCCCGGCACCGAAGGTTGCCGAACATCCCGACGGGGCCCCGAACGCAGGCGGACCCGGCGCGCAGGTATTGTCGCCCCCGGAAACGCCCTGCGGCCCGGCGCTCGAACTTTCCGGAAGGCAAAACACTGGGACTGATTTGACTCGCCCCCGGATTGCATTCTATTATAAATGCGGTATATGACTGCGCCCCATCCCGGAGTGGACGGGGACTCTCGACCATATTTGGAGGCGCGGGAGCACAGATGGCAGCACAAAACAAGAGAATCTTGGTGGTGGACGACGACGAACTCCTGCGCGAGTTCTACACGCGCGTGCTCACCATTCAGGGATACGAACCCGTCTGCGCCACCAACGGTGATGAGGCCCTCAAGATCCTCGAGAACGCCAAGGAAGACTTCGCCCTCATCATCATGGACCTGCTGATGCCGGTCCGGACCGGGTGGGAACTGGTGGAGTCCATGCGGACCAACCCGCTGTGGGACCGAATCCCCGTCCTGGCAATCACCGGACTGGCCGGATCTTTCGAGGAGTTCGAACAGATCAAGCGGGTCTGTGACGCTGTGCTTCTGAAGGGCGATTTCGAGCTGGCCAAGTTCAACGAAACCGTAAAACGCCTGGTCGAGGAGGGACGACAAACCTCCGACTCGTGAACGGTCCGACTTCTCTATGTTCCGCCCGGCATCGCCACCTGCTTTTCCCCCCTGTTTTCCGGAGTTCCATGCATGTCGCCCCCCGGAGACCTCCTGATCCCCGAGTATCCCGGTAACACCCCCGCTCCCCGCCTGATTCGAGGATCTGCCCTGGCCGACTTCCGCCAGTACTTTTCCGACGAATCCAAGCAGCCGGGGCGAGCGGATCTACTGGTTTTTCCCCGCAATACCGAAGAAGTGAGTGCCGCTGTACATCTGGCCGCAACGCGCGACGCCACGATCACGGTCTCCGGGGCACGTACCGGCATCACGGCCGGCGCCGTACCCGCAGGGGGCATGGTATTGAGCCTGGAACGCATGAACCGAATCCGCGGACTGCGAAGACTCGCGACGGGCGAGCTTGCCGTTGTCTGCGAGGCCGGAGTGGTGTTGGGAGACTTGCAAAAATCTTTGGAAACCGGTCGCTTCACGGATGCGGCGGAGTGGGACGTGGTGAGCCGAAACCTGCTCTCCGAACTGACGACCGGCCGCCACTTCTACCCGCCGGACCCCACCGAAACCAGCGCCTCCATCGGGGGGACCCTGGCGTGCAACGCGTCCGGGGCGCACACATTCCAATACGGCCCCACCCGGGACTGGGTCACCGGTATCGAAGTCGTACTTGCGGACGGCGGGGTGCTTCACCTCGAGCGCACTCGGCACCGCGCCACGCCCGAAGGCACATTCCGTCTCCGTCGACGCGACGGGCGCGTCATCACGGTGCACCTGCCCGAGCTGCGGCAGCCGAACACCAAGAACGCGGCGGGGTATTTTTCCCGCCCCGGCATGGATCTGGTTGACCTTTTCATCGGCTCGGAAGGCACCCTGGGCATCATCACCCGCGCGGAATTGCGCCTCGCTCCCGCACCGGAACGCCGCTGTCTGGTCGCGGTTTTCTGGGAAAACGAAGCGCAGGCATTGCGCTTCACCGTCGCCCTGCGCCAAAGGCGGGACCGAATCGGGGTCGAAGCTATCGAGTACATGGACGCCCGAGCCCTCGATTTCCTGCGGGACGAACGCGACCGCAAGGGCGCGGCGTCCCACGTACCGGCACATCTCCCGGCCGAGGCCCGGGGCGTCATTTTCCTGGATCTTGCGGCGTCGGAACAGGACCTGACGGCGGGCCTCGAGGCAACAGCCGCCCAGGTGCGACGTTTCGGCGGCGATCCGGAAACCTGCTGGGTCGCGACCGAACACGCCGAACGCGAAGCCCTGCGCATGTTCCGTCACGCCTTGCCCGAATCGGTGAACAATCGTGTGGCCGAACTTCGCAGGAAATACCCCGAATTGACCAAACTCGGCACGGACATGGCCGTGCCGGACGATTGCCTCGAACGCATGATGCTATTGTACCGGCAAGAGTTAGACGCCGCCGGGCTCGAATACGTCATATTCGGCCACATCGGCGACAACCACCTGCATATCAACATCCTGCCTGCCACTCCCGCGGAGTACGCCCGGGGAAAACAACTCTACTTCGATTTTGCTCGGGAAGTGGTGGCCATGGGAGGCTCTCCCGCCGCCGAGCATGGCATCGGCAAGCTCAAAACAGGGTTCCTCGAACTCCTTGTCGGCGCAGAAGGTCTGGCCGGTATGAGGGCTGTGAAAGAAGCCCTTGATCCGGATTGTCGCTTGGGGCCGGGGACACTCTTCGCCCTCGACCACCGCCGGCCGGCCGGGCGCAAAGCCGCCCCGCCCGCCCGCTGCCGCCGAATGCGCCGCGAC
>JAADHN010000080.1:0-27630 GCA_013151865.1 Kiritimatiellota bacterium
GCCATAGCATGGACCGGTTCCAGGCCAAGACCCGCGGGGACCGCGGTCTCCAGGAATTACGCCTTGACCGTAGCCGACCACGGCGTATGGTGGCTTGAGCGTACGCTTTGGTGCCGGACGGACAAGAACATGCCATTCAACTTTACAAACACCTGAACTCAATACACTGAGGTCCGGTCGACACGCCGAGGCAAGAACGCCTGAATATGCAAACCGGGGTCCGCGAAGAGGACCGCTGTTCCGGGCTCGAAACCGGCGCGAGAGCGACTGTTTGTCCACGGTATGGGACGGTGGTGACGGAGACAGATTCATGTTGAAAGCCATGGCGATAGAACGGGCTCTGATTGCCGCCCTGTTCGCGCTGGCGGCGACGAGGTCGGCGGCGGTAGTGGGCCGAAGCCGGGTCTGGCTCAGGGCCGCCGGGGACGGCTACACGGGGAGCAACCGACTCTGAACGCGGGATTCGAGACGGTCCGGGGGCCGCACGCCGCGAACTGGGGACCGTGGGGTAAGGGCGGGTACACGGTTGATGCGGAGTTCGCGCACGCGGGGCGAGTTTCGGCGAAGTGTGCGGCCGTCCCGGACAAGTCCGGCGTCGAGTACGGTGTGGGCCAGGAAGTGGTTCTCAACCAAAAAGTGCCCGTGCCCATTGTCGCGGTGGGGTGGAGCAAGGCCTTGCAAGTCAGTGGTGGGCCGGACAGCAATTACTCGCTGTACCTGGACCTGGAATACATGGACGGCACACCGCTGTGGGGGCAGACTGCCGCGTTCGAGACCGGCACGCACGATTGGCGACGGGCGACTGTGACCGTCATGCCGTCCAAGCCGGTTCGCAGCGTGAAAGTGTACGGAATATTTCGAGGCCACGCCGGCACGGCATGGTTCGATGATTTCCAACTGTTTGAAATGCAGGGCGGCAGCGCGTTCGACTTTGTTGCGACCGCCGGCGGATTGCCCACGGCGAACCCGCGGGGTTGGCGCAAAGGCGCTCTGTGGTTTGATCCCGTCGCCGGCGCCATGACGCTGGACCCGGGCCGGTCAGGAGGGATTGTGGTCCGGGACGTGGCGGCGGGCAGCAGTTTCGTGCTCCCGGAATTCCAGGTGCAACGCGTGGCCGACGGACGGTTCGCCTTGGACGGTGTCATCGAGGAGTTGGGATTGCGGGTCCGAGCTACGCTGACCCTGAGCGCCGATACTGTCCGACTCGATGGCAGCGTACGGGACACCCGAGGCGTGGACCGGGCCGTCACTGTTCTGTGGGCGTTACCGATACCGTCCGGGGACTGGTCGTGGTGCAAAGACCCGCGAACGACCGTACGCTGCCGGGGAAAGACTACATACGCCGAGTTTCGTCGTGTGGGGGCCGGTGTCGGCGGCGCAGCCTCTTGGTACCCCTTTATCGCGATCACCGGGGGCGACGGGACCGGCCTGGCGATCGGCGCGCCGATCATCCAGCCGCGACTGTGGCGATTCGCGTTCGATGCCGGGCGAAAGGTGTTGTACGGCGCCTGCGATCTGGGTCTGTCCAAGGCGACAAAGAAGTTCCCGTCCAGTGCCTCGTTTCATGCCGTGTTCTTCCGGTTCGATCCGCAATGGCGTTTCCGGAGCGCGTTGCACCGCTATTACGACTTGAACGCCGGCGCGTTTCGGCGTCGGGTTCGGAAACAGGGAATCTGGATGCCGTTCACGGACATCGCGACCGTCGGAGACTGGGAAGATTTCGGGTTCCAGTTCCAGGAGGGCGCACCGAACCCGGCGTTCGACGAGGCGCACGGCATTTACAGTTTCCCATACATCGAACCGATGAGCTACTGGATGGCCATGCCGAAGAAGATGCCGCGCACCAACGCCGCCGCCTTGGGGTTACTGCAATCTCAAATCCGGCAAGGCAATCGCCGGGCCATGGCCACCCTGAACTCCGTGCTGCACCGGCCCGACGGGAGCATGACCATGGGATTCCACGATACGCCCTGGTGCGACGGTGCGCTGTTCCTGCTGAATCCCGACCCGGACCTCGCCGCTCCGGCGGACCGTCCCATGACGCAGTACCGAATCCATGAGAAAGTCGTGGAGCGTATCCTGCACGACCGGTTGCTCCTCCGGGCGTGGGGACCCTACGCCGACGGGTATGAAACCGCGGAAAAACAGGGCCGAAACGATTCGACCGCCGCGGTGTGCCGTCGGGGTCGGGCGGACCCGGCCAAGGGACTGACGCAGCCGGTCTCGCTCCACCAGAAGAAGGTGCGTCCCCTGACCGTGACCGCGTGGAGCCGATGCAGGCAGGTCACCGGGGAGATGGACGCGGATTACAGTCTCTACGTGGACCTTCGCTATGTGGACGGAGGGCGCAAGTACGGCAGCAATGTGCCGTTTCCCACCGGATCGGAAGGCTGGAGACGCGTGACGCTTCGATTGGTTCCGGAGAAACCCGTCGAAATCGCGTTCGTGTACCTGCTGTTCCGCGGCAATCATACCGGCACGGTATGGTTCGACGACATCGCCCTCCGGGAAGAGGACGCCCGGCGGAGCGTCCTGATCAATGGCGGGTTCGAGGATCGAAGCAGCGGCGTCCACCTGGACGGTCTTTACCTGGATTCGTTTGAAATGGCAGCCACGGAACGGAACTACCGGCGCAGCCACTTTGCGTCGGCGGACATTCCCCTGGTGTTCGACTCGCAGGGGCGGGTCTGTCAATTGGGGCACTTTCTGGCCATGGAATTGGCCATGAAGACCGCGACGGACATGCATGCGGCGGGGAAGCTCCTGTTCGCCAATGCCGTGCTCCATCGCTTTCCCTGGCCGGCCGGGCTTCTGGACGTGTTCGGGACCGAAACCAACTGGCGCCGAGCCGGCAAGTACGAACCGGACAGCGACGCGAAGATGCTGTATTGGCGCGCCATGTGTTTCAAGCGTCCGTACCTGACGCTTCTCAACACGCGATTCGAGGCGTTCCCTCATGCTTGGGTCGAGAAGTACTTCGCGCGCTGTTGCGCTTACGGCGTGCTCCCGAGTATGTTCAGTCCGGAAGCATCGGGAAGCTCTTCGTACTGGGTCAACCCGGAATTCTACAATCGCGACCGCGACTTATTCAAGAAATACATTCCCGTGATTCGCCGTATCGCGGAAGCGGGATGGGAACCGATTCCCTGGGCTGAAGCCGACGATGCCGCGGTTTGGATCGAGCGCTTTGGCGGCGGTCGACCCGACGCGTACCTGACCGTGTTCAATTCCGGAGAATCCCATCGGAGCGTCACGCTCCGGGTCAACACGCCCCGACTCCTCGGTCCCGGGGCTGTCCGAGTCACACAGCTTTTGCCGGCCCGTCAAAAGATCGAGACGGCCGTGGACGAGCGGACGGCGAACCTGCGCGCGCGCTTGTCGCTGCGGCCCCAACAGGTAACCGTACTCCGCCTGGAACGCGACGTCCCGCGGTGAGGTGCGGAAGACCCTCCGGGACACAAAACCGCCGCTGTAAACAGGGCCCATTCACTGCGAGGCGGCCCGTTTCGGGCATAGGCTCGCTTTGGGGGGCAGTAGGACGCAGATTCTTTGCCGACTGCGGTGACGCCCGCCGGTCCAACGGTTATTATAGGGGGATGGCCGGCCATTGCCGCGGGACGGCCGATGAACGCAATGTGCATGGATTGAACCGACGGCGGCCAACGCTGCCCTCCCGGCAAAACGAATCTGTACCCCATCCCCGGGGTCGGGCTTCCCCGACGGTCTTTTGCGTGCCGTGCGTTCCGGGTCTTCCCACGATTTATAAGACTTTAGTTGCGCGGTCGCACGCGCCCGCGGTCAGGCACACCGGGAACTTCGGAGTCATCCGCGATGTCATGGAAACAAAGCCCGGGCGGTCGGGCATTCCTCCGAAACCTGTGGACCGAGAACCCGGTCTTCCGTCAGGTGCTGGGCATTTGTTCGACCCTGGCCGTCACAAACCTCCTGAAGAACACGCTGATCATGTGTCTCGGGTTGATCTTCACCGCGGGCCTGTCCAGTTTCACGGTCTCCCTTCTGCGCCGGCATACCCCGAGGCAGGTTCGCATGATGGTGCAGGTCCTGGTCATTGCGGCGTATGTGATCGTGGTCGACATCACCATCCGGGCGTTTTTTCCCGAAATCCACAAAGTGATCGGACCATACGTAGGGTTGATCATCACCAACTGCATCATCATGGGTCGGTGCGAGGCTTTTGCGGCGCAGAACCCGGCGTTGCCCTCGCTGTTGGACGGGGTCGGGGCCGGTCTCGGCTATACGTTCGTGCTCATGTCCATCGCCTTTGTACGGGAGATTTTGGGGTTCGGCACATTTTTCGGAATGCCGCTGCCGGCCCGGGAACTCTGGTGGCATCAATGGACGATCATGGTCATGCCGCCGGGGGCTTTTTTCATGCTCGCACTGTTCACCTGGGCCGCCAATTCGCGCGCGGTCGTACCGGAGAAACAGACGCCATGACGCCCCTGCTCGCTGCGGTCGGGACTGCCGCGCCCCCCACCGGGGCCCTGCAGTTGCTGGTCATTCTCTTCGCCGCCGCCCTGACCGACAACATCTTACTCACTCGTTTTCTCGGGATGTGCTCGTTCCTGGCCGTTTCCCGACAAATGAAGACCAGTCTCGGGCTCGGCGTGGCAGTGGTGTTCGTCACCACCTGCACCGCGGGCCTGAATTACCTTGTGCACCGGTACATCACGGTCCCGCTCCGGATCGAGTTCCTCGAGTACATCATCTTCATTGTGGTCATCGCCGCGTTCGTTCAACTGGTCGAGATGGTCATCGAACGAATCTCTCTGCCGCTGTACTTTGCATTGGGTATCTTTCTGCCGCTCATCACGGTGAATTGCGCCATTCTGGGCGTATCGCTTTTCATGCTGAACAAACAGGGTTACGGCTTTCTCCAGTGCACGGTGTTCGGGCTTGGCAGCGGCCTCGGATGGATGCTCGCCATCGTACTGATGGCCGGCATCAGGCAACGCATCCGGCTCGACAAAGTGCCCCGAGGTCTGCACGGGGCCGGCCTCTCTCTGATCGTCACCGGGATCATCGCGCTGGCCTTCGTGGGCTTCAGCGGCATGGTGAAGTTCTGATCGTGGGAATTTACGGGAAGGCTGTCCGCCCGCTTCTTTCTCGTTTCGGCCCATACGCCGTCTGGTGCGCTGTCCATCGAGGAGGACGGGGCGTATTTGCGATTTCCAGGGAATCGTATTATGACTTTTGTTCTGGCAGTCGGGACGTTGTGCCTGATCTGCGGCGTTCTCGCCGGCCTGCTGACGCTCGCCGGCCGTTTCCTGAACGACTACGGCCGCTGCCGGGTGCTGATCAATGGCGGCGAACGCGAGTTCGAGGTCGACGGCGGCGACTCGTTGCTGAACCTTCTGACGCAAGAGGGACTTTTCATTCCGTCGGCCTGCGGCGGGCGCGGCAGTTGCGGTCTGTGCAAGGTCAACGTCCTGAGCGGCGGCGGTCCATTGCTGCCCACCGAGGGGCCGCACCTGGCCGCCGAGGAGATCGACGCCGGCATGCGCCTGGCCTGCCAGCTCAAGGTCCGAAACGACATCGAAATCGAAGTGCCGCGCGAACTGTTTTCGGTGCAGCGCTACCGGGCCGCGGTCGCCTCGATTGAGGACTTGACCGGCGATATCAAGCGTTTGCGTCTCGAATTGGTTGATCCGGAAACGATAGTGTTCGCCCCGGGTCAATACATTCAACTCCAGGCCCCGGCCTACGGAGAAAACCCGGAAGCGGTCTACCGTGCGTACTCGATCGCCTCCGACCGGCGCGACAGCCGCCACATCGACCTCATCATCCGGCTCGTGCCGAACGGGACCTGCACTACGTGGGTTTTCACGATCCTCAAGACGGCCGACTCGGTCGAGTTCAACGGGCCGTACGGCGAATTCTGCCTGCGCCAAAGCGATCGGCCGATGGTCTTCATTGCGGGCGGCAGCGGTCTGGCTCCGTTTATGAGCATCCTGGCGCAAATGGCCGCGGAACAGAACGCCCGAACCTGCCGTTTCTTCTTCGGGGCGCGAAGTCGGGGCGATCTCTTTCTTTTGGACGACATGGCCCGATTCGAAAGAGAATTGCCCGATTTCAAGTTCATTCCGGCCCTGAGCGATCCCGCTCCGGAAGATGATTGGAGCGGCGAGACCGGGCTCATTACCGACGTCGTGGCCCGACATTTCCCCGACTGTTCGGGCATGGAAGCGTATCTATGCGGCTCCCCCGGTATGCTCGGCGCTTGCATCAAGGTCTTGTCCGAACACGGATTGGCTGAAGAGAATATCTATTTCGACAAGTTCGCATGAGCCGGACCCTGTTGTCGGGCCCGGACCAGTGCACAGCCCCGGCGGCGGCCGCCGGACTCCGGGTCGAAACCGAGGACAGCGCCGCGCGCCCCTCCCCTCGGTTGCCGGCGCGGTCCTAGTGGGCGGTGGACGTCCCCGACGCGAAAGGAATGCCCTTCCATGAAAGCAAACCCAGCCGAGGCACAGGTCCGGCAACGCATGGCGCCGGGGGTCCTCTCCCGGGATGGCTTTCTGGGGACGGACTCACGAAACATTGCGGACATCGTAGCCGAAGATAGGGCCGACTTGGACGCGGCCGGCGTGACCGCTGCGGACATCGCCCGCGTTCTGGAGGACATTCATCGAGCCGCGGACGCCGGCCTCGAAACTTCGATCACCCTGTGCGACGGTGCGGTAAGGGCCCGGGGCGTCGAGGTCATGGGACGCATCCCCTGCCCGTTCGGCTGCGGCGTCCGCGCCCATAAGGCCGTAATCACCGTGGAAGCGCTGGGCAAAGAGCTACGGATTACTCCGATCCTCATCCACCTGATCGGCACCCATGGTTTTTTTCAGGGGCGTGGCTCACCTTTCCGCATCGAACCGGCCGAAGCCATTGCGCTTTGGCGCCTGTGCGGTTCCGACGCCTCCCGGTTGGAATCGCCCGCATCGGCACCCATGGATGCGGGCAGATAGACATCGGACCGCACCGGACAGGAGCATGGCCGCCTTACCGAACAACACTAGGCGGACGGCGTCACGCTCCATTTGGGCGATTTGCCCGGGCTCCGGTGCATCCAGGAACCAGTCGTCGAAACTCGATCGCCGACGGCACAGTCTTCTCTTCAATAAGAAAGGCCTCTCATGCAGGAAATCGGTGCTCCATCGCGCATTCGGACTTTTTTTCTCGGCCGTTGGCGCCGACTCGGGGCCGCGTCCGCCCTGGTGTTCGGCGTGTGGTCCCTGCTGTATATCGATCTGGCCGTGGCGGGCCGCCTCGTCACCGGACATTCGGCCCGAATACCGGCGGAGGGGATCCCCGACGACCAAGGGCCGGTGTTGTATTTCTACCGCGTCAACGATGTGACCTACCACGGCTGGAGGCGGGGAATTCAATGGGGCGAACAACCGCTTGCCATCGTCTATCTGGGAGCCTGGCCCCGCATTCACGTGACCAGCCTGCGACCCGATCTGCCCGGTCCCTCCGCTCTGTGGCGGGACGCAGACTTTCTGCTGCGGCTCGCCTTGGTGGGGTGTGCTTTTCTGGCCAGCCTGGGACTGATGATCGTCGGCCCATACCTGAGTTTCCGTTTCCCGGGCGTGCAATTCCTATTCCCCGACCGACGCAAAGGACCGTTTCAACCATGACACGACGGGGGGCAACCCGAGTCGATACGGTTGACCGAGGCGGCCGGCGTGCTACCTTTACGCGCGGTAGCCCTGCCCCGGGGTCCCTGCCCGAGACAGCGCAGTTTCGAACGGATCGACCGCGGTCGATTTGCGCAACAACGGGAGACAAACCGATGCGGACATTCCGGTCTTTTCTGAGCGCAATCCTGGTATGGGGGGTCGTGGGCGGGCGTCTTAACGCCGCGGAAAACCTGGTCCCGAACGGCGACTTCGAACAAGGTCGGGGTCGACAACCCGCGGCCTGGAGCAAGGTGGACGGCCTGGTCACGTCGTGGGAGCGGGGCGGCAATCCCGGCCGGTGCATCCACTTCGACACCAACGTGCAGCAAAAGGACAAACGGGCCTACCGTGCCGCCCCGCAGACATTCAAGGGCAAATCAAAGGGAGGACAATACTCGACGGTCGGGGCTCACGAAGGCGTTTGGTTGTTCAGCGCCCCCATCCATCTCAAGCCCACGGACCGCTATTTCATTCTCGAGGCGGACGTGAAAGGGCCCAAACGTTCCTCCGAGCTGTTCTATCCGCAGGTGTTCGTGCGCGGTTACCAGAAGTTCGACCCGCGGAAAGACGCGGGAACCAGCTCTTATTTCCAAACTCCGCACGCCGGGGGACCGGCCTTCTCGGAAATGTTCGGCAAGAAACAGCGCGCCGCTCACGAGGGCGACTACCTGATGGTCTATCGGTCTCAACTGATTTGCCGCCTCCCGGGACCGGGCAAATGGGTCCATTACCGGATGGGCATCAAGCTGCCGTCAATGAAAAAATACCGGCCGGACGTGTTGTTGCTCAAGCCCTACGCCATGTGGCCGTTGGGAGACTACTATTTCGACAACATCGTGTTGAGGCGCGCCACCAAGGCGGAATACAACAAAGCCAAGCGCAATCGGCACTCGGTCAAGGGGTTCCTGATCAAACCCTGACCTGGCGGGGATCCGGGAATGTGACCACGGAAAAACACACGCGCTGGCTCCAGTTATTCTCACGCTTGGTCCGGCAGGTACTGCCGCTGGTCGGCCTTGCACTGCTGGTGACATTCCTGGCCGCTCGCGTACCCGACACCTTCTTGGCGGCCAACAACCTTCAGACCCTTCTGCGCCGAAGTTCCGTAATCGTCCTGATCGCAGTGGGTATGACATTTGTCATGCTGACCGGTCACATCGACCTGTCGGTGGGCAGCATTCTGGCTTTTTCGGGGGTGTGCGGGACTATGGCCATCGCCCACGGCGCCCCGGTCTGGGCGGGGCTGGCGGTCGGCTGCCTCGGCGGACTGCTGTGCGGCGTCGTGAACGCCTTGCTGACAACCCAGTTGCAAATCCCGTCGTTCATTGCCACGTTGGGCACCATGGGGGTCTTCCGCGGCGTCACGTTGGTCTTGACCCGGGCCCTGCCCGTGACGGACCTGCCTGAGTCCTTCGGCCGTCTGGCCACGGGCGACCTGTGGGGGGTCCCCGCTCCCGTGTGGTCCTATGCGGTCGTCTGTGTCGCCGCCGCCTTCGTGCTGCGGTATACCGTGTTCGGACGCCACGTGTACGCTTTGGGGAGCAACCGGGAAGCCGCGTACCACGCCGGCATCCGGATTCGCTGGGTGACCGTTGCGGTGTTCGCGATTCTGGGCGCCCTGACCGGACTGGCGGGCATGCTGGAAGCCTCGCGTCTGGTGAGCGGCCAGCCCACCGCCGGAGAAGGCTACGAACTCCAGGTGATTGCCGCGGTCGTCATCGGCGGCGGCAGCCTGAGCGGCGGGGAAGGCTCGATCCTGGGGACGCTGGCCGGAGCTTTCCTGATGGCCGTGCTGGCCAACGGTTGCGTCCTGCTCGACATCTCTCCCCACGTGCAGCGCGTCGTGATCGGCGCTCTCATCGTTTTCGCCGTGGCATTCGACCAATTGTTGCGCCGCCGTCTGGGGACGTAACGGGCCGAGCATCGAAGAATTGTCGGCCCCTTCCCACACGAGTTGAGGATTGGTCTGCGGTCCGGACCCTTTCGAGACGAGCAGCAACCGCCCCCGGGGTCACGTCCCGGTCGTGCACGCAGCGGCCACGATGCGCCGGTACAGCTCGTAACTCCCAATCGAAATGTCCGGACCGATCGAATGGCTCCCGATCACCAGGCCGCCGTCCCGCCCTGCGGCGACAATCCGTTCCACGTGCCGGCGGATGGCGGCTGGGTCGCCCGACGGCAGCACATGTGTGTTGCAGACGCCCCCGATAAAAAAAAGACGCCCCGCGTAGCGTTCAAGCAACCGGACCACGTCCAGACCGGCGGCAAACTCGACCGGGTTGATCCCGTCAATGCCGGCCTCGATGACCATATCGAGGAGCGGTGCGAGGTTGCCGTCGCAGTGCAGAACCACCCAGCGTGCCCCGGCCGCCTTGAAGGCAGCGACCATGCGCCGGTAAACGGGCAGGAAGACGCGTTCGAACGTGGCGGGGGAAAACATGGGGCCGATCGCGTTGCACATGTCGTCGAAAATCCAGACGCCGCAATCGTACGCATCGGCCCGGCGCAGAGACTCCAGTCCCACGGCAAGCAGGTGAGCCGCCACTCGCTCGACCACGGCACGGGCGAACGCCTCGTCCGCCGCCAAATCCATCAGAAACTCCGTCTCCCCCCGAAAGAACGCACTGCGGATAAACGGTCCGCCGATCTTGACGAACACGGCCCGCCCTTTCGAACGGTGCCGGGCCACTTCCGCGGCGAAACTCGTGTACCGCAAGTCCAGACCCGGCGGATCGAACTCGATCGCGTCCAAGTCGCCCGGGGCGTTAAGCACCCGCTCGACCGTTTCCGTGAAATAGCTCCCCGGTCGACTGCGAACGACGCGTCCCCAGCCATCGTCGCAGAACACCCACGGTCCGTCCCGCCGAACTTCGCGCATACGGGTCGGGAACAGTTGTTCACAGGCCACGGGCACTTTCAGGTCAATCCAGTAGTAATCCTCTATGTCCATCTCCGGCGGCGGGCGGCGGACCTGCCGCCAGTCGGCCAGGAATTCGGCCCAGAAGCCGTCGAAAACGGGAATCCGTTCCGGGGGCCGGAAGGCAAGTGCCTGCTTCACCACACGCGCGGAGTCGTGCCGGGGGTTACCGAACATTCTTGTCTCTCCCGCGCGTGGCCTCGATCCACTGGCGCAGGGCCGTGTACAGAACCACTGCCGCACAGTTGGCTACGTTGATCGAGTTCTTGCGCCCGAAGGCGGGCAGAACCAGGAGGTCGTCGCAGAGTCGCAAGACCTCGGGATCGACGCCGAGGGCTTCGTTTCCGAAAACAACGGCTGCAGGAAACCGGAAATCCACTTCCCAAACAGGGCGCGCGCCGTCCACGGTCTCGACACCATACACGCGCCGACCGGCGGCCCGCAACCGTGCCGTGGCGGTGGCGGAACTGTCGGCATGGCAGCACGGCACAAGGCGGTCGCAGCCCCGGGCGGTCTTGGCCAGTTTCGGATGCGGCGGGACCGCGGTGTAGCCGCACGCTACGATTCGTTCAGCCCGGACAGCCTCGGCCAAACGGAAGATGTTGCCGACATTAAAAGCACTGCGAAGTCGATCCAAAACGATGACGACCGGCAACGACCCCGGAAACAGGGGGGCGTCCCGATCCCGGTTCCGCACATGGGGCCCGTCTTGGATTGGTTCAGGCATTGTACAAAACATCGGGCACGGCTCAGGGGGCCGTTCCATGGAAACAGTCAGACAGACGGCGTGGGTGTTTCGCTGGAATGAATCGCCTGCTCGACTCTTGTCGCAAGATCGAATGACGCCCCAAAAAGGAATAAGCGGCAGACGGAACCGGCAAGAAGCCGTCTCGACGGCCAATCGGGATCAAAAGCTGCGCCGCATGTGGGAAGGGAGGATCCCCAATTCCTCGCGGTACTTGGCCACGGTACGTCGGGCGACACGGAACCCTTCCGCTTTGAGCAGTTCCGCCAGTTTCTGATCGGAAAGCGGTTTCTTGGGGTCTTCGGAACGCACGAGCTCCTCGAGCTTCTGCTTGACCGTACTGCTCGACACCTGACCGCCCCCGGCCCGGTCCAGGCCGGACGTGAAGAACTTTCGAAACGGAAACAAGCCGTGCGGCGTCTGCAAGTATTTGCCGGCAACGGCACGGCTGACCGTGGTTTCATGCACTCCGATTTCTTCGGCCACCTGGCTCATGGTGAGCGGCTGCAAATGATTGGGGCCTTTCTCAAAGAAATCGCGCTGCAGATCCAGAAGTACGCGAGTGATCCGGACAATGGTGCTCTCGCGGTTGGCCAGGGCACGCAGTAGCGTCCGACTGGCCAAGAGCTTCTCACGAATGTACGCCTTGACCTCTGAACCGGCCTCAGGATCTTTGAGCATCCGCAGATAGCGGGGCGAAATCCGCAGTCGCGGCACACAGTCGCGATTGGTCCGAACCTGCCATTCGCCGCTGTCGTCTTTCTCTACAAAGACTTCCGGGGCGACGTAATCGGGACGCTCGGGCGAGAACGGACTGCCCGGAAACGGCGAGAGTTGCTTAATCTCGGCAAGCACCTCGTACAGACGCGTGGGGGTAATCCCCATCTTGCGGGCGACCTGGGGGATGCGGTTTCGGGCGATCTCGTCCAAGTGTCGGTCCGCCACCTGGTAGGCCAAGGTCTTTCGTCGTCCCTTCCGCTCCAACTGCAATAAGAGACACTCCCGCAAGTCCCGGGCCCCCACGCCGGCCGGATCGAAACTTTGGATCAGTTTCAGGGCGCGATTGACCGCGTCGAGGTCCACGCCGCAGGCAATGGCGATGTCCGCCACGTGGGTCCGCAAATATCCGGCCTCGTCGATGCTGCCGATGACCTCTTCCGCGACCCGCCGGGTCTTCTCGTCCACATCGTCCGCCTGCCGGAGCTGTTCGAGGAGGAGTTCCTGGAGTGTGGACTCGGCCACCAGCGAATCGAAAAGATGCTGCCGCCGTTCTTCGTCTTCCGCCGTGTATCGACCGCGTCCGGCGAACCGGCTCGGTGCGAAATCCTGCCAAGCCTCGCCAAGCTCGATCAAAGTGGCCAGTGTCTCGTCTTTTTCGGCGGCCTGCGCCGCCAGATCGGCCTGACCGTCGCCCCCGGCGCCCTCGGTTTCTTCCACCGGGTTCCCAACCAACTGCTCGCCGCCGGGGTCGAGCAACTCCAAAGTGGGGTTCTCGGCAAGTTCGGCAGTGATCTTCTGCTCGAGTTCGGGAAGGGTGGCAAGTAGGATTTCCAGCGACTGGATCTGCTGCGGCGCCAGAATCTGCTCCTGACGCAGCGTTTGGAGCTGGCTGAGTGTCTGCTGCAGCATTTCCGTCGACCTTGCCCGACCCGAGGGGCCGATCTGCCACCTTATGCGAAAGCTACCGAAAGCGGGGCGGACACAGACTGCCCGGTACCTTGAAGAGACGGCGCTGCCGGCGCCCCTGAAACTCTGCGTTCAAGCTCTTACTCTAATGCCGGAGGCGCCGAAAAGCCAATCCTCGTTCCTTCCGGCCCTCTCGCCCGCCGGGTCCGAACCGAGACGCTTGAACACGATCCGATCCTCTGTCCGGCAAGTGCGACAGTGCGAGTCGTTCATAACGGTCGAGCCCCTCACCGCCCGGCCCTGCGGCGAAAAGCCGGCGGGGCCAAACTCCCCGCGGCCTTTTCAAGAACCGCCGACCCGATCGCGGACGGTGACCTGCCTGCAAGGCCGATCATGCTGCACACAATAGCGCGCAGCCGTCCTCCACCGTCCCCTCCCGCCAGCGCAGGAAGCACAATCGGACCGTGCGTGTCTCCCACAAGACGCCGTCCCCCGCTCCACTGCGCCACACTCTTTCACGAGGCAAGCCAGAAAAGGGCCCCCAAACCGCAGGCGTTGAAACCGGCGTGGACCCATATGGCGGGCCAGAGCGAGCCCGTTCGGAGGCGAAGGAATTGAAGGAACACTCCCAGAACGAAGAGTCCGGGAACTTGCTCCGGGATCGCATGACAGACTGCAAACAGAAGAGCCGAAGCCATCGCGGCGCCCGGCGTACCCAGCTCCCGGCGGAGACCTTCAAACAATACCCCCCGAAAAAGCACTTCTTCGGCGAAGGGCGCCAGTACCAATACCCCCGTCACCACGGAGAACTCGAACGGCCACCCGCCGGCGGCCCCGTCCCGCAAGAGACGGAGCAATTGCGTCCCACGGGGCGTATACCCGACCCGGGCGAGCAAGAATGCGGCAGCTGCGGTCAGTGCCGCCACGGCGAGATACAACGCCGGGACCGCCGGCGCCAAAAGCCACAGGCGGCGCCCGAGTCCCGGGGCCTCCAGCCGCAACGCCGCAGCCCGGCGGCCCCGGGGCGTCCGAAGACGGCACACCCACAGGATCGCCCCCAGTCCGACGACATGCACGGGGAGCATCGAGATCCAGAATCTCGCCGTCGCCGGGAGCGTCCGAAACGTCCGACCCCAGGCGCTCAACTGGAACAGGGCGACGGAAACCGCCAGTAGTCCGACGAGAATCGCCTCCCTGTGCCAAGCCGACGCAGGGCCCGGCGCCATGTCCGCGACCGGTTCGGGTTTGGGGTAAATCATGCTATAGTAGGGCCTGCGCGAAAACTCTTCCTGCCCGCGCGTACCCCGTCCCCGGACAAACCGGGATCGACGGGCGCACCGGCAGACAACCCGGTTCCGGGACAACTTAGCCTTTCGATACGGGAGATAACAGACATGGATAAGAAAACTGTACGAGACGTGGCGCTGCAGGGAAAACGGGTGCTGATGCGCGTGGATTTCAATGTGCCGCTCGACGGGGACCGCATTGCGGATGACACGCGCATTCGTGCGGCGCTGCCGACCATCGAATACGTGATGAAACAACAGTGTTCCCTGGTTCTGATGAGTCACCTCGGTCGTCCAAAAGGCGCGCGAAAACCGGAACTCAGCCTTGCCCCAGTCGCCACGCGTTTGAAGGAACTCATCCCCTGGTCGGTCAAGATGGCCCCCGACACGGTCGGACCGGAAGTGGACGCCCTGGTCGCCGCCCTGCAACCGGGTGAGGTCCTGCTGCTCGAAAACACGCGCTTTCATCCCGAAGAAGAGGGCAAGAGCTGCACGCCCGAGGCCCAGGAAGCGTTTGCCAAGAAACTGGCTGCTTACGGCAACGTGTACGTCAACGACGCATTCGGCACCGCCCATCGCGCCCACGCCTCGACCGCGGTCGTATGCCGTTTCATGCCGATCAACGTGGCGGGGCTGCTCATGGAAAAAGAACTGACCTATCTGGGACGTGCCACCGGGAACCCGGATCACCCATTCGTCGCCGTCATCGGCGGCGCCAAGGTTTCCGGCAAACTCGAAGTTTTGGACAATCTCATGAAGAAGGTCGACGCGGTCCTGATCGGCGGGGCAATGGCTTACACATTCCTCAAGGCCCTGGGCCACGAAGTGGGGAAATCGTTGGTCGAGGATGAACTCGTCGGGGTTGCACGCGACACCATGGCGGCTGCGGAGAAGGCCGGGGTCGATTTTCTCCTCCCGGTAGACAACATTGCCGCAGATCGGTTCGCCGAGGATGCCGCCACCCGACTCGTCGGGCGCGACATCCCCACGGATTGGATGGCTCTCGATGTCGGACCGAAAACCGTGGATCAATATCGGCAGCGCATTCTCGCCGCCCGGACCGTGGTGTGGAATGGCCCCATGGGGTGCTTCGAAATGGCCCCGTTCGCAGCCGGCACCCTCGGCGTCTGCCGGGCCGTGGCCGACAGCGAGGCCGTCAGCATCATCGGCGGCGGCGATTCGGTGAGCGCGGTGAATCGGAGCGGACTTGCCGATCGCATGACGCACATTTCCACGGGGGGCGGCGCTTCCCTCGAATTCCTCGAGGGCAAACCCCTGCCCGGCGTTGTGGCGTTGGACGACAAATAAACCGCACACCACGTGGGTTGACCGAAATACGAGCTTTACCGCAATCTCACACAAGGAGCAGCAGCATGAGTCGGAGACTTCTTATTGCCGGCAACTGGAAAATGAACAAGACCGCAACGGAGACCGAACGACTCGCCGGCGAACTCCGCGACCTGCTCGGTGACGTGACGGAGGTGGACATTGCGGTGTGTCCGCCGTTCACCAGTCTGGCCGCCGCCGTCCGGGGGCTCGCCGGGACCCCGGTGCGGGTCGGAGCGCAGAACATTCACTGGGCGGAAGCGGGGGCGTTCACAGGCGAGATCTCCGCCGCCATGCTCAAAGGCGTCCCGGTCGAGTATGTAATCATCGGCCACAGCGAACGCCGGCAGTATTTCGGCGAGACGGACGCAACCGTCAACAAACGCCTGCGGGCTGCTTTGAGCGGAAATCTGAAACCGATCGTGTGCATCGGCGAAACACTCGATCAACGGGAGGCGGGAATCACCGACTCCGTCATCGAAAGACAATTGACCGAGGGGCTGGCCGACCTGTCGCCCGAAGACGCGTCCGGCATGATCATCGCATACGAGCCGGTTTGGGCCATCGGCACGGGACGAACGGCCACTCCCGCACAGGCCCAGCAAGTGCACGAATTCATCCGGGGGTTGCTTCGAGACCGCTTCGGGAGCGTGGCGGAAAGCATCCGGGTCTTGTACGGCGGGAGCATGAAACCGACCAACGCCGCCGACCTGTTGCGGCAGCCGGACATAGACGGCGGCCTCGTCGCCTGAAAGCCCCGGATTTCGCCGCGATCGTTCAGGCTGCCCGGGACATCGGTTGAGCCCGACCGGCACGATCCCGCCGACGACGGCGCCGGCGCGCGAAAAGCACTGTCGCAATCACAACCATTCCGTCGCCGGTCGACAGGCACGTTTGCGGCAGGCGGCCGGCCGGGGAATCGCCCCCCCGAGGAACCGCAGGAAGGATCTTTGGCCCGCATTCTGTGCATGGACAAGCCCACGAGGATGTGCGTCGCTGCGAACCCGGCCGAAACTGAGCCGTGCAGTCTCGCAGCGAAGCGCACCCCCGCCCACCGCACAACTTGCCGGGCCGTGGCGAGAAGAGCGATGCGGAAGGATAAACGGCGTCGCCGGGCGGCATTGCCCGGCGGCGATTGACGGTTCGGACTCCCGAAACCCCAAGACCGTTCGGTGAACACCGACGCCGCTCCCGAACCTGAAGTCCTTTCTGCCGGCCGCAACACGGGGCCTCCCGGCGGTCCGGGAAAACCGGAAACCCAATACGACCGATCTTGTAATAAGCAGACAACCTCGTTTCTTGCCGCGACCGGGGAACCCTTCCCCTATTTGCCATGTCAAAACATCCAGATCAGATTAGCGACGCCGAACTCGTCACCAAGTTCCGCAACGGTGATGCGAGTGCCTTCGACCAATTGGTGAATCGGCATTCGACCCGGGCCTACCAGATCGCCTACGGTGTATTGGGCAACCGGGAGGACGCCGAGGAAGTCGCCCAAGATGTTTTCGTCCGCGTTTACCGGGCCCTCCCCAAGTTCCGCGGCGATGCCGAGTTCACAACCTGGATGTACCGAATCGCCCTGAATCTCGCCCGTAACAAATATCGATGGAACAAATGCCGAGGCATCCAGAAGAACATCAGCATCGACGCCCCTATCGAGGGCCGAGACGACAGTGAATCCACATTCGATCTACCCGATACGGAAGAACCGCCCGACGAACTACTTTGGAACCGTGAGTTCGAGCAAAACGTGCTCGAGGAAATTCAAAAACTTCCTCCCATCTACCGGGAGGCGCTGGTGCTGAGGAATGTGGAAGAACTCAGTTACGAACAAATTGCGAAACTGTTGGGGTGCAAACTCGGGACGATCAAGTCCAGGATCGCTCGGGCGCGGGAAGAATTGCGACAGAGGTTGAAGGTATGAAAACAGACAATTCCCCCCAAGGCGATTGCCCCTCTCTCGCCGATTTGAGCGCGTGGCTCGACGGCGAACACGACCGGTCCCTCGAACAGCACGTTTCTCAATGCGGAAAGTGCGGACGGGTCGCCGAGGTCTACCGGTGGATCGGCCGTGCAGTGCAGGAAGCGGCCCGGCCATCCGAGGGGCTCGCCGAGCGCATCCGGCGCACCTGCCGGGACGACGCATCAAGACCAAACCTGACGTTGATTCAGGGCCTCAAAATCGCCGCAGCGGTGGCGGTCCTGGGGGGGGTCGGCTTTTGGTTCGCGCAGTCGACGCTCGTACAGACGCCGCAGGCGAGCGGGACGCTCGCCATGCGATCCTCGGCGCCCGCCCGGGTCCCGCCGCAGTCTTCGGTGAGTTCCACCCCGACTCCGAGGCCGATCCGGGCATCCGTACGCGGCTCCGCGAGAGACCGGGTGAGAGGCCGCGTTGCCGGAGCTTCGGTTCGGATGGCCAGCACCCGCGGCGCAAGCCCTTCCGGAATGAGCCGACGCGTTTCGAACCGACCTCCCATGCTGATGCCCGGTCATATCAGACAGGTCTGGGTCGTTCCCGAACTGAAGGAGAGCAGTCGCGCTTTCCTGCAGAACTTGCCCCCGGGCAGTCGTTGCGTGGCCCAGAGAATTGATGGCGGCGTGGCGAGCTTCCGAATCGTCCTTCCCGACGACCGGCTGCCGTCGCTCATTCAGGCCCTGGCCGAAAAAGGCTATGCCCTCGTCACTCCCAACGGCCCACAGCCAGAGACCCCAATCGGCGCTTGGCGTCTGACGCGGCAAAACGTGCTCTACGACGTTCGCTTCGTTGCAAATCCTTGATAGAATGGCAGCGCCCGGAGTGCGCCCCGCCGTCCAACGGCCGCCGTGCTTTCCCCCGTGCCTGCTTTTCCCTCCCCCCCCGTCTCCTCGCCCACCAATGCCTCCGGTTGTGGCTGGCAAGCGGTCCGTTCACGGCCTATGTTAGAGCGCATTGGAAAGGGACGCACGAACTCCGTTGAGCAGCGGGAGAGTGCAACGCCGCCGTATAAGATCGGCCGGCCATCCCCAGCCCGATTTCTCACGCCCCCCGGGACAGAAGCGGATTTGCAGACGGTCGCACCGGACTGAGCCCGGCAACCGAGGCGGGACACGCAATGGGCCGCGGCACGGACCGTTGGCGACCGGCAATGGGAAGGACCAAAAGGAGCATGGGTGACACAAAGGCAATCGCCCAGGACGACACCCCGGAGGAAATCGGCCGCCGCAAGAGCCGCATCCTGGTGGTGGACGACGAGACGATCGTGCTTAATTTCCTGCGCCGGGCCCTACTGCGCAAAGGATACGAGGTCGATACCGCAACCGACGCGGAACGGGCGGGACGCATGTTGGACACCGCCGAGTATGATCTGGTCCTGAGCGACGTCAATCTGCCCGGCGAGTCCGGCATCGAACTTCTCACCCATTGCAGACAGAGTCATCCCACCGCTGAAGTCATCCTGATCACCGGCAACCCCGAGTTGGAAGACGCCGTCCGTACCGTGCGGGAAGGGGCCTACGATTACTTGGCAAAGCCGTTAGAACTCAATAAATTATACGAACGTGTAGAATCGGCTTTACAGCGCCGGGAGAATGTCACCAAGAGACTCCTCAAAACATGGTCGCTCGACGAAGAGACACCTTCCGGCTTCCGGGTGATCCGGTCCCTGGGGTCGGGAACGATGGGCGTCGTGCTTCTGGTACGGCGAGGCAGTGAACTTCGAGCCATGAAAATCCTGCGGGGCAAGGGGGGAGCGCCGCCCACTGAGCGTCTCTTCCTGCGTTTTTCGCGTGAAGCCGAAGTCTTGAATAAAGTGCGGCACCCCAATATCGTTCGCATCTACGAATGCAGCATCGACCCCAACCAACAGCTCCCGTATATCCTGATGGAGTACGTGCCCGGCCGTTCCTTGGCATGGCACATGGCCGAGGGGAACCTCACGCTGAAAGAGCGCGTTCGGATCATCCAGCAAATGGCCGACGCCCTGGCCGCGGTGCACGCCTACGGCATCCTCCACCGGGATGTCAAACCGTCGAATATACTCCTCACCGAAGACGGCCAGGCCAAGCTGGGTGATTTCGGCATCGCCAGGTTCGGAGAATCCTCCCTCACGATGACGGGCGAACTCTTGGGGACGCCGGCCTACATGGCGCCCGAGCGCCTCGAAAACCGTGAAATCGACCACCGTTCCGATCTCTTTTCTCTTGGCGTCGTGGCATTCGAACTCCTGAGTGGCATCCGTCCTTTCCGGGGCGATACCCTGGCCGAAATCATCTACGACATCGTCCGTCGTTCGCCACCCCGGCTTCGCAAGCTCGCTCCGGACCTACCCCCGGAACTCGACCGCATCGTCCATCGAATGCTGGAGAAAAAGCCCGGGGCCCGCTGCCAGGACGGAAATGAAATCGTCAAAGCCTTGGCTCCGCTCGCAAAAACACTGGATTGACTTCAAGCCCATTCGGGCGGCAAAGTCGGGGAGGGAGACGCCGGACAGATTCTCCGGGACGACAGCCTTCCCGACCCCCCATCCGCTTTCGTCTGCAACGCCTCTTCTTCATGCCGGCTCGTTCTTGCATCACCCCTTTCCATCGGGCACATTACCCACCTCCAAGCGCCGACCTTGTCAACCTCGACGAGGCGGCGGAGAAACTGCATCGTCATGAGGTCTCCCATGCGGCTTCGGCGCCTGACACTACCCGCACTGGCCGGCGTGCTCGCTCTCATACCACCCGCCTCCCTCCCCGCCGCGCCGGCGGCAAACCGCATCTATACGATCACCATTCACGACTTGCCATATCCCGGGGACATGGAATACCCCGTGTTTCAGGCGTGGCTGGCCAATTATGAAAACGTACGGCCCGGACGCAGCACTCAGCTCCGCATCCAGACCCTCGAACGCGGCAGCCTGCTGATGGCCATTGCCGGCGGTACCGCGCCGGACATCCTCCGCGTTTATCACCACGAGGCCAAGGCCTGGATCCGCAACGGATTCTTCGAACCGCTCGATCCCTACATCTACCGGGATACCGACGGCAATGGCAAATACAGCCCCGGAGTCGATGAAGTGATCTGGAAGCCGTTCCTGGCCATCCCGGAAAAGCTGCGGTCCATGATCGTGGACAACGGCCATATCTACATCCTGCCCCGGTTTCAGTGGATTCAGTATCTCGTCTACCGCAAAGACGTCTTCGCCGACGCCGGACTGGATCCAGAGAGCCCTATTCGCACGTTCGATGAGCTGATGCGCGCCTGCCGGATCCTCACAGATCCGCACGCCCGCATACCGGGAGCCCGCATCCCAGTCGGCCGGAAAGGGATCGGCATCTATCCGAACGGCTGGATCTGGCAGGGGTTTCTGTACGCCTACGGCGGAGAATCGCTCTACTATGTGAAGAAATGCCCCCGGTGCGGCACGGAAAACACGTTTCCCCAGGACGCCACGGAATGGCGCTGCAAACAGTGCGGCGCGGACCTCAGGGACGTGCCCGCCCAGGAACGTGCCGCGCTGGACTCCCCGGCGGCGCACAAAGCCGTCAAGCTCTGGCACGACATGATCTGGGCCCCTTTCGTCAAGTGCCCCAAGTGCGGCGAACCCATCGGCGTCGGCAAGGCCGGGGAAAGCGTGGAACTGCCCCTGCGCCTCACCTGTCCCCGGTGCCGCAATCCATTCAGTGTCACCCGGCAATCCGATGTCATTGTCGGTTGTGCCCGAGCGTGCGTGGACAACGACGCGGACTGGCGGGAGTTATGGATCAACGGCGAAATCGCCATCGTGCCCTATTACCGCATCGACTGGCTTGCGCAAAGCAACATCGACCCGCGCGTGGTGGGGACCATGCCGTTCCCCGGCAAAGGCGGCGCCAGCGCCTTCCACTATTACGGCATCTATTCCGGAGTCAAGGACCGGCCCGGCGGCCGCGACCGGGTGCGCCTCACGGCCAAAATGATCCTCGATTACTGTTCCCAATTCTATGTACCCAAAACCAGTCCGAACTATCTCAAGTACGATAAGTACAAGGTCAAGTACCTTGTCGACAACGGGTTTTATACGCTCTGCTCCCACAGTGAACTGGTCGCCGCCGGCCTCTCGGAGTACGCTCGGGAACTCTCCCCCGCCACCCGGAAACTCCAGGACATGATTCGCGATCCGAACAACTACAAGATCCTGCCCATCAGTGAAGGCTATTCCCGAGTCCAGCAGGAAATCCTCGGTTTCGTCATGCTCAGCGGCATTGCCACCCGACCCCGCTTCGACGTCGACCGCCAAGTGCGTCTGGCCAACAAACTGGCAAACACCCAGGTGTTCATGAAAGAGGAAATCGTCAAGGACATGGCCCGGAAGTACCGGGGCGCATTCATCGCGGCGTTTCTGCTTTTGGCGGCGTACGTGATCTTTTTGGTACGAGCGGTCTTCCGGAAAGCCCCGGGGGAAAGCACCGGCCCGACCGCCCCGACGCCGACTCCGCCCAGGAAGCGGTTGGGGCTGGGCAAACGCGCCGCCGCGGCACTCATGCTGCTGCCCGCGGCCCTGCTGGTCGGCCTGTGGGCCTACTACCCCCTGGTCCGCGGATCGATCATGGCGTTCCAGAACGTCCAGGTCATGGGCGGATCCAGTTTCGTCGGCATCGAGAATTTCATCCGCGTACTCACCAACCCACTTTTCCCAACCGTAATGAAGGCCACCCTGATCTACGTGGTCGCCGTGCTGACGCTCGGGTTCATGACACCGGTGTTCCTGGCCATTCTTCTCTCTGAGATTCGCCGCGGCTCCACCGTGCTGCGAACCATCTTTTACGCACCCAACGTGCTGGGCGGCGTGGTCGTACTTTTCATCTGGCGCATCTTCTACATGCCCACGCCCGACGGGTTTCTGAATCACGTCCTGGCGTTCTTCGGCCACGCCCCGATGCGTTGGCTCGAGAACCCGGCAATCAACAAGTGGTTGCTGGCCCTCCCCGGCATCTGGGCCGGGACCGGCGCGGCGTGTTTGGTCTATCTCGCCGCATTGAAAAGCATTGACACCTGCCTGTACGAGGCGGCGGAAATCGACGGGGCCGGTACGTGGGCCAAGATTGCGCACGTGACCCTGCCGAGCCTCAAGCCGCTGCTCATCATCAACTTCGTCGGCGCGTTCATCGGTGCGTTCCACGGCATGGGCAACATCCTTGTGCTCACCGGCGGCGCCTACGAGACCAATGTCATCGGGCTCCAGATTTTCATGGAGGCCTTCGGATACCTGCGCTTCGGGTCGTCGACCGCGCTCGCCTGGATTCTCGGCAGCCTGCTCATCGGCTTCACCATCTTCCAGCTCGGGTTCCTGCGCAAAGTAGAATTCCGGAGGGCCGCCTGATGCCCATACTCACCCAGGTCGGACGCAGTCGCCCCGCACAACGTGTGGCGCGGGGCGCCATCTATGCAGTCCTCGCCCTGGGCGCGGTGACCATCGTCTATCCCATCCTCGTGGTCCTCGGCCAGACCGTCAGCGACTTGTACGACCTGCGCGACAACACGGTTGTCCCCCGGTATCTCTACAACCGCAACGAACTGGCGCTCAAGTACGCTTTCGGCGCCACCATCCGCCTGCAACTCATGGCATCGCGCCACCACCGCAACTCGTGGACCAATCAAATGCGGATGCGCGAGGACGATACCTTCTATGCCACGCGGCCTGCGGAGTTCGCAAAACAAGGCCTGAACCTCGACGCCTGGGAGCGCATCGTGGCGGACCTGAACGCGTTCAAGCAGACCAGAAGTCCCGACGGCATGCCCGTGCGCCGATTCCGAATCGAAGACTGGTACCGACCGTTCCTGCGCCGCCGTTACGAGCATCGTGCCGACGTCTTGCTCAAGGGGTTGAGGCAAAACGGCGGCAAGCTCCCGGGCTGGCTCATCCGTGGATATACGGCCGGGGAACGCCGGCGCATGCTCCGCAGCCGCGAGCGGTTGGGCGTGGCCATTCTCAACCACGAAATGCGCAGCGACTACCGGAGTTTCTACGATGTGGAAGTCCCTCGGCCCGAAAACTTCCTCATGCCGGTGTGGCGCCCCGACAACACCCCTCGCGCCAAGCTCTGGCATGACTTCAAGGTCTCCCTGCCGCCGTCTCAGAAAATGATCATCAATTCCGATGCCTACTGGCACGATTTCCTGGTTGCCCGCTATCGGAAAATCGACGCCCTGAATGCCGCTTGGCACACCGCCCATAGCGGGTTCTACGAACTGCGAATGCCGCTTTCCCCTCCCCGCGACCCCGCGATCCGCGCCGACTGGGACGCTTTTATCGTCAGGCGCTGGCCCCGTCGACTTTTGCGGATCCCGCAACGTTTCGCCGTGCCGTGGCGCCGGTACGTGCGCAAGCGCCTGCTCGCCAAGTTCGCGGACGCCGCAAACCCCGGGAAAGCAGCGCTCGAGGCCGCCGCCCGGATGCAGGGTAAACCACTGGCGGACTGGGCCGGCTTTGCCCTGCCCGAACGACGCCCGGAAGACGAAACCTTGAGCCGGTATTGGTGCGAGTTTTCGGCCTCGGGCGCCGTGCCCGCCGAGGCCCTGCTTCTGGAGGCGCCGGAACTCTTGTTCCGCAAGTTCCTGGAAAAGCGGTATGCCTATGCCGAAAAAGGCAGTGCGGCCGCATTGAGCAACTTGAATACCGCCTGGCACGCCAGATTCAAGAGTTTCGATGACGTCCCGCTCCCCGTGGATTTTGCGGACTACGCACAAGTCCGTTTCCACCCCTGGAAGTTACGGCGTCTGTTCATAACCGAATCGTACAAACGCGTGTTCCAGTACCTGATGGGCCGGGGACGAGCCGTGCAGAATACCGTCATCCTCGTGATGCTGAGCCTGCTTGCCGCGTTGACCATCAACCCGATCGCCGCTTACTCGCTCTCCCGGTTTTCCATGCGGCATTCGCACCGTATCCTGATTTTCTTCCTTGCCACAATGGCGTTTCCGCCGGAAGTGGCCATGATCCCCAACTTTCTATTATTGCGCGACTTGGGACTGCTAAACACCTTTGCGGCGCTCATCTTGCCGCGCATGGCCAACGGGTTTGCCATCTTCTTGCTCAAAGGGTTCTTCGACTCTCTCCCCCAAGAGCTGTATGAAGCCGCGGAAATGGACGGGGCCAACGAACTGCAGGTCTTCCGGCTGGTTGCTCTCCCTCTGATCAAGCCGATCATGGCCTACATCGGCCTGACCACCTTTGTGGCCGCCTACAGTAGTTTCATGTGGGCATTCGTCATCTGTCCGAAGCAGAGCATGTGGACCCTGATGGTCTGGGTCTACGATTTCCAGATGCGCAATCCGGGCAACAATTACGTCTTGGCGGCCACGACTCTGGTGAGCATTCCGCCGCTGCTGGTTTTCCTCTTCGCCAACCGCATCATCATGCGCGGCATCATCATCCCGACCATGAAATAATCCCCGGTCCGGCCCCAAACCGGCCTGCAATCCCGCCGTGAATCCCACGCCCGGTCCCGGAGTGGAGTGCGATGCGACAGGGGGGCGTACGAAACTCCGTGGAGGCAAGATTGAAAGCTGGTGTGGGGGCACACACGCGGGGGAGGAGGAAGGCGTGCGACCTCGCGAGCCTCCCCTCCCCGGCCCTTGCCCGGGAGAGGAGAGACGCACTTCATAACAGGTACTTTCCCGCGCGACCCCTTACGCCGCTGGAGCGGCTGCCGCGAACACCCCGAGCAACAGGGCCACGGTCTCGATCAATTCAGCCGTCGCCCGAATGCCGCTCTCGTCGAGTCCCCCGCCGTGCCCCCCCACCCAGCGTGCCAGCGGCGTGGTAACAAGCACACAGACCAGGACAACGAGAATGCCCGGGATCAGCATATGCATGATCCCGGCCAAGACCAGCGCGATGCCTCCCCCGATGATCCACGGAGCCGCCCGCGTCCCCAACCCTTTGGCCGAGTCTTCGCCCAGAGACTGCTGCAACAGTGCTGCATACGCCGCGCTCCCCAGTGCAGGCCCAACCCCCAGCCAAAGGGCCGCCCCACCAGTCACGAGAAACCCGGTGGACACCACCTTGACCAGAAACAGGTTCTCGACCGCCAGAACGGCCCAGGCGGAGATGTACCGTGCCGAAGTCGCATTCCCCGAGGCTTCGGCTGCGGCCGAAGCCCAACTTTCGGCGCTTCGCAGGACGCCGAACACCGAACGCCCCCGCTGGACCCACCACAGCCCCAGCGGAACCAGCACTCCCACGAGAATCCCGGCAGTGACCATTCGCAAGCCGACCGCGCCGATGACGAGAACCGCCAGCAACGCCGCCGCTATGCCCAAAACACCGCCCGCCGCGGGGAGGTACGCCAAGCCCCGCCGAAACCGCTCTTCGTCCCCGGAGAAGTCCGGGCGTCCGGTCCAGAGTCGCCATCCGTCCAGAAACGATGCATACATAGTCCTTCTCCTTGATTCTATTGGATGAGATCGCGGCAAGAACAGCCGCCCAGTCGCCGTCACAGCGCCATTCCGCTCATGTTCTCATGATCGTGCTCATTGGCGCGGTCGCAATCACTGCTCTCCCGTGCGCGTCGCCCCGGCGCGCACGGCACCCGGCCACAATCGCGTGCGTCGCGCCGTCGGCTTCACGCAAAATGCGACTCCACCTTTGACGTACAAGTACCGTCCCGCGCCGATTTTCCAAGTCCGCGACAGCCGCAAAACAGGACGGAGTTTCCCGCACCGGCGGAATGACTGCGCCAGGGCGCTTGATTTTGCTCCGAGGCCGTGGCAAGTTACATTGCCTCTCGGAACCGGCGAACGCGAGTTTGCAGACCCGCCCGGACCGCCCGTGTTCCAGGTCGGATCGAGACCATCGCCGACACGCCATTGCCCCCATCGTCGGGCACGACAACGAGGAAATCCCCGGACCATGCACGGAGTTCAGCACAAATGCCGGGTTGCGGTGATCGGAGCAAGCGGTATCGGCAAGCACCACGCCAAGTGGTGGGCCATGGAAGGCGCGGAAGTCTGCGCCTTTGCCGGACGTTCCCCGGACTCCGTCGCGAAAACCCGTCGTGTCCTGGAGGGCCTGTTCGGCTTCCAGGGAAAGGGGTACACGGATGTGGACGAAATGCTCCGGGCGCAACGCCCGGACATCGTGGACGTGTGCTCGCCCAACGCGCTGCACCATGTTCATGTCCGAGCTGCTCTCGAGGCCGGGTGCCGCGTGATGTGCGAAAAACCGTTCGTGTACGCCCGGCCCCTCACAATCCCCGAGAACATCGCGCTGGCCAGGGAACTGGTCGAACTTGCGGAAACGCATGGGCTGCAGATCGGCCTGTGCACGCAATACGTCATGGCGGCGCGTTCGGCTCTCCGTGCGTATCGCCGAAGCCATGGGCACGTTCCCCTGACCTCGCTCCGCGGCGAACTTGCGTCTCCGGCCCGGGGGCGCGGCCCGGATCCCGTACCGGTCTGGATCGACCTCGCCCCGCATTTGATGGCGGCGATCCAGGTGCTGTTGCCGCAAGGTGAAGTGGTGTGGGACAGCGTCGAGACGGACTTCCGCGATTACCGGGCGGCGGTCCGTTTCGAAGTCCGTCGACCGGAAAACGCCACCGTGAGTTGCGAAGTGGTCGCCGGTCGCACACTGACCGAGCCGAGCCATGTTCGGGAGCTGGAGATCAACGGGTTTCGATGTGTGTTCGACGGCACGAAAGACGCTTCCGGCGTATACTGCTCCGAGATGACTTCCCCCGCCGGGACCGTTATCGAGCCCGATATGATGCGCCTCATGCTCCGGGATTTCCGGGCTGGACGCCCGGCGACGGACGGTGCGTTTGCCGTCGCGAACCTCGAACTCGTCTTGCGGACACTCGAACACAGCGGACGCTGCTGACGGGCGCAGTGGACCTTGAGCGGTTCGCGGGCTATATTTGGATCGTTTTTCCGGAGGGTACGCCTCCCCACGACACCTGCTCTTTTTACCCCGTGGTGTAATGGTAGCACAAGTGGTTTTGGTCCACTCGGTCCAGGTTCGAATCCTGGCGGGGTAGCCATTTTGCTTCTCACCGGCACGGACCGCCGGGATGAGAACCGCCAGGTTCGAG
>JAADHN010000080.1:27646-80513 GCA_013151865.1 Kiritimatiellota bacterium
GGGCCGCACCTCAGGTGCGGCAGCAACAGCCCGCTGTTGCGGCAATCCTGGCGGGGTAGCCATTTTGCTTCTCGCCGGCACGGACCGCCAATCCCGGGTCCGTCGCCCTTCGACAATGCGCGGGGCCCACCTCGCCTCGACGTCTTTCCACGCACGGTTTCGCATGACGGGCATGATGCTGTTTTGTGGGGTCCGACAAACCTCGAAACGCCGGGCAGGTTCGAGCACGGTAACGAACACGACGGTGAGAAGTGGGCGTTCGGTTTTACCAATCTGTCGAACTGAAATCGTTGCGTTCAGGGCTATGTTGTGCCGAATGCCCGTAATGGCCTGAGCCGGATTCTGCGTGACACTCCCCATGAGAAACCACCGAAAACGAGAACAGCGCACTGTCACCGTAATGGTTCGCATGTTTTGCCGCGCTCGCCACGCCGGCAAAAAAACCCCATGCCCAGAGTGTGCGGAATTGACGAGGTACGCCCTGGCACGAATCGGAAACTGTCGCTACGGGACTGACAAGCCTGCCTGCCTGGCTTGCCCCACCCATTGCTTCAAGCCCGACATGCGGGCGCGCATTCGTGCGGTCATGCGGTACGCGGGGCCGCGGATGCTGGTCCGCCACCCGATCCTGGCTTTGCATCACATCCGCGACGGCCGACGCGGGAAACGCTCCCCGCATGCAGGGGTGCAACCCGCGAAAGCTGCCGCGGGCAAGGGACCGACCAAACCGGCGAACAGTGCCGATCCGCGGACGTCGGGACGGACGCGGGAACGATTTGATGCGCGCAAGAGTAGCCAATGATCCGCGCTGACCTGAACTTTTCACGCGTCGCCCGGAAGGTGAAGCGCGTTGCCGCTCTTCCGACGCCGGCGCAGAAATCGAGTTCTGTCGCAGCATCGGCAGCAACCGTTTCCCGGCGAGTGTGGATCGACACAATACGGTCGGCTTCATGAACTGTTCGGATTAATCGGCGTCATGGACAGGAAGCCGGATGCGGTGTCCGGAACCATCGCCGTCGGGACGGGGCACAGCACGATGAAGACATGCCTGCGACGGACACCGGCGGGGCGCGGCCCACGTGTGAGTCGACCAACTTTGATTAATCCCCTCCCCCTTTTGACTTCGTCGCGAAAGGGCCCGGCTCACACGGATTCACGTCATTGAGTCGAGTGCCGGACAGGGCTGGGTTGAAACACCGCCTCCGTTGGTGGGTGGGCGACAGCAATATGCTGAGAATATGTGAGATACGGCATCGCAGGAGATGGCTCATGCACTATTCGGGGTAAGCGAGGGTTTTGTGAGTCAATGCCTGATTTGGAGTCGGCCTTGCCAAAGCTGCTGTTCCAACGCACACGTATTCGAGTCTCCGCCATGGTCGCTATTCCGACCTTTGCACTATTGGGGCCCGCGGGTTCGGCTGTGGCGTCCGCCGAATGTGCCCGTCCCATGGTGTACGGCTGCGGCATCACCTGGGGAAAATGGCTTGGTTTGACCCCGGAGCCGGCCAAAGCGTTCGACCGGCTCAGCCTGGACCGCATCCGGGCCATGGGCGGCACGAACGTACCGGCCAATTTGGCCTGGATCGATATCGAGCCGCATCCCGGAGAGTTTCACTGGGACTACGTTGATCATCAGGTCGCGGAAGCACGCAGGCGTGGCCTGGAGATCTTCGCCTACACCGGCCTGACTCCTGATTGGGCCCTGCCCGCCAACGCACCGAAGAAGCCCGGCATCGGCTATCGTTTTCCCCCGGACGAGCGCTTCATTCCGCAGTTCGAGGAGTTTTTCACCCGCTTGGCCCGCCGCTATCGGGGACGTGTGCGGTATTACGAATTCTGGAACGAACCCAACGGCTGCAGTTGGATCAACGACAATTGTGCCAACGGACACATGGCCGCGTCCTACGTGCCCTGGCTCCAACGCTGGTATCGGGCCATGAAACAGGGAGACCCGGACTGTGTGCTGGCCATCGGCGGTTTGGATTACCACCAGGGCGTGAAAAACGGCTGGCGGTACATCGAGGATGTGTACAAAGCCGGGGGCGGTCCGTTCTTCGATGCCGTGGCGATTCACCCGTACGGCTCACCACTGCACTGGGAAGCCATCGACGATGCCTACGCCGTGCTCCTCCGGCACGGGAACGGCGACCGGTGCCTGTGGCTGAACGAGTACGGCTGGAACACTTCGGACGAACGCCGGAAATCGGAATGCCTCAAGACTGTGCTCACGGCTCTGGCGGGACCGCGGTACGCCATGGTGTTTCAGGCAAGTTACCTGGTGCTGACCGACCTGCCGGGAACCGACGACCGCACCGGACATGATTACGGCTTGTGCGCCCGGGACCGGCGCCGGGGCACGATTACGGCGCGCCCCAGTTACACGCAGTTCCGTAGGATTGCGCACGCGGCAGCGGGCGCCGGGCAGGAGCAAACGCCTCGGCCGGTTTCCCCCTTTCGCACGGGCTCGCCCCCTGCACGCAGTCCGGTCCCGCCCGGATTCATGCTCTGGTTCGCGGCGCCGGGGTGCGACCCGGGCGGGAACGGCGACGATATGGGGCCACCAACGGCCGTCCGACGCAAATGGATGGACCGGGCCGGGGTCAACACCGCAACATTCACGATCAGTTGGGCCGACACCGAACCGAAGCCGCCCATAAACGGCCGTCATAAATTCGATTTTTCCCGGGTCCGGCCCTCACGCTGGGTGCGAAAACACCCGTACATCATTGCCAAACTCCACTTCTTCGACAATCCGTGGGCCGGGGTCTTCCGGTTCAAGGACATCCCGCGGTACAATCGGCGCTTGGCTGAATGGGCCGAAGCCGCCTGCCGATTCGCACGCGAGCGCTACGGGGTGACGCTCTTTCAGACCGGCGGCAACGAACGCGACCTCGTGGCCCCGGAAACCTATCGCCCCCACTTCCCGGACTGGCATTTTTTTTACATGGATCCGGTCAAGGCCGTGCATCGCGGCATGAAAAAGGCCGGGGCCGACAACCGTCTCATTATCGGCAACCTCTGCTACTCCGACCGCGAACACATCAGCGCCCTGTACGATGCGGGCGCCAAAGGGTATTTCGAAGTCCTTGCCATCCACGCGTACGGTCCGCGCGGCGTGTATGTGGACATGGATCAGATCATCGAAAGCCACCAGGAAGTGGCGGCGCGCGGCGATCCGGACATCCCCATCCTGGTCACTGAAGGCTGGTCCTGTTTCCCGCTCCCGGACAGCATCGACAAGGACCAGGCCTTCCGACGCGGTCCGCGACCGTACACGTCGCGGGAGGTCGAGCATTACCGGCAGACCGTACTCGACGGCTGGCGCAACCTCACCACCTTGCGACCGGGACAATACGATCCATCGTGGCTGCTCGGCGCCCGCTACTTCGTGCTCAACGATCATTGGGGAGGACGACACTGGCAGGACCGAGCCAAACCCAAGTTCGACGAAAAGGGCCGTCTGATTGGATTCAACCTCGACGGATACTGGATTGCCACGCGCGACCCGAACTGGGTCAAGCCCTTCCTCCGGCCCTGGGGCCTGATCGATATCGAGGGCCGTCCGAAAGGGGATGTGGTCGAACGTTTCCCGCCGTACATTCCCCTGCACAGTCTCCGGGCCCGACTCGAGGCCAAGTTATCCGAAGTCCCATATCATCCCCGCCGCAAAGATTGGACGGCGCCCGAAGCGACGGCCGGACAACCGTACACCGTGTCAGTCGAGTTTTTGAATCTCGAGCAGACCCCCATGACCGGTCTCCTGTTCAGTGTGGGCGAAAAAACCGCGGCGGATTGGCCTGGTGGGTATGCGTTTGCCTTTGTCAACGGGCAGCTCCAACGGCCGGTTCCGCCCGCAAATGCGCACAAGATTCGGGCCGAGCGGCTCGGACCGCCGCCGCCCGACATGGTCGGGCCCGGGCAAAAAGTTCGGCTCACATACCGCATTGTGTTCTCGCCCGATCTGGCGGGACACACCGACCGCGGCTGGCGCAAGCGGGTACGCCCCTACGTCGACCTCTGGTATGTCTGGCGTGGGCGTCCCTACCACACCGACGCCTGGCTTCCCCGGGTCGTGGTGCGCGCACCGAAAACGCAAAACCCCGGCCGGTCGACCGACAAGAGAGGGCCATAGGCCCCTGGCCGACCCGCTCGGCGCACCGGGCACGGAACAATAAGACAAGAAAAGAGGGGGTTGCCGCCGTGAAACGCACCATGCTGCAAAGATGCGGCATACTTGGCGCCTTCATGCCTCTGTTCCTGGGGGCCGTGCCGCTTGAGATTGCACCGAACGGTTCGTTCGAGTTCGACCGGAACCGGGACGGACAGCCGGACGGTTGGAAACCCGTCCTTTTCGATTCCCCGGCCAAGGCCCTCTGGGTGCATGACGTGGCGCACACCGGGCGGTCCAGCGTGCTGCTTGCGGACTCCGCACACCCCGCGGACCGTTCCTGGCACGCGAACACCGCACGCTGGGTCACCCGGATTCAGCGCACGGCGCGCCCGGGGCAACCGGTGACCGCCACGGTCTGGATCCGCACGCGGTTGACCGCCGGGGACGCCAAGATCGTGCTGGCTTGGTTCTCCGGCTCCAAGTGGCTGCACGAAAACGGGTCCCAACCCGTGCGGGGCAGTTCGGACTGGACCCGACGGTCCGTAACGGCCCAGGCCCCGAAGAACGCGGACCGGGTGGCGGTATACCTGATCCTCAACAACGGGCGCGGCCAGGCTTGGTTTGATGACGTGCTTGCACTGCGCGGCACACGTCCGCCGTCCGACTTCCGGTCCATCGATATCCGCGCCGCTTGCAACACCGGTTTCCGGGACAGCGTCGCCGGCGACGGGCGCGGCGGCTGGACCGATCAGGGCGCCAACGACCTCCGCGCCATCCCGGCCGGGGAGCAGACATTCCGGGGCGTGCCCTTCGACATCGTCGACCCGGCAAAGAACGGCGGCAGGGCATGCATCGTTCTGCGCGGCGGTCACGGCCGGCAGGATTTTGCGAATTCCGCGAGCTTTGACGTGGGGCGCAAAGCGGGTGTGCTGTACTTTCTTCACGCCTGCGCCTGGGCCGGGCGCAAAGGGACACAGATCGGTGAATATGTCGTGCGCTACACCGACGGCAAGACGCTCCGCGTCCCGCTGCGGGTCGGCCGTGAAATCTTCGATTGGTGGACGCCGGCGGACACCGACGAGTGCGCCATCGGTTGGCAAGGGACCAACGCGGAAAGCAGCAATATCGCTCTTGGCATCTTCCCCTGGCGCAACCCGCGGCCCGATGTCGTCGTCCGATCCGTCACGGCACGGACGTCGGGGAAAGGTCCGGTCCTCATGCTTGCGGCGGTCACCGCGGGCACCGGCGAGCCGGTGTTTCCGGAACTGCCCATCGAGTACCGTTTCACGGACACCGCGGGCTGGTACACCTGGGACTTCCCCCTCGACGACCCCGAACTCGGCGAGCTGGACCTGAGTAAACTGCTTGATCGACCGGCCGGCAAGCACGGTTTCGTTCGAGTGGACGAAGCCGGGCACTTTCGGTTCGCGGACGGCACGCCGGTTCGTTTTTTTGGCACGAACCTTGTGGGCGCCCGTTGCTGCCCGACAAAGGAACAGGCCCGGAAGTGGGCCGCACGACTGGCCGCCTACGGCGTGAACCTCCTGCGCTTTCACGCCTTCGACAGCGCCTGGGCGCCAATCATCGACGCATCGGGCGGAAACACGCGTAAACTCGACCCCAACGCCTTGGAACGCATGGACTACTTCATTGCGGAACTCCGCAAGCGCGGTGTCTACGTGTACCTCGATCTGTTGGACTACCGGAAATTCCTGCCGGGCGACAAAGTGCGCGAGGCGGACAGAATGGCGACGCACTGGGAGCACTCGATGAAGGGGGCCTCGATCTTCAATCCCCGTCTGGTCGAACTCCAGAAAGAGTATGCCACACTCCTGCTCACCCACCGTAACCCCTTCACCGGCTTGCGGTACGTGGACGATCCCGCCGTGGCCGTCGTCGAGATCACCAACGAAAACTCGGTCTTCTACCTGAGCAACGAACGGCTCATCTTGCCAAGTTACGCGGCGGAGCTGAAGAAACTGTGGAACCGTTGGTTGCTGACGCGGTACGGCACGCGAACCGCCCTGGCCAAGGCCTGGACACGCCCCGACGGTTTCTGCGCCTTGCGCAAGGACGAAACTCCGGAAAACGGTTCGGTGACGTTGCCGACGCGCCACCTCTACCTCGATCCGGCTCGGGCCGGAAACGACCCGCTCAAAGCCCCCGAGCGTCTCACGGACGTAACTCGATTCCTCTATGAGATCGAGACAGCGTATTATCGGCAGATGACCGCGCACCTCCGCAAGATCGGGCTCAAGTGCCCCATCACCGGCACAAACCAGGATTTCTCGGCGGCAAGCAACCGGGCCAATGCCTTTTGCGACGTCATGACCCGCAACAATTACTGGTGTCATCCGAGCGTACGGGCAAAACCGTACCCCCGCTTCCGCAATCTGTCGGTGATCGGCTCCGACCTGTGCACGAATTCGTGTCCGGTAACAAACGTCGCATCGAGCGCCGTGGTCGGCAAGCCCATGATTTCGCCGGAGTTCAACTTCCCATGGCCCAACGAGTTTCGCGCCGAGTCCCTACCGCTCATGGCCTGCTACGGCTCGCTTCAAGACTGGGACGGCCTACTGTTTTTCGCATACGCCCCGGAGCGGAAGGCCCTCAGCTACTTCGGAAACACCAAAGACCCGGTGCGCTGGGGGCAGTACCCCATGGCCGCACTCCTGTTTCACCGCCGGGACATCGACCCGGCGCGGACCACGGTGTGCACGGTCTTCTCCGCAAAAGCGACCTTCGCGTCGCGTGCGCGCCGGATGGAGGACCCGTATGCACCGTACCGAATCGTCCCCTGGATCAGCAAACTGCGCAACTTGTACTACGACGATACATTGCGCAGCGACGCCGACTTGGTCCTGCGTTTCGCACCGTCGGCGACGGAGTTCGCCATGGACGGCAAACGTGTGCTGGTGGTCCCCGGTGCGGGCGCCGACACGCGGAAAACCCCCGACTTGCCCGGACGCCGCCTGCATCAACACCTGCTCGAGGCGTACGCCAGGCTCGGCCTGCCCGGTGCGGCCCCGCTCTCCGAAGCCGGGCGCATTTTCCGCAGCGATACAGGACAACTGCTGATCGACACGAGAGTTCGCCGTTTCACCGCTGTGGCGCCGCGCGTCCGGATCGTGGCCGGGTTCTTCCCTGCCGCCGGCAGGACCGAACCGGCTGTGCTCGGGGACGTCCGGGTGGCCTGCCGCACGCCCTTCGCCACCATCGGCGTCATCGCCCTGGACGATGCCCCGGACCTGCGGAGTTCGCACAAACTCCTGGTTACGGCGGTGGCCCGCGCCGAAAATACGGGACAGGCGACCCTGGCGACGGGAAAGCGCCGTGCGAACTCCGCAGAGAACGAGCGCGTCGTGGACGCCGACACCGGCACCCTCCTGCCTCAGAAAGGCAGCATTCCTATCGCGGAATTCGGGCGTGAGCCGGTGCTGGCGGAACCCGTTGACGCCCATGTGACCGTGCCCGGCGCAGACTGGAAGGCTTTTGCCCTGGACGAACGTGGCCGACGGCGCACGGCACTGCCCGTCCAACCCGACGCCGACGGCAGCCGCGTCGAACTCCGCAACGCCCGCTCCCCCTGGATTCTCCTGATCCGGCCATGAGAGAAAAGGCGGTCGTGCAGCAGCGATGAAAGGGAATTGCCCACGGGGCCCGTGTCGACCGCATTCAGTTGAATGAGTTCTTGCACAGGAATCTACCATGACAAAAACGTCGTTCATTGGAAATGCGCCGCGCCGCGCCGCTCAGTCAAGCACGAAACGGAGACTTGCGGCGGCGCTGTCAGTCCTCACCGCCGCGCAAATCGCCTGCGCACGGGACATCTACGTCTCGCCGCAGGGCGACAATGCCAATGACGGTGCGGCGCCAGACCCGCAACACGCGCTGCGCACGATCCAGGCCGGCGTCGATCGACTGAACCCCGGCGACACGCTCCTGGTCCGCGACGGTGTATACCGTGAAACAGTGACGTTTCCCCGCAGCGGTACTGCCGACGCGCCGATCACGGTACGACCCTACGGCGACGAAACGGTCACCATCAGCGGGTGCGACCTCATCACGGGCTGGACCCTGCACGATCGCGACAAGAATATTTGGAAAGCGCCAATGCCATGGACGCTCGGCAAAGGACGCGACCAGGTGTTCGCGGGCAAAGGGGCCGCAGGAACGGAAGGAAAGCGCTTGCAGCGCAGGAAGGCGGGCGGGGCCGCAGGAACGGAAGGAAAGCGCTTGCAGCGCAGGAAGGCGGGCGCGGCCGCAGGAACGAAAGGAAAGGAGATTCAGACAGGCGAAAATGAGTTGGAGGTATTGGTCGAAGCGCGTTTCCCGAACGAGCCCTCCCCCGGTCTCGGCATGTATGTGGCGGACTTGAACCCGCTGTGGCCGACCTTCGGCAAATTCTCGATTCCCGACCCCAAGAAAGCCCCCGGCCGGATTGTCGGCAAGCTCCTCGACAACTTTCCCAAGGATTACTGGAAAGGGGCGCTGTACTACGGGGTGCACTACCAGGGATGGTGTGCTCAAACGGGCGTGATCGAGAGTTCCGGGCCGGGCGAGATCACGGTGGGCGACCGTACCCGGACATGGTGGTTCCCCGGCCGTTATTCGAACTACAAACCCGAAGAAGGCCGGGGCATGATCACCGGGCACATGCACGCCCTTGACCGGCCGGGCGAATGGTGTTGGCAAGACGGTACGCTTTACCTGATCCCGAAGCACCCGGGCAGGCCGCGGGCGGTGGAGGCCAAGCGTCGCCAAATCGCCTTCGAACTCAGCGGTCGCCGGTACATTCACCTGCGCGGACTCCGCATCCGCGCCGCCTCGATGCGCCTGGACGGTTCGGCCTACTGCACGGTGGACACGTGCGACATGGCCTACATCTCGCACTTCATTCGCCAATACAGCATGGGGCAGGTCGAACCCGGACGCGACACCATCCTCTCCGGCGAGACGGGGATCTATGTCAGCGGCCACGACAACGCCTTCCTCAATTGCAGCATCCGCATCAGCGCCGGGGCCGGCTTTCACCTCCGCGGCTTTCACCACACGATTCACAACTGCCTCATCGACCAAGTGGATTACACCAGCCACTACTTGAATGCCATTACCGATGCGGTTTCCGACTTCAACAACTACGACGGCCGACTGGTGGGCGGACATGTCATCACGTTCAACACCATGCGCAATGCGGGGCGGCATTTCTTCAACTTCTACGGTAACGGCACCAGCCGCCAATCACGAGACCGCGCTCCGATGGATTATATGGCCACGCTCTTCGCCCACAATCACCTGTACAACGGCATGCTCGAAACCAAAGACGCCGGCTTTCTGACCGGGTACTATTCGAGCGGCGGCACACTCGACGGCCTCAACGCCCAAGTGGCGTACAACGTCATGCACGACTCGTTCGACATTTTCGGCATGCGCATCCACAAACTGGGCCTCATCTATCTCGATGCGGGCACCTGCGACGTGGACGTCTACCGCAACCTGCTCTGGGCCGCGCCCGGCACCCTCCAGGGCGGCTTGTGGTTCAATACCGCATGCGTGGACGTGCACGAACGCGACAACGTTTTTTACCCGAATTTCACCCGCACCTGCGCCGAGTTGAAGCCGGCCGATTTTCCCACCGGCAAACCGTTCCGGTTCGGACACGATTTCGTCCACCCGCCGCCGATCCCGACCTGGCCGCCCATCGAGCGCCGCCGCCTGGAAGCCGAAGCGTGTTCGGCGCAGTCCCCCCACGTTGCGGAGTCCGCAAGGGCCCGCATCCTGGCCGACGGCGACTGGCTCGCCTTCCCGGACATCGACTTCGGCCGTCCCTGGCAGGCCGTGGTGATGCGTTTTGCCGGCACGGCGAAAACCATGAACACCGACCGGTCGATGCGACGCCCCCCACGCCACCGCAAGGCCACCGACCCCCTCGTCCTGGAAGCCACGGTTAACGACGGCGCATCCCCGGAGATTCGCAAACAGTGGACGTTTATCCATCACGTACTCGATAAGTCCTGGGTCCGTTTCGACAAGGTGCCGTTGGGCGCCGGCTACCGCCGTTTCCGCGCGGTGTACGGCAATGTGTACCCCGGCAAACGTTGGATCGAAGTCCGGCTCGACCGTGCGGACGGTCCGGTGGTCGGCCGTGTGGACCTGGGACGCACCGACCGGCCGCGCAACGGTCACGTACAGATTTACGCCGAGGCCACCGCGTCGGTTGCGGCGTCCGCACAAGGTACGCGTAATGTGTTCCTCGTTTTTCGCAGCGCGGACGCACTGCCCGTGGGCGAGTTCGAGTACTTCCGTTTCGAACGTTGCCGTCAAGACTTGTCTCTGGCCAAGACCGAAGTCCGGTTCGAGCTGCGACTGGACGCGCCCGACGGCGAGAAGATCGGAACGCTCTACCCGCGCGATACAGGCGGCGCGACGGCGTTCCGTCGGTTCGTGGCCCGGCTTGAGCCGGGCCGGGGCAAGCGTGTGCTGTACCTGTCCGTTCGCAGCGCCGTCCCGGGGCCTCTCGGCGCCGTGGACTGGTTGAGCCTCGAGCGGGCAAACCCGAATCCGTACCGGGTTGCCGGCATCGGTGTACCGCCGTTGCGCGACGCCGCCGGGCGCATGGTCCTGCCGGCCCCCACGAATCGACCGATTGCACGGCCCGGAGATAAGTACCCGGCCAAACCCCTCTCCAGGGCACGCACCGGCCCGCGCCCGCTCTTCCCGGCAACACGTTTCCTCCGTACCGCGCCGAAGCTCGACGGTCGACTCGACGATTGGCCCGAGACGCCTGTGCTCGCGTTGCGTGAATCCTGGGACGGTTCGCCCAGCACGGCGCCCGCCCCGGTCGCCCGGATCGGGTACGACAACGATGCGCTGTACGTGGCCGTCTCGACCCCGGTGTCCAAGCCGGCCGATTTGAAGATCGACGGGTACGTTTGGGGACGGACCGACGCCATGGAAATCGCCTTTCAGAACGGACTGACCGCCGAACCCGGCCCAATCCTGAATGTCTACGGCTGGCCGGACGGCCATTGGGTCGTGAGCCGTGCACCCGGCACACCTGCGGAGTCCGCAAAACGCCTCGGCAAGGGCGTGGCATACCGCGCCACCGTATTGAAAGACCGCTGGACATGCGAATGGCGTATCCCTTTTGCCGCCTGCGAGTTCAGCCCGGATACGACCCCGTTGCTGCTCTTCAATCTCGGGGTACGCAACATGGCTGCGGACGCCTGGGCCATTTGGCACGGGACGGGGGAGGCCACCTGGCGCGTCGCGTCCGGGGGTATCCTGGTATTCCCGAAATCGCTCCGGGACGGCCGGGATCTGCCCAAACGCGACTTGGCCCTATGGCTCGATGCCGCCGATCCGAGCACACTTGTGCGCGATCCATCCGAACGCGTCCGCCTATGGCGAGACAAGAGCGGACACGCACGGCACGCGGCCCAGCCGAACCCGGCCTTCCGGCCATGGTTCGTTCCCAAGGGCTTGAATAGCCGGCCGGCGGTCGAGTTCCGCGAAAAGGTTCGCACCCGCCTCGAATTGCCGGACCTCTCCGACAAACAGGTATCCGTTACGGTGTTCGCCGTGTTCAGCAATCCGGTCCGCGGCAGCCAGAACAACCATGACCCGCGCATCCTCGCCGCAAGCGACGGAAAGAAGTACGACTACAAGGTCGGTCTGTGCGCCAGCGTCCCCGGATTCGAGACCGGCGGCCCCCGTCAAAGCGTCTGGGTATTCGGCGACCGCTGGGCCAAGAAAGTGCGGATCGGCTGTTTTTCGCCACTCTACCAGACCTTCTTCACCGGCCGTATCGCCGAAATCCGAGTTTACTCCCGTGTTCTCGATCGTGCGGAACGGGAGCGTGTCCGCGCTTACCTGATGCAGAAGTGGGGATTGTATTGACCCGCGCCTCCGGGGTGCCTATTATTTCGCGGGAGGCACCGGCGCGGCGCGGGTCGAGAGAGAACCACCCGTCGAGTTCGGGGCCGGTCCGCAGGCAAGCGCCGTCGACGACAGCGACGGGGGTTTTCTCGGTCGCGAGTTCCCACCACCCGGTCTTGCTCGATCCGACTGTCGCTTCCTGCCCGTCGAGGGGGATCGAGGAACAATCGAACCGGGCCGTAGTTCGTCCTCCGGGCACTGTGAGCACAGTGAGGGCCTCCCCGGCGGCCGGACGATTATCCTGCTTGGCGATGGAACCCGAGCCGGTGTCCGGGTGTCTGCTAAAGGGCGGTTTGCGCCCATTCCTTCCTTTCGCCGGTCCGGTCGCTTGCTGCAAGCGAGCTGATACACATGCGAACTCGGCGCCAAACGCGGGCGTCCGAAGGTCACGGGTCGCCGGGTGGTTATGTCTGTGCCGCCGGGTATAGTATGCACCGACAGTCACCGGATCGTCGACCCGCCGAGTCCCGGGTCGCCGTGCCGAAAAGATCGGGTCTGCTGCGGTATTGACCCCTTTTAACAAGGCTTTCCTGCCTGTGAATGCTGCCTTCGCCATTGCCATACAGACCATACGGGCGTCGCTCCGGTCCCGAGTGTTCCACGTTTTGCTCACCTTGATTCTCTTGGCGGTTTTCGTTCTCCCGATCACTGTTGCGGGTGACGGCACCGCCGTGGGGCAGGTCCAGATTTCGCTGACGTATTCTCTCGGTGTGGTCACGGCCCTGATTTCCATTGCCACCCTGTGGTTGAGCTGCGCCTCGTTGTCGCGTGAAATCGAGGGGTATGAGCTGCACTTGGTGCTGACCAAACCCGTGAACCGTTTCACCGTGCTGGCCGGAAAATGGTTGGGTGTGCTCGCGATGAACGGCTTTCTTTTTCTTTTGGCCGCCGCCATCGTATTCTCCCTTGTTCTGTGGCGGATCCGCCAGGGGGATTTCAGCAAGCAGGAGATGAGTCGCCTGAAGAACGAGGTCCTGGTGGGCCGGCGAGTCTACCTGCCGGAGCAACCCGACTACCTGTCCCTGGCTCGGAAGGAATTCGAGCGCCGCAAGCAGGCCAAGAAACTTCCCGAGGCCTATTCGCCCGACGTCGTGATCGCGGAAATCATGCGGCAGATCAAGGCGCGCGCCTCTGAGGTCCCGGCTCAGTACACCCGGCGCTGGCGGTTCACGGGCGTCAAGTCCCCCGGCGCGGACAAACCGGTTTATCTGCGCTACCGGATGTACATCGGTACGAGCATGTCGCTGAGCGAACAGCGCGAAACGCAAGGGGTATGGGCGGTCCGCGACCCCAAGGCGCCCCAGCCGGATTCATACGCCGGCCTGCCCCAGAAGGTCATGACCGGCCGTTTTCACGAGTTCCCGTTTCCGGGACGTTTCGTTGCCGAGGACGGGACGGTCATCGTGACGTATACGAACCAGGATTTGCAGAAGAGTTCCGTGATGTTTCAAATGGCCGACGGTCCCGAGCTGCTGATCGCGGCGACCGGCTTTCTTGCGAACTATTCGCGGTCCGTCTTTCTGGTGATCCTGCAACTGGCTTTTCTAGCCGTTTTGGGATGTGTTGTGGGCTCGCTGTTTTCGACGCCGGTCGCGGTGTTCGTGGCGGCCTCGTACTTGGTGATCGGCATGACCGTCCAATCGGCAGTGCAGGCCCCGTTCGCCAATGACCTGGGCAAGTACGAATACCACAACGTGGCGGAGCGCTTGGCCCATTACCTGGCCATCGGCGTCAGCAAAGTTGTGGTGTCCGCGGGCGATTTCGATGCATCATCCATTGTATCCCGGGGGCGTCTGGTGACGGGGCGCCGGATTCTGGCCGCCATATTCGGCCTGATCATTCTGCGCACCGTTCCGTTGGGGGCCCTGGGATTCTGGTTCTTTTCCAAACGTGAATTGGGGACGGTCATTCGTCGATGAAAAGCGGCAAAACCATTGCAGTAATCGGCCTTCTCCTGGTGCTCATGGCCGTCCTGGGCTTCGGTATCGGCAATATTCAGGACCGAATGAATCAAGTCCGGGCGGCAAAACGGCTGACCGAGACGGCCCCGCTGCGGAACGCCCCGCCCGTGGTGGCCTTCACCACGGTGGCTCTCGGCGGGTTCCGCGGCCTGGTCGCGGACTGGCTGTGGCTGCGCCTCACCCGTCTGCAGGAACAGGGCAGTTATTTCGAGATGGTCCAGCTTGCCTCGTGGATCGTGAAACTGCAACCGCGATTCACGGGCGCCGCGGCCTTCCTGGCGTGGAATATGGCGTACAATATTTCCGTTTCGTTCACCAGTTTCGAGGACCGCTGGCGCTGGGTCCGCAAGGGCATCGAACTCATCCGCGACGAGGCCCTCGAGTACAACCCGGGCGATCCGGAACTCTACAAGGAACTCGCCTGGATCTATTATCACAAGCTCGGGGCGTACATGGACGATGCCAACCGGTACTACAAGCAGGAGTTGGCCCGTGAAATGATTCGCGTTTTCGGCAAATACCCGCCGAACTGGTCTGCTTTGGCCTCGGCTCCGCTGACCGAGGCGCAACTGTACCGGGCGTTGGCCGACAAGCCGGGATTCAAAGCGTTTCTGCGGCAACACGACTGGAGCTTCGAAGAATTCGAACGGGCCTTTCGAAAGGCAAACGGGTTCCCGGAGGCCGTTGCCAAGCAAATCGAAAATGCCCCGTGGAAGGACACCGTGGAGGAGTGCCTGCGGCGACGCTGGATTCAATTGCGTTACAAGCTGGATCCGGCCCGGATCGCCCGACTCAATGCGAAATACGGTCCGCTGGACTGGCGCCTTCCCGAAGCCCATGCGATCTATTGGGCCAGTTTGGGTCTGGAAACCGCGGACGAGCAGGTCAATATTGCCTGCGAACGGGTCACGTTCCAAGCCCTCACCAACGCGTTCAAGACCGGCCGCCTGATTTATCTCAAGGACGTCGACTATCTCGAGATGTCTCCCAATATCGGTTTGGTGGACGCGGTCAACGCCAGTTACCTGGCCGCCATGAAAAAACACAAAGGGAACCAGTCGGTTTACGCTGCCTACGAGAACTTCCTCGTGGATGCCGTGGTGGTGCTCTACACCTTCGGGCAGCAGAAGAAAGCCAAGGAATACCTCGAGAAAGCCCGGAAGATGTACAGCAACAAGAAATATCGCAAGTCATTGGACCAGTTCGCCCTGGATGAACTGGCCAAAGACATGGCTCTGGCCAGTCCGCAGCAGGCGCAGGGGACGGTGCGCGGCTATCTGCTCCAATGCTGTTATTCCCTGGCGATCGGCGAGATCGACCGTGCCGCGGCATTCGAAAGGATCGCGCACAAGATTTGGCTCAAGTACATGCGACAAATCGGCAAGTCCACCTATGTCCGACGCCGGCTGCCGCCCTATGCGCAAATGAAACAAAACGCCGTGCAAGAATCCTTCAAGCGCTTCCCCAAGGAATTGGCTGCGCGCCTGCGCCTCGCCTTGGAACAGGCGGACGGAGCGTTCCTGGGGGTTTCTCCCGATTCTCTCCGGAAAAAACCGTCAGCTTCTGCGGCAATCCCCGGCGCGGTCAAGCCTTGATACCGCCCTCGCTCACCGCAGCAGGCCGGAGCGAACGGGCCGGGACGGACCATGAAGCGTCAACTGCAACTCACGTGGCGAGTGACGGCGCTCGTCACTTGTTCGATTCTCTTTCCGACGGCCGCACGATGCGCGAGCACGGTCGAGGTCGCCTCTCGGGGAAGAGCTGCGGCTCTGGCCGCTCAAATCCGGAAAACCAAGCTCGATTCGGCGGTGCGCAAAGGCTCGCTGCGGCACTATGCGGCCGCTTGCCTGAGCGAGGGCGTGGCCGCGCAGGGCGTCGGATGTCTGAGGGACGCTGTACGGCAGGCCCTGCCGTCGAAGGGGCGCACCGCATTGAGCGAGCGGCGGTTGCGCAGTCTCGGCAAGGCGTCCGACGCCTTGGTTCTGCTGTTGCTGGCCCGGGAGAAGCGACTGGGCCCGGTCCCGGCGCCGATTGCAGATTGGTTGCTGGGCGCCGACGACCGCCTCCGCCTCTTGGTGGACACCGTGAGCCCGGACGATAACTTGGGGGAAGTTTTCCGCATCCTCGGGGCCATCCGCCTCCGGGACAAGGACGGTGCGGACCGTTTTTTCAGGTTGGCCCTGGCCATTGCCGTAGTCTGGGACCAGCCGCGCCCTCCCCTCCACGATCAGATGGGTCCCGTCGGCCCCGGAAAGCCGGCGAGCCCGGTTGCCTTGTTCGGCTACTTCCGCGACCTATACTCCTCGAACGATGCCCGGCTGGCGTACGCGCGTCTCTCGACACCCGCACTGGTTTTTGTGGTGGACACCCCCGTTCCGCTCAGCGAGCTGAAATGGGCGCGGGAGAATGTCCGCGGCTCGGCTTCGACCTGGGGACGAAAGTTTTCCGAGATCCGCTACGATTCGCGCCGACTCGATGCCGGCCAGTTTTCCTGGCCGTACGGTCCCTATACGTTGGCAGCCATCAGACGGCGCGGTGGGATTTGCGCGGACCAAGCCTATTATGCGGTGCTCACGGCCCGTGCGTTCGGGATTCCGGCCATGCTCTTCACCGGCCAGGGGCGGCGCGGTGGCCACGGGTGGCTCGGTTTTATGAAAGATGCGGGGAAATGGGAGGTGGACGCGGGACGATACGCGGTCGACAAATATGCCACCGGGTACACGGTCGCTCCCCAAACCAACCTCCGAATGAGCGACCACGACCTGGCCCTCGCGTACGACCGGTCTCTCCAGACCTCCCGCTTCGACCGAGCCGCGCTTCTGGCGCGCCTCGCCGCCGTCTGCCTGGATCTCGAGCGGTCCGATCTGGCCCTGGCCCTGGCGGAACAGGCTTCTGAAAGTGCGCCGCTCTACCGCGCCGGTTGGCGCGTCCGCGAGCAGGTCTTGGTGCACCGCGACCGCCCCGAGGAACTGCTGGAACTGCTGGACACGGAAGCCCGGGTGTTCCGCCGGTTCCCGGACTACATGGCGGGAATTCGTGCGGCCCAGGCAAAGCTGCTCCGCCGCCTCGGACGAACAGACGATGCCGCTCGCGTGCTGCGGCTGGCCGCTTCGCGGGTGAAACGCAAACGGGATGACCTGGGGCGGTCGCTGAACGTGGCGCAGATTCAACAGGCGTTCGAAAACGGGGACCACGCCGGTGCTCTCAGAAAACTCGAGCGGGTCCTCCGGGACAACCGCGGCGAAGGCGAAAAGGTCATCCCTCTCGTCAAGCTTTATCTCGAGCTGACCCGCACCGCGGACCGGACGCACGAGGCGGCGCGCTTCCTCAAAGGATACCTGACCCGGATGCAAAACCGCTACGCCAAGGGCTGGGGTCAACCGGTCTTCCTCGAACTGTTGGTCCGCGCCTACGAAAACGACGGCGACCAACGGAAAGCGGCCCGACTCCGCAAGAGAATCGCCCGCGATTGACTGCGTTGCGTCGGGGCTTGCCGCCTCCCGATCCGTGATCTGAGCGCCCCGCGCCCATGGGGCGCCGTTACGGCAAGGACAAGGCGCAGGCGGCCAGGGCGTCCGTTTCCCGCTTGATCTGGGCGACGACTTCCGAGGGAATGGGTTGGTCCACCTTCAACACGGCCAGGGCCCGGGTGGCCGACGGATCGCGCGGCGCCCGGATGTCCTCGATGTTGATGTTGCGTTCCGCACAGGCGGCGGTGATCTTGGCCAGGACCCCGGGACGGTCCCGGTACTCCACGATCAGGCTATGCCCCCTGGGCTGGAAGTAGATCCGGTCGAAACTGCCCATCCGGGAGATGACGATCGTGCCTTCCGCAACCGTCCCGCGGACGCTGGCCCGACGGGCCGTATCGTCGCCGCCGGCGACCAGGTCCACGGTCAATGCCTTTCCGTAGCCCTTTCTCTCATCCGCGGTGCGCACATCGAAAGAGACCCCCATCTGTTCCAGGTATTCCAGGGCATCCTCCGGGTCTTGCTGGGTATCGAACTCCGTGGATATGCCCGCCACGATCGGGGGCAGCAGCCATTTGGCGAAACGATCCAAACCCCCGTAAAAGCTGGCTTCGACTTGGCGGATGGACCGCTCCGCCCCCAGGTAACTGCGCGCCACCCGGGCCACCTCGAAGGCCAATTGCTGGTAACTCTCGTCCAGATCGTCCGGGACGCCCTTGTTGACCACGTACTTGGTAACGCCCCGTTCGGCATAAGCGATCATTTGCTCTGCGGCGCGTCGTGCGGCGTTGTGGTTTGCCTCGATCGTACTCGCCCCGAGATGGGGCATCATCACGTCGGCAATGTCCGCGCAGCTTTTCAACCCCGGTTCGTCGGCTTCGTAGACATCGGTGCAGTAGCCGATCTGTTTTTCCTGCTTGACAGCCCGGATGGCATCCTGGTCCACAATGCCGACCCGGGCGCAATTCACCAGCAAGGCGCCGGACCGCATCTTGGACAGCAGCGACCGGTTGATCATCCCCTTGGTTTCAGCGGTTTCCGGGACGTGCAGGGTCACGATGTCCGCCTCGGCGAACAGGGCCTCGAGCGAGGCGAACTCGACCCCGAGTTCGGCAGCCCGTGCCTGAGAAATCACCGGGTCATGTCCCAGGACACGGACCTCGAAGCCGCTCAACCGCTTGGCGACCAGTCGTCCGATGTTGCCGAGCCCCACGATCCCCACTGTCTTGCCGGCCAGTTCGCGGCCCATGAGCTTTTTCTTCTCCCACCCACCAGCGCGAGTGGTAAGATCGCCCCGGACGATATGGCGGTAATAGGCCAGGATCAAGGCAATCACTTCTTCCGCCACGGCGTTCGCGTTGGCGCCGGGCGTGTTCATCACGTCCACCCCCTTGCGTCGGGCGTACTTGATGTCGATGGTGTTGTACCCCGAACCCGCGCGAACGATGAGCCGGAGTTTGGGCAGCAAGTCGATGATTTCCGGCGTCACACGGTTGCTTCGAACGATGAGTCCGGTGGCGTCGGGGTGGGCGGCGGCCAATTCCTCGAGCGGGGTGTCCGCATCCTGGATGACGCGAATGCCCTTGGCCTCGAGGAGTTCACGGGCGATCGAATCGAGTTTGGTCGGGATCAGGACAAGCTTCATCACACTCCTCCGAAACACAGGGATGGCGCAATCGCGTGAATATGTTTTATTCGGACATTTGAAACGATATGCATCGGGCAGGCTCAGCCCTGCCCCCCGAGTTTTTTCTGCAGTTCCACCTGGAACTCTCGCAGGTCCGCCTCGGTGGGACGGCTTGACTCAGGCTTGGGATTGAGCCCGAGTCTCCCGTAAGAGTCCACAAACCATTCCGCCTCGGCGCCCGAGGCAAAAGTGACTTCGCCGCTCATGGCGGCTCCCGGCCGGACCAAGCGACTGACCGTGACCCGAGTACGCGACTCCGACACCGGCAGTGCCTGCTCCGGTTCAATCGCCGGCTGTGTCGGCTTCGCGGCATCCTGTTTCTTCCAATCGACCTGGAGGTCGGCCGCCGCCAAGCGAAGATCCAGGTAGGTCATGTTGATGCCCAGCTCCTCGGCCAGGAGCTTCTGAACTTCGGCCAGGGAGCAACCCTCGTTCAGTTTTCGGGCGATGAACCGGTCGCGTTCCTCGTTGGGATTCATCTTGCTCTTTCCATTCAGGGGCGCCGCAGCCGGTGAAGCACCGGGCGTCTCCGGTCGCGGGCGTCCGATAACGCTTTTGAGACGACTCCAAATCATGACGAAAACACTGTATGGTTCGTGCCGGCGCGCCGCAACGCGGGGCGTCCCTCCGCATGGCCGGCGCCCCGACAACTCCCCTCGGCGATGCGCCCCTGCGCTCATACCGGGTCGCCCTTCCTCCCCTCGAACGAGGGCGGGATACGGCAAGACGGCACGCGACGGCTTGTCCGCCGATATATGCGCACCGACTCAGGGACTACCGGCCTGAAAGACGGGCGAGCCGCTCGAGCACGTCGTTGGAGAACCGAGTAATATAGTCGCCGATGTACTGCGCTGCATCCAGCTCGGGGTCTTTCGTGAGCGGGGTGAGGTCCACCGCAAAGGTCAACCCCTGGCATTCGTCGGTGGCGTGGGAGGCATGATAGGTGGCGTGGGCACGACGACGCCCCATGGTGGCCAAGTCGTAACGCTTGCCTCCGGCGATCTGCGAATCGTAGAGGCCGATCAAGGCCGCCGCAAGATTTTCGTGCCGATCCACGGCCAACGCGATTTTGTCTTCGTCCACGACCCAGTCCAGGTCACGCCAGACCTCGACCCCGTAGACTTTTTCCGGCGCGACCTCGCCGCCGAGGTCGCGCAAGGCTTGAACCAGCCGCAGACACACGGCCACATGCGTATCATGCTTGTCCGCCGGGTTGTGAGTGTAAACCCGGCGTGGGCGCGCCGTCAGTAGGATGGCCTTGAGGTCGTCGACAGGACCTGGGTTGGCGGCATCTTTGACCGCGGAACTGGGGTAGTCCAACAACACGGCTGCGGCGTAATCTCCGACGAATGCAGCCTTTTTCTGCTCGCGTTTGCGGACTTCGCGCATCTGCTCGTCGGTGTACTCAGCGTAGCAATCGCTCCGTGCCGACCCGCTGCCGTTGGTGAGTACGACCGAAGTAAACCACTCGTCCGGGGTGGTGTAGGCCTCGACGATGCCGTGATAGGCCAGGATTTCCGCGTCGTCCTGGTGTGCGGAAATCCCCATCAGCGTGGTCCGCGCCAGAGCGGCTTCGGGGGCAGTCCCGTCCGGGACGAACACTTCTGCTTCAGGGTTGGTGAACTTCATGGGACGGGTCTCCTGTTCGAGTTTTCGAATCCACATCCGCGGCGGCAGCCCTTCGAGCGCTCAGGCCTCCGGAAGGTGCGCGGCCGCAGCGGCCTGTCCGTGGCGCTTCTCCTGTTCGCCCGGTTCGTAGAAGTCGATGGCGTCCGCCAAGGCGGGAAACTCGGCTTCGAGTACGGTGCGGGCCTCATCCAGGATCACTTGACCCCCCTCGCCCGTCATTACGCGACCGAGCACTTCCACATGACGCACCGGACTGTAAAAATCGCAGAACTGTGCGACGGCGTACCCAAAATAGCGACCGATGGTCTCATAGATCTTCCGGGCTCGTTCATCGCCCGCCGCCATGAGTTCCTGAACGCGCACGAGACGCTCGGGCAGGGCCCCTTCGGGAATGTCGCGAATCTCGATGCCGGCCACCGGAATCAGCCTGCCCACCGCCTGTTGGGAGAAATAGATGGCGCCGGCGCCGCGGTCCCGCGACCATTCGTCTTCTGGCGCCGCGGGGTTGTAGTCCACGGGCACGAACGCCAGTTCATTCATCCACCCCGCAATACAGCGCCGTTCGTCGACATAGCCGCCGGCCAGGGACGACCCCATGGCGAGACCGAGCACGGCGCCGTCGGCCAACGAGATGGCCCCTGCCAAGGCGGTCACGTCGCCGTCGTTTTCGAGCCGGAACGGAATGCCGCCCCAATCCTCCCGGATGCGTTCGAACAGGGGAGCGATCTCGGCTTCGAAAACTTCGCGGTCTTCGATACCCCGGAAGAGCGAAGCGATCCGGGGTCGACCGTTGACGTAAATCCCGGCGGCGCTTCCGCCGATGGCCTGGACCCGGGCGCCGGGATCCACCTCCCGGATGCGCTTCTCGGCCAAACGCAGAATCTCGTTGATCTTCTCGAAATGGTAGTTCGGGTCGGATTGGGGCCTCGGATCCCAGGGGTATTCCTCTGAAAAGAGAGGCGTCCCATCGGGGTTCCGGGCCAGTTCGCCGTCTTTCACCACTGCAGCCTTGCGGTCGCTGGCCCCGAGATCGAACCCGATGCGCCAACCCGTCCAGTCCAGGCGGACCTCGCTGCCCGGCACGGGAGTGGCGGGCGGGGCCGCATCCACCGAAACGGACTCAACGGTGAACTCATGGTTGTAGACCTGATCGCCCCAGAGTTCGGCATCGAAGGCCCGCACGCCCTCAGCCGAATACGTATGGGCCAGAAATCTCGCCAACTCCGGACTGCCGGCCACCGTCACCCGCCAGCCGCCCCATTGCCAAACCAGAAACTTCACAAGACGCTCGACAAAAAAGTAATTTGCGGCCGCCTTCGGGTGGTCCCACGGCAGAATACGGGTCTCGTACCGCGAGATGATGCCGCGGTCCCGCTCGACCGTCAGCACCAACGGCAAGCCGCCGCCGGCCTTCTCGACCATTTGTGCGTACGCACGGTGCGCCAAAACCGGAGGCCGAAACCCCGGATCGAGCACGGGGAGCAATTTGGGGGACGGCAACGGAAAAAAACTTTTCATCGTGGGGAACTCCTTGTTTGACGGTGTCCCAAACGACCGCGAACCGAACGGCCTTTCGACACGGCGTTTGGCCTCATTACGCCCCGATACAGCCATTGACTGTGACCGCAGCACTCCGGAGCCCCGGCCCGGCCGTCATATGCCGATCCCGCGCTCGCGGCACCGGCTTCGCACCAGCGCATCCAACGCGTCCGCCTGCTCTTCCATGGCGCGCACCAAAGCGAACTGCGTGCGGGTCCTGTCCAGGTTGTGGTCCGGATGGTGGGTCTTGAAATATACATCGCCTTCGAGATAGTCGGTCAAAAACCGAATTCCGATTTCAAAGGTAATCAGACGCCCGGAGAAAGCCAGCAATTCCAGTTCGCGCGGCAGAAGCGAGGCCCCGACGGCATCGAGATACCCGCAGACCAAGGCATCGAAAAAGTCCCGCTGAAACGTCACGAGACTCAGGTCGCGTTCGTCCTCCGCCCCCGTGGATGTGGAGGTCCGGACCATGTCCCCGAAATCGTACAATACGGAGCCGGGCATGACCGTGTCCAGGTCGATAACACAGACGCCGCGACCCGATTCGATATCGAGCATCACATTGTTGATTTTGGTGTCGTTGTGCGTCACCCGCTCGGGGATCTCGCCGCGTTCGATGCCGTCGGTGACCGTGGTCGTCATCTCTCCGCGAGCCAGGGCGAAAGCGATTTCCGGACCCGCGCTTTCGGCACGCCCGACCCGATCCTGCTCGATGGCCTTTCTCAGTTTCTCGAACCGTTTCGGAGTGTGATGAAAATCCGGGATCGTGTCGTGCAGTCGCGGCATGGGCAAGTCCCGCAGCATTTCCTGGAACGTACCGAAGGCCTTGGCCGCCTCATACGCCTGTCGGGGGTCCGCGGCCACATCGGTCGTCAACGCATTCTCAATGAAGATGTAGCATCGCCAGCAAGAACCGTCCTCCCGTTGGATAAAGGGGCCGCCGCCGCGGCTGGGAATCACGGTCAGGGCCTCGCGGTCGGGGTCGTGCCCGGGCAACGATTCGACCTTGCCCCGGACATGCCGGGTGACGCGCAGGATGTTCTCCATCAACTCCGGAATACGAGTGAATACCTTGTGGTTCATCCGCTGCAGGATATATCGGCGGCGACAACCGTCCGCCGTTTCGGCGACGACTGCGTAGGTGTCGTTGATGTGCCCATTCCCATGCGGACCGCCCTCCACGAACCGTGCGGGGACATCGAATTCGGCAAAGACTGCGGCAAGATCGGTCGTCATTCTGGGGGGTGATCCTGTCTTCGAGGGCGTTCTACTGCCCGGGTCGACCGGGGACGCTGGACGACGCCGGGCCGGTCACTTCTCCCACAACGGAGTCGGGTATCGTCCCGCCTCGGTCTGCCGTCGAATGCTGCGACGCGCATCCTCCAGATCGGCGGCATACGTGATGCCGAACCACTTCGCCGGGGTCGCCAACACGGTCACTCGGCACTTGCCGGCTCGGACCAATGCGTCCACGAGCGCCGGCAGAAAGAATTCCGCCCCGGGATCGTCCTGCGAACTCCGCAGAAAGTGGGCGAACAAGGGCTCGATCCGGGCCAGAAGGGACGGGGTGAACCCCCACATGTTCATGGACGCCACCGCATCCCCGCTCAGGGGACGCCACACTGCGCCGTCCAGGTACTCGGCGTCCTTGTCGCCGGCGCCGCGAATCTTCGTGCGCTCGACGACCTGCTCGAGGGCGCCGTCCGGATTCACAGCGCAAATCCCGCGCGATACGGTGCCATTGGGCGATAAAGTATTGCGCAGCGGGAACCCGACCATTGCGAACTCCGCAGGCAGGGCCGCGGGGTTCGCGTCCTTCAGAAACGCGGCGAGGACAGCATACGATTCGGGCCCATAGAAATCGTCGGCATTGATAACCGCGAAAGGCCGATCGATCTCCCGGCGGGCACTCCAGACCGCGTGGGCGGTCCCCCACGGTTTCCGCCGCTCGGACGGGAGGTCGAAACCGGGGGGGAGGTCGTCCAGGCGCTGGACCACGTACGCCGTTTCGATGCGCCCGGCCAAGACCCGGTCGAAATGGTCGCGCACCGCGGCCTGGATTTCCTCGCGCACGATGAACACCACCCGCCCGAAGCCGGCCCGCCAGCCGTCGTACACCGAGTAGTCCAGCACGATTTCGCCGCTGGGGCCGACGGCCTCGATCTGCTTCCAGCCACCGAATCGGCTGCCAAGCCCGGCGGCGAGAATCACCAAAGCAGGCGCAACTTCCGTGTCCATGCTTCCTCCTGGAGGAAAAAGGCCCTGCGCGGACCTCGGCCGTCGCCCGAGGCGCCGTCGGCTTTCGGTTGGGTCAGGCAGCGGGATCGCCCACCGATGCTCCCATGACCGGCACGGGGGCACGCTCGCAGGCGTCTTGCAAGCCCTGCCCTGCCTGAAGGGCCTGTCGCCTTATTATTGTGCGTGTTCCCAGACGGCCTGAAGGGCCGATTTTACCGTAGCCTCGGGCAACGCCCAAGGTTGGTCGGCACCGTACCGATGTACGCTGAAGGCGTACTTCAACCTACACGTAAGGAATACGTTGAAGCACCCCTTCAGGGTGCATGTTCCGGAAACCCAACCCTTGGGCACCGCCCCAGGCTACGGTGGCATTGCCTCGTTGGGGCGTGTTTCGCGGAATTCTCGAATAAAGAGACAGGCCCCGAACCGGGGAGGTTGCCCCGGTCGCGCGCCAAAACCTCGGACCTGGATTTCGGCCACAGAACGTTCGAAGGGCTCACGCCCGTCATGTCGGAACGGCAGTCTCGGCGGTACGGCGGGGTCATGCGACCGTCCAAGACGGGTTCATGCGGTCGTTTGCCAATCTTCTGTGCGGCCGGGGCGATGGAATCAGTCGATGGTTACTTCTTTCCCCGCGGCCGCCGAGCGGTAGACGCCGTCGATAATCTGCTGCACCACCAGCCCGGCCTCGCCGGGGGCCCGGAGCGGTTTGCCGTGGAGGCAACCGTCCACGAAATTGCGGAGCTTGGAGGTGAACAGCGAGCTGAAATCCGACTTGGGCAGAAATCCCGGAGTGCAGTTGATCATCGTCCCGGCCCGGTCGGTAAAAATGGCCGCGGGATCCCAGCGCGCTCCGCCTTTGTCGCCAATCAGCGTGAAATTGAAAATGTCCCGCTCAATATGGGCCGCAAACGACGCCTCGATCTGCATCACCGCGCCGTTCTCAAAACGGACGTGCCCGATGGCCAGATCTTCGACCGTGTACGTCTTCCAATCCCAGCCGGGCCAGGGACAGACCACCTCTGAGGGCTTGTCGCCCATATAGGTCCAGGTATTGCCGGAAGCGGCCACCGGTTTGGGCGAGCCCATGGCGTAATGGGCCATCTCGATCACGTGGACGCCGATGTCGATCATGGGGCCCCCGCCCTGGAGTTTCTTTTGGCCGAACACGCCCCAGTTCGGGATGCCGCGTCGACGCAGGGCCTGGCATTTCACGAACATGACATTCCCGATCTGCCCTTCATCGCGAGCGCGGACAATCATTTCGGTGCTGGGATGGTACCGGAACTGAAAGCCGATCACCAGGACCTTGCCCGCCTTTTTGGCTGCGGCAATCATCTCTTCGCACTCGCGTGGATTCATGGCCATAGGCTTTTCGGTAATCACATGACAGCCGGCCTCCGAAGCCGCAATGGCCGCCGGGGCGTGGACGCCGTTGGGCGTGCACACGTCGACGGCGTCCGGCTTGACCTCCGCCAACATCTCCCGCCAGTCTTCGTACAGGTGCGTGATGCCGAACTTCTCCTTCATCACGTCCAGGCGCTCAGGTTTGATGTCCACCCCGGCCACCACTTCCACGTCGGGCATGGGCTGCAGCGCCCGCAGATGGACTTCGCTGATGCCGCCGCACCCCACGATGGCAATCCGAAGCTTTTTTTTCGGTGCGACCTTGGGCTTCGTTTCCGTGGCCAGAGACTGCGTCCCGACTGCTTCGTTCGGCATGGCGTTTCCCTTTCAATAATCCGCTGCACGGCCGTTTGTTCGAACCGGACGCACCCCGTCCGGCCACCTGATCTCGTGAAGGACATAGCCTAGCGGGAGTGCCCCCGGAATCAAGCGCCGTCGCGGCATTTTTCCGGACTGCGGATCAGTGCGGCACGGCGCCATTTTCTGACCGAGTTCACGAGGGCGACTTCCCGTGCCCGACCAATCTCTTCCAACGTGACGACCTGCTCTCTCACCTTGCCCCGATCAAGCAGCCACGCCCGGTAAGTCCCCGGCAGGCACCCGCAATGCACCGGGGGTGTAACCCATCCGTCGGCGGTCCGAACCAGAACGTTGGCGATCGTCGTTTCGGTGATCTCCCCTCGGTCGTTGTACAACAGCACGTCGTCGGCTTCCGGACACGCTTTTCGGGCGTCGTCATAGAGGCGCCGGTGGGTCGTTTTGTGGTAAAGGAACGGATCGGTCCGGTCTACGGGGCCGGGGGCGACCGCGAGACGGACCGGCGTTTCCGGGGACGGTTCGAGCGGTACGGCTTCGGAATGCAGCGTGCCGTCCCGATCCAACAGCAGGCGGACTTTGTGCGGCTGGGGCTCGAATCCGCGGGCCAACCGTTCGAGTTCGGCGGCCACAGCTTCGCGCTGAACGGGAAACGCAAAGTACGCCGCAGAATCGATCAGGCGCCGCATGTGATACTCCAGGAGAAAGCATCCGCCCCCGGGCGTCCACAACATGGTTTCCAGCAGGGAGAAATCCGGCTGTCTGCAAGTCAGGGCGCGGGCCTTGATGCGGCATTCCTCGTATTCGTCTTCGATCTCGGAATCCCAGACGATTCCCCCGCCAACGCCGTATTCGGCTTCCCCGGCCTCCCGGTCGATCAAGACGGTACGAATGGCCACGTTGAACTGTGCCCGCATCTGCGGGGTTACAAATCCGATGGCGCCGGTGTAGATCCTCCGAGGCGCCGTCTCCAGTTCGGCAATGATCCGCATGGTCCGCGGCTTCGGTGCGCCGGTGATTGAAGCGCACGGAAACATCGCCCGCATAATGTCGTACAGCTTTGCGGAGGTTTGAGCCGTCACCGTGGAAGTCATTTGCCAGACCGTCGGGTAGCGCTCTACCGTGAAGAGCCTTGGGACGGTGACTGTTCCGGGAATCGCGATACGTCCCATGTCGTTGCGGGTCATGTCGACAATCATCACGTTCTCGGCCCGATCTTTCTCGGAACGGGCGAGACGACGGGCAAGGGACCGGTCTTCCTGAGAGGTCAATCCCCGGGCAGCCGTCCCCTTCATCGGCAACGCCGTCAGCGTACCCTTTTCGAGAGTGAAAAACAGTTCGGGAGATGCGGAGCACATGACGAATCGGCCGGCGTCGACAAACGCCGCATAGTTCGACTGCTGCGCCTGCGCCATCCGAACGAACAACGCCCACGGGTCGTCCCGGAAGCGCGTCCGCATCCTGAACGTGTAGTTGACCTGGTAGGTATCGCCCGCAACGAGGTACCGGCGGATCTCTCTCAGGGCGGCCCCGTATTCTTCCCGTGTCACGGAAGAGTCCCAACGCAGTTCCGGGTGAAACGCCGGGGCCGCCGGCGGCAGGGAATCGAGTCGCTCGGGCGGGCCGTAGAGGCCGAACCACAGAAGCGGAAACCCCGTCAGGTCGCGCACCATCAGGGCCGGATCGAAGGCGGGGGCGGATTCGTAGGCAAGGAACCCCGCTGCGAAAAGTCCATGATCGCCGACAGCGGTTTCAACACGCCGCAACGCGGGCAGCACTTCGTCGAGACTGACGGCCTCGACAATCTCGACCGGATCTGTAAACCGCAGCCATTGTCGCGTCCGGGAGTCGTGGATGAACAGCTTGTTTGTCATTGGGCAGCCGGCCGGGTGCGGTCGGGTATATTTGAACACCTTCGCAGAGAAGGAAATACGTCTATTGCATCTTGAACAACAGCGGGCAACAGTTTATCACACATGTTCTCCCAAATCAAGACGAGCGCCGTATTCTCTCCACGATCCACGATCCGTCCGCCGCACCGGCTCCCTCCGCCCCACTCGATGGGGTTGCGACCGGACAATCTCGCCGAAACGCCGGCGGCGGGGTTGTCTCGAACACGAGTACGGTCTGCTATTCGCCGTCTTCCGGACGACGCCCAGCGGCCGAGTTCGGCATGCCGGGCAATTCGACGATGCAATGCATCAGCCGAGGCGCCCAGCGGGTGCCTTGAGCGAACATCTTTCCCTGGGACGAAAAACTGCCTGACCAGAGCTGCCCGGATTCCGGCCACATGCCGAACAGTTCCTGTGCCAAGCTTTCGCCGCCGGGCAAGCCGGCGGCGTAATACATGGCCAGGTAACGGATGGGTACGCCGAGGCTGTGCTTCTTTCGACCGGGGTACCAGGGGCCGGGCGTCAACAGAAACGGGCAGGAGGTGTACCCCATGCCCGGCAGCCCCCTAGCCTGCCGCTCGCGAACTTCGCTCATGGTGCCCCGGCATGCAGTGACAATGCACGCCTCGACGTCGGGGTCGCCGGTGACTTGGTGAAACAGGACCTGGCCGTTGAGCACGATGTCCTGCATGAAGTACACCCGCCCGGAATGGGCCGGAGCGTGGAAGCAGTGCCCGGTCGAGAGTCGCTTGATCCAGCCTCCGGCAAACGGGTGCTGAGTCCGCACGACCACTTCCTCCACTTCGCGCGCCGCATTCAGGTAGAGGGGATCCGCGGTGGCGCGATAGGCGGCGATCAAGCCCACCACCGACCAGCCGTAGTCCCGGCTGCCCCCGGCGCCGGGGGCGCCTTGGGCGCAAAGCCCGGCGATTCGATAGGCCAGGTCGTTGCTGATCCCCAACGCCTTTTGGGCGCTGCGCCGATCCCCGGTGAGAAAATAGTACTCCCAGGCTCCCTCGCACCAGGTATGCCCCAGACCGGCCAATTGCCGGTTGTGATCTCCGGTATGCGCGCAGAGTCGTTCGAATCCGGGGCGGATGGTGAGACAGTCCACATCGCGGTTGTGCAGATGGCATTCGCGCCCGATTCGCAGGAAACGCAGGTCCCCGGTCCGCATGTATTGCGTCAGGCAGCAGTGGGCGAAATCGTACTCCAGGTTGTCCCAGTTCATGCCGTCCGAACCGAAATGGTCCCCGAAATTGCGCTTGCCGTAAAGTCCGAAACGCCCCTCGAAGAATGTCTCCGACTCGCGGCGCACCAGGATCTTGTTCAGGCCCCGCTCGAAGGCCTTGTCGTATTCGGAAAAGCGTTCGTCTCGAGGCTGGAAGTTCCCGAGTGCCCGTGTGGCGGCATACCAAGCCGGTTCGGCCCGGGCCATGAGCGGTTCGGCAAGCTGTGCCCTGGCCGTGGCAACGATCGTTTGGGTGTCGGTCTGGCCGAACGTCAGGAACAGCTCGTGGGAGCGTCCTTCGCCGCGGCGCAGGCGGTAGGCGCCGCCCCGCAGATATCCCCACACCCAATCCTCGACCGTGTCCGGCGTGGACGGATATTCGGCGGCGGCGATTTCCGGCAGGAGGCCGATGCGGACTCCGCACTCGCTTCCCTGCCTGCGGAAACTGGCGGCGTAGGGGTACAGTTGCCAGAAGTCCCGGAGGGCGACGAGCAGATCCCCGCTTGCGGCCCAACCGGGCAAGCGCCCGAACGGCCGGTCGCCGATCCAGCCTTCGGATTCCCGTTTCTGGCGCATTTCCAGCACGGCGCCGGCAGCCAGGGGCGACACGATGCTGCCGCCCGCCGCCGTCGTCCCGACCCGGACCCGGTCCCCGGCCTTCGGCAGGTTCAGGGTCATGAATATGGAACCCACGGAAACCGGCTCGGGCCGGATGCGCTCGGTGAATTCGAAGCGGGTCTCGCCTTTTGGTTGACAGGTCGTGGTGCAGATGATCCGGACGAAGGGCCGGCCGGCGTAGGCGTGGATACGTACTTCGTAGCCGAACCAGGGCTGTCCACTGCCGTCGACCAAGCGGCCCGCCACCCGGATGCAGGCCCGCAGGGGTCCGAGTTCTTCGATCTCGACCGTATCCGGCCGCCGAGCGACGAATTCCCGGCCTTCGGGGTCGGTCATGCGCAGGCGTCCGGGTCCGGCCACGATCCGGCCCCCGACACGGACGTCCTCGACGAGTTGGAAATCCGTCTTGCCGATCGTGAAGGATACAGCGCCCGTATCCACCATAATGCGCTCATCCTCTTCTTCGACCAGCAGCGCGGTCTCCGCGGCCGTCGCGTGGACCCCGTTTCCGTATTCGAGCACGTACTTGCTCTCGCCGCCGGCGGGCACATCAGCCTGGAAGTCGAGCAGGGCCCAGCGCACGGACCCATCCGGCCACGAGGCCAGAGGCACGCACTGGAGCGGTACTGGGAGGCCGTCGGGGCCGAGCAGACGCAGGTTGTCGGTGCTTCGGAGGTGGCCTTCCGGGAGCGGCACGCCGCTGGTGACCGGCCAGGCTTTGCGGGCGATTCCGGCGGGCTCCCGCACGGTCAGGGGGATGGTCCCGTGCTCGACCCCGGAGATCGGCGGCAGGCGCGTGTCCAACAGAAAGGGACGGCCGGTAAGCGGCGGTGCCTGGGGACCTTCTCTGGCGACGACACGGCAACGGTACTGTCGGTTCGGCTCCAAGTCGCGCAGGATCACGCGCATCGCGATGCCGGAAGCGTCGCCGACCCCATTGGTCCCTTCGACCCGTTGCCCGTAGCGTTCGTCCAAGCCGAACTCGAGCACGCCCCTCGCCACGGCCGAGGTCGTCCAACTGACGATGGCGTCGAGCTTGCCGGGCTTGCCTCGGCGAAAGAGCGCCCGCGGATAGCCCAGCCTGCCGTGTCGAAGCAAGCGCGTTGCCACGTTCTTGATGGCGAGGGGCCGCAGTGCGCCGCGCGGGTTGCCCGCGTCCGTCACGGCGTAAACCGGATACTCTCCCCCCCGCAGTTCGCCTTTCTCATTGGCCAGAACGGCGGTTGCGGACTCCGCGGACGAGCCATTCGGAAAGCGCAGACGTCGCAGACCGCCGTCCGGCGCACCGTCCAGAATCTCCAAGGCCAACTCGAACTCGGCGCCGGGTTCGGGCGATATACCCGCGACCGAGATGGGCGCGGCGATCTCCGCCACGTAGCCGCCGCACCCCCGAACCTCTTCCCCGAACTGGCTGACAATCCGATACATGTTGGCCGTGGAACCCACATTTGCCACGGGCTCGAGTGCGACGCGCCAGCCCTCGGGCGCTCTTCCGGCCCGAACGACATGCTCCCGGCCGTTCAGCCGCACGACAATGCCGTCGCGCGCCGGATCGAAGTCGTCGTCCACAATCTTTGCGGCGATGTAAAGGCGCCGTTCGTCCCACATGGTGTAGAAAATGCCGGACGCACTGCGGTTGGAGGCAGGGGCCCCCACCACAGCCTGGTCCCGGGTGACGACCACCGGATTGGTTTCCCACCAATCGTCCAGGCTTCCGTCAACGGCGATTGGACGGCGCGTTCGGGTGAAGCCGACGCGCGGGGGGCATTCCTCCAGCATTTCGTCGCCGATGAACATCACCCCGCTGGTGCACATACGGACCCGCGCGCCCTGGGAGGGATAGGTGTCGAGATGCAGGGAGAATCCTCCCCCGAGGTTGAAGGGGGTCGTAAACTCGAAGCTCAGCTCCTGCCAAGTCCGCGGCTTGCCCATATTGTAGGCGGCAAAGGGCATTCCCGAGTTCCACGCGCCGCCCTGGCAGCCGATGGTCACGGTGGGCGGGTCGTACATGCCTTTCGGATACTCGGCCAGCCATTCTTCCGACTCCGGCGTGATCTCGAACTCCCGCACCAGGACCGAGCAGCGAAAACGATACCGCGTGTCCCGCTTGAGGGGCGCGGCCAGAACATTGCCCCGACTCAGCAGCAGGTTCCCCATTTGCGCCCAGCCGCGCAGTTCCCGCACATTCCGCCAACTCACCTTGACGGCGAGTTTCCCCGCGGGCGTTCGCTCCGGACCGACCTCCAGCTCGACGTTCTTCGCGGGGACCCAATCAATTGGTCCGCCCTCCGCGTTGTCGTTGCGAATCAGATTATTGGGTTGCGACGATGCCGAAGCGAGCAGGCATGGCGCTGTCAGACAGGCAATGAATCGGTTCATGGGGCCTCTCCAATCTTGTCAAGGTTCGACCTACGCGCACGGCGTATCCCGGGACCCCGCCGGGGGGACCCGCAAGAATCGGTCCGCCCGCCTGACGACATCCACCCGCGGCGTTTTGGAATTGCCTCAAACCCTCTCCGCGACGGACGGATCTCGGTCTCTCCACCGAACAATTCCTCGACGTAACCCTCTGTCTGACGCACCATGGGTGACGAAGGGCGGACGGAAACCGTGCTTATCGCATGATCCGTCTATGCTCTTCACCGGACTCTTGGCGCTGCTTTTCCGCCTCGACCGGCGTCATCGATATGACCCGAGACAATCCCGCCCCGTCCCGCACACGGTGCACGAGATGCAGATCCAAGGCGTTCCGCCACCACACGTGCCGTTCCGGCGTACCGCGGTCCATCAGCCCTTCCCAGGCCGCCATCGAACGCCGCACGGCCTCGAGTCGGTCCCGACCAAGCCGCGGGGACGGATCGTTGCGGGTCACGTTCAGCCGGTGAGTCGCCACGCCGATCCCGTAGATTCGGTTGGACCAGGATGGAGCTGAGTACAGTTCCGCCGGTTGCCACGGATCGAGGCCCAAGGCGGATAGTCGGGGAAAACGCTCCGGATCGCCGGCAGCGAGGTAGGCCTCGTTCGCGCAACGGGCCGCAAGGGCTGTCTCCCAGGCCCAGTAGTTCTCGGCAAAGACGGGGAATTCGGTGAGGATCACGTCGGGGCGAAGCAGGCGAAACAGCGCGACCAGGCGGCGGGTCAGGGGCCGCATGCCGCCGTAAATCTGATATGCGTGGTGCACGAAATGAGGCTGGCGACGGCGCGACCCGGTGAAGTCCTGCCAGAGCCGGGAGCTGGTCGCGCCGAGCGATTGCGTGCCGGCCACCCAGCGCTGCTCGCGGTAGTCCATGTGCGGTGCAAAGTAGAAACTGCTGCGCCCCAGAGAGACGGTTGTCCAATCCGCCTCGTCGGCCATGGCCGCGATCAGGCTCGACCAGTTGTTCACGTGGTGATCGTGGGGAGTGATGTACAGCCAGCCGGGGCGCTCCGTCGCGTCCTCGACGATCCACGTATTTCCGCCGTCGACCGAGGCCAGGCGCGCACCTTTCTCACCCACGGCCCACACGCGCTCCCGGTCGGCCGCTCGAACCCCGAACAGGCCTCCGTGGAAGCCTGTGCGGGCAAGCCGCCAGTGCGCCCCTCCATCTTGCGTCCGCAGCACCACACTGCCGATCTCGCCCACGACCCAACCGGTCTGCCGGTCGGCGAAGTCGACGTCGCGCAGGCTCAGCAGGTCAGCGATCTCGTCATCGAGCGGCAACTTCTGCCGTCGCCAGTGCGCGCCGCCGTCGCTGGTGTGCAGGATGGTCCCGTGTCCGCCCACGGCCCAGCCGTATTCTGCATCCGCGAAACCGAGAGCGCGCAGGCGTTCCCGAACGGAATTCGGCCGCCGCCAACTGCCTGCGGCCTGCCTCTCCCACGTCAATCCGCCGTCGCTGGTGTGCAGGATGGTTTCGTTCGCGCCGACGACCCAACCCCGGCGTTCATCGGTGAAATGGATGCCGTAGAGCCAGTCGTTGACGCCCGTGGGCAGGGGGCCTTGCCAGGTGCATCCCCCGTCTGTCGTCTTCAACACCGTGCCGTATCCGCCGCAGACGTACCCTGTCTTGGACGAGATAAAATGCAGGTCGTAGAACCATGGCCCCTTGCCGCGCCATTGTTCGTCCCAGCTACGTCCGCCGTCGCTCGTGGAGAGTATCACCCCCATGCCGCCATACACGGCCACACGTTTGTCGCGAATCCACCCGCCCACGGCCCAGCCGCGGTCCGCGTCGATAAACTGTGTGCGCTCGAGATTGAATTCGATGCCGGCAGCGCCGCCCCGGCCGCCGCGCCACACGGTGCCGCGCGCCCCGACTGCCACGAGCTTCCTCCCGTGATCGAGTGCCGCCAAGCCGGTCAGACGGTCGCGCGAACGGTCGCAATCCGCAGCCAGGGAATCGGGCCCGACTTCCCCCGGCCAGACGCGCGGCGGCACATTCGGACCGGCCGCGGCCCCGTCCGGTTTCGCGGCCAAGCGGATGCGACCGAAATAGCCGGGGTCGCGCTTGGTGCAGTAGGGGACGGCCCAGGCGCTCTGCTGCGTGTTGCCACGTCCAGGCCCGCCGGCTCGCTCGCGGCGAAAATTGGCAAACCAAACCGCACCTGCCGCGTCGATCCCGTGGAAGGCCGCCCACGGAATCGTCAGTTCGACGCGCCAGCCCGCGTCGCCAAGGGTCACACGGCACCGGGCCCCGGAATTCCAGGTCTTCGCGGTTGCGTCGGCCGAGCACATACCGAAGGGATCGCAGTACCGCTCCAGGATTCTGCCGCCCGAATTCACCAGAAGGAGGTAATAGCCGTTGTGGTGGCGGTCGACCCCGGCCAGGCCGGGCGCCAACTGCACCTCGATGCAGTCGCCCCAGTCGGGACCGCCGAAATGCTCTCGCCGGTCGAACCAATTGACCGCGCGGTGTCCTGTCGGAAACGCAGATTCTTCCTGCTCGCGATCCACCACTCGCAGCGGCGCCGTGTCCGGCTCGTCGCAGTCGAAGCGGACGAGCAGTTCGCCGGTTGTCTGCAACAACCGAACGCAGGTCTGAATCTCGGCAGGCGCCCCGGTGCGGCAGTCGCGGAAAGGAGTGAACGCCCCGGCACGCCCCCATTCGACCGAAGTCGGCCATTCATCCCGGTCCAGGTCGCGCCCCAACAGCACGACTTCGCCCTCGGGAGCGGGGATCTCCGTGCGCTCCCACAAGGCCGGCCATTTGCCCATACTCGCCTCATCGAACGGTCGGCGCCGGCGCAGGTTGCGCTCGACGCGCCGACCATCGCCTTGGAAACGCAGCAGCCGGGTTCGGCGCGCGCGCAAGAGCGTGTCGGCCTGTCCCCCACGTGCGGGACGGCGCCGATAAATGTCGATCCCCCAAACTGCGCCCTTCGAAAACTGTGGCTCGAACACGGACAGCGGAAGCTTGAAGCAAACACGCCAAGCATCCTTCTCCCGCTCCACATCCGCCTCGGCCATCGGGTCCCAGCACCCCCAGAATCGCCCGCCCGCATACGGGTCGAAAAAGCTGCTGTGCAGGAGCCCGGCCGCATTCACCGCCACCGTGTAAAAACTGCCTTTCAAGAAAAGTCGACCCGGCTCGGGCGAGCCAAGTTCGCGCAACAACCCCGCGGGATCGCGTTGATCACGGACCCGGAATTCCCGGCTCAGGTCTTCGCCCACCGCCAGCGGCGTCAGACGCACGAACACGCAGTCGTCCTCATACACACTCCAGCTCCTCGGCGGCACGACCGCCGCCCGCCTGACCAGTTCCGCATCTTTGTCCTTCGTCTCAAGCTTCTGTCGCACCCGATACAGGAAGTGGGTGTCCCCATTTAGAACGGCGCGCTCGAACAGGGCCGGCGGTTCCGCGGCGCGGGTCAGTAGTTGGGTCATGATCGGCTCGGCACAATGGAACTCGAAGCAGAGGGTCGAGTCGTCCGCACTGATCGCGACCCGCGTCGCAACGACCGGCGCGTCGCCGGCGGCATTCGAAACGAAATCAGCCGCCTCGACCGCGACCCGCGCCCCTCCCCCGAACGAGACGGCGCCGGAGAAACCGGTCCCGCCCAAATCGAGCGCCGGCGGCAACTGGAGTCGCCACGGGTGGCGCCTGATCGCCGCGTCCAGTTCCGCCACCGAACAGCCAAGCCCCCACGCAACCCGGGAACGCGCCGCGAAGGTGGCCCAATATCGCGTCCAAACGAGGTGTGCGAAAGGACGGCCGAACTCTGCCGCCATGCGTCCCTCCAAACGCTCCCGGTTATGTGCGGAATCGATAACCGCCGCCATCGACAAGGTCCTTCCGAGCCACGTACCGAGTTCACACCGTCCGGTGTGCATCGCGCACGTCACTCTGTCAGTCACGTTTTATGCCGTCAACCGTGGAAAGAAGACGTCACCTCCGAGTAATGCATAACCTTCGTCGCGAGAGGGCGCTGCGGATACGGGTTCAGGTCGTTGCGTCGAACGCTCGGCGAGGCCGTGTTGAAACACCGCCTCGGTCGGTGAACGGCGGCAATGTTCTGAAGATGTGTGGAATGCGTCATCGCAGCAGACGGCACATGCATTTTTCAGGTTAGGCCACCGGTCAGCGCACCGCAAACAACAACGCACGGAAGGTCCGCGCTTCGAGCTGAAGCTCGAGTCGGCCGACACTGGGCAAACTCGCGCCGCCGGCGAGCGGCTCCGTGACCGTCGTGCGCGCCGGTTCCATGCCCAGTTTCTCCCAGTCGATCGCCAGTACGCCCTTCCTCGGCTTGTAATCCCAGTTGCCGACGATGACGAGCGCTTTCTTGCCGCCCGGCATGAGATAGGCGCTGGCCAAGACTCTTTCCGAGCCCGTGCGCACCGGGCATTCGTCACGCCAGTATCCTTGGAAGTCGGCCCGGGCCAGGAACGGGCTGACCAAGTCCCACACGGGAGGGATCTCGCGCATGCCCACATCGTCCCCGATGGAAACCAGGATCCCGTGCAGCAGGCTCATCATCAGCACCGATTTGAGGGACACAGGCGTGCCGAACGCATTCCCGCGCCAAGCGTACTGATGGAAAATATAGAACGTAAAAGGCGTGCCGAACTGCGTCTTCATCACCATGGCGCGGAACATGTCCGGCGACAGCCGCGTGTACTGGCGTTCGCGTTCCGTCCCCCAGTACTCGCCATCCGTCACCACGTCCACGTAGCCGCCGATGCAATTCGATTGCGTGGTGTGGCTGTAAATGATGCCGTTGCGCCCGTTCGTATGCAGGTAGGCGTAGAGCCGCTGGAACATTCGACGCGAAGCCCACAGTGGCACGGTGGGGCGCCGGACACCCGCCTCGTCGACGTAACCGCACCCCGAGTACGGATTGCTGTTGGCCATCGGCCCGGACACATCGATGTAGACCCCGCCAAGCCCCATGTCCTCGACCATGCGCCGAACACGGTCCAGATAGAACTGGGCGTGCGAAGTGGATTGACAGGCAAACCGGACGCGCCCCGTCGGCGTCACCCAGCCGTCGCGCGGAATCACATCCCACTCGTGACCGAACAGCGCGTACTCGGGGATGGTCGTCGAGGCGGCGGACATGTAGGTGTCCGCGACAACGCCCACGTCGTACTTCTCGCGAAAAAGGCGGACCAGAGCGCGACCGACGCGGGGGTTGCGGAAGACGGGCGTGTTGATATTGGCGAGGATATGGTAGTTGACCGCCACACACAGACGGCGGTTGAACTCCGGATACTTGTCCGTGGCGAAATAGGACGGCTGGTATCGCCTGGGGTCCGCGGGGCGCGGCTTCACCGGCATGACGATGTAGCCATACTCATAGTGCAACGGCCGATCCAACTTCGTTGACGTGCTGATCAGATTGATCCGCAACGTGACCGTGTCTCCGGTCGTGGTGAAATCGGCGTATTTCTTGCCGCGAATGAATTGGTCGGTCTCGGTCAGGAACGCGAGCCCGCGGGTGTCCGCGCCCACGAACACCTCGTTGAACATGGTGTTCGGCCATTGCCAGCCCGGGCTGTAGAACCAGCGGTCGCGGTCGCCCACATTCACGGGCTGAGCGCTGGCGAACGGTTCTGGGTACAAGCTGGCGCTGACAAACTTCGAGACCGGCAACAGGCGCCGGCCTCGGGCATAGAGTGCGAACTTCCGGCGGATCGGCACGTCGAAGGCAAGTTCGTTCAGCGTCGTCGTCGCATCGCCGGTCACGTCGAACGTCAGCAACGCAAAACCGTCGAACTCGAGCCAAAGCGTTCCGGAGACAGTCACACCGGCAGCATGGCCGCGGACGCGCCACGCGACGCGTCTCTCAGTGGTACTCACGCGTTGCATCGGCTCGAATTCCAGCGAGGTGGGCCGTCCGTTCACCACGGCCCGCAATTCCACGGGACCGGCCAGAATCTCCTTTCCCGCCGCCGTGATCTGCTTTGGCAACCCATTGTTGCCCAAGCGATACTCGCGCAGTATCATCCTCGCCGTCTGCCCGTCGACCGCCAATGACGTCCAAGGCGGCGGCACGGTGTCAATGACGCCGATCGTGTTGTCGAGCCACGCCGGCCGCGCCGGCACGGTCAACGGTTCGCTGGAGGCGGCCAACACCGTGCCGTCGGGCGCGGTCAACACCGCGCGGACCAGGTATTCGCCCGGAGCGACAGGTCGAACCGTTCGGTTGCGGTCGGCGCCTTCCGATCCAGGGCGACGCGCCGCTTGATCGAGGTGCCCGGCACCTCGATCTGCAGGCGGATGGCCGCCGGCAAGTTCGGAAGTCGCGATGCATCGACCGCCACATCCATGAACCCTTTCGCAAAAATCGGGATCGGCTTCACGACAAACGACGACAGCGCGGTAAACGGGACTTCGATCCGGGTCAATTCACGGTCCGAGTCCAGGAGCGCGGCGCGGATCGTGAGGCGCATGTCCGTACGGCCGCGGACCCGGATCGTGTCCGTGAAGACAAACGCCTGTGTGCCTCCCGTGCGAAAGTCGAACGGCTGCGATTTCTCGTAAACCACCCGGCCGCTCCCGTCCCGAAGCGCGAGAGCCGCACTCACCGAGGCCCGCGCACCCGCTGCGGCGGACAATCGCCCGACCACGTGAAGGTTCCCGCCGGACAAATCGCCCAACCCCGTCACTTGCAGAGCAGGAGTTTGCCCGCCGAAATGCAAGAACGAAAACATGTCGGGCGTGGCAAAACTGCCGGCAATGTACGACCAGGTGGTCCAGTCCTCGGACTTCTTCTTATGCCCTTTTTCTTCCGCCCAGTCCCGGCAGAAGTTGACCCGCCAGACCTCGCCCGGTCCCGGCGTCCCCCGGCCCAGGTCGCTGAAACCCACTGCGATCTCCGCAACCCAGCGCCGGCGCGAAAAAGTCTGTATCTCGCCGGCCAGTCCCCCCGCATCCGTCACTTTGCCGGCGTACTTCCAATCGGCGTTCCATGCGAGTTTGCGGGACTGACTCAGATCCAGAAACCCACCCTCCGGCACCCCGTAGAACTGGAACCAGTCGGACCCTGGCGGCTTGAGCCAGACTTCGATCGCATCGTGCGGGCGTTTGAACATTTTATCCCGCCCAACGCCGCCCCCATTCAGCCGCCCATCCTTGGTCGAATCAAAAGCCATGTACAGGTTGTTCGCGTCGTAGGCCATGTAGACCACGGTCTGACGGGCGGCCAAGTCGCCACCCAGCTCGTGGAAGCCGGTCACGGCCGCTGCCCTGTCCCACTCTCCCGGCGCCAACGTCCCGTCAATCGTCGGCGGCGTGGACAGCACAGGGATGGTCAGGATGTGCGGGGCCGGAGCACGCCCGGCACGCACCGCCACGCCGGGGTTCGGCGACGCCGGGGCGTCTCCCTTGCGGAAGATGCCGATGTCGTCGACAAACACCGGCCCGCCGGTCACGTGCAACGCGAGACAGGCTTTGTGCACCTGCGCCGGCGCCTTCTTGGCCAAGTGCGACGTTTCGGGGATCGCGACCACTCCGGTAAAGCGCCTCCACTCGTCGCCGTTAACCGTGAAAGCACCGACCGCCGCGGAACCGATGTATCTGGGCGTCTGCGAGTACAAGTAGAAGGTCACATTCACCGTGCCGTTGCCCCGCAGCCACAACGAGACCTGCAGCTCGCGGTTCGCGCCGACCACGAATCGGGTGGCGGCGTGCATGCCGACAAAGACTTTTCGGGTCTGCCGGATTTCCACGCATCGCGAGCCCCGATGCGCGGCGGCCGCGTCCTCGACCATCGTGACCTTGCCCGGATATGCGGCGTTCATACCCCAGTATGCGGCGAACCCCGTCTCCCGGCTGACCTTTTCGAAACCCGGGTTCCAAGCCAAATTGCGCGCGGCGCTCGACGCCGCGGCAAGTATCGTTGCCATCGTCAGAATGCCGCGAAGTGCGTGTCCGTGCTTCATCTCTCTCTCCTGTGTCGGGCGGGAGGCGAAAACCGGCGAGTACGCCGGCGGCAGCGCACAGGGTGCAAACGCCGGTTTCTCGCGATGGTGGAACGCCTTGAAAAGTGTAATGGTTGAATCCTGTCCTCGCCAAGCGATGCAAGCAGGTCGACCGGGCAGTGGAATTCCCGAGACGCACGGTCAAGCCGGGCGGAAGGTACGCCGCAGCCAGGGCGGGCGACTCCAGCTCGGCCGGCGCCGGATTCTTCACCGTCTCCGCAGGGGGCGCCCGCTTCGGGCCGACCGGCGGCGGAGACCGCACGGTGCCTTGCCGAACCCCATTGAATCCCTGCAATGGAAGCCCTCCTACCGGGCGTTGGGGCGCCCTCGAAACGAACCGGCGCCGGATACGGGACCGAGTGCGAACACCGTCCCGCCAGGGGAGCAGGAGAACGCGGACAGCATGAAGCCGGGAGCGGCGTCCAACTTTGCAGCCATACGAAATGAAAGGACCGGATTCAGGCCGTACATTCCCGATGCCGCCCCGATGTCGCCGCTGTTCGATAATGGAGACCGACATGCACAACGCGTTCCGGACATTCTCGCTGGCCCTTCTGATTCTCGGCCGTCTCTCAACGGCCCAACTTCCCACAGGTCCCCGGAAGGCCGCGAAAGCGGCGCGGCTCCAGGGCAAACTCACCATCGACGGACGACTCGACGAAGCGGCCTGGAAAGCCGCCCCGGAGCACACCAGGTTCGAGAAAACCGGTCTCCGGGAACGACGAATCATTCCCGAAGACACTCAGACTTCTTTCCGCGTACTGTACGATGATGCCACCCTCTACTTCGGCATCCGCTGTCGCGAACCGAAAATGGGCGAACTCACGGTCAAGGCTGCGGACAAACACGATGCGGCCATGTGGTCGGACGACGACGTGGAGCTGTTTATCGACCCCGTCGGCGACCGCAATGAGTACTACCAGTTCGCTGTCAACTCGCGGGGGACGCAAGTCGATCTGTACATGATCGAACGGGGCAACACGGGCAAGAGGTATTCGGCCGTCTGGCAGGCGGAGACCTACCGAGGAGACGACTTCTGGAGCGTCGAAATCGCCCTCCCCTTCGCGGCACTCTTCCAACGTCCCTCGGAAAGCTGGTGCGAGAACTGGGTTTTCAGCATCTCCCGCACCCGCACACCCGCGCCCCGCTACTATTCTCAGTTCAGCCCGGGAAACAAGTACCACGACATCGACAGCTTCGGCACCTTGGGCCCCATCGAAATCGACCGCAGCCGGTTCAACCTTTCCGCGGAATCGCCGGCGTTCCAATTGACGCCTGCCCGGGACGGGTTCGATGTTGCCGCTTCGTTCCAGTTGGAAAACCGGGGCGCCGAACCTTTTGCCGGGGCGGCGAATATGACGATCTTGACAGAAAAACCCGTGACCGCCCGGATACGGGTCACGCTCCCTCCACGCTCCGCGTCCTCCCTTGCCTTTCCGAAAGTGCGAATGGCGGCCCAAGGCAAGTTTCCGGTCCTGTTGGAGGTCGTCGACGACGACGGGACGCCGACGCTTGCAGCCCGTTTCGACGAACGGCTCGACTACCATCCACTGACCGTCCGCCTGACCCGCCCGAACTACCGCGACGCCATCTATCCCACCCAACAGATCAAGACCGTCGTCGGCACCCTCCGTGCCAATCTGGCCTTGGACGACATCCGCGGCAAGACCGCCCGTGTCAGCCTCTCGGGACCGCTCACCCAACCCCGTGTTTTCACCGCGAGAATCGACGGTGCCGAAACAGCCTTCGAGATCGATGTGGACCACCTTCCTATGGGCGACTACACGCTCCGCGCCGAAATCGTCGCGGAAACGGGGAAAGGGGGCAAGGCCTCGACGACCGTCCTGGCCGAACAAGAGCGCCTCTTCCGAAAACTGCCGCCCGCCGCCGTCGAAGCCCGGATCGACAGGGAAGGAAACCTCCTCATCGACGGCGTGCCGGTGTTCATCCGCGGCTGGTACGGCAGCATGAACTACGTCCGCAGCACCGCGGCCTTCCCCGAAGGCCAACTCCCACGAACCACCAATTTCATCATGGGAAGCACCCGCGACACCTGCGCCGAAACCGGTCTCTACACCCTGAGAGGCATTACGCGCCTGATCGATGAAACCAAAGCCAAGCTCGATCAACCCATTGACGGGGAATTGAAAGCCAAACTGCGTGCCGTGGTGGCCGAAGTGCGCGACAATCCCGCCATTATCGGCTACTACATCAGCGACGAACCGGAGTGCCGGGGGCTGTCGCCGTACTACCTGAAAACGCTCTATGAATTCCTGAGAAAGCTGGACCCTTACCGGTTCTGCATGATCGTCAGCCGCGCGCCGGACACCTATATGGAGGCCTGCGACGTCATGTGCCCGCATCCCTACCTCAGCCCGCAACAGTACGACGACGGCACTCGCGCTTTCGCCAATTACCTCCTGGGCATTCGCAACGTCATGCGCAAGGCGGTCGCCGCCAACGACGGTTCGAAGGCCGTGTGGTGCATGCCGCAGACGTTCAGCTACGGCGGTCCGACCAGCCGTCACCCCAATTTCCTCGAGTCGCGCTGGTTCACCTATACAGCCCTCGCCAACGGCGCCAAAGGGATCGTTCCGTTCATCTTCAACGGGTACTGGAACCACCTGGAAAACAGGATCTCGATGGACGCCGTCTTCGAGGAACTGGCCCTCCTCGCCCCTGCGTGGAAGCATCCGGGAACGGCAACGGCCATTCGCTCCTCGAACCCCGATGTGGACGCCATCGCCAAATCCTATCGTCCCGAGAAAGCTCCCCGGTCTCACATCTTCATCGTGGCCGCCAACCAGAGTTACAAACCCAACCGCAGCGTCTTCGAAGTGCCGGCACTCAAGGCTGCGAAGAACTCTCGACTCATCGTGCTCCGGGAAAACCGGGTGGTCCCCATGCGGAACGGCCGTTTCCAAGACTCGTTCGGTCGCCTCGGGGTCCACGTGTACACCACACTGGAGGCGCTGCCCTACCTGCGCTCTCTCGACCGGATCCGGGCGAAAATCAAACGCCTCCTGGCACGCAGTGCAGACAAGGGGAACCTCCTCGCACAACCGGGGGTCCGGTGGCGCGTCGAAGGGACGAAAGGGATCTTCGGACGGAACGACGCCCTCGTCGACGGGGAACTGGCGGCCGGCGGTTGGCTCCCTGTCTACGGCGACCGCAGCAAGTGCGAGATCCACTTCGAAAACCCCCTCGCCTTCTCCCGTGTCGTCCTCTACACACCGAGCATTCGCGACGCGCAACTGCACGCGCGGATCGACGGCCGTTGGCGCCTGCTCCACACCTGGACGGACCAACTCGTGCAGCGGCTCGAATACACCGGCAGAACGATCACCGCGACCGGGATCCGCGTCACGCCCACGAAACGCCGAAAAACATGGACCGGGGAAGCTCTGCCCGAAATCACCGAATTGGAACTTTACAAGTAACCCCCGCGCGCCTTTCTCGGCAGGCTCAGCCAACTTCGCCAAGACAGGGCTGCACGCGTCCGATCAGGGGCGCCGGAACCGTTCACGGGGCCGGGCACGGTTAATCTGCGCCCCGTCGCAATAAGAAGCGACACCCCACTCAACGCCCGCCTCCCCGGTCGCCCCGGAACTTCGCGACGTGCCTCGCAGGTATTTCCCCGGGATGTGGGATTGACTCACGGCGCGCCGGCGGCGCCACCCTGAAGGACGCCCCGCATGTGTCGAAGCGATGCCTCGGACGTGGCGCGCGGGTCGGGACTGGAATCCTGCTCGACCACGAACCACCCGCGGTAGCCGACTCGATCAAGTACGGCGACAACGCCTCCGAAATCGACCGCGCCGCTGCCGAGAGACGTGAAACAGGCCGCGATGTCGCCCATGGAACGATGCCCGGACGGTTGCTCCTCGAACGGGGACGTCCCGACGTCCTTGCAGTGCATCCAGGCAACCTTATCGGACCATTCCTCGATAAAGGACACGGGATCGTGGAGGGCCAATAGCAGATGCCCCGTATCCACGCATAGCTGCCAGGTGGACCAATCGAGAAGTTCCATGTCCTCGTCGAGAAGCACTCGACTCACCTCGTGGCTCACCACATAGTGGTTGTGGTAAAGGGGGGTACAGCCTTCCGCAGTCGCCGCGCGGGCCACGGCGTCCCAAGCACGACGCAAACGCTCGCGTTCTTGGCGGGTGCGCAGACCGGCCCGACCTTGGACCGTGCTGTAAATCACCCCATGTCCGCCGTGTTTCTTGACCCATCGCGCATAGCGCCCGGTCTGAGCCACCGACACAGCCAACCCCTTGTCGTCGATCCGCGGTCCGCCGACAAACACCACCGGCGCGAGGGGCGCGGCCTCACGGGCAAGGAAGCGGTCGATCTCGTCAAGCCCCCCATAGAGTTTCTCCAGCCAAGCCGGCGCCAACTCGACACCGTCGTAGCCCAACTCCCGCGCGGCGACAAGCACCTCGGGCAACGGCCTGTCGCCCCATCCGCACATGTGAAGTCCGAGCTTGTTTCTCATCGCAGGACCTCCCCGGGATTGCCGATCACCAACCGAAAGCCGACCCGCGGCCTCGGGGCAATCGCCGCCTTGCTCGCAGCAGGCCATCCGCAGGACAGGGTTCCGGCCGTACAGAGCACTCGGCGGTAAGCAGAATGCGGGTAAAGCGCAACGATGGCCCGAGTGTCAATGATCCCACCGTGTTTTCGAGCGGGATTCGGTGTTCCGTAGGTCAAACCAGACTATTGGCTGCTCAAAACGAAAGTCAAGGGCAAGTCGTGCGGCCCAATGCCGGAGGGCCGTTTTCCCCGTCCCTCGACGCCCCTCGACGGCAACGCCTGCCCCACCCGACCGAACAAAAAAAGAAAAAATATCAAGTTATGGCTTGATATTATATCAAGCTAACTTAATATTGCTTTCGATGGCTGTCGGCGGAAGACCGCCGGTGTGTCAGACGTTTGCTGGAAGGGGACCGTACCGACATGGCGTCCGCAGAATCATCCCTGCCGCACTTGCTTCGGAAACTGCGAATCGAGGCCGGACTGACCCAGTCCGAGCTGGCCCGTCAGGCCGGCTGTTCCCAGTCGGCCGTGAGCATGTTCGAAGCCGGGCGTCGGGATGCGCTGTCCCGGGAAAAGCTCGCGTCCATCGCGGAACGGCTGGGGTTGGACCCGAGTCGGTTGGAGATTCCCGGTCCGGAACCCGCCGCGGGGTCGGTCGCGGGATTCTGTCCCGTGGACGAGTGTCCCTCGAACGTGCCGTTTGTGGTTCGGGGTCGGCTTTGTTTCAACCCCACGATCCGCCGAGTGCGGGCCGAGGGGCGAGCATTCTGCCCTTTTTGCGGCGAACTGCTCGAGACCCGATGTTCGAATCCCGAATGCAATGCGCCGGCGCATCGGGGGAGCAGTGTCTGCCCGGAGTGCGGTACGGCCTACGTCCACTCCATCAGGATGCGGGAAGCCCCCGCGGAAGCCCAGGAAAGGTGGGCGGCGAACCAACGTGCGCTGCGCCGTGAATTGCTGAGCGTCTCGAAATAACTTTGGCCCGGACCGTTCATGCAGGCGCCGCCTGCGTACTCTCCCCGCCTGTTAGAAAAGACCGCCGGTCTCTGTCCCGACGCCAACCGTCTCGCCCGCTCTGCTTCCTGCCCATGTGAACGACCGGCCGACGGTTGTTGCACAGCCCTCGGTCGCCGGCCGCAAGGAGCGGTCGTTCAATCACATGGGAGTTGCCGGCCCCGCAGGACACTCTCGCTCCTGAAGGCGGCTTGGCGACTTCCGTTTCCTGCGTGCAGCATGGTCGCCCGCCCTGCACTCGCCTGCACTCCGACCCTCGCCCGTCACAGTCCGGTCCACCGCCGTGGTCTGCCGGGGCGTCTCGACAGAACGCCTCTCGCCGCGGTCCCGCCGGCCTGGAGAAGTTGAAAATAGGAAAGCTATTGAATGGGAGGGCTGCCTTATGCGCACACTGCGACGTCTACTGGAGAAACACCCCGAGATCGGTCCCGTCTCACTGGTCCTCAACCTGTTGCTCTTGACCGTCCTGGTCGCCGTATCGATTGCGGAGGGAGTCACCGCTTGGCTGACGGGCGCCCCGGGCATCCGGTCCGCGACGGTCGAATCGTCTGCGCCGGATCGAACCGCGATCATCTTGAAATTCAACACGGCCATGCCCGAGTTGGCGGTGCCGCGTCACGGGACGCCCCCATTCGTTTTCACCCCGCGCTTTGCGTACTCCCTTTACTGGAAGGGGGCACGGAGCGTATACGTGGCGCCGGTCAAGCAACTGACGCCCGGCCGGTGTTTCACGGTCGAACCCCGTCGCGGCCTTCGCGACTTGAACGGGCGTTTTCTGGATCCGACCCCGGTGAAACTGACGATTCCTCCCGTGCGCGTCAGTGAAGTGGGAGTTCCGATTCGGCGGGATGACGAAAACACGCAACTGCAGATCTTGTTCAACGCGCCTCTTCCCGAGCACGCCTTCGGCGAACATATGAGGGTTGAATCGGTGGGAACGGGCCGCCTCACGAAAGTCGCCATGAACTGCATCGGATCGAAAGGCACTGTACTCCTGAAGCACACGCCGGACTTGGAGCGAATCCGCCTGACGCTGTCTCCGGGGCTGACGGCCGTCGGGGGCACGGTCCCGACTTCCCGGCCGTGGGTCCGCGAGTTGGACATCCCCCGGGCGCTGGTGATCCGTGAGGCGGTCGCCCGAACCGGGTACAGCGATCCGAACCTCCGGATTGCCTTCAAGGTCAACGGCGCCCTGGACTGCAGTTCCGCGCTCTCGTTTATTCGGGTGAATCCTCCTGTCGAATCGCTCGCTTTGGTTCCGGGCGAAATCCAGGGACTGTACGAACTGAGGGGCGACTTCAGGAGCTATACAGTCTACCGACTTCGGTTCGCATCGGGTCTCCGGACGCGCGGGGGACGCGTGCTCGACGCCCCGATTCTGTACACCGTAGTCACTTCCCGTGGCGCAATGCAGCTCCGTTTCGCGTCTTCCGGCCTGTACTTGCCAAAACTCGGGGCCGACACCATTGCCGTCCGCGCCGCGGGGATCAAGGAATTCCAAGTGACTGCTCGGCGTATCTACGCCCGCAACCTGGTGCGTCTCGTGGTGGAGCCGCCGTGCTGGGAAACGAGCCCGGACCGACTCGGCCCCGCACGGGTTCTGAAGGTGGTTTCCGTGCCGTCCGCCGCGGCGTCGACAGCGCGGACGTTTTCCCTTTCGATGCCCGAATTAATGGGTGCAGCCCCGCCGGGGGTATACCTCCTGCAAGTGAAAACCAAGCGCGCGTGGAGCTGGAGCGGCCCGCACCGCACTCGAATCGTGGTTTGGACCCGCCTGACAGCCGCTGTCGTCCGCGGTCGCGGCCGCAGCCTCGCTGTCTGGGTGAGGGACATGAACGACCGTAGCCCGGTGGAAGGCTGTGACATCGAGGTATTGTCCGAGAGAAACCTGGTGCTCGGACGCGGACGCTCCGGCACGGGCGGCCTGGCACGCGTGAGCCTCGACCAACCGTCGGCCGCCCAGGACGAGACACCGGCTCTCGTGGTGTTCCGAAAAGGCCCGGACCTCTCCCTGCTTCCACTCAATGCGGAGTTCGCACGTGATGAGGTCGCGTCTGGTTCCCTGGGAGAAAAGGGGTACCCGGAATCGCCCTACAGTGCGTTCGTCTATGCCGAACGCGATCTTTGCCGACCCGGGGAGTCGATGCGGTTCGCCTTCCTCGTTCGGGATCGGGACCTTCGCACGGCCGGGGGCTTTCCGGTTCGTTTCTCGATCACCGATCCCAAGGGACGTCCGTTTCTTTCGCGACGACTCCATCTCAGTACGGACGGATATGCCTCAATAGATGTCGCCTTCCCGGCAGATGCCCGCACCGGCGGTTACCAGGCCGTTGTGGCCGGCGCTGCCCTCGCGAATGCCGCGTACGGACGTTTCTCGTTCTTCGTGCTGCCCTATGTCCCCGCCCGGCTCCGACTTCGTCTGCAAGCGGACAGGCCCCGGTACGGAGCGGACGGAAAGATCGGACTGACCGTGGCTGCACACTACTATTTCGGGCGTCCGGCCGCCGATTGTCGGGTAGACCTCGTCTGTGCTCTGCGGCCTCGGGTTTTTGCACCTCCTGCTTTTCGGGAGTTTGTTTTCGGTTTTCAGGATCCGGACCGCACCTTGCCGCCTCCCCGCAATGCCGGCCGCCTTGTCACCGATGCCGCGGGACAGGCTCAGACGGTCCTGCCGGTCCCGACCCCGAGCGGCTGGGCCGCGCCGTTGACCATGATTCTTACGGCCGTTGCTCATCAGCCCGGGGGTCGAACCGTGGCCGCCTCGGTCGCACGCCCGATCGATCCCACCGCGTTCTACCTGGGGGTCCGACGCGAACCTCCGCCGGCGGCGACCGGCCCCGGACGGCGTGAAATCTTCGCCTGGGTCTGCCTTTCTCCGGCAGGGCGACCACGTCCCCTCCCCGCCCCGATCCGATTCAGTCTCCACCGGATCGTTTGGCGCTCAACCTTACGGCTGAACGCCGACGCCGAGTACGTGCGAACATGGACCGAGCAGGTCGTCGCCGTCACAAAAGGTACGGTCCCGGCAGCCCCGAAGGCGACCCGCGGACGCTTCGCCGTGCCGTGCCCGGCGCAAGGCTTGTGGGAGTTGCGCCTCCGGATCGGCAAGGCCGAGTCGCGTCTCCGCTTCGCTGCCGGCGCCATGACGGCCACGGTACGCTCCGCGGCCGGGAGCGCACCGGTGGTGACGCGGGACAAACCGGTCTACCGCCCCGGGGAAACCGCACGCCTTCGTTTTTCGACCGGCGCGCCCGGCCGCCTTCTGCTCTGCCTGGCCACGAACCGGGTCCTCGACGCCCGAGTCCTCCCGGTAAACAAGGGACCGAACACGATCTCCGTGCGCATACCGCAAACGCCTTTCGGGTGCGTGTACGCCGCGCTGTATCTCCAGACGACCCCCGGCCCCCTGAAAGGCGTCTTCCGGCCGGGCGTACGGTTCGGCCTGACGCCACTGCCCGTATCCCAGGCGCGATACCGGCTCGACGTGACCCTCGACGCGCCCGAAACCACGCGCCCGGGCACGTCGATGCGGATGGCGGTCCGACTCGAATCGAACCACGGACCGACCGCCGGACGGGTGGACCTGTTTGCCGTGGATGCCGGGATTCTGTCGCTCACGGGGTATGCCGCACCGGACCCGTTCAGCTTTTATTTCGGCAAACGTCGGTGCGGGATTCAAGTGTACGATGGGCTCGCCCATTTCTATCCCGACGTTTCCGACCTCCCACGCCTCGGCATCGGGTCGGAGGTCGGCGGCGACCAAATGTCCGGGCTGCTGCGCGATATGCCGCCGGACACGACACGCCGGCCCGCCGTGTCGCTTCTCGGCGTCCTGGACGTGCCGCCGTCGGGTAAGGCTTCCGTAACGGTCCCCGTGCCGGATTTCAATGGCGCCCTGCGCTTCATGGCGGTCGCATGGGCCGGGTCCGGAGTCGGCGGCGGCGAACGGTTGGTACGCGTCCGCGACCGCGTCACGGTCCAGGCGACCGTCCCGCGGGCGGTGGCCGGTGGAGACGAATTCGACGTGACGGTTCACGCGGTCAACAACGACCTCCCCGAAACCCGTTGCCGATTCACTCTCAGGCTCGATGGCGGTCCTGCGACGACCGTCGGCGAAACAACCCGGAACATCGTGCTGCCGAAACACGGCGAGGCACGGTTTTCGTTCCGCCTCGTCGCCGCCTCAGACGACAACGGCCAAGTACGTTTCACGGTACATTGTTTTTCCGAATCCGGTGCGGAAATCGGCATCGACACGGTCGAATTCGCCGTCCGTCCCGCCGCACTGGCCATCAGCCTCTCAGGCACGACCGTCGCAGACGCGGGAAAACAGGTGCGCCTGCGTCCTCCCAGTCGCCTGAGCACCGAAACCGTCCGGTTTTCGGTCCATGTCTCGTCGGGATACAGCGCCGCTGTCATGCCGGCGCTCGCTTGGCTCGAGGCGTATCCCTATGGGTGCATCGAGCAGACCGCCAGTAAAGCGTTCCCGTTTCTTTACGTACGTTCCACGCGTCCTGGGGCGCTCGGGGCCGGTCAGGCGCTCCGCGGAGACCGGGCCCTCTTTGCGCAGACAATCCGAAAGGCCGTGCGACGAATTCGGCGCATGCAGTTGCCGTCCGGCGGGTTCGCAATGTGGCCCGGCAGTCCCGAGGTGCGGCACGGAGCATCGCTCTACGCCGCCCACTTCCTCATCTGCTGCCGCGATGCCGGCCTGGGACCCGAGACCGACGTTTGGACGGGGCTCGTGAGCTACATGAGGGCCGCGGCCGTCAATCCGCCGTCCCGACGCTCGAGCCGGTTCAGGGGCTACGCCCATTACCTGTTGGCCCGAGCCGGAAAAGCCGAACCCGGACTGGCGGAAGCCTTCCTGAAAATGAAGAAAGACGGAGACGACTCGACAGGCTATATCCTCGCCGCGACTTCACTTATCCTGGCCGGACGCGCCCATCGCGGCGCCAAATGGCTCCAAGAACTGCTTGACCGACCCAATTGGTCCCGGGACTCCGACCACCTCCTCGATACACCCGCCTCCGGAATGGCTCTGGCGGCCATTGCACTCGAACAGGCATATCCAGGTTCCCCTGCGCTCGCGGGGCTGATGGAGGCGCTGCTGCGCCGACGCGGGACCGTGAATCGACGCTGGGCCACCACCTTCGACAACGCGCTGGCCGCCACGGCCCTCCTCAGATGGCAAACCCTCAACCCGGATGCAGAACAGACACGCGGCACGGTCAGTTTCAACGGCGGCGCGGCAACCACGGTCGGCGCCGGGGAGCCGTTCGAGTACCGGACACAAACCGGGACACCCGCGGAATTCATCGTCACGAACCACGGACCGGGACGTCTTTTTGCGGCTTGGTTCGCCCGCGGGGTCCCTCGGACTCAACTGCTGAAACCGGAGTACCGGGGACTCGAAGTCCACCGCGAATACCTGTCGGCGAACGGCAAACCGCAACGCCTGTTCCGCAGGGGGGACTTGGTGACGGTCCGCATCAGGCTCTCCGGAGGCCGGGCTTACCGGAACGTCGTCATTGTCGACCTGCTCCCGGGAGGCTTGGAGATCGAGAACCGCGCCATGCTCTCGAATCGTACGGCCGGCGCCGTGTTCACGGGGAAAAAACCGGACTATGTCGAAATCCTCGAAGATCGGGTGCTTTTCTTCGGCGCTTTGGACGAAAAAGGCAATACCATCCGGTACGCCTGCCGGGCCGTCTCACCCGGACGCTTTGCCGCACCGCCTGTGGCGGCGTACGCCATGTACGCCCCGGACGTCTACGCACAGGCCCCCGGCGGCGCTGCGATCCGCGTCCGGAATCAGTGACTCTCTCGAGATGATCCGGGGGCGGACGAACCCGCACTTTCCGGGAGAATCGTCCGGGCAATACCGGGATGTTCGCCACCCTTGCCAGTTCATGAATTTCGTCGCAAGAGGGCGCAGCTTATACGGATTCAAGTCATTGCGTCGAACGCTGGACCAGGTCGTGCTGAAACACCGCCTCGGTCGGCGGGTGGCGACAGTGTTCTGAAGCTGCGTCGTCGCAGCAGACGGCGCACGCGTGATTCAAAGCAAACTGCCCGGCGGTCCCCGACTCGCCGGGTCCGCCCGAGTCCCGTGGACGGATCGGGAGGAAAACAAACAGAAGCGGAACAGGCCATGCAAAAGAACAACGATCCGACTCCGCCTCGAGGCCGCCCGCACGGCTCGAGAGGACATCCCGACATTGCCCGCCGCGTTTGTCGCCGGGCAAAGGACAGCCCGCGGATTCAGGCAACAGTCGAAAAACGGGGCCTGCTCGCCGCGGCGCTCATCTCGACGGCGACAATCTCTTGCCTGGTTTGGTGGACAAGCCGGCGGACATGCCGATTCGAGGAAGACCGACTGGCGCGACTGCGACCGAGCCGGATCTGCTGCGACCGAAGAGGGACGCCCATTTGGGCGGAGTTGGGCAGCAGCGATCGATGGCGGGTCCCGGTCCCGCTATCCCAGGTCTCTCCCTGGTTGATCGCCGCCATGGTCGCCGTGGAAGACCGGCGCTTTTTCGAACACGGCGGCGTGCACTGGCCCGCCGGCCTCCGAGCGTTGCTCTCGAACCTGCGGGCCGGCAGAATCGTTTCCGGCGCGTCGACCATTACCATGCAATTGGCCAAATTGGTCCAACCCGAACCGCGCTCGTACCGCTACAAAGTTCGCCAGATTCTCCGCGCGCTCGACATCGAGACCCGGCACGACAAAGACTGGATCCTCGAGCAGTACCTCAATCTCGCGCCGTTCGGCGCCAATCTTGTCGGGATCGAAGCTGCTTCCCGGGCCTACCTGGACAAGTCCGCCCGCTATCTCGACCTGCCGGAGGCCGCCTTGCTGGCCGGGCT
>JAADHN010000146.1 GCA_013151865.1 Kiritimatiellota bacterium
GGCGGCCCGGCCCCAGGCGGCGCGTTGCTCCGGCGTTGCGCGAACCGCGGCGGTCAGACCGCGGGCGACGGCCTCGGCGGTCGTGCCCTGGGTGAGGATCCCGTTCACACCCGGCTCGATGATGTCCGGCGCGCCGCCCACCGGCGTGCAGACGCAGGGCAACCCGGACGCCATGGCTTCGAGCAGGGCGTTGCTCATACCCTCGGCAAGGCTCGGCAGGACGAATACGTCATGCGCCCCGTACAGCGCGGCCACGTCGTTCACCCCGCCGAGAAACGTCACCCGATCGGCCAGGCCCAGCCGTCGTGCGGACCCCGCAAGCGCGACGCGTTCGGGGCCGTCCCCGGCGACGGTCAACGCACAGCCTTCGAGGTGGGGGGCTGTCAGGGCTTCGAACAGCGCGTGGAGGTTCTTTTCCGGGGCCAGGCGTCCGATGAAAAGCAGGCGCTGGAACCGGCGGTAGTCTCGTTCCGGACAGGCGAATCGCATGGTGTCCACCGCATTGGATGCGAGGTGGATCCGGGCCGGATCGAGGCCGAAGGCGATCATTTCGTTGCGCATTTCGTTCGAAAGCGCCAACAGCACGTGGGCACGATTCAGAGCGGCGCACAGCAAGCGTCGCCGCATTCCGGGCGGAACCGGGGCCAGGTCGCCGGACGGACCGCCCCCGGACATGCGGGCCAGCCAGCGCCAGCCGAACAACGGTTGCAGCAAGGCGACCGCCAGATTGTGTACGCACAGGCGGAAGCTGTGAACCGCATCGAACGAGCATCCATGCCGCAGGAGGAACAGGGCGGTGGAGAGAATCATGGCGGCGGAATACAGGGGACGCGGAGCGTGTGCCGGGAATACGCGTCGAATATGGACGCCGTCCGACGTTTCCGCGTCGGGGCAATCCTGTCTGCGTCGAGTCAGGATTGTGACGGCATGTCCGCGGCGGACCAATTCGTGTGCCAGCAGTTCGGCCTGACGCTGTGCGCCGCCGATCTCCGGCAGATACGAAGGAACCAGAAAAAGTATGTTCATGGAGGCCGGCTTGCCTTTCCGGCAAGAGCTTCTTGCCGGCGGTGTCTTCGTTCCGCCGAGACCCGTCCGCCCGCAGCGTTCGTCTGGGGTCACTCCGGATCGGTCGGATTTCGAGGAATCTCCGGCGGTCGAATACAGTTCCTCCAGGAGTTCCGCGGTGCGTTCTGCCGAGTGCCGGTCCCGGACCTGCGTCGCGGCGGCCCGGCCCCAGGCGGCGCGTTGCACCGGCGTGGCGTGAACCGCCGTGGTCACGCCGCGGGCGACGGCCTCGGCGGTCGTGTCCTCGGTAAGGATGCCGTTCACGCCCGGCTCGATGATGTCCGGCGCGCCGCCCACCGGCGTACAGACGCAGGGCAGCCCGGACGCCATGGCCTCCAGCAAGGCGTTACTCATTCCTTCCGCGAAACTCGGCAGCACGAACAGATCGTGCTCACAATAGAGTCGGGGCATCGCCTCGGCTTCGACCTCTCCCCGGAAATCGACGCGGTCCGCGATCCCGAGACGCCGTGCGAACTCCGCAAGCTCGGCACCCGCTTCTCCGGTTCCGGCCAATGTGAGGCGGCAGCCTTCGAGACCTGGGGTCGCCATGGCTTCGAGCAGGGCGTTCAGGTTTTTCTGCTCGGCCAACCGTCCGACGAACAGCAGCTTTTCACAGCGCTCGTGTGTACGGTTCGGACACTGAAAGCGCTCCGCGTCCACGGCATTGGGGAGGACGATGATCGGGTCGGCACGGATCCCGAACGTCCGCATTTCTTCCGCTGCGGCGCCGGACAGTGCGATTAGTCGGTCCGCCCGGTTCAACGCCAGGCGCAAGAGTCGCCGCCGTACCCCGTGGGGGAACGCGCCGAGTTCGCCGAAACGACCTGTGCAGGCCAGCCGCGCGCCCCATCGCCAATGGAAAAACGGGGCGAGCAGTGCGCAGGCGACCGTGTGCACCGAGAAAAACATGCACTGCACAACATCGAAACGACGTCCGTGGCGGAGGAGCCAAGCGGCCGTCGTCAAGATCGTCGCTGCGGCATAGAAGCGCGGATGGACGGCGCCGGGCAGGACGCGCAGGACCGTCCCGGCGTCGGTTTCCCGGCGTTTCGGCAGTCCGTCGCGCTTTTCGGTCAGGATGGTCACTTGGTGGCCGCGGGCGCGCAACGCCGTGCCGAGCAGCGCGGTCTGACGCTCGGCCCCGCCGGCCGCCGGCAGATACGAAGGCGTGATGAAAAGGACGTTCATGGAGTGGAAGCTCTCACTGCGTTCCCGCACGCCGGCGGCTTTCGGCGAGTTCCAGGAGGAACTCGGCTTCTTTCCTGCAGACCGCCTCGATGGCGTAATGCGTTTGGACCTTCCGGCGGGCGGCGCGGCCCATGGCCGCCCACCGATCCGGGTGCCGAACGGTTTGGGTGATGCACTCGATCCATTCCGGCGTTGCCTCCGCGAGGAACCCGTTTACGCCAGGGTCAACGGCTTCGCAATGGAAACCGACCGGACTGGCCACACAGGGCACGCCGCAGGCCATAGCTTCGGTCAGCTTGGTGCTGCATCGAGCGTGGTTGAAGGGCTCGTCCAAAAGCGGAACCAAATTGAAGTCCAAAGAGTTATAAAAGGCCGGCATGTCTTCGTATGGGATTTGTTCGAGGAAATCGAGGGTGATGCGTCCAGTGAGACGAGTGCGGAATTCCTCCAGGACCGCGGAATTCCCCGTGTACGCCAATCGAAAGGTGACCGACGGGAGGCGGCGCGAGAGATCGTCGAGCACGGGAAGAATGCACCGCAAATCATCGGCGTGACTGAAGACATTTCCGGCGTATCCCAGCACGAGCTTGTCGGCATTGCCGGGAGGGACGCGGTTCCGTGCGGGGCAAAAGCGTTCCGTATCGACCGGGGTGTGAATGATTCTGACCCGCCGATTCCAGAGACGCGCTCGGTCGGCGATGGCGTTCGTGGCGGCCAGGACGCACGTGCTGCGACGGAAGATGAAGGGCGACATGTTGGGTTCGAGCAGGGCCGCAGCAAGGCGTCGGCCGCGGCTGGCCCACTTGTCGCGCAGATAAACGGCATCATCGATGTCGAATACGATGGGTACCCGCCGTCGGCGCGCTTCGGAATAGAGGGCGGCTACAAACGGTGAGAAACGACACAGGCGGTGATTGAGAATCCATGCCCCGGAAACGGCGGCTTCCCGGATTGCCGTGCGTGCGAGGCGGCGCCATCGGAACCAAGTCTTGAGGGGCGCGCCGCGACGCAGACCGTAGTACCACTTCTGCCGGGACAAGTCCGGGCGGACCGTGAGGCGGACTCCGAATCGGGCCAAGGCATCCCGCGTCTGCAGGAGCCGCATCCGGACGCTTGGGGCTTGCTCGGCTTCCTCGTAAAAGGCGACGAGTTCAAGGGCTTCCATGCGTGGGGCCTTCCGTTGGCGTTGGCGGACCGGCGTGCATCGCGTCCACAATCAATGCGGCCAATCGAGTCAAGGCCTTATAGCGATGCTCGAGACCGGCCAGCAGCGCGACAGTCGCCGTTCCGGTTACGAGCGCCGCCTCGGGGCGACCGACACTGACGAGCACAGCATAGGCGACGGCGGTCAGGAGGTAGCCGCCGATAAAGAGCGGAAACCACGTCGGCCGGTGCACATACCTGCGGCCCGCCGCGATAAGCAGGCCGTACACGACCATGTACGACAGCAAGGTGGCCCAGGCTGCGCCGAAGACCCCCCACCTCGGGATCCAGAGGAGATTGAGTCCGAGATTCAGCCCGACGCCGATTGCGTGAGCCGCGACAGTGGGTTTCACGCGCTTCTCGAGGTTGAGGACATTCAACGGCGGGATGGAGAGGAACATGAACACAAAGGAGGTTAGCACCAAAGGGAACAGGCGGGCTGATGCGGAAAAGCCCCGGGTGGCAAGCAGGGGCACCAGGGGGGGGCCGACGGCCGACCCCGCCAGCAGGGTGACGCCGCCCAACAGTAGGAAAATCAGTTCGAATCGAGCGTGTTCTCGCTGAAATGCGTCTTGGGATTCCTTCCGCGCGCGGACCAGGTTGGGGTACACAAATGAATGGAGCATGTAAAAGATGCCGGTCATGGCGAAGCACAGATTGTATGGCAGTGCATACTCCCCCAGCGCGTCGACGCCCCAAGAACGCCGGATGAGGAAATAGTCGGCACTCTGCATGACCCACTGGAAGAATCCGATGGGCAACGCGCCCAGCCCAAAAAGAAGCCGGCGGCGAAAGGCGGCGTTAAACTCCACGCTGCTCGGCCGTGTTTCCCGGAAGATGCGGCAGTGCAGCGCCAAGGCCGCAGCGCCAAGCCCCAACGCCAATCCCGCCGCCGCCGCCGCTGGCGTCCGAAACACCGAAAGCCCCAGGACAATACCCGCAAACGAAACCCATTGTGCGGCAAAATCATATCGCGCCAGTTCCTGGACGAGCTGGAACGCCTGCAGGAATCCACGTCCGAATTGGTCCGCGAGACTGGCGAGCACGAGCAGGGCGATGACAGACGTTTCCGCAGCAGTGAACAAGCCGCTCCAGTGGAACAGCAGCGCCGCGAGCCCCAGCGTCACGAGGGTTGAGGCGGCGGCGAACAGCAGATGGCTGTAGTAGAGTCGCGCTGCTTTCCCGCGGGTCCCGCAATGGGGCAGGAAAACGGGGGTGGCGTAATGGATGTTCAGGTCCGCAATGGGCCAGAGAACAGCCCCGGTCACGGTGAACAGCGAATAGGCCCCCAGTCCGGCCCGACCGAGAAACACGGCGAGGAGCTTGGTGGTGATGATGCCTTTAAGCCTGAGAATGATAAAAAAGAGTACCCCGAGAAGACCGCCGCGGGCCAGACGCCGGGGCGAGCGGGGGCCGAAATGGACCCAGGCACGGTTGTCGTGGGGCGCGTCCGTTGTCAGTCTCCCAGCAATTCTTTCAGCCTGCGCGTGTAGCGAATTGGATGTCGGAGGGCGCGTAGCGCCAGTCGGATCCATTGTCTGCGAACGTCGCGCCAGACGCAATGCCGTCGCCACTTGCGCACGATCCAGTGGTAGGCTGCAACCAGGTCGTCAGACGTCAGGTTGTCCGTGCGCAACACCGCGCGGTGTTCGCCGTCGTAAGCTTCGAACTCCTCGGTTTCGAGCATGTCCTTGCGCCGGAGTTGCTCGTGGTATCTGCACCCGGGAAACGGCGTGACGATCGAGAAGTTCGCGCTGTACGGATCCATGCGTCGTGCGAAAGCCAGCGTTCGTCGCACGGTCCGCCACGATTCGCCCGGCAATCCGAGGCAAAAAGTGAGATGCACTCGCAGCCCCAAGCCCTGGGCCGCACGGACGGTCCGTTCGGCTATGCGGAGATCCAGTCCTTTCCCGCAGGCGTCCACGAGTTCCTGCACGCCGGACTCGATTCCGAATCGGATGCCTTCGAGCCCTGCCTCATGCAGAACACGGAGGACGTCGGGCGAGCAGCCGTCCGCCCGAGCCATGGCGCTCCAGGGAAGCCCCAAATCCCGACGTTTGAGTTCGGCGGCCAACGTTCTCAGGCGCTCCTCCCCGAGATTGAATGTGTCGTCGTCGAAATAGAACGACCGGAACCCGAACCTCTTGA
>JAADHN010000020.1:0-43337 GCA_013151865.1 Kiritimatiellota bacterium
GGACGAAACGGGCCGGGCCGGGAGCGCTCGGCTCCGCCGGGCGCTGCTCCTTGCCGCCGCGGCGGCAATACCCCCATGCGTAGCTCACGCGCCGGTCCATGAGGTCCACCGCCGTGGGCGTCACCTCCGTGGCGTTGAGACGGAAGCGGCGTATCGCCTTCTTTCCACCGAGACTCGCCGTGACCTCGATCGGTTGGTTGTCATGTGCCAAACGAATGTCCATCGTCCGTATCGGGCCGCCGGGCAGTGACTTGCTCTGCCGCTTGCCTTGCCCATCGACCACAGTCACCTCGACCGGTTCCGCTCCGTTCTCCCGAACAGACACGATCAGCCTGGCGTCGATGGCCTTGCTCTTCGGCACGCTCCGCCATTGCCGGGGCGAGACGACGAAGTCAACGGCCGGCGATTTCGGCATCGGCTCGACAGCCGACGGCTTCTGCGCAGGATCCACGACAACGCGGTATGCCGCAACGCCCTTCTCCGGCTCGACGGCGATCTTGTCGCCGAGCTTCTTGTAGGGCACGTCCTTCATGGACTTTTCGAAGTCGTACGCTGTCACGCGGAACGCATCGCCCGCGAGGCCGAAGTGATCGGGACGGACCGCGATGGTTTTCGCCTTCATCGCCGGCACGACCCAGATCACGCCTTCCTTCTCATCATCGCGGAAGCACGCCGCCGCACCATCGCCGGCGAGGACGTTCGCGTTCGTCCAGCGGCCGCGACTGTCAAGGTAACACGCGTCCTTCGTCTCGACATAGTCCAGGCGCCGCGATCCGTCGAAGGCTGAGTACTCGAGCAATTCGCCCGGCCGGTGCAGCAGGAACCCCGCCGGGGGGAGGACCCATGTCTTCCCCACGGCATCAACCAGCCAGTCGCCGGTCCAGCTTCCGTTGACATACGCCGTCAGGCCGTTCGTGTATTCGACGCACACCTGGCTGCGGTCGGCGGCGCCGCTGCGGATGGCATCGCTTGTGCCCACCAACTCCTTGCCGTTGAAGTACCGGATCTGTTTGACGGGGACGAGGGCGTAGTGCCGTTGGGCGGGCTGGACCATGTAGAAGCTCTTCAGCAGGCCGGCGTCCCCCCAATCGCTCGTGAGTTGCGCGATGTGGCCGCAGGCGAGAGTCCAGGCGACCCAACGGTCGAACCAGTCGCTGTGCAGGCCGGCCCGGCGATACGTCTTGGTCAGGTTACGGCCGTAAAACATGGAAGGCAGGCCGATGCCCACGTCGCACTGCTTGGGATGAATCTTGAGCAGATCGAAGTCCACCAGCATCGCCCGCTTGTAGGCGTCGCCTCGGGACATCTGGCCGTAGTTGCCCGCCGGCAGCCCGGCGTAGAACCAGTGATTCGGGCCTTCGCTGATGACGGGGCCTCGGTTCATCTCGCATTCGGCGCGCAGCAGCCGGCCATAGGCCTCGAACTGTCCGCGCAGCTTCCCGGCCATGGGCGCGCGCACGTCGTAATCCACGTTGCTCCAAGGGGTCCAGGAGGTCACCACGTCGCTGTAGCCGCAGGTCACGCCGAAGACGTTCTTGTTCACCGCCCCGAATTTCCGCTGGATGGCCTCGGCGCAAGAGACCTTCACCGAGTAGCACCGTCCCCAGCCCTGCTTCCAGTCGCCGTTGCTGTCGAGGGTGACCGTGTCCTCATCCCAAGATCGGAAGACGCCCGGGGCCGTGATGCACCAGTCCGTGTGCAGGCCGAAGAGATACCCCATGTTTTGGATGGTCTTGCTGAACCCCTGCACCGGCTCGCGGCCGACGTTGATGCCGCCGTCGCCGTAGAACACGCGGCGGATGAAGTCGGTGCCCTCCTCCCAGATGACCCCGTTGTATTCCATCATCACTCCGCGCAGGCCCCACCGATGCATCCGCCGGATGCGATCCAGGTTCACCCGGCCCACGTCCCACCAGGCGCGGTCGACCATCATCCGGGAAAACGGGTTCGGCGGGTTGGGGATGTTCGGCAGCACCTCGTCGAAGCGCGGGGACACGGTGAGGAAGATTCGCTCGCGCATGTCGTTGCGGAAGCCGTCGGTCTTGGGCAGGTATTTCGAGCCGCCGTTGAACTGAGCCGACGTCGGCGATATCACTCTCCCTCCGCCGTGGAACGTCGAGGCATCGGTCGCATACCAGTCCATGAAGGCGCTGGCGAACACGTCCCCCGCGCAGAGCACGTACGGGTCCTTCCGCCCCATGGTCAGGAACGGCACGCGCACGAGCTTCGGCTTTTCCGGACCTTCGTATCGACCGAAACGCACGCCGGCGATCTGCCCGCCGCGCGATTCGATGTCGACCACGAGCGACTTGCCCTTCAGCTCGTAGGTCGTCATCCCGGTGGCCGTGCGGCCGGCGGCGGTCATGCGCCAGCGGACCCGGTATCTTCCCTCCTTCGATCCCGCTTCCAGCGTCTCCCACTTCACGCGGGGGTCGTCGACGGACAGGGCTTCGCCCCGCGTCTCGCCGACCAGTTCCGGTCCGCCGCCGAGCAGGGGCCGGAACATCTGTGCATCTTTCCACCGCGCCGTCACTCCGCTGAACCCCGGTTTCTTCGGATCGATCATGTAGATCAGCGTGCCGTCCTCGCCGCGATAGGTGAAGGTGGCCACGGTCGGCCCCGAGGATTCGCGGCACTCGTGCTTCGCAAGGCACGTCGGCAGGATGGTATCCGGCGTGGTGGGGAAAATGTTCTTCTTCGGCGGCGGGACGAGCTTCAGGGCCTTGAGTTCCTCGCGATAGAAGCTGACGTGATCGAGATAGAGCGCCAACGTCTTGCCGTTCGTCTTGCCCTCAACGATGATTGCCTCCAGGACCGCCGGCATGTCGATCCGGCCGTTGCCGCCGCCGCCCGACGCGCTCGTCCCCGGCTCGGCGTAGGGCGGACGGACGGCTCGACGATGCAGGAGGAACCAGTCCTTCCACAGGGTGCCACCCATGTGGGCGATGTGTTCCTCGCCGCTCGCATCGCGAATGCGGAAACTCACCCGATTCGACACCGGCGGCTTGGCATAGACATACCACTTGTCCGCCCGGACCCAGATGTTGACGCAGTCGAAGTCCTCCGGCAGGGGGATCGGCTTCGGCGGGCGGAGTTCGAGGCGACCTTTGCCCCAGTCCATGCAGTAGCTCACCTTCGCCACGTATTTGCTCCATATCTGCGCCTCGCGGGTGCGGGTTACTTCCCCCTGCGCGTTCCCGAAAAGGGCGACAGTCCATCCGCCGAGGTCGTCGAAGGTGAACGTCGCGGGGCGAGTCGGCTTCCGATTCTCGAAGGAGTAGTGCCGCTCGCCCACCTTGCCGGTGGGGGGATCGTTCACGGCCGGGATGATCCGGAGATCGGGTTCGGCGGCCGGCGACAGGGCGGCGGCGAGCAGGAAAACAATCCGCGCGCAATACATCGGTTGCCTGGACATGCGATTCCCTCGTGTGCAATTGCGGGGCGTCCGTCTGAGCCGCGCTTGATGGGACGTGCTTCGCAACAGCGAAGCCGGTGAACAGAATGGCCCAAAAACTGCCGCAATCGCCGACTGACAACGACCCGGCTCACCCGCCGGGCTTGAGCCCGGCGGAACTCCGGCCGGGGCACGCTATTCGTTCGCCGGAGGCGTCTTGTCTTCAGTCCAAAAGGGGCGTTCTTACCGTATCCCCGGGCCGTGCCCGGAGGAATCGTCAAAGATCGACCGGTGCTCTGGCAGGACACTTCACATTGTCGGCGGCCATTGACCGAGGCGGTGTTTTACAGCCCTGCCCGACGCTCGACGCAATGAACTGAATTCCCACATGCCGCGCCCTTTCGCGACGAAGTCCATGAATTAATCAGGTCGGAAAGATGTGGTTCCGGCCGCTATCGCTCTCGAGAACGCTGCCGCTGCCGGGCTCCGAGCTTGAGCACGGGGCCGCTCTGGAGCAGGTGGCGGAGGCGGGCGTAGCGCCTCTCTCCCAATGCGTTTCGGGCCAGATCCTGGACGGTCTCGACGGCCGTGACGTCGGCGCCGCTCTCTTTCTCGGCCGCGATGGCTCGACCCAGCCGGTCCAGATCCTGTTCGAGTTCCCGGACGACCGGACCCGGAATGGTGAAATCTGTATCGAATATTCGGACTGTGCCATTCCCTCTCAGGCAGACGACCTCGTAAGGCGTGAGGGCGATGTCCAGGCGGGAACGGTCGCCGTCCGGCACGGGATTGAACGCCGTTCCTTCCCGCGTGTTGGTCAGTCGCGTCACTCCGCCAAGCAAGATCGAGTATTGCACCGGGTACGACTCGCGGTTCACCAGGTAGACAAAGCTTTCGCCGTTGCCGCGCCAGAAGCGCACCCGGACCGGATCGGCGGCGCCGGGCACATCTTCGAAGTTCACCGCGGGGATGCTCCTGAAGGCCGTATAGAATCGGGCGAACGTCGCGATGTCGCCGTTGTCGGGACAGCCCCACCAGCCGTGCATGATCCACCGCGGATCGGAGCCGGCGAGGACATGGGTCAGGTGCTCGAGGACGAACTCCTCGGACGGCTGAGGTGTACTGAAACAGTGGATGGGGCCGTTGGTACGGCCGCCCCACGAACCGAAGGCCCACCAATAAGAAGGGACCTTTTGTTTCGTGTGGGGCAGCATCTCGAGGTTGCTGTGGTAGGAGATCATGGCCGAGCGGTCCTCGAAGCGACCGAGCACGTTCGGCAGTTCTTCCGAAAAGCTGGTGTAACGCCAGTTGTACTGGTCACGATAGGCCCCGGCCTGGCCTTCGGCGTAAATCCGGCCGCGATTCGGCACCAGCGCGGGAACCAGCAGAATGCCCGTCTCGTTCTCGTAGAGCTTCAGGTCGATGCCGCATTCCCGCCAGTATTCATAGAGACTCGAGCCCTTGAGCGGCCATTTCTCCTGAGGGCGCACGGTCCCGCCCCGCAACGAGATAATCAAGCGTCTGGACTTGTCGTTTTCGCGGACGATCTCACTCAGGTTCCGGTAGAACTCCAGGAGCTTCTTCGCTCTCCACGCGATCCACTCTTCCCGAGCGTTCGCCATCAGCCAGTCATGACGTTGGCTATAACGCCTGGGAGCGTTTCCATCCACGGGGACGCGCACGCCCGTTTCAGTCTCGAACAGACGCAGGTTGTAGTCGCCGTAGCCTTCGGAGAGGCTGTGAAAGTAGAGATTGCTCTTGGCCGTCGACAAGAAGTGAACGCCTTTGAAACGGCGGTACTTCCCGAATTTCTCGGTATACAGGCGCACCATCTTCGTGTACTGCTCTTGAACGACCGGGTGGAGGGGGTTGTACGTCTCCGTGTAGTAGTCGTTCGCCGCGATGCACTCGACCAGTGCGGCGCCTCTTGCCGAAACGTGGCGCATGTTGTCGGCGCTGCGCCGGTTCTCCGCCGGGATCATCTTGTCGAAAGCCCGGCGGGTCGGATTGACGGCCGCAAAGAACTCCACGCCTTCCCGGTCCAGCATCACGGCGCCGAGGTCGGCCCAGCCCGGTACGCGACCGGAGCCCGAAGCGCGCCAGGACTGCGGCACGAGGTGCGTGTCCAGGGCGGTGTCGCCGTCGTAGTCGAACACCAGCATGTTCCACAGGTTCTGGCCCGAAAAGTTCAGGTACTCGATGGCCCGGGACCACTTGGTGTGCCAGTACGACAGGTCGACCTCGTCGTGCATGGTGTCCTGGTTAAACCAGACAGCGGCGGTCATGCTGGGGTCTTCCTGCCAAAGGCCGATGCGGCGCTCGGGATACCCCGGCGGTCTCGTGATTCCGCGTATGGGCAAGGGCCCGGAGTTCTCGTACAGCCGGATTCGGGCCAGGGCCGGGCCTGCCTGTCCCTTGTACTCCCGGTACGAATAGCAGCCCAGCATGATGTTCTTCGAGTCCGGCCAGAACAGCAGGCGCTTGCTCTGCATTTTCATGGTCAACGGATGATGAACGCCGGTGATGACGCCGATGGTGTCGAGCCCCTTGGCGTCCACGTGCCCGTCCTTCTCCTGGAACACCGCGACAAAGAAGGTCCGGGGTTTGTCGTCGGGATACTCGATCTCGAGCCAGTGCGGTCTCTCCGGGTGCTCGATCTCCTGAAAGCGGTAAGCAAATCCACTTGCCGGCGCCGTGTTCGCCTCGCGGTACGCCCCGATCTCGCTCTGAACCACTCGACATTCTCCATCGTCGCGGTACTTGGCCGGGCCCGGATTCTCGGTGCAGTCGATTTCTTCCAGCAAGCGCAGGTCGGCAGGTTCGTGCCCGGCGACCACGGGTCGGCCCCGGCGCAACGGGGCCGGCCCCACAGCGAAGCCTTGTACGAATTTGACCGTTCTCCCGCCTCGGCTGATGCGGATCGAGTAGATCCCCGCCCGTTCCGGGGTGAACTCGAGGGCCTTGATGATTGATCGGCCCGGGGCCACCGCGGCGATGCAGTCTGCGTTCGTCAGGGTCCGGCCTTCCGCGGTCCGTATCGCGACGCGGTAGTCTACGGACACGGGCGCCGTCTGTCCGTTGATCAGCTTGATGCGGACGGTGTTTGTCCGGCCCCGGATCGCCGCACAGTCCAGCACGACGGGAACAAGCCCGACGTCGCTCTCGTAGCGTTTGGCGACTTCGGCGCCGGTCATCGGGTAGTTGTAGATCTTCAATTCGTCAAGTGTCCCGTCCAGGCCGTCCATGTCGGCAGTCCGGCCCAGCACAAGCCGCGTGAAAGCGCCCGAACCGACGTTGAACCGATTTGCCGTATGCACCGATTTGCCGTCCAGATAGACGTTGACCAAACGCTTGTCCGCGTCCCAGGCGACGACGTATTGATGCCATACACCGGCAAAGACCTGTCGGTTGATCGGCAGCCACAACTGCCCGCCTCTCCATCGCACTCGGAGGAAATTGCTCAGATCAAACCTGAACAGGGGCGCCGCGGGACCGCCTGAAGCCGCGGCGGTCAGCACCGCATGGTCCTGGCCATTCGCTCGACTGCCGACTTTACTGACGGGGAAGCCGTTGCCTTTCGGCCCCCAGTTCAATTTGAGCCAAACGGACAGAGTCCCCGTCTTTTTGAGCATGTTTCCCGCGGCCTCGTAACTGATCGATCCCTCTTGGGAAAGCGCCACGCCGTTGTCCTTGAATCCCGGCGCCGGGAGGGCGTCTCTGGCCTCCAGCACCGCCCCGTTTCCCTTGGCGACATCCGCATCGAGACCGCCTTCGAAACCCAGATGGAAGATGAGTGCCCGCGAGATTCTCGGCATCTTTTTCACGGGACCTTGTTCGGCGTCCGGTGCGTTCAACGTCCCGCGGTAGTCAGCGGCAATCTGTTCGACCGTGAGCGGCCTGTCGTAGACAATCAACTCATCGATGACCCCTTCCGCCAATCCGCCATTGCGCTCCTTCGAGTTCAACCCGCCAATGACAAGCTCTTTCGTGTCAACGGGCGTCCAGGTCACCGCGCGCTCTGACACTCTTTCGCCATTGACCCACAACGTGATTCCTTTGGTGTTGTCCCAAGAGGCGGCGATGTGTACCCACTGTCCGGCTTCCCAACGTGCGATCTTCGTTTCGCAGTAGCCTCTCCCGCGGCGCGAGATGTCAAACCTGAGGTGATGGAATCTGGGGCCGCTATTCCAGATCCAGACGCGGAGGATGTTTCCGGCATGTTTGTCGAACCCGCCCGAGGCAACCAAGACGTGGTTCTTTTCTCCAACGGCTTTATCTTTCCCCTGCAAGGCGTCGGGTTTGTACCAGAAGCTGAGCGTCCCCCGGGCCTTGTCCAGATTTCCGGCCAACTCGATGCTGCCGAATTCCCCCTGTTGCGTGATGTGCGCGCCTTTGCCCTTCTTGCCCTCCACGAAGCTCGGGTAGTCGACCCGCGCCGTGGATCGGCTCTTCGAGAACGCGACCCACGTCTCGTCCTCGAAAGAGAGGTGAAGCAGTTTCTTCGGGAGTTCCCCGGCGGCCGCCGGAAAAACAGCCGGAGACAAGGAACAGGCCAAAGCCGCAATTGCGGCGCCCATACAAGGGCGCAACCCGCGCATCGACCGGCCTCCGGGAGACACGACGCCGACGAAGGACCTGCACTCAATTGCCCGCATGTGATTCCGTGACGACATGTTTCTCCTTCCATACCTGATCTCAGCGACCTGTGGGTTCCGGCCACTCGCGGAGACTCCGGCGCAGCGCGGCCTGATCCGCGCTCCGCCCGGCCGACCATGGCGTGTCTCCGACCCACCAGAGCCAGCGCCCCTGCCGCACGAGGGCGGGCGGACTCTCCGTGTCGCTGCCTCCGACACGCGCGAGGACGCGGGCGCTCTCGGCGAGCTGACGCGAGCGGAGGCAGGTGGCGGCCGGGGTCACGGCAATCATGTCGGGCTCGTCGGTTGTTCGCTCAAGCCAGTGCAACGTCGCACCGCGCTTGCCCGCGACCAGTTCGACCGGCCCGCGCCGAATGCCGCCGTCGCGAAAGGTGTTGACGTTGCAAATCAGGATCTCGTTGGCCTGTCCCCAGCGGATGGCGGCGGCCGGGACGGCGTAGTCGCGCCGGGTTTTGTAGGAATGCCGGGTCGCCGCGGTCGTACTGCCTACCAGTCGGCCGTTTACGAATGCTGCATCCTCATCGTCGATGGCGCCCATGACCAAGCGGATCGTCTTGCCGCGCCACGCTTCCGGGATGGTCGCCCGGCGCCGGTACCACGCCGTGCCCAACCGGAAACGCCCGGAACCGGGGATGCCTTGTTCGCCCCACACGCCGGGCACGGGACGTTCCCCCCACTTGGCCGAGGCGAGTGTTTTGGGCGGAGATGAGGGGATGGTTCGTTCCTTGCCCGTATAGGCCCATTCCCATGTGCCGCTCAAATCGATCCGCCCGGCTTGGTGAACGGAAAAAGGCGCGACGGACGCGTCTCGCAGGAACAGGCCTCGTCGCACCAACGCTGCGGCCAGGCCCGACGCGGACGGTCTCGCGTAGGCATCGCGGTCGAGTCGGCCGAACAGAAGCACGGAACCGCGGAACTGCTTGTGCAGCACATCGAGCAGTTCGATGTCCATGTAGCTGGCGGCGGTGATCACGACGTCGTAGCCGTCGAGGAGTTCCGGCTCCTCAACCAGGCGCAAGCCCTCGAACACGCCGACACGACACGAAAGAGCCTCGAGCATGTCGATCAAGTCGCCCGTAAGCCGGCCCGTGGTCGCCTCAAGCCGCGTGTTGACGACCACCGCTGCCGCGCGGCGATCCGTCTTGGGCGCCGGCCAATACGTACGGATCCAGTCGGACATGACCGGCAGGTAGGCGACACTCGGGGCGAGGTGCCCCTCGCAGTCGGCAAGGAGTCTGCCTCCGCGCCCCACGAAGAAGAACGAAAACGGACACAAGCCAAGGCCCAGTTCCACGTGCTTGCGCACGTAGTCGCGCATGCCCGGCATCTGGCGCTCGGAATCGTACGCCAGTTGGGACAGTGTAGCCGCTTTCCGAGCGTAGATGTTGCCCACGCCGTAATGCGTCGCGGCCATGACGTGCTTGCCGGTGAGCGTCTGGATCGCGTGGTAGTCGATCGGCACCGGACTGTGGTCGTATCGGTCGCCGATGGTGTACTGCATCATGCCCACAGCGTCCGGCACGGATTCGCGTATCGCGGCCATGATGCGGCTGCTCAGGTCCTGCTGCATCCAAGCGACCCAGCGCAGGTGGTCCCAGACGCGAGGGTTGTAGGCGTATGCCGTATCGCGCCCGGGGTCGCCCTGGAAGCCGAGGGGAAGGATTGTGCCGTCGTCCCATGACTCGGCGGCTGTCAGACCGTAGCCATTGTCCATGCGGTCGGACGCCCCCCAGACCCGTGCCAGCGAATGTCGATCCCGGTAAGTTTCCCGAAGCCAGTCGTTCCACGCACGGTGCAAGGTCGGCCGGGCCAGGATACCGCGCCGTGTGATGCCGATGGTAGGCTCGTTCGTCGGCACCTCGAAGGCGATGACATTGGGCACGTCGGCCAACTCCGCGGCCAAGCGCCGCCAGGCGGATACGAGCGGCTCCGGCCAGTGATAGGCGTTTTGCTTCGATCCGGGGACGTGCTCGTCGTCTTTCACTCCGCTCCCCGACGGCCCGGCAACAAACCAATCCGGGAAAGGCCAGTGGAAATCGAGACTGACACCGAGCCCGTACCGTTCGGCTTCACGCAAAATGCGTTTGATCAAGCCGAGGTACTCTTGATCGAAGCTTCCCCGCGTGGGCTCGAGCCGTCGCCAAGTCACATCCGCGCGGATGCCGTTGAAGCCCATGCCCGCAATGTAGCGTATATCCCACGGGCGCCAGCCCATAAGGGAGTTTTCTTCGGGCGACACATGCGAATACCGCAGGCGCTGGAAGTAAGGGCCGAACATACGGAAGCGACGACCGTCTGGACGATGAAACCGACCGTCCTTGCCCGCGCGCCAGCGTCGCCTGTTTGGGGCGAGCGACGCCAAGGTCCGGTCGACGTAGCTGTCCACGCGCGCCTGAAGCTGGTTGATAGCGGCCTGCGTCAAGTTTCCTCGTTCGAGTCGAGCGACCAGCGCGCGGCGCTGAACTTCGAGGCCCTTCGGGTCGGCGCGTGCAGGCGCGAGCCGCGACCAATTATCGATCTGTTCGCGCATGGCCGAAAGCTGGACGCCTTGCCAGATGTACGGTTCGAATTGGCCGGGCGCCAGGCGCGCGCGGAGTGCGTTCAGGTCCATGTCGCGCGCTTGGAGTGCCGTGAGCATCGCGGTGTGCAGGGACCGCAGGCGCGCCTCCCGCTGCCTGCGGAATTCGGCCGCGTCGGCCGCCGTCCCAAAGAGCAACTCCACACGGCGCAACATGATAGTGACGGGAGTGCCGTGGACCACGAAACCGTATGCATTGACGCTTGCCCGTCTGTCCGTGCCGATGCCGGCTTGAGCCCAAAGCAAATCCAGGACATGCTCGCCCGAGGGGAGCGTCCGTGGCCTGGATCGGCCGATGTTCTTAGTGGGTCGATAGAACCCGTCTCGCGGGTTTGCATCCCTGAACACCGAGAAACTCAGGGACACCGGTCGCTCGACTCGCAGGTGCACGCGCACGCCAACCGTCTTGTTCGGTATGTTACGTCCCGGGCTTGGCAACAGCGTACGCAGTGTGGCATAGTTCCCGGCGTTCGCCGAGCCGTCTTCGGCGACAACCCTCCAGACGGCCACAACACCCACGCCCGGGATATCGCTGAGCGCGATGGTGCTCCGCAAGCCGCGTGAACAGGTGCGCCCGTTCAGCCACGCGGCAAGCTCGGCAATGGGGCGGTGAACCGGAGTGCGGGGCCGGGACATGTCGAGCCAGGGCACGACGCTCTCAGCTGCGGCCGGCAAGCGAAGCAACCATGCCGCGCACAAAGCGACCGGGACCCAACGATGGCGGCGCAGTGTTGTCATGCCTTTGCCCTGGACCGGATCATTTGTTGTGGCGTGAAAACCACGTCTTACGGGCGCGGTTCTTCACTCGAAGCGCAGCTCCGCGATGCCCCAGATCGGCAGGCGCGGAAGGATGATTCTCACGCCGTCGGCGAGCATTTCGAAGTCGACGTCCGCGGTCTCCCGCCCGGGGGTGTGCCAGCGCACGGAAGTCAGTTTGTCGCCGAGGAACGCCCAGCGCTTGACCAGGAACGACACCCATTTCAACGCGTCCGCGTCGCCCATGTCCACACGGTTCAGCACGTGGCACACCAGCGTCCGGGCATCGGCCTCGGGCTTCACTCGCGGCAGCACGTAAATGCCCGGCGGCCCCCACACTTCGAAAGGCGACTCGCTCGCCAACAACGGATCGGACGCATCGCGGTCGCGCATGGTGGGCGTGTCGGCGGCGGCGGCCCGAAGTGCGGCTCGATCTTCTTCCTCCATGGCGTCCTCATCGGCCGCGAGCAGCAGCAGTTCGTACCCCTTCAGACGGTCCGCATCGAGGCCGGACCCATAGTACGAGCGCCCGACCGGCACGAAGGTGAACGGGGTCTGCGCTTCGAAGAGCCGTCGGCACAGGATCGAGACTCGCCCACGGTCGAAGCGGTCGAGGTCCACGATCACGCCCACGCCGGCGGGATTTTCGTACCCGTCAAGCAGCTCCGCGCGGTCGCGTACGAAGTGATACAGGTCGCCGTACTCTTCGACCGTCCCGTAGTATCGCGGGCGAATACCGGTTGCGTCGCTGCCCATGTACATGTCCCACGGTACGAGCATGAACTGGCCCATGGCGTATACCGCGGCGATCCCCAAGCGCGTCTTCCGCACGTCTTTCGGCTTCGGCACGAACACTTGCCACTTGCCCAGGCCTTCGGCCGTCTTGCACGCAATCGTCAGGCCCGCCAGGTCGAAATGCCACGTTTCGCCCTGGAGGAAATCGACGATATCGGCGAGGAAGTTCGTCTTCTGATCCGGACGCATAAACGTCGAGTTGATCGACATGGGCACGCGGCGGCCGGCGTGAGCGTCGAGGCGCTGGCGCAAGGCGCTGAAAAACGTACGCACCGACCGGCGCTGGAAGTCTTCGAAAAGCTTGGTCAACGGCAGGGATCGGCGCCTGTCCTTGTAGGTCTTCGCATCGCGGATGCCCAGACGGTCGGCAAGGTAGCGCCGGTAATCGAACGCCTCGAGGTCGCCCAAGCCCAGCTCGGCTTGCTTCTCGGGCGGCAGACGCGTCTTAAGGTATTCCCGGAACCCGGACATGCAGTCGTCGCAGAAACACGCTCCCCCCCAGCCCGCGGCGCCGACGATCATGGACCAGTCGTCAAACTGGATCCAATCGGCGCCGGCATCGAGCGCGCGAGTCGCCCTTTCGAGGCTCGTTTCCATGAATCGCGGGCGATTGTTGCAGCCCCAGTACACCGGGGCCGCGCGGTTGAAGGCGACCATCCAGGGCGCGACCATGGGTTTGCCATCGAGGTCGAGGCTATGGGCTTCGGTGTTGCTGTGGCCGGGCAGCGAATTGATTGCCGCCTGGTACGTCTTGGCGCCGGCCTCCTTGCATTTGCGGATGAAGTCGGCACGGGTCGAATAGGCCCACATGAGCCGATTCGCTCGGAACGCCCGGATCGTTTCGATGGAGTTGGGGTGGATCGACCGACTGGAAAGACACACGTCGCCGTGCTCGAAGATGGGCGGGCGGACCGGCAGGCGCCGCGCGCGCTCCTCGAGGCTCTGTTTCGGCTTGGCATCCGTGACGAAAAGCCGGTCGAGCTGATCGGCGGTCAGCACCCGGTCGAAAACCCGCACATTGTCGAGGCAGCCCCGGAATGGGCGAATGGCGGACAGGTTGCCGATCTCGAGGTCCGCGGCCCCACGGTCCAGCCTGGGTACGTTCCGCCAAGTGCCGACGAGTCGCAATTCGCCGCCTTTGAGGCCATGGTAACACCGCCCCTCACCGGCGCGGTCGTCGAACGTCACCGCGACGAAGTTCCACTCGCCCTCGGCGACCAACCTCTTGTCGCGCGGCGTGGAATGATGGAAATCCTTGCCGCCGCTGCGGGTCTTGAATCCAATGCTCCAACGGCCGAGGTACAGATCCCACGACGGGCTGTAGTAGAGCAGCCGCGCCGGGGCATTCGTGCCCAGGGGCCGGAACCAGACCGCAAGCGTCATCTGCTCCAGCGACTCGATCCCCGTTCCATCGAACTTCAACGAAGCGCCGGCTGCCGTTTGGTCCCCGCCTCCGCCTCGCGAACTTGCCGTCAAATCCAGGCCTGGGCCGCGCAGGCCGGCCCCCAGCTTGCCGCCCTCGCCCGGCGCACATTCCTCGAGGCGCCCTTCGCCGCCGAGCGTGCCCGTGTTTATCAGATTGTTGTTGAACAGGAACTCGACCAACGGTCTCGGCAATTCTTGGGCGTTTGAAGCCCCAGTGGCGGCGAACCAAGCCAACGCAACGGCTAAAGATCTCACGATTTTCTCCACATGACGAATCGGACAAAACGGGACCGTTTCCTCTCAACGGATCGAAAACCTGCACGGAGCAGGGGCCTGGGCGGGGGCATCGAGCCTCTCGCCATCGGGCCGGGCGGATTGGTGAACCATGGTCGTCCATGACGACGGCGAGTGCAACTCTCCGAGTTAGGGTTATGGATGGCCCTGCGGTCCGATCTCAGTCTCCGGGCACAGTGGCGCTCGCACCTTCCTGCCGGCTCCGATCCGCTGCAGCCGCCAGGACTTCCCCCGCCGCCGCCGACCACCGGTCAACGCTCACTCCCACAACAGAATCCGAACTCCGACCGGCTCCAACTTCAACGATAGGTGGTCGCCGGTCGTCGCCCCGCGCAAGACCTCCCGGGTTGCGCTGTACATGGTCACGCGTCGTTCCGGGGGAAGCGCCACGACGGCTTGCTGCGGTTCGGTCGTGGTATTCACCAGGAACACGCCAACCGAACCGTCGGCCGCTTCGAACGCCCCCGCGGTTACGGCCGGCAGGCTCAGCGGAATCCGGGAAACCGGGATGCCTCCCTTTTTCAGCGGCTTCCCGTTCTTACCGTCCCGGCGATAGAAGTACAGCTTTACCGCCGCGCATTCGACGGCCGGGGGAGGAATGGTTTTGCCCAACAACAAGTATTCGGGAAAATGCCGATAGGGCCGGCAATAGGAGAAATAGGCCGACGCAATGTCGCGCTGCCAGGGCGCCCCGCCCGCGAGGGGAACAAAGTGCATGAACGGCCCCGGAATCAGACCGCGCACCAGATTGTTTGCGAACGCGTAGCGTCGTACCCCCGGATCGGGGCCGACCCCCCTCGCTCCTTGCCCCTGCACCAAGGCGGCGCCGATGGCAGTCACGTACTCGTGGTAGAGATAGGAAAACAGGCCGATTCCCCGGCCGCCCGTGGCGCCGACGTCGATCACACCGAACTGGCGACTCCAATAGGTGGACATGTACGGAACGGCCAACTCGCTCACATTCTCCAGGAACAGTCCCAACTCGGGCTGGAGCGGCTTGCCGGCGCCCAGAATCTCCTTGCAGACATCTCGAAAAGCGGTCCACATCCACTTGCCGTACCCCGGAGGATGACCGTGGGAACGACTGTAGCACGGAGCGGCCTGCCGTCCCCCGATCTCCTGGTCGAAACTGACGAGCGGCACACCGAGCCCGGCGACGTTGAGGAAAATGTCCTTCATGGTATTCCGCGCCTCGGAGCTGCCGTGACACAACGCCGCGGACAGTCCGCGCCACGAGCCGAACTGCTTGACGCGGTCGTACCAATTCACGGTCCAGACCGTGCCGTCGGCCTTCTGCACGCACATGCCCTTCCGGCGCTCGAAGTCCGCGGTGTCGTCGAACGCGGGCCCGTTGCCGGTCTTTTTGCGCTTCACCACCCACCAATACCCGGAGGTCAGAAAGGCGGTCCGGTGGCCCCGGCGCTTGAGTTCGGCGTTGACCTTGACCCACGCTTCGTCCGACGGGACGGTCGGGAAATAGTTGATGCCGGCCCAGGTTCCGCGGTTCTCCCAGCCGTAGGGCACAAAAACCATGTGCGCCAAATCGGTACGCTTGCGGTAGGCATCCATCAGGTCGGGCAGCTTCTCCAGGTTTTCGCCGACCGATCGGGCTCGGACGTTGGCCGTGGTGATAGGGGCGATGATAATGCCGGCGCCCTCCTTGAGAAACGGCGGAATGTCGTCGCGCTCGGTGAGCTTCTTCGCGCACCACGGTTGCTGCTCGGCCCATTGCTTGTAGATCGCCGCGGCATCCCGCCAGTCGCCGGTAAAGGTGCGCAGGACAATGTCGTAAGGAATCCGGATGTCCCGCCCGGGCAACTCCGGAAACCGGTGTTCCAGATTAACGGCCACCAGGGCGTCCTTCACACACTCGAGGCGGAATACCTTGCAATGCCCTTGGCTGTCGGTCATGGCCGTGTACAGGCCGGCGGTGCGGTCGTAGTAGGCGAAGAACTGGGCGAACGCCGATCCGGGGTAATCCGCGCTGCGCTGCTGGGTGCGTCGACCGGGAGAGAGCAACACACTCCCGCCCCCCCAAGGCATGAGCAATGCGTCGTCCGCATCGTCGTCGCCGAGGACCGCAGGCGCCGGCATGCGGGGAAATGCCACGCTGGCGACAGACCATTCGGTGGGATTCTGCAAAGCGAACTGTAACCGCACGCCGCCGCCCGGCTCGGGGCGAATCGCGACCGACGCCGAGACGGGCAGGGCGATGTGGTCGCGGAATTCAATCGACAGCCCCGGCCCCCCCCCGACCCGTCGGATCGCCACCCGGCGGAAATCCCTGCTGCTCAGCGCAAGGCTTTCGCCTGCGTGCGGTCGAGTCAGCCGCACCCCGAACAGGGGACGTTTGGGCTCCCGGGCAACGAATTCGCGCCCCGTGGCCAAATCCACCACGTTCGTCAACTCCCCGGTGAGATCGTCGAAGGCCACCGCCATGCGGGCAGTGGCCAATCCGGTGCGCCCGGCGACCCGGAACACTCCGCCGGAAGCCGGCACCTCGGCGGGACGCAACCCCGGGCGCGGCCCCAGGCGGATGCCGAAGGCTTTCATGCGCTCAGGCGTCAAGGCGACAAAACGAATATCATCGTACAGGGCCTCCGCGGTGGACGGGGTCGTGGGCGAAGTCCATAACCCCAACCCGCACCGCCCCCCCAAATCCCGCGGATCCCGACCCTCGCTCTGCCACGCCGGTTCGGCTGAGCCGTCGGCCCAGACTTTGGCCAGCATCCGGTCCCCGATGCACGCGATCTTGACGCGCACCCACCGGCCCTTCGTGCCGTAGCCGATGCCGGCGCCGCCCAGCCTGGGGTTCGATTCCTTTTTCCCGTACCAGCAGAAGGTGTAGCTGCTTCTCTGGGACATGCCGAGGGCGCGCATCATCCCTCCGTCCAGTCGACCATAAGCGTAGACAGTCGGGGGAGCCCCCGTCCATTTGAGGACGCGCACCCGAAAACTCAAGAGAAAGCCGTTCTTCCCCGGGAGTTCATCGAGGAGAAACTGAGTGTGATGGGCTTTGGTGGCCGTGATCCGGAGGACGTGATTCCCAGGGTTGCCGGGTTCGACCACTACCGCGCACGTTCCCGGAGCGAAAGACCAGCCCTTCAAACCATCCTCGAAATCCCATGTTCGGTCATCCTGGGCGCCGTACCCAACCCACCCGCCGAACAGAAGCAAGACAATTCCGAAACGAAGACTGCTCATGAACACCCTTTCTCGTGTATCGTTCGAACTGCTGCCGAGGGATCGGGGCGTGCTCGTCCCTGCCGATCCTCTTGCTCGTGGCACGCGGTTTCCGTTGAATGTAGTGCTCTTGGATCAGAACGACTACCCATCGCAGTGGCATTGATTCCGCCCGGCCTCCCGGCAGACGGCTGGTTCGGGGACATGCCATGCTTGCGGCCGTTCGATGCCGCCGAAAGTCGGGCTGCTCGCTTCGTTCCGCCGACGAAAAAAAAGCAGAGCCGAACCCTCGACAACCGGTCCGGGGTCTCAGCGTGGCGTGTTGTCGAAACGGACCGCGCGCAACAGCGCGCCGTCCTCGCGGGTGCGGATGCGAACGCGGTGTTTTCCAGCTGTAAAATCGACCGTGCCCGCGTCGATCCATATCCACTTCTTGTATTCACCGCTGTTGCCGAGAAGCTTCTCGGCCTCGCCGTCGACCTGGATGTAAAAGGAGTTGCCCGCGCCGTCGAGCCAGTAGACCTCGGTCTGCAAGCGGTAGCGCCCGGAGGCGGGGACGTCGAACGCGAATGTCGCCGTACCGCCGCTGACGCCGTCCGACGGACGAGGTTTGGCCGCGAACCCCGCCCCGCGCGGCGTGTGAGCCGCCGGCGGTTGCTGTTTCCGGTCGAGCACCATCGGTGCGGTCAGCACGGCCGCGGACACGGGGACCAAGAGCCTCACGATTCGGGGAACGGCCGTCAGCGTGCACGCCAGCTTGTCAATCCGGAGGGCATCCCTGCCGCGCATCAGAACCACACGTACGCGGACATCCGCGCGGCCCATCTTGTCGTTGGTGCGGACCTTGACGGACAGCTCCGCGGTCTGGCCCGGAGGCACAATCGCGCGGTCCGCCGGCGTCGCTGTAAACGGCGGGGGCGGGTTGCACTCGGCCGTAGCCGCCAGAGGCTCATCCGTCGTGTTGCGCACCGCGATCTTCAGGACCCCCGGCGCGTCCGGTGCGACCGTCAGCATCTCGCTTTCAAGGGTGACTTCCGCCGGGGTGATGACCGAAGCCACCTGCGCGAGGCCCTGCGGATACCAACTGATGGATCGGATGCCGGGACCGGTCTGCCGGTAGAGCGCGAGCGCAACTTTGGCAAACCACGGATCGCGGCCCAGTGTGTAGGCGTAAGTCAGCGCGGTGAAGGTTTGGCTCGTGGCGCCGTAGCGTCGGCTGTTGTGCGGGCTCTGCTTGTACCAAAACCGCCCAGGCGTTCCCATGGGCTCCGTCGTCATCCACTCCGCGATGCCCAGACAAGCCAGGCGCACGCGCGGATCGAGCGTGGCGTCGTACCATCGCCCGAGCGCACGGCCCACAATGCCGTGCATGAACGTCGTCCCCCCCTCGTAGCTGGGCTGCTCCGAAATCGGCACGGAGAGCACGCCGCGCATCGGATCTTGCCAATTGACGATCCACTTCGCAATCCGGTCGCCCGCGGCGCGGAGTCGGTCCGTTTGGAGCGCACGATATAGAGTGCGGACACCGCGATGAGACTCCATCCCGGGCCTCGCTCCTGCCCGCCCGCGCCGTAACTGTTGGTTTCGACGCGCTCGCAGTACCACGCGGCCAGCTCGCGCACCGCCTCTCCGGCCCAGGGATCGCCGGTCAGGAACCAGTAGTCGATCATCCCTTGGGCCCAGCTATGCCCGGTGGACGCACCCGCCGCAGTGTGGTCCGCCACCCACCGCTGCTCCTCGTGCGACGGCATCCACACGCTCGTCGCGTTGTGGTGGTGCGGGCCGCCGAATTGGCGTGGGGGACCGGCATGGATCACCACCACGTCGCGATACATGCGCGCCTGTTGTTCGCACAGTTCCCACCAGCGCGGGTCCGCGCTGCGCAGATACTGGATCGCGAAACCGTGGTGGTGGTCGTATTCGCTGTTGCTCCAATACGTGTAGCTCGGGCCGTACCCCCACTCGAACGTGTCATCCCCGAAGTTTTCGAACCCGTACTCCCGCCGCTGCTCGCGCTTCCCGAGGTATCGAGTGTACAGATCCGCAAGCGCGTTCTCATAGCGCGGGAAGAGGTTGCCGGCCGGTTGGAATTGGCCGAACACCTGGGTTGCCGCAGTGTAACTCGGCGCCGGGGCGCCGCGCAAACGCGCCTCCAGCGGCGCCATGACCTCCCGCACAGGGCTGTCGGCTGCGGCGCCGTCGAACACGAACCGCAATTCCTGGTGCAACGCTTCCCCCCGCGCCAGGCGGAACAGCCCGATCTTGCCCGGCGACTGGGGATAGCCGACGCCGCCCACCGTGTAGCGTCGGGTCATTGTGGCCATACGTTTCGCCCAGCGGTTCGGTAGATCGCGCTCGTCCATCGCTTGCGGAATGAAGTCGAAACGCACTGCCGCGCGGCCGAAGCGAATCGCCTGCGGATAGCGCTGCCAGAACCAGCGCGCGCCAACCGCGACGCCGGCAATGCGGAACACGCCGGGCGCGCGGCCCTCCGCCCACTCTCGGGCACCCTCTGCGCCGGTCCACGTGAGGCGATTCTCTTTGTGCTGGTACAGCACCGCACCCTCGTTGGCCGGCACGGACGCCTGCGCGTCAAACCACACCCGGGCAGTCCTCGGCTCGACGCCTGCCAATTCCATGGACCAACGCTTGAGATACACCTGCGGTGCGTCCTCGCGGTTGACGATGATCGCTTCGAAACCCAACGCGTCCGAGTCGGCCCACGCCTCCAGTTGGAGGCGGTAGTCCACGAGTCGGCCGGCCGAATCCGCGAACGAACCTTTGCGTACGATCAATGCACGCAGAGGGCCTCGCTCGACGATCTCCACCGCACGGACCGTCGGACCGCCGCTTCGCACCACGCGCCCGGTCTCGTCTTCGAGCGTCAAGTCCCAGACGTCGTTCGCACGTTTGAGCACACGGCCGTCGCTCCGGCGCACGGTGTCGACGATGCGGCCGCGGGTCTTGCTGAATACGGCCGCGATCACGCCGGTGTCGATCGTGATCGCGTCGGCCGACTCCGTAACAGATAGGGCCGACTTCGGCGCCGGAGCCGGGTCGCCACCGGCGTTGACCGAAAACAAAGCCGTCCTGCCGCCGGACACATCCACAGGCAGGCTCACGACCGCAATCTTCACCGACCCGTCCGGCCAAGCGACAAGTTTGCGCGCTTGCACAGGCACAGGCTCACCCCCAGCGGACCGCGCGCACAACGCGCTCACGTCGCGCAAGGAGCCTTCGGCGAACGGCAGCCCCTGCGTCGCGATTTCGCCACGCCGGAGCACTCCCGCGGTCTCGCGCACAGTCAGTGCGAAGCTGGGGGCAAGGGGCTCCTTTTTGCGGTGCCGGCGCGGCGCAGCCGCCTGGGGAGGCTTGAGCACGCCGGCGGGCAGCACAGCGACTTCGCGAATGGGGCATTCGCCCTCCCCGCTCAGCGCCAGGGCCAGCTCCTCCTCCGGCTTCAAGTCCAGCACGTCCGTGACGGCCCAATACCAAGCATGGTCGTCCGCGGTCAAAGGCCAGGCAGCCACTACCTTGCCGCGGCGTGCGAGCACGAGCCGCGGCCGCGAGAGGATGCTATCGCGGAGCCGAAACGCGAGCCGGAAGCGCCCAGCCCGCCCGCAATGCCGGTACACCGCCGACGCGTTCGCCGCGACCGTGACCGTACCGTCCTCGCGGGCCGCGCCGGCCAGCAGCGTCGTCGCCGGCGCACGGGTGAAGTCGGGCAGGATCGCGACTGCGCCCCAGAACACGTCAATCGCGAACGGTCGTTCGCCGCTGGACCGGCGATCCTCCACGCGCAGAGTCACGGTGCAAGTGCGGCCGCCCGGCTTGATCTTGTCGCTGATATCGACCGTGTGGAAGCGCCGCAACGCCGGCTGCGGATTGCGTCCCAGCACGTCCTGCTCCCAAACCCGCTTCCCGTTGACCGAAACCTGAGTGAATCGAAAGCCTTCCCGGCGGTTGACGAACGCCGTTTTGCCATGTTGGGCTCCGCCGAGAATCCGCTCGCGACCGCCGCAGTAGGTATCGCTCACATACCAACGCAACGAAAAGCGCCGGCTGTCCGCGGGCAAGGGAAACTCCCTGGTGAGTTCGCAAAAATTGCCGACTTGACACGCCGTGTCGGCATGCCTCACAGTCCAAACGCCGCGGCGGTCGCTCTTGGCCGAGTACGGGCCTTGCTTGCGCACTTGCCACTGGCCGGCGAGCGGGCGCACGTCGCCGAAGCCGCGCGGAAAGGCGAGCAGTGGATTGAGCGTCTTCCTGAAGCCTGGCGGCACTTGCCGCGGGGGTCTGGAAGCGGCGCCGGCGTGCGCCCGGGCGAGCGCATAGCGCACGAGGTTCTCGAAAAGGCGCGCGCCGGCGCTGTCGCGTTCTCCGGCACGGTCCCTGAACCAATGATAGGCCGGGATCATCTGCGTCATGATCAGCCGACCTTTGCCCACGGGCAACTCCACAAGTCCATAGTGCGGCTCGCCGGGGAACGGATCCTCCGACTTGTCCCATGGCTGCGGCCGACCTGCGCTGACCAGCGGCTGCCACCGCGCCTTCAGGCGACAAAAGGCGCGGTAGATGCTTCCGCCATGCACGTCGAGCAAGTCGCTTCGGCCCAACTTATGGGGGGTGTTGAAGACAGGGTGGTCGGGCTTCAGCACCTGCCCGAACTCGTAGGACTTGCCCCGCTTCATGCCCGCCGGCATCCATGCCTCGCCCTCATTGCTGCGAAAGCACAGGATCACGCCGCCAACCTCGAGAAACGCCCGCGTCTGTGCCGCGTCGACGGCCAGCGCGCTGCGTTTCTCGTCCATGCCCCAGACGATCACATCGTAATCGAACGGCGACAGACTCCGGTACTCGCCGGCGGTGCGCCGGTCACAGGCGATCCCCAGGACAGCCAAGCCCCGCGCGGTGAAGCTGTCCTTCCTGCCGGCAATGAGGAGGACCTTCTTTGCCTCGGACGCCCCGTCTGCGGCCACTGCGGCCATCAGCATCAGAACGGTGATCCCTGTGAAACGATGGGTTCGTCTCATCCTCTGCTCCTCCGATTTCCGTGAGTCGAACTCCGGCCGCGCCCGGCAGCAGCGCCTGGGCCGCAGGGAGGCACGACAGCAGCGTTCGTTCGCCTTGATGTGGACGTCGATGAACTTCTTGCGGCTGGGCGCGGGACGATCCCCGGCCTCCCGCACAGGAGCGGACGTACCCCAGGCGGCCCAGGAAGGGATGGCGCCCTACGGCCGCGCTTGGCGAAACACACCGAACCCAATCCAGTCGTAGTAAATGCGTCTCGCACCCTCGACCCGAACCGTGATCCGGTTCTTGCCCGGTCGCAGCCGATCGCGCGGAACGGGGAACTGCATCACGGCCGCGCCGTCCGAATCCTTCAGGCTGCCCCGGAGCCACATGGGGTCGGCGTGCATGAAGTAAAAGGGCAGCGGACAACGAACGCCGGCGAAATGGCCGTTGATTTCCATGGTGTAGAAAAGGGGGTACATGGCGTCCAGACGGTGGACGTCCACGATCAGGGTCGGCTCGCCCGTCTCGCCGGGGCCCCAGGTGAACTCGATGGTGCGCGGATGGGCCTCGCCTCTGCGACGGAACGTCCCTCCGGCCACCCAGGCGCCGTCGTGGGCGTACCGCCACTCTCTCGCCGGCGTCTTGCCGATCACAAAAGGTTTGCCCTCAACCCGCTCGAGGTATTCCAGCCCGAGACTTGGGTCCCCTCTGAGCTGTTTGCGTACCGTGTTCTCGGGCTTCCCCGTCTCCGCCGCGATGGTTCGGACCAGGTCCTGGCACACACTAGCCTTGGTGAATTCCTTGCCGGAGTTGTCGCGCTTGCCGATCTCCCACAAGATCCGGAATTGTCGCATTCTCGCCGCGTCGAGCGTCGCCTGGTCGAGCGAGCGGATTCGCCGGGAGCGATCCAGTCCGCGTATGCGCTTCTCATAGGCGGGATCGACCCACTTCGGGTCCGGCGGTCGGAGCTTGACGGGCGGCTGGTTGACCATCAGCCCGAAGAGGGCATAGGGATTCGTTGCGGCATAGTCGCCCTGGGCCAGGTACGTGCGGTCGATCCACTCGCGGAGCGTCTTCGGATTGTTATTGAACAGATACCCGCGCACGAGAATCAGGTGCCCGTTGAGCCGGTTCGGGCTCACCGCCCGCAGGTCGTGGTAACAGTACTTGGTCACGGCGTCCCGGAGATAGCGGTCGAGAAAGCGCGCGTAGTCTCCCGTGATTGTCACGAACGGATAGAACAGGCTTGGCTTGAGTTCGCTCTGCGAGTTCGTCAAGATCCCGATCACCCCCTCGCCGGTCACGGCCCCGGCGTACGTGTACCCCGCCTCCGGTTGTCCCCCTCTACCGCAATGCCACGGCCGGTGATCGTACGCCCACGATTGAATGTGCCAATACATGACCAGGGAGACCAAGTTCCGCGCGAACATGTAGACCGCACGGCGGTACGTCCTCTTGTCTCCGATCTTGTCGGCCATACGGGCGAGGGCAAGAAGCCCGTGATAGTACGTGCCCAGGTAGTCGGGGTTTCCGCCCCACTCGTTGTAGAAGGTCATGGCGTCGGGACTGGGATGATTCCAGGCGTTGCCCGCGGCGAAGACCGTGCCGAACTGGAGCACGGATTCCCAGTGCTCCCGGATCAAGTCCCAGTCGCCGGTTGTTTGTGCGTACTCGTAGAGACACCAGAGCGTGCCGCCGGCCCCGTAGGCGTAGTCCACGCTGTGGGCGACCCTCTGGTCGGGATCGTCCGCCAGGATGTACTTGCGCATCGAGTATCGGTCCTCGACCGAGTAGTACGTGTCGAGGTCGAAATAGCGGTTGTCCTTCAAGAAGCGCCGAAAGATGGTGCGCACGCTCGCCTGCGCCGCCCCGCTCATCCAGTGATACCCCGCCAGCATCGGTCCCATTTGCAGTTCCAATCCCCGCGTGCGCCATTTGGCGGGACCGCTTTTCCGCCTCAACAGAAAGGCGATGTTTTCTTCGATGGGCAGGACCCCACGTACGTACTCGAGCCGATCGGGCCGAGCGGTTTTCCGTTCGAACGGCGTTTCGATGACGTCCAACAGCGCCGGCATCGTCAGCTCGACACGGTCCGTGTTTTCCGCGGCAAAGAGCGGCCCGTTGAAGGCGGCGAATTCCTGCGACACCGCCTGCGGGAAGGCCACGGGCAGCCCCTTCGACGCCACGAAGGCAAACGCCGGCGGCACCGGGGCCAACGTCACGGCTTTCGTATTCCAGTCGTCGGGCGAGGTGCGGTATTCATAGCGGAGTTGCACACGAACTCCGCCGCTGTCCGGGTCCAGCGCGAAGGTGTCGTGGCAACGCGTGGGCGCCTTGACGAGCCGCGCGGCCCAGCGTCGGGCGCGGCGGACGGCATCGTCCGGCGGACCGACCGTCCAATTGGCGGTCGAGACCTTGGCCACGCCGTACAGCGGCATCAGGGCCACATCCTCCGCGGCGCCGGGAAACTCGATGATCACGCCGTTCTCATCCACCGTCATCGTCTCGGGCCGTCGCTGAAACCGCACGAGCCACGGGAGGTCCACCCCCGGCGCCAGGACATTGTCGCCCCACCACAACAGGAGCCACGATTCGCTCATGCCGGCGAGATCGACGGCCGCCCCTTGCAGGGCGCGATCCTGAATGCCCTGCGCCGTCGCGAACGCGACACGGGCCGGGGGCGGGTTCCCGAATCGGCCGATGTCCCCGAACAACCGCACCCGGTCCGCGTCGAAGCGAAACACCACCCCCGGACTAAGCGCGGAATGAATCACGCGAAGGCGGTCGCCCTGTCCACCGATTTCATAGTCCATCCCGTCCCAGCCGCTGTAGATGATCCGAATCGGCCGCGACGGTTGCGCCGGACCCACCGCCCCGAAAACGAGGCAGCCTCGAAGCGAACGATTCACTTTGCTTCCTTCCACGGCAAACCCCTCGGGCCAGGGCTCCGCCTGGCGAATGGACGGATAAACGAGGTACGGCACACGCTCGTTCAGCCCGACAGCGAAACCGCCGAAGCTTCCGTGCCCTTCGACCGCGTCGTATTTGTACATGCTTGCGTCCAGGCCGAACCTCCCGGACGACAACGGCGCCACGCCCGGCTCGAGCGCGGATGCGGGCGGGTAGGCCTTCGCCCGAACAGAGACCGGTTTCGACAGCGGACCTTCCCAGCGGTCCGTCCACGTAACCCGGTAGTGGTACTCCATGCCCTCGGCAACCGTGTCGTCCACGAACTCTGAACGGACCACGGGTCCGGCCAGGTTCAGCACGCGGTAGCCGTCCTCGGGATTCGTGCTGCGGTAGACATTGAAATAGCCGTCGACCGGCACGGAGCGCCAGCAGATGGTATCGCCCCCTTCGTCCGCGCGCGGCCCGGCGTTCTCCGCGCCCCGAGGCCGGGGATCTGCCCAGCGCAGTACGTTTCGTCCAGGCTCGGCGCGGACCGACAATCCCGCCACCGTGGTTTCCCTCGCCAACCCGACCTCGATCTGATTGACGTCCGCCAGGTTCCAGGGGCCCGGCTTCCCGTAGCACTTGAGCACGATGACGCGGACGAAGCGCGCCCGAGTCGTATCGAACCGCACCGTCGTGCCGACCCGGTGCGCATTGCCCCGGACTTCGGCGACCTTCCGCCACGTCCCTTTTCCATCGCGGTCCAAGTCGTCCGAGCACACTTGGATATCGAGATCAGCCGGGGTGCGCATGGGCCAAAAGTGCTTTCGCCAGCGGAGACGGTTGATGGGCATCTCGCGCCCCAAATCGAGCGCGATCCAGTCTCGACCCTTCTCCAATTTCAGATGCACCGCCTCGCTGCGCCACCTCGAGTAGGCGCCGGCCTGGAGCGAACGCCCGCCCAGCGTCCCGCCACTCCGGTACGCGACCGGGAAACCCGCCTGCGTCCCCGCCGCGGCCGCACTTATCAATAAACCCGCCAGGATGCTGGACCGGTGCCGAAAACGACCCAAATGCATGTTCCGCTGTTCTCCGTGAAGCTGACAGTAGGGGAAAAAACGGAGGCGTGTCGTATGGTACCGCTTGAAACCGGACCGTGCGACTGCCGGAAGCGGTGTCCGGCCGACTTCGACGGCCGTGCCGGTGGTTCGGGCCCACCGCATGGCGCAGAGAGACACCTCCCTCGTAGGACGTGGGCAGACCGGCCCGCCGCAACTTGAAAGGACGCGGGGAACACACCATGAACCATCGTGAACGCGCCATGGCGATCCTGCACTATGAAGCTTACGACCGCCTGCCGGTGGTCCATTTCGGCTATTGGAATGAGACCTTGCTGAGATGGGCGCGGGAAGGCCACATCACCCAAGAAGAGGCCCGAACCTGGGGCGACGGCAATCCTGCGGACAAAGCGATCAGTACGAAATTGGGCTTCGATTTCAACTGGTACAACTGCTTTCATCCACACACGACCTTGCGACCGCCCATCGAGCACAAAGTCATCCGGGAGTTTCCAGATGGCTCGAAGCACGTCCAAACCGGAGACGGCTCGATCATTCTCCAAATGCCGGACGCGGGGTCCATCCCCTCCGAGATCGATCACTTGCTCAAGGACCGCTGCTCCTGGGAAGAGAACTTCAAACCCCGTCTCGAATTCTGCGTCGAGCGCGTCACGCAGGCCCGTGTTTTCACCGGGTCGGCCTGGCTGTCGTTCGACGGTCCCGGCCTGGAATACCTGCGCAGAGGCGAGTGGGACACACCCCTGGGGCTTTTCTGCGGCAGTCTGTATGGAGTCATCCGAAACTGGCTCGGGGTGGTCGGCGCTTCGTATCTCCAAGTGGACGACGAACCGCTCTTCGATGAGATCATCGACACGGTCGGCAACCTCTGCTTCGAGGTCACACGCACCGTCCTCGAACGCGGGGCTCGTTTCGATTTCGCCCATTTTTGGGAGGACATCTGCTTCAAGAGCGGACCGTTAATCCATCCCGAGGTCTTCCGCGCCAAAGTGGGCCCGCACTATCGACGGATCGCCGAGTTGGTCGGCAAGCACGGGATCGATATCGTCTCGCTCGATTGCGACGGCAAGATCGACGCCCTCATCCCGGTCTGGCTCGAGAACGGCGTAAACACCATGTTCCCTATCGAAGTCGGGACTTGGCGGGCCAGCATCGCCCCCTGGCGGAAACAATACGGCCGACGCCTTCGCGGCGTGGGCGGGGTCGACAAGAAAATCTTCGCCCGAGACGCCGCCGCCGTGGATGCCGAAATCGAACGCTTGAAGCCGCTGGTCGATCAGGGCGGCTTCATCCCGTGCATCGACCACCGCATTGCACCAGACGCTCAATGGGACACGGTCAGGTACTACTGCGACCGAATGCACGCCGTTTTCGGATGATTATTACCATCGATACAGGTCGGGGTGCAGGCGAACCGTTAGCCTCGGCGGAGTTTCTGTCCGGCGTCCCGCAAGACCGCCGGCCCCGACCGCCATCGATACAGGTCGGGGTGCAGGCGAACCGTTAGCCTCGGCGGAGTTTCTGTCCGGCGTCCCGCAAGGCCGCCGGCCCCGGCCGCCGTCGATACAGGTCGGGGTGCAGGCGAACCGACGGCTCCGTGCGGACGCTTCTGAGGCCATCAGGGAGACGCGGTGCGCCGTCATCCGTTCACCCGAGGGAAGCACACATTGTTTTTCAGGAGATTTCCACCATGTCGCAACACCATCTTTCCCAACCGCTCCGCGATCGTCTCGAAGATTTGGCCCGTGCGCTCATCGATCAACAGGCCGCCCGTGTGCTCGTGCGGCCCAATCGCGATGCGTCCGGCTTCTGGTTCGGGGGCGGCAACCTGAGCCGGGGGCCCGACGGTCGAATCTGGCTGGCCGGTCGCTACCGCAATTACGGCGACTCACGCACCGGACTGGCCGTTGGGGAGCGCGGCCTCGAGTGCGTATTGTTCGAATCCCGGGACAGCGGCGAGAGTTTCTCGAGAGTGCGCACCTGGACAAAGGCGGACCTCTCCGTGCTCGGCGAGCAAGTCCTCTCGATCGAAGGCACTGCCCTGCATTTTACGCCGGACGGCGGTTGCGAGTTTTTTATTTCCACGGAAAAATCCCATGCGTACCCGGAACGGGTTCGGCAATTCCAGAAACCCGGGACCGGCATCTGGAGCATCGATGTCATGAGCGGCGACACGCCGGAAACACTCGACGTCCATACGCTGCGCCCCGTGGTGGCGGAAAATCCCGAGGCGCCCGACTACTTGCACGTCAAAGACCCGGTGGTCTTCGATCTGGACAACGGCGACACGGGACTGATCTTCTGTTCCCATCCGTTTTGCTGGTCGTCCTCGAACACAGGGCTGGCGGTGCGCACCGCAGGCACGGACGAATTCGCCGTGCGGAGCTGGCAGTTGATCGGACGCGGCCCGGCATGGGATGTGGCCGTCACACGTGTCACCAACCGCTTGCCGATCCCGCGACTGGGGCGTTTTGCCGACGGACCGGGGACATCTCTCTATTTCTACGATGGGGCCGAGTGCGTACGGCAGCATGAGCAAAGTGCTTCGGGAGTGCTCCGGGCGAGGGGCTATTCCTGCGAAGAAATCGGCGGTGTCCTCTTCGGATTCGACGCCCAATTCCCCCGGGTCGAGCGACTCTCGCGATTGCAGCCCTGGTTCGTCTCCCCCCAAGGGACCGGTTGCAGTCGATACGTGGACACTTTGGTCACAGAAGCCGGCATCCGCGCCGTGTGGCAGCAATCCCAGTCGGACTTGTCCCAGCCGCTCGTGACTCACTTCCTCCCCATGACCGAGGTCGAGCGGATCCTGACTTGACCGGTCCCGCCGGAACCCGGCGGGACCGGCCCGGGGGGGGCCCGATCATGGCTCCGACTTCGACTGGCTTCTGCGATCCGCCGAGATCCCTGACACAGGTCGCAGGGCCGACCGACGTCACGGAAAAAAGAGGATAGAGATAGAGCAGGAAGGAGTACCCGCCATGTTTTCATGCCGTTCCTGCCTCGTGTTGTTCGCGAGCGCCTTCTCCTTTTCGCCGTCGCTGCAGAGCGCGACCGGGTTTTCATGGACGGACGATTTCAACCGCGATTCGCTCGGGCCGCACTGGCAGGCCTCCGGGTTCGCCTGGACGGTCCAAGACGGTGCGTTGCGCGGGGATTGGCTCGACAGTCGGTTCGCCGTGGTCAGTCACCCGCGTCTTTACCGCCGATTGACGACGGAAGTGACCGTGACGCCGCGCGCCGCCCAGGGCAAGAGTTGGAAGATCGCCGCCCTCGCCGTGCACCGGGACGGCCGGAACTTCTGGCACCTCGGCCTGGTCGAGGCCCCCGACAAGACCGGCAAGAAGCATTTCGTGGAGTTTTGCGAAATGCGCAACGGCCGCTGGCTTTCGCAACAAACCCTGGAGCCCACCGGACGAGAAGGAGGCAGGTACGCCTGGGAATACGATCGGGCCTACCGCTTGCGAATCGTCCTGACCCCGGCGGGGATCGAGGGGAGCGTGTACGACCGGAACGGCGGACGCGGGGCCAGACTGGGGTATCGCTTTACCGCGCCCGCCGTGGCCCTGGGGCGGCCCGCGTTGCGGGTGGTCGCCATGAAAGCCGATTTCGACAACTTTAAAATGCAGGCCGAGGGTGCCGGAGTCGAAGCGCCGTCGCCCCCCGGCGAAACCGCCTTTCCCCCGTACGCCGTGAAAGGCAGCGGCCTCCCCGCTCCCGGCCGGAGCACCGGGTTCTTCCGGGTCCTGCGAAAAGGGGGCAGGTGGTGGTTTGCGGACCCGCGAAACGAATTGTTTTATGCCGTCGGGACGGACCATGTGAACTACTACGCCCACTGGTGCCAGAAACTCGGGTACGCCCCGTACCAGCGGAACTGCGAGAAAAAATACGGATCCATCGGTCCGTGGGCCGAGTCGAGCGCACGGCGCCTCCGCGATTGGGGCTTCAATCTCCTGGGGGCCGGCAACATCGCGGAGGTTCGCCACAAGGGGTTGGCGCACACTTTGTTCGCTTCGTTCGGTACAATGTTCGCCGGGCGCTCGGCCCTAGTCGAAAAGGTCCACTGGACCGGCTTTCCAAATGTGTTCGACCCCATGTGGCCAAAATACTGCCGGGCTCGAGCGCAAGAGCTTTGCAAACCCAACCGCAACGACCCGTGGCTGCTGGGGTATTTTCTGGACAACGAGCTTGAATGGTACGGAAAGGATCGCTCCGAAACCGGCATTTTCACCGACACCATGAAGTGGCCGGCGGGCCATACCGGCAAGCAGGCGCTGGTCGAGTTTCTCAAGGAAAAGTTCGACACTGTGCAGGCCTTCAACCGGGCCTGGGAGCCGGACATTCGGGCGTGGGACGATCTCCTGGCCAAGACCAAGATCGAGGCTGTTGCCGCGGAAGCCCACGCGGCTCGGCGTGCGTTCGTGGCCCGCGTGGCGGACCGCTATTTCGCCGTGGCGACGGCAGCGGTGCGGGAATACGACCCGAACCACCTGGTCATCGGTTGCCGGTTCGCCGGCAACGCCCCGTCCTGGGTCTGGGAGGCCTGTGCGCGCTACTGCGACGTGGTAACTTTCAACAACTATCCTCGGATCGACATGGACAGCGGTGATCTCAGCGAACTGGCGGCGAAATTCGCGGACTACTACGAGCTCGTCAAGCGTCCCATGATGATCACCGAGTGGTCGTTCCCGGCTTTGGACGCCGGGCTTCCTTCCAAGCACGGGGCCGGCATGCGGGTCGACACCCAAGCGCAGAAGGCTCGATGTTTCAGCCTGATGCAGCACCTGTTGTTCCGCCTGCCGTTCATGGTGGGCAGCGACTATTTCATGTGGGCCGACGAACCTGCCCAGGGGATTAGCGACACCTTTCCGGAAGACTCGAACTATGGGTTGGTCAATGTGAAAGACGAACCGTATCCGGAACTGACCCGTGCCTGCCGCCGCCTGAACCCCCTGGCCGCAGCCCTTCACGGCGGCCGAATCCCGGAAACCTACCTCATCGCCGCCGGGATCCGCGCCGGACGCCTTGAAGTCAGCGTGGATAACCGGGCCGCGGTACCGGCCTCGCCCAAGATACTGATCGACATGAACGGAACGATCCTTGAACGCACCGCACACGTCCCGGCAAACGGGAGGGGCCAAGTTTCGGTGCCGGCGGGTGCCGTCCCCGGCGGACAGATCGTGAGGGTCCGGCTCGTGCGGGACCCCCGCACGCCCCCGGGATGCCGCGGAAAAGTCGACTTGTTGACCGGCGTGTATCGTCCCGGTCTCGGTTGGCCGGATTCCGCGCGAATACGGCGGCCCCTGTTCCTGTTGAATCCCGGCAAAACCCCCCGGCCGTCCGGCCCGGTTTTCCTCGAGCAGGCTTTCCCGGCGACTCGAACTCCGACCAAGGAAACGGTGTGGTTCGCAATGGTGAACGCGACGGGGGTCGGGGGGGAGGCGCCGGCGGTCCGCCTGGACGACGGCGCCGTTGCCTTTCGTGCCCCGGAACTGCCGGCCGGAGGCGGTCTGGCGGGCCTGCTCTACCGTGGGAACGGCAATCCGGCAGGGGAGACGGCGCGGTCCGAGACCGCCCGGGTCAAAGTCGAACGCATCGGGGAGACCGGGTTCCGAATCGGTAACGGTGTGCTCGATTTGCGCAACGACGGCAAATCGGGCAACGTGGTGGACCGTATCTCGGTAAGCGGCGTACCTTTGGGGTCCTACAATCCGTTGGTCTGGCAGGATCCCGGACAGAATCAATGGGTGCGGACTTCGCAGAGCGAGGGCCTGAGCATCCGGCGCCTTCCGGGAGGGGCGGTGCTCGTGAACGTGGTGGCCGCGGGCGGTAAATCCAGTCGGACCATCACCGCGGTAAACGGCACGGGACAGGCTGCGGCCCGGAAAGCGGCGCCCGTGCGTTTCCGCGTGGCGCACCGTTTGATCGTCTGGCCCGGAGAGCCGTGGTTTGCCTGCCGGGCGCTTTGGGTCGAGAATGCCGACCCGGTGCGAAGATTGCAGATCAAAGGCGTGTTCTTCTACCTATGGCCCGGGATCGGCGGCGCCGCCGAAGGCGACCGGCCCGGTTCGCGCTTGTGGCCGGCGGTGCCGAATTATTACCGCAAGGGAGGGGGCGGATTCTGGCAGGATCCGAAGGCGAAAGCGGTTTTCGGCGCTACGCCGCTGGCCGCCGACTCCCGCCTTGTTGTCCAATTCTGGATAGACAACGGGGGCGGCCGACATCCCGACGCCCGGATCGAGCTGAAGCCGCCGGTCGAGTTGGGGCCGGGCGAAAAACGATCCCTGCCTGCCGGAGACTGGCTGCTGGTGTTCGGCGCCCGCGACACCGGTCCCGAGGCGCCGGATAGTTGGTCGCGCCTGCGCAACTTTGTGAGCGCCGCATCCAAGACCGTCGTCCGCCTCGGGTCGGTGGAAAAACGACCGTAGGATCGCAGGCGGCCCGACGTTCGACGCAATGAACCAAACCCGAATAAGCCGCGCCCCCCGCGACGGAGTTCCCCGATTATTCCTCGTCTCGAAACAATCAGGGGCGCGAGTCAACTCTCAGCCTCTATGGAAGCGTGGGAACAATCCTGCGACGCATCGAATTCAAGCTAAAAATCCAAAAGGCGACGCCGGGAGGGGTGACGCAACTTGCGCAAAGCCTGGAATTCGATCTGGCGGACCCGCTCGCGGCTGAGGTCGAACCGCTCGCTGATCTGCCGGAGGGTCATGGGCCCCTCGCGCCCCAGGCCGTAATGGAGCATGAGCACTTCCCGCTCGCGTTCCGAAAGTGTATCGAGCGCGCTCCGCACAGCCTCGCGCAGGACTTGGGCGGCAGCTTGCCGGTCCGGTCGGTCCTCATCCCGGTCCGCCAACAGGTCGCCGACGCGTACGCCCGACTCACCGTCCACCGTGCTCTGCAACGAAATCATCTGGTGCGACATCTTGAGCAGGGCCCGAACCCGGGCGGCAGACAGATCCAAGTTCGCAGCCACTTCCTCGGGGGTGGGCTCCCGCCCGTATTCCTGCAGCAGTTTCTCCTGGGCTTCCCGGATGTGGTTGATGACATCGAGCGTACTCGAAGGGATGCGGATGATCCGACACTGATCGGTCAATGCCCGCACGATGGCCTGCCGGACCCAGTATGTGGCATAGGTGCTGAAGCGATGGCCGCGCTTGTGCTCGAATTTCTCGACCGCACGAATCAGACCCAGGTTCCCTTCCTGCACAAGGTCCAGGAAGGGCATACCGTAATTGACGTACTTCCTGGCGACGCTGACCACCAGTCTGAGGTTTCCCTCGACCAAGGCCTGCTTGCTTTCGGCACGCGCCTGATCGAGCCGGGTCATTTCCGCATGCAGATCGCACGCTTCCGCCGCCGTCAGCAGGAGACGGTCCTCCAATTCGGCGATACGGTCACGAATCTCGGCGACCCGGGAGCGGTTCTCGACCCGGCCCCTCTCTGATTGCAGTTCTTTCATCCGGATGCAGCGGGAGCCGATCTCCCGCAGGCATTCGGTGAGAACGCTCTCGCGGAGAGGCAAGCCGGCGATCAGTTCTCCCAACGATTCGCGCAACAGAGTCCTGGACGCTTCGGCTTCCGGAGCCGCGATCCGGAACACCGCCCGAAGACGTTCGGTCATTTCCCGAAGTGCATCGCAGGCGACGCGCAGGCGGCGAAGGTGATCGCGGCGGTCCCAGTGCTCCGAAACATCCAGGTAATGAAAAAGCTGGCGTACGTTCGAGACCGCCGCGATTCGTTCGAAAACGGGGAGCACCTCGGTGGGGGCCCGCCCCAGGAGTCGAGTTAATTGGGCGCGTGCTTCGGCATAATGACGGGCGTAGTGGACTTCTTCGTCCGGGGTCAGGCGCGGAAGGTTCCCCATCCGATGCAGATAGACCTGGGCGGCATCGTCGAAACGGAGCGACGACGTGTCCTCTCCGGGCGGACGGTCCGGCGGGTCGGTTGCGGGCCGATGCAATGTGCGGTGGTTTTGGTTCAAGGGTCAGGAACCTGAACTCGTTGGAAATACAGGTGATGCCACTTTCGCAGCCGGCGTGCCGACGGCGACTTGCCGCCCGGGTCCCGGAATCCATTGATCGCGACAGGCTCGGGCAATGGCGCCGAACCCCCCCGCGGGCAGTCCCGAACTCCGTTCCGCCTCCTCCTGCGAAGGTCCGTCCCGGACGCAGGCGGGCTTCTCGGTCGAGAAACGCAAATCGTATCGAGACTGATTGCCACGAGGCACGGGTGCGGCGTTCAGACAGCCGCACCGGCCCCGAGGTATTGTGCCAACATCTGCTGCAACCGCGGGGAAGGCGCTTTTTCCTCGAATGTCTCGGGATCGACCAGCACCGTGGCCTCGATGCAGGCACGGAGCAGGTCGGGGACGTCGAGTCGGGCCTCTTGCTCGACCACTCGTTCAAGCGTGGCGGCGGTTACGGGTCGCTCAGGGGCGAAAACGGTGCAACTGTCGGGCACCTGTTCTTTCGAGATTTCATACGTTCCGATTCGCCGGGCGATCTCGGTGGTCTCGTTCTTGTCGAAGGTCAACAACGGTCGCAGGATGGGGACGGCGGCGGCCCGGTCGATGACGGTCAGGTTCTCGAGGGTTTGACTGGCCACCTGACCGAGGTTCTCGCCGGTCAGCAGTGCCGGGGCGTTCTCGGTCCGGGCGACAACAGAGCAGATGCGAACCATCAGCCGCCTGTAAAGCACCGTCCGCAACCGCGGATTACACGCGTCCCGGACAGCCTGCTGGGCCTCGAGCAAATTGACGGCGTAGAGGCGACCGGGCCGGTATTGCAACGGATTGAGGCGGTGGACCAACCGGGCCACTTTGGAAATCGCCGCCGGCGGCGTGAACGGCGCACTGTGAAAGGTGACGTAATGCAAAGTGCAGCCCCGACGCATGGCCTGGTAACAGGCCACGGGCGAGTCGATGCCGCCCGAGAGGAGGGCCACGAGCCGCCCGCCGCTGCCGGGGGGCAGACCGCCCGGCCCCTCGACGCGTTCGTAGCTGATGAAGGCGCCGTCCTCGCGGACTTCCACGTCGACTCGCAGTTCGGGGTCTCCGAGGTCCACTTTCAGGCGCGGATACCGGGGCAGGAGCAGTTGCGCAAAATAAACCTCCAGTTCCGTGCTCTTCAAGGGAAAGGCGCGGTTGTTCCGGCGCGCCCGCATGGCGTAGCGGATGGGGGTGCCGGGGTCCGGCCGTCGTTGTACCCAGGATTCGTAGGCAGCGGGAAAGGTTTCGAGCACGGCCTGCTCGATGGCCTCCAGCTCGGGGGCGACCCACGTCCCTGGCGAGAGGGAGGCCAAACCGAAAACACGGGGGACCGCATTCCGGAGAATGTCGAGCACGTCCTCGGGAAAGGTCTCGCGGCCCTCGGGGAACAAGAAAATGCGGCCGCGTTCGCGCACGACTTTCAAAGGGGCAAGCAGCGCCAGGTGACGTTTCAAGGCCCGGACCAGCAAGCGTTCGAATTCCGACCGGTTTCGGCCCTTGGTGGCGATCTCCGAATATCGACACAAAATGCCGCCGCAGCCTCTTGTTCGCGTAAGTACGTCCATGCCGTCTGCCGTCTCCACACCTCGACCGGGCGCAACTGTCCGGGCCGGCCGCTCTCCGCGTGCGGATTGTGCCGCCGACGCCGTCGCGATGGGCCGGACCGGATCGCCGGACCCTCGAGGCCCGGGGCCCGCGCCCCATGAACCATAGCACGATTTTCGATTTGCGGCGGACGGAGCGGGGCAAACTGCCGCGAATTCACCGCGTTGCGCCGCCGCACCTCGCACATTGACAATTTGCCGCCCGACATGTACAATGAAGACGTCCGCAAGGCGGCCGGAACGTGTCTGCTTTCGTCCGTATGGCCGCGGCGTGCAAGAGACGCCCCCGGGAGACGCGCCGGCAGGATGACGTCGGCTCAGCGCCCACAACGAGGAGGACTGTCGAATGAGCAAGAAAAAACTGAACATCGGTATGATCGGCTACTCTTTCATGGGGAAAGCGCACAGCTTTGCCTACAAGAATGTCACCACGTTTTACGAACTCGAGTACGAACCGGTGATGAAGGTCATTTGCGGACGCAAGAAGGCCGGCGTCAAGGCCGCTTGCGAGCGGTACGGCTGGGAGGAATACGCCACAGACTGGCGAGACGTCATCGAGCGGGACGACGTGGACGTGGTCGACATTTGTGCCCCGGGCGACACGCACGTCCTTATGGCGGTGGCCGCGGCCAAGGCGGGGAAGCACGTATTCAGCGAGAAGCCGCTGGCCAATAATCTGGCGGATGCACGGACCATGTTGACCGCCGTGCGCCGGGCGGCCGTGAAGCACATGGTGGGGTTCAACTATCGCACCGTCCCGGCCATCTCGCTGGCCAAACGTTTGATCGACGAGGGTTTTGTCGGGGACGTCTATCACTTCCGGGGCCGATACCTGCAGGACTGGATCGTGGATCCGGACTTCCCCCTTGTTTGGCGCCTGGACAAGAAGGTGGCCGGCTCCGGACCGCTCGGCGATTTGGCCGCCCACACCATAGATCTTTCGAACTACCTGGTCGGGGAAATCGACGAACTGGTGGCAGACGAAAAGACCTTCTGCAAAAGCCGGCCGCTGCCCGCTCGCAAAGTCAAGGGAACGGGGCTCGCAGTCGAGGCCGGCGACGAAAAGACGCGCCACGGTCGGGTGACGGTCGAGGATGCAGTCATGTTCCTGGCCCGTTACCGGAACGGCGCGCTCGGGGTGTTCGAGTCGAGTCGATTCTGCGCCGGGCGGAAGAATAACAATGCATTCGAAATCAACGGCAGCAAAGGCTCCATCGTGTTCGATTTCGAAGAAATGAACTACCTGCAATTGTACTCTCGGGAAGATCCGGAATTCGCCCAGGGCTTCCGAAAAATCCTCGTTACCGAGGGGTGTCACAAGTTCGCCGAGGCGTGGTGGCCGCCCGGCCATATCATCGGTTACGGCGAAACATTCGTCAACGAAGCGGCTGAGTTGTGCAAGGCGTTCGAGGAAGACCGCAATCCGACCCCGGACTTCCTGGACGGCGCCAGATGCCAGGCCGTTCTCGAGGCGGTCGCGGATTCGATTGCCCGCAAGACATGGGTCAAAGTCCCCCGGGTTCGATAGCCCCCCGTACCGGCAGGCAGGAAAGCCGTTCCGCGGCGGGCCGGGATCGCTTGCTTTCGTCGGTGTCGCGGCGTGACGGGCCGGGGGGGCGCGCAAGTCGGGGCATTATTGCCGGGACTGCGGCGCCTTCTCGAGTGTCGCAATACTCTGAAACCCTCGGTCCGGGAGTCAGACAGATGCATCCAGCCCTCGGGTATATTCGCGTGGCCGCCGCCGCACCCCGCCTCCACGTAGGCGCGGTGCGCCGCAACGCGGCCGCCGTACTCGAACTGGCCCGGCAGGCCGAGGCCCGGGGGGCCGTGCTGGCGGTCTTCCCAGAACTCTGCCTGACGGCCTACACCTGCGGCGACCTTTTTCACCAGTCCGCCTTGCTCGACGCCGCGGAACAGGGCCTCGATCAGGTGCGTCGGGCTTCTGCTGAGCTGTCGTGCCTGCTGACGGTGGGGCTGCCGGTCCGCCACGAAGGCCGGCTGTTCAACTGTGCGGCGGTGGTGCAGGGTGGACGTATTCTGGGAGTGGTGCCCAAGCAGTATCTGCCGGCCTACAACGAGTACTACGAGCCGCGCTGGTTCTCCCCTGCGGATTCCGCAACCCTGGAAACAGTTCGGCTCTGCGGCGAGTCCGTCCCGTTCGGCGCCGACCTGTTGTTCGAGAGCGAAGAGACGCCGGAATTCGCCTTCGGTCTCGAGTTGTGCGAGGACCTTTGGGCGCCGATCCCGCCCAGCTCGCGGCTGGCCTTGGGAGGGGCGCTCCTGCTGCTGAACCCGTCCGTGAGCAACGAATTGGTGGCCAAAGCCGAGTACCGCCGCGAACTCGTACGGCAACAGTCGGCCCGCTGCCTCGCTGCGTATATTTACGTATCCGCCGGCTTCGGGGAATCCACCACGGACCTGGTCTTCGGGGGACACACCCTGATCGCCGAGAGCGGCGTCCTGTTGGCTGAGGGGCCCCGGTTTCAGACCGGGCCCAGTTTGACCGTGACGGACGTGGATGCGGCCTTTCTCCTCCACGAACGCCGACACAACATGACCTTCAGCGCCGCAGTCGGGCATGAACTCCGCAGCAGCGGGTCGTCTCCGAACGCTTCCGGACAACTTCGCCGGGTCCCGTTCAGCGGACCGGCCGGAGACGCCCGTCCGGCCGATCTGCTCCGGCGTGTGAACCCCTGTCCGTTTGTGCCCGCCGATCCGGAAAAGCGCCGGGAACGCTGCGAGGAAATTTTTTCGATCCAGAGCATCGGCCTGGCCACACGCTTGGCCCATACCGGCGGTAAGAAGGTCCTGATCGGCCTGTCCGGCGGCTTGGACTCCACCCTCGCGCTGTTGGTCGCAGTGGAAGCCTTCCGCCGGCTCGACCTGGAAATCTCCGGCATTCACGCCGTGACCATGCCCGGTTTCGGCACGACCGACCGGACCCGACGCAACGTAGACAGACTCTGCGCCTGCCTGGCGGTTCGGCTCGAGGAAGTGGACATCCGACCGGTCTGCCGCCGGCATTTTCGGGACATCGGACATGACGGGAAAACGCCGGACATCGCCTTCGAAAACGTGCAAGCCAGGGAACGCACCCAGGTACTGATGGACAAAGCCAACATGCTCGGCGCCCTGGTCGTCGGCACCGGGGACCTCTCCGAATTGGCCCTCGGTTGGTGCACATACAACGGCGACCACATGTCCATGTACGCAGTTAATGCGGGCGTTCCCAAGACCTTGGTCCGCTACCTGATCGAATACGTGGCGGACCGGCGCGTGCACGAGGCCCGGGACGTCCTGCGCGACATCCTGGACACCCCCATCAGTCCGGAACTGCTGCCGCCGGACAGCAAGGGCGAAATCGCTCAAAAGACCGAAGACACCCTCGGCCCCTATGAGTTGCACGATTTCTTTCTGTATCAGACCGTGCGCCGCGGGGCGCCTCCCGACAAAATCCTGGCCCTGGCATGTCGGGCTTTCGAAGACCGATACGACCGGGCCGCGATCCGGGGATGGCTCGCGGTGTTTCTGCGCCGCTTCTTCGCGCAGCAGTTCAAGCGTTCCTGCCTCCCCGACGGTCCCAAAGTGGGTTCCGTCGCCCTTTCGCCCCGCGGCGACTGGCGGATGCCCAGCGATGCACTCCCGGACGAGTGGCTCGAACGGTTGCCGCCGACTTGAAGCGCCGGACCCGACTGTCCCGATGATGATGATTACGGAAAGGATTGCGCCATGCCGAAAACAGCCATGATCGGGGCCGGAAGCCTGGTGTTCACCAAGACGCTCGTGGCGGACATGCTGGCCACCCCGGCCTTGAGGGACGGCGAGTTTGCCCTGATGGCTCCCACGCATCGGCGCCTGGACAGAATGAACGCATTCGTCCGGCGCATGGTCCGGAGTAACGGTCTGAATGCAACCGTGTGGGCCACGACCGACCGCAGGAAGGCACTCGAAAACGCCGATTACGTGGTCGTGATGATCCAGGTCGGCGGCATGGAGGCCTTCCAGAGCGATTACGAAATCCCGCTCAAGTACGGTGTGGATCAATGCATCGGCGATACGATGGGGCCCGGCGGCCTCCTCCGGGCCCAGCGTACCATCCCCGTACTGCTCGAAATCGCTCGCGACATGCGAGAGCTGTGCCCGGACGCCGTGATGCTCAACTACGCCAACCCTATGGCCATGTGCTGTTGGGCCCTCGGGACCGTGCCGCAACTCGCGTACGTCGGACTGTGCCACGGGGTCCAGACCACGCTCGACCTGATTGCCAGGTACACCGACGTCCCCAAGGAAGAAATCGATTACACGGCCGCCGGCATTAACCACATGGCCTGGTTCCTGAAGCTCGAGCAAGGCGGTCGGGACCTTTATCCCCGACTGCGGGAAAACATCGAGAAACCGGAGTATTACGTCACCGAAAAAGTCCGGTGTGAGGTCATGCGGCACTTCGGTTATTTCATGACCGAAAGCACGGGGCATCTCTCGGAGTACCTGCCGTATTTTCGCAAGAACCGTCGCGCCCTCGAATTGTACTGCGATCAGCCGGATTTCGGCGGCGAAACCGGGGCCTATTACAAGTACGGACTGATGCTCGAGCAGAAATTCCGGGAGCGTGACCCGCTCAGTCTCGAAAGTACCGAACTGGGGCCGCGCAGCGCAGAGTACTGCTCCTACATCCTCGAGGCCCTCGAAACCGGCGTTCCCTTCCGACTCAACGGAAACGTACGCAACGACGGATACATCGCAAACCTGCCGGACGGTTGCTGCGTCGAGGTGCCTATGTACGTGGACCGGAATGGATTGCATCCTTTACGGGTCGGTAACCTCCCCCCGCAATTGGCCGCCCTGAATATGACCAACGTCCTGGCCCAGGGGCTCGCAGTGCAGGCCGCGCTGGACGGCGATCCGGAACTGCTGGTGCAGGCCATGGCCCTCGATCCCCTCACCGCTGCGGTGCTTACCCTTCGCGAAATCCGCGACATGACCGCCGAAATGCTCGAGGCCGAGCGCAAATACCTGCCCCAATACGGCGACCGACGCGTGCGTCCCGCCCCCGTGATCCGAATCCCGGACGATGTTCAACCTGTGGACGTCCCTCTCGATCCGGCCCTGGCCATCGCTCACCGCTTCACCCGACTGGCCGAGGCGTGACCGCCGGCTTCCCTTCCCGCCGGGAACGGAAACCCGATAGGGTTCGGCCAACTTCATCCGCGGGGCCCTGTTTTTGCTCCGCCTTTCCCAAAGGATCGGCAGTCATGACGAAAAAACCGGCGCCGACGAGGTTTCCAGGTGCGGGAGGCGCGTTGGCCGCATACCCTCCCGGAGACCTCCGCGGTTCGCTGTATGGGATCGGCGCCCTCGTACTGGCTGGTGTCGTGGTCTCTCCGGCCGCGACCGCCGCGCAACCACAGGCTCCTCCTGAAGCTAAAACCGCGATGCCGCTGTACGCTTTCTGCGGGACCGGCGACCACCTCTGGGTTTGGGAACGCGAACCGGTGGACAGCCCCGCCGCCATCGAGGCCATGTTCGAGTGGATGGCCAGGACGTACTCCATTCGCAGAATGTACTGGCGTGGCGCGCAAAGCATGATGTGGGACCGGTATTATCGTTTCGGACCGGAAAGACCGCTCCAGTACGATTGGACACTGTGGAAGCGACACCTCTACCGCGACGTCAAGATCAACGAGGCGGCAGTTGCCGCGGCACGGCGGACGGGCATGGAGATTTTCATGTACACGGGGTTGTTCGAGTCCGGCGTCCCGCCCGATATCGGCATTGTCGGACCCTATCTTTTCGAGGACAAGCTCTTCATTGCGCACCCCGACTGGCGCCCGCTGGATCGCTGGGGCGAACGGCGGTGCCCGGGCGCGGTCTGTTTTGCTGTGCCGCAGGTTCGGGAGGCTTTGGTCCAGCGTTACGTACACGAATTGGACCGCTTCGGATACGACGGGATCAACTTCTACACTTACGTGGAGAACTGCGGAATCCGCTACGAGGACGAGTTCGGCTATAACCCGCCCATACTTGCCGCATTGCGCCGGAAATACCCGAGTGCGGACCCGCGTCGAAAACCGTTGACACCCGATCAAAAACAATTCTGGTACGAATGCCGGGGGCGATTCCTGACCCAATTTCTGCGCGAACTCCATGCCGCGTTGAGTGCTCGCGGCAAGAAGCTCTCCGTAATCCTTGACGCGGTCGATCCGGATTACCCTCAACCCTGGTGGGGCAAGAAAATCCGGGGTGTCGGACGCATCCGGATGCAGTGGCGCACCTGGGTCCGCGAGGGACTCGTGGACGAATTATGGATTCAACTGGGGGCCCCGGCGGCCCAGCGCGCCACGCTGGACCGCGTCTTGGCCGAATGTCGGGATACTCCCGTGCGCCTGACCGTACGGACAGTCGATCCCTTCGATCCTGCCTGGCGCCCGTACCTCGCCAAGGGCGTCACGCCGGTTGCCGTGATCACCTGGGCGCGAAACGGCATCGAGCGATTCAGCCTGACACCTGCCACGGTTGAAACCCTGAACAGCCCGGACTGGCGCCTGCGTCTCCAAACCGTGGCGGACGTCGAGGCCGGCCGACTGCAAATTCCTGCCGCGAGCCTCGCAACTCGGGCGACCGATCCGCATGTGCTCGTGCGCCGCCGCGTGATGACGGCCCTCGGCGACGCGCAGGCCGCGCCGCTGCTCCGAGTGATCGAGGGCGGACTCTCCGACCCGGAATCTTGCGTGCGGATTGCCGCAGCCGAAGCACTGGCCAAAGTGCACGGACCGGGCACTCCGCGAAGACTCCTGGACGCCGTGGCCCGGGACGCGTATTTCCAGATGAAAATGGCCTGCGTCGACGCCTTGAGCGCCATGGGGCCTGCATCTTTTGCGGAATTGACGGTCGGCATCAAGCGACCGGAGTCAGCGGTCCGGGAGGTCTGCGTCCGGTCCCTTTATCGGTTCGGACGAGATCACGATTCGGAACGGGTCTTCCCGTTGTTGCGGACCGTGGTGCGGAATCCGCAGGAGCGGGATGTGGTCCGCTACTTTGCGATCGAGGGCCTCGTGGGGCTGCGCCTCAAGCTGGGAGCGCGCGCACGCGTCGACACGGCGCGGGACCTGCTGGCGCTGGCCGCGGACGGCGCCGGGGCCACGGTTCGACTTCAGGCTGCCTGGGGCTTGGGTTACCTCCATCAGCTTCTTCCCGGAGATCTGCGAACCCAAGTGGTCGAAGTCCTCGACGCAGGCTTCCGCCGATATGGGGACGGGTGCGGACTCGAGGATGCCGCGTTCGGTTGGCGCGTGTTCGGGAACGCCTTGCTCCAGTGCGGAACGACCGGCCGCAAGCGGCTGGAACAAATGCGCTCGCAGACAAAAGACAAGTGGCTGGCCTGGGTGGCCTACGAGGCCGTGCATGTCGCGCATCGAGTTTCCAAGATCATTCCCGTCGCCGAGGAACAGGCCATCCTCGCCCATGACCAGTTCGCCCCCTCTTTCCCCGGAACCCGACCGTGGTGACGGATTGCCGGATGCCCCGTTGGAGAGCGAGATTCCGTCGAGCCCTGGCCGTGGCTCGACGAGCCCGGCAAAGTGTACCAGATCTCGGTGGATTGAGCTTGGAGGTCTGTAAAGTCGAATTCCCTTTCTCGGGTGGACTTCCTGGCATGGGTGTGGGCGATAGCTTTACAGTTG
>JAADHN010000020.1:43346-54386 GCA_013151865.1 Kiritimatiellota bacterium
TCGGAAGCGTCATCTTCTGTAAAGCAGTCGCCCACGCCGGCACTGTCGGAGGCAAAAAAAGAGGGCGTTCTGTTTTACGGATTCACTGAGTTCTGGCGTACGCAGCCGCGGAAACCCGCTCTCCCTCTCGATTGCGAGACGAAAGCGGGGATCATCCGTTTCACGTTGTCTCAGCTTGAGTTTTGGGCGGCGGTAAGCCTGCATGAAAGCCGAGCAACCGTGCGGCTGTTCGGGGCGCGGGCCGACCGTCAAACAGCGCGTTACCGGGGACCGGGAATTCGGGGCTTGTATCTCACCCGCGCCCGTCGCAGCAACTCCGCCTCCTCGGGCGGGCGCGGGACGGTCCCGCGGAGAATGGGGTCGTGCGTTCGTTCCATCCACGCGTCAAGAGTGTCTGACAACGCCTGTTCCACCGCACGGATCTCTCGCTTTCCGGCGAGATTGTCGCGTTCGTTCGGGTCGCTTTCCAGGTCGTACAGTTCGACCGCGGGTCGAGGCAAGAGATGATCCTCCCCCATATCCCGGCGGGTGAGGCTTGCCTCGATGTCGGTCGGCAGGAGAAGTGCGGGGCCGTCATCGAAATTGCGGATGTATTTCCATCGTGAACTCCGAACGCACCGCTTGATGTCATTCGGCGACGTGTTTTTCTCCGCGAAAACCATTTCTCTCGGAGCATACGGCGCCCCCGTGAGGAGACCGAGGAACGAACGCCCGTCAACGTCCGGAGGAACCCGCGCGTTTGCGGCATCGACAAGCGTGGAGAAAAGATCGATGTTGCTCAACAGCTCCGTGCGCACTCCGCCTCTTGGCGCCGCGCCAGGCCAGCGCACCAGGAGGGCCGTGTTAAGGCCGGGATCGTAAAGCGTCGCTTTCGCTCGTGGAAACGCCATGCCGTGGTCGGTCGTGAACACGACCAGCGTGTTGTCTGTTTGGCCGGATGCATCGAGCGCAGCCAGGACGGCGCCCACGGCCGCATCCATTCGGCGGATGCAGCCGTGGAGGCCGGCGAAGTCCCGGCGGGCCCCCGGCGTGTCTTTCAAGAACGGGGGTAGCTCTATCTCGCTCGGCCGCGGTCCGCCTTTCTCGAAAGCCTGATACCCGTCGGCGGTGCGGTGGGTTTCGGAAAACCCCACGCGGACATAGAAAGGCGCCTCCGATTTCTCGCGTGCGTACAAGAACCTCGCCACGGCTGGCGCAACATCATCACAACATGAACTTCTGCACGTCTCGACACGTTGGAACCCCAACCTTTCGGGGTGGTTGACTTCGTGCTGGAGGCCGAAAAGAAAGGTCTCGTACCCCGCTTGCCCCAGCACTTGCGCAAGGGTGCGGTTGCACGGCGGCAGGTCCCAACCGAGATTCACGAGGCCGAGCAACCCGTTTGCGTGTGGATACTTTCCCGTGAAGATCGCCCCTCGACTCGGACTGCAATACGGGGCGGTCGAGAAGTGGTTGGCGAAACGAACGCCCTCGATGGCGAGGCGGTCGATATTTGGCGAGGTAACGGACCGCGTCCCGTAGCAGGCCAGGCGCGTGCCCAGATCGTGAACGATAATGACGAGGATATTCGGTCGTTCTCTCACCGGAGATCTCCACTCGGCCGGTCCCGCATGGGGAAACCGCACGAATCGTCCAGATTAGCATGGCACCGACTGGAATCAAGCACATGCGACATGGTGTGCGCGAGATGTACGGCACTTGTCTTTGTCCTGCGGCGGGGATATATACAGCGGTTTCCCTGTTGCCATGAAAGGTGGAAGGAAAGCCGGATATGACGCCAAAGATACGTGTCCTGGTGTGGACCGACGCGGCCGGGCTGTGCACGCCCGAGCACCCGATCGTGTACGGAGAGGGGATTCACGTGGCGGTTGCGCAGTTTCTTAACGAGACCGGCGAGTTCGAGGCCGTCCCCGCCGCAGTCGATGAAGAATACCTGCTGCCGAGCGCCTTGGATTCATTCGCCGCCGTCGTCATGTGGGGGCACGGGAGGCCCATCTCGATGGACGTGCAGAAAGCCGTCGTTCGGCAGGTCGAGAGCGGAACACTTGGCATCGTCGGCCTGCACAGCATTCTCGTACACGCGGCGAATCCCGTCCTGGTCAGCCGTCTCTTCGGGCAGACTGAACGATACGGCTGGGAAGACGGTGTGCCGTTGCGCTACTCCCCTGTCGGTATAGATCATTCCGTCATCGGCGTCGTCGAGGCGTTCGAGATCGAGGACGAGGCCTACTATGAGCCGTTCGGTCTTGTCGAGGGCGCGGATGTGCTGTTGCAGGTCGAAGTCCCAAACGGCGGCACGAGACGGCCGCACATCTTCAACCACGCGACGGGGCGTTACGAACTCAGAGAATTGGACGTGTCGGGCCGAATCTCTCGGGCGGGATGGAGCTACCGCGTGGGCCACGGCAGATCCGTGTATCTCCAGCCCGGCCACGAAACGTATCCGACCTACTACAACCCGGCGGTTCAGCGTCTCATCGTCCGCGCAGTACAGTGGGCGGCATCGAGATGAAGCGCGTCTCAGAATTGTCCGGACGATTCTGCGGAGGCTGCGAGTCCGCCTGCCCCCGTGACTGTTTCGAGATGATAAAAAACGGGTCTCGTGATGTTTGTCCCAGCGACCGGAGATCGAGCATGTGCAGACGACGTTACGGGTGGCCGCCGATAGCCGTATGGCTCGCCGCGGCAACGTGCTTTTTCGTCCTGAGCGGCCGGTTGCGGGCAGCATCGGCCGGGCGGCCCTTCCGTTCTGAGCCGCTCCTGGGCGAGATTGTCCTGGACGGCTCCATGGCCGATCCGATCTGGCGAGACATGACGCCGCTCACCGGCTTCGTGAAACTCCCCGGGGGGAAACCGGCCGAGGCGGAGACCGAAGTGCGCGTCTGTCACGACGAGACCACGCTCTACATCCTTGCCACGTGCCGAGAGCCGGACGTCACGAAGATCCGGGCGGGCGTTACGGAGCACGACGCGGACCTCTCCGCAGACGATCGCGTTACGCTGCGCTTCGATGGCGCCTCGGGCGAGACCTACGAGCTGACGGGGTCCGCCGGCGGGGCCCTGTACGATGCCCTCGTCTCCGGAGAGGGCAAGGCAGACCCCCGATGGGAGTCGGACGCAAAGTGCGCGGTTCAGGTTTTCAAGAAAGCTTGGGGAATCGAGTTCGCGGTCCCTTTGATCAAGATCGGGCTGAAGCCGACCGTCGGGCCGACGGTGGTGCGCCTCCGCGTCCGCCGACACAGGGTCGCGGCGCAGGAGGTCTCATGCCTTCGTGCGACCCGAGGACCGAATGCGAACGTGGTGGAGGCCCGCCAGGCAATTGTGTTCGTCCCTCCCCCGGAGGAGGCTGAGCCGGTGGCCGCCGTACGCCCGCGGGCCGGGATTCGTTACTCCGCCGCCGACATCGAGAACGCCCGCGCAAACGTGAAGCGTTTTCCCTGGGCGAAACGCGTCGCCCGTTCGGTTATCAAGAAGGCCGACGCGTATCTCGAGAAGCCGGCCGCGTATTATCTTTCCTTCATGCCGCCCAAGGGCGCGACATTCGCATACGGCTTTGCCGGCTGCCCGAAGTGCGGCGCTGGGTGGCCGCGCTTCGGGAGGGGGATGTGTTCCTTCGAGAGGCCCGGAAAAGTCCGTTGCAGGAAGTGCCACGCGCTCTTCCCTGCGGACGATCCGAAGGACCCTTTCTACGACCCCGGCGACGGCGTGATCATCAAGGGACACCGATACTACTTCAAAGGCGTCTGGCACGCCTGGGTGATCCTCCAGTACAAGGCCATGCTCGACAAGCTCTCGATCGCGTACGCACTGACGGGCGACGAACGATACGCGGAGCGAGCGGCGCTCATCTTCGACGCCATGGCCACCCTCGCCCCTTCCACTGTCGGCCCGCGGGATAACATGCGCCCCCACCAGAAGAAGGTCGGCATCTTTCACTACTACACCCAACAGCTCACCGAGCACTTGCGAGCCTATTTGCTCGACTACGACCTCTTGTACTACTCAAAGGCCATCGCGCGCGTGTCGCCGACGAATCCCACCGCGTTCGGCAAGACAAAGGGGTACACGATTCGGCAGAACATCGAGAAGAACCTGTTCCTCGACACCTGGGACGTGGAAATGAACACGCGCAACGGGCGGCTCCGCAATCTCCACAACCATACGTCCGCCACCGTTCGGGCCATGATGGGTGTCGGCCTCGTGTGCGGGAAGCCGGACCTCATCCGTTGGGGCATCGAGGCGTCCTACAAGTTTATCCGGAACACGATCGACCCCGAGGGGCAATACTACGAAACGTCGGGCCAGGGGTACAACGAGTGCGGTCGCCAATGCAACGCCTCTTTTGCGGACATGCTTTGGAACTACGATCCCAACAACTACCAGGAACCGTCGCGTTTCCCGCAGCCGAAGGACTATCCGTACGAGATCAAACTGTACCGGATCCCGCGCATGAGAGTCCATTTGGATCGGGCACTGTACGAAATGGACTGCGCGGGCCACCGCCCTCGCTACGGCGATTCGGGCCCGGACGTCCGCGTGATCACCGATCCTGTCGGCGAATGGCGGCATATTCGACGTCGGTGGGCCTTCGCTCTTTATCGCAGCGCAACGGACGAGGCCGAACGCCGCCGTTACTTTCGGAAAATGCAGGCGGCCGGCGGAGGCAAAGTCGAGAACAGCTTCGGCATAGACGAGCTGTTCTGGTTCAAGCCCCTTCGGGCGCCGCTTTCGTACGATCCGGGCCAGACGTTCAATCTCACGCGCAGCAGCCTTTGGGGACAGCGTGCGACGGCCATCCTCCGCCAGGGCGAGGGGCGCGACCGGATGGCTCTGCTCATGCTCGGCGGCACGATCTTCCCCCACGGCAACGACGACACTCTGCACATCTCGCTCTACAGCCGAGGCCAGTTACTGACCCACGAGGTGGCGTATGACCTGTACGGGAGGCCGGTCCACTATGGCTGGGGAACGCGCTCCATCGCCCACTGCACCGTCACGGTCGACGAGCGCGGCGCACCGCCCCTCTATCGAGGCGGTCCGAACGCCAATGTCCAAGGGTTTGCCGACCTCGGCGTCCTCAGCTTCACGGCCATGGCGGCCGGGCCCCAATGTTGGAAGGGACAGCCTGCGATCAAGCAGTACGACCGCGCCTGTGCGCTTGTCGATTTGCCGGGCGAGGGAGGCTACTTCGTCGATCTGTTCGACGTGCGCGGCGGCCGACGGCACGACTACAGCTTCCATGGCCAGATAACGAAGCGCGGCGAAGGCTTCCGCCTCGAGGGCGCGTCGCTGCGGCCGCAGAAGAACGTCTGGACACTCGCCGGACTCTCGGGCTTCGCGGACGCGTCGTTCGACGCGCCCGGCCGGAGTTGGGGAGAGCGTGTCGCCCCCGGTAACCGAATCCGCGACCTCGGCATCCCCGGCGAGAAAATCGGCTACTTCGGATGGATCCCGCCCCCGGGCAACGGGTACGGGTTCCTCTTCGACGTGAAGGTCGGACCGTCGAGCGGCAAGATCCAAGCCGATTGGACGACCCATGCGCCATCCGATATCCATCTGCGACTCACGCTTTTCCCTGGGGCGAACACGCGGATTCTCACTGCGAAGGGGCCCGACTTGAGCGGACGCTCCGTCATCCCCTTCGTCATCGCGAGGCGCGATGGCGAGGACCTTGCGAGTTCATTCCTGGCGGCAATGGAAGGATATCAGAAGCGCCCCCGCTTGCTGTCCGTCGAACAGCTTCCCACGGCGCACGGCATGCGCGGCCTGCGGGTAACGGCCCAAGGCGGAGTGGAAGATCGAATCTGGCTGGACACGCGCGGAGGCTTGGCGCACGTGCGTAAAGAGAAAGGGAAAGTGACGTGGCTCGCGCTCTATCAAACCAGCGAAGTGCGACAGGACGGCATTGAACTGAAGCTGTCCACGCCGGCACTCGTCGGGCGCGTCAAGACTGCTGAGTACGAGGCACATTCGCTTCGCACGGACCTGACGCCCGGCAACCCGTCGGCGCTCTGCGGCCGGACGCTTTTCGTGTCGAGCCCCGACTACACCCACAACTCCGCGTACCGTATTGAAACGTGCAATGTGGACGGGACTTTCGGTTTTGGGCCCGTGGGGTTCGATCTTGCCATGGCGGACTACAGCGGACGCGTGCGGGGGGGCATCGTCGTGTCTTCGACGCCGATGACGTTGACGCGAACGGGCGGGCGCCCGAAGCAGACAGGCCTGCTCGACGGCAAGTTGGCTCGCACGCCGGACGGACGCCGAAGTGGTGTCGTCGGCAGTTTCGTGGATTACGCGAAGCTCCGTTTCAGGCCGGGATGCACCATTGCGCAGGGCGACACGTTTGTGATCTATGACGTGAAGCCGGGCGATGGCGTTCGAGTCCCGATGTGCGCGACTCTGCACCGGTCGGCCGGTGGCGATTGGGAATTGTTCGCGACATGTGATGTTACGGTTCGCATGCCGGGGAAAAGGACCCTGTACAGGGCTGCCGACGGCACTTGGGTCACGCCCGCAACGAGCAGAGGCGGCAGGGCCGTCATTCCGGTGTCCGGTATCGCGAAAGGCTACACAATTCTACGAGTTCGCTGACAGGGAAAAACTCGCTCGACGGCCGCGCCCGACGTTCCGAATGAAGGTTGCCGTGGGATTGCGGCACCTGGACTGGGGTCAGATGAAGGGTGCAAGAACGTCCGTGCAACCTTGATTGTTATCATGGCCGGGCTCGGGTTAAGCTTTCACCGCGGCGGGCGCGGCGCCATCTTTTTTCGGAGCGGGTTCGGGTAGGCGGACGCCGCTCTCGCTCAGGCTCTCCCGGATACGGGCCAGGATGCGCTTCTGGGTTTCCAGGTTCTCTTGGATGAATGCCTTGGTCTGCTCTCTGCCCTGGCCGAGTTGCTCGCCGTCGAACGAAAACCAGGATCCACGCTTTTCAAGTATCTTGAGGTCGAGGGCTACGTCGAGGATAGAGCCGGCCCGGGAAATGCCCTCCGTGTACATGATGTCAAACTCCGCCAAACGATAAGGCGGCGCCGTCTTGTTTTTCACCACTTTGACCCGAACCCGGCTGCCCAGGGCCTCCCCGGACGGCGCCTTGATGGTGGCCACGCGCCGGATGTCCATCCGAACGGACGCGTAGAACTTGAGGGCGCGTCCGCCGGGCGTCGTTTCGGGATTGCCGAACATAACGCCGATCTTTTCCCGGATTTGGTTGGTGAAAATCACTGCGGTCCGACTGCGGTTGATCACGCCGGTCAGTTTCCGCAAGGCCTGAGACATGAGCCGGGCCTGCAGGCCGACGTGGGTGTCGCCCATTTGTCCTTCAATCTCGGCCCGGGGGACCAAGGCCGCCACAGAGTCTATCACAAGTACGTCTACCGCGTTGCTGCGGACCAGGGTCTCGGTGATATTCAAGGCGTCTTCGCCGCACTCGGGTTGAGACACCAGGAGGTCGGCCGTGTTTACGCCGATAATCTGTGCGTACTGAGGATCCAGCGCGTGTTCGGTGTCGATGAAGGCGGCGACACCCCCGGCCCGCTGCGCATTGGCAATGACGTGGAGGCACAAGGTCGTCTTTCCCGAGGATTCCGGGCCGTAAACCTCGCAGACGCGTCCCCTGGGGACGCCACCGATGCCGAGGGCGATATCGAGGGATAGTGCACCGGTGCTGATCACGGGCACATTCTGGAGCACCCCCTGACCCAAGCGCATAATCGACCCCTGGCCGAATTCCTTCTCGATCTGACTCAAGGCAATCTGCAGGTTCTTTTCTTTCGTCGCGCCCGCATCTTCTTTTCTCGCCGCCATGACAAGCCCCCTTTCCAAGAGCAAATACTGATTGGTCGGACTGTGAATTACCCTGAAACAGCGTCGGACCTTGATTCGTGCGTTTGCAATATGGTTCGCCGTCGGCCGGGTCGCGACCCAGCGCAACATGTTCCGGCGCCCAGCTCGCCGTTTCAAGACAGGTTCTCATGTTGTTGGTTGATCGCGCGATCCGTTTCCGCGGGACCGACTGCAGTCCACTGCCTCACGGCCGGGCCGATCCCGGCGCCCCGGACGGTCCGTCGCCGACCGTCCCCAGAATATGGAGACGAAGATCGTTCAGGGCCACCGTCACGGTGCGCAACCGGATGTTTTCACGACTTCCCGGAAAGAGAAAGCGTCGCACCCTGACGTGGTCCCGCACTGCGGTGGCAATATACACGAGGCCGACCGGTTTTTCCGGAGTTCCGCCGTCGGGTCCGGCGATGCCGGTGACGGCGACTGCGGTTTCCACCTCGAGCAACCGGCGGACTCCGCGGACCATTTCGGCGACCGTCTCGGCACTTACCGCTCCGAACTGATGGAGGGTTGCGCCGGACACCCCCAGGACGTTGAGTTTCACCGCATTCGAGTAGGCCACGACCCCGCCCGCGAAATACGATGACGCACCGGGAACGTCCGTGATCGCCGCAGCAATGCCGCCGGCGGTGCAGGACTCGGCTGTCGCCAAGGCCCACGCTCTCTCGCGCAGGGCCTTGCCGACCGCAGCCGGCAGATTGGGAGCATCCTCCGGCAGGACGGCGTCCGCCAATTCCTCCCGGACACGGTCGGCGGCGGCCGCGAGAACGGCGCCGCGATCCGGCGGGGCGCAGAGTCGGAGCGCCACTTCCGCCGGCTTGGCACAATACGCGGGCGAAACCCCCGGAAAAGCCGGCAAGAGCGCTTCCACCCGAGCGGCGACCGTGGATTCGGGCACGCCGCACACCTTGAGTATCCGAAAAATTCGGTCGGGCGGCGCCAAGCGCCGGAGTCGCGGCAGCACCGATTCGAGAAACATGGGACGAAGCTCGCGGGGCGGACCAGGAAGCATGACGACCGCTTTCCCCGTATCGGCAACGCACCACAGCCCGGGCGCGGTACCGGTACGATTGGGGAGCACAAGCGCACCTTCGGGGACCATGGCTTGCGTCTCGATTGCGTGGGACGGCACACGTACGTTCCGGCGGGAAAGGTACGCCTGAATTTCCCGGAGCACGCCGCGGTCGAGACGCAGGGAGAGCCCCAGAGCACGAGCCACAACGGGCCGGGTCACATCGTCCGACGTCGGCCCCAACCCGCCGATTGTGATCACAATGTCCGCTTCGGCCAATTCCGCGACAACGGCCGCCTCGATGGCCTCGGGCGTGTCCGGAATGCAGATTTCCCGCCGAACCCGGTAGCCTGCATCTGCCAGCGATCGCCCCAGAAACGCGAGGTTCGTGTTGAGCGTGTTCCCGCTCAGCAGTTCGTCACCAATGCAGAGTACGTGGATCTGCACGCCCGACATCCTTTCCTTCCAAACGCCGGTCGCCGCAGGCGCGAACCCGAACGTTTCCGACCCGACGGCAGCCCGACTGGGGCAAGAATCGGCACTGGAGATTACTCTACACGCGCCAAACATACCTGTCAAGTGTTAGCGTATAAATAACGCAACCGTGGAGTTCGGCGACCTCGCCCGATTCCGTTTGCAGCGGCCGAGGGGCTTCCCGCTCGCAAGGTTGTCCTGAGAGGGGCGGTGATCCCCGTGAAGGAATTGGGGAATCAACCGGGTCGAATCTTGCCGGGCCGCATGGAACGGCGTCGTCGCTTCGCGAGTTCAACCGGTTCAAAGCACGATTTTCGGGGAGGCAAGCGTTGCGCAGTCGGTGGTCAAGACGAAATCCCGGACCCGCTCTCGGACCCAGGTGACGGGGTAATCGTCGCCCGGGTTGCCGAACAGCGCGAGACGGAGGACCGTGTTCGCCCAATCGAATTCGCACCCGTTTCGGCAATAGAGCCGTACGCACCGGGACGCCAGGATTTCACGCATTCCCAGCGTGTATGCCAGGCGGGGGAAGCCCTCGATGTTGCCGCCGACACGGGCGCGAACGACATTGATGGTACGTGTGAAGTCGTTGAGGTTCACTTGACGGGGGCCGAGTTCGGAGACGCGGGGTTCGGGTTCGTTGAAAGCGATGTGCCCGTGGATGCCGATTCCGCCCCCGCAGAAATCGACGCCGCCGAGTTCCCCAATCCGCCGGGCCAGGGAATCGATATTGTTTTCGTCCGGGAAGACCACCTGATCGGAGTTCGGCCGGAGTTCGGGCCGCAGCCGGCTGAAGAAAACACGTTCCGCCGCCCCCTTGAAGCTCAGGGGATGAGTTGCCGGCAGGGCTTTGCCGGCATCGTCGGCGTATTCGTCCATGAAGAACATGTGAACGTGGTGCAGGGGGAGTCCTTCGCGGTTGACGATTTCTGCGAGGATGGGATACTGCCCGGTAGGTCCGACCGGCAGGATTAACACCGCGTCGCGGTGCGCCCTGTGCGCGGCCCGTATAATGCGCGCGAGGTCTCGGGCGAAGCGCTGGTGCAAGCCGTCGAGGTCCCGGCAGACCACCAATCGGCCGCCGGCCCGGTCGCGGACTTCACGGGGAGCGAGTTTGAGCAACTCGTGTATTTCCCGGCGTCGATCCAAAGCATTTCCCGGTTCGTCCATTGGCGGGTCCCTTTTGCGACTGCCGGGCAGTGCGGTCTTCTCATCTTGCCCAATAATCGGGGGGTGAGTGTTCGGAACAGTTGCGTGGACTGCGGTCGTTCCCCGCCAGTCAACGCGAACTCCGCACGGCTTCGATCCTGGCCTGGGGTCTTGCACGACCGCCGAAGCGGTTGATCTGGGGCGAGTAGGCCACATCCCACGGCGGCGGCGGGAGTGAGTCGACAGCCCGGCGGAAGGCGATGAAGCTCAGGTGCCGACCCGAGCTGTCCCGGAGCGTCCCGCGGCAGTGGCCCTGCCCGACCGACTGGATCCGCAAGGGGACGACCTCCGATGTCGCGAAAATCGGTTCCGGATTGCCGTGTCCGAACGGTTCGAGCATGGCGCGTTCCGCGAAAAACCCGTCGGTGATCTCATCGAATCCCACCCACCCGAGGATTTCGATACGGGGTCGGAGAGCATCCCGCCCGACCACCGTCCCGATTGCGTTCTCGAAATCTCGGCGGAATGCCTCCAGTTCTCACGGCGGCAGTGCAAGCCCG
>JAADHN010000020.1:54395-62832 GCA_013151865.1 Kiritimatiellota bacterium
CCCGCCGTATCGGACGAGTCGATGGGCGCATTCGCTGAGGACAGCGATCAGGTCCACGCGGGGAATACTGCGTGCCGATCCCGAATACAGGTCGTCCTGCTCCCGGGTGAGGACAATGGCCGGACGGTGGTAACGCCGGGTGATTCGTGAGGCCACGATCCCTATGACTCCCGTATGCCAATCGTCGCCCCAGACAACGATGCTGCGGGCTTCGTTCACATCGATTTCCCGAGAGATACGGGCCTCGGCGGCGCAAAAGGTTTCTTCCTCGATCTGCTGGCGATCTCGATTCATCCGGTCCAACTCGGCAGCAAGCTCCTGGGCTTCGACCATGCTCGAGGCCTGGAGAAGGGCCATGGCGATCTCAGGCGCTCCCATACGCCCGGCGGCATTGAGCCGGGGCGCCAGTCGGAAGGCCACGTCGCTGGGCGCCAGCGCGTCGCCGATCCGAGCGATCTCGCAGAGCGCGCGCACACCGGGCCGGCACTGCCGCGAAAGGGCTTCGAGGCCGAAACGGACCAGGCGCCGGTTTTCGCCGGTCAGCGGCACGATGTCCGCCACCGTACCCAGGGCCACCAGATCGAGCACTTCTTTGAGGTCGGCGCCGGCATCCTGCAGGCCGCGGGCGCGGGCGTATTTCAGAAACGCATGGCATACCTTGAAGGCGACTCCCACCCCCGCGAGTCCATCCAGTTGGCGCGGGCTGCCCGGCAATTTCGGGTCGACCACGACGGCCTTGCCGGGGTCGAGCCGCACGTCACCGGGTTCGTGGTGGTCCGTGACAATCACGTCCAATCCGGAAGCGGACGCCGCGTCGATCGCTTCCGCACTGGTGATCCCGCAATCGACGGTGATCAGAAGCCGATGGTCTTTGCGCCGGGCTTTCTCCAGCGAATCCACGGTCAAGCCGTAGCCATCGTCGATCCGATGCGGGAGAAAACAATCGACACAGGCCCCATTCTGTCGGAGTACGGAGGCCATCAACACGGCCGCGGTGATGCCGTCGGTGTCGTAGTCGCCGTGACCGATTCCGAGAGCGGCAAGCACGAGCGCCGTGGGGCGTGTCACCCCCGCTGCTTCGCGAATGGCCTCGAGGCGGTCCGGCCCGAGTTCGGTAAATCTCCAGAACGGTTCCTGCATCTTCCTTCGCCTGAATCCGCGGGAAGGCCCTCCGGCCGCGCTGCGGCCTGCGCCGTCGAGGGGAACGGCGTGCCGCAGTCGATCCAACCGTGCAGTGACAACAACNNNNGCCGTCTCATTGGTCCGGACAGGAAGGAATCTCCAGGATCAGAATGTTGGCTGGAAACTTGACGAAAAAGTCACGGCATCGTCAAGGCAACCGCGATTGCCGAGCAATGCCAAAGCATAGGCAGCAGGACGGCGCTGAGGACAACCACGGTCAGAGGACTGGGGCGCCGCCGTGTCTTTTTCTTATTCATTCACCCGTCGCGGAAAACCCGGACCTCCCACAACCCCGCCAAGGCAAACACTACGGCCCAGGCAACCCGTTGGAGCGCGGATTCGTACGGCGGGGAACGCTCCTTCGCTTATCGTTTTCCTGCAGGCGTTGTTCGGACGACATCCACAATCAGGGATTCGGCCCCGCCGCCGGACTCGGTCCCTGCCGGTCCCTCCCCGCGGCGCCGGTCCGCCGGACTCGACCGATGGTGTCCAGGAGTCGAATAAGCTCGCCCACATTCCAGGCCTGTGCGATGGCGCCTCGCGGCGTGTGCGGGGGGTCCCCGTCGAAAACCTCCGAAACCGACCCCAGCCCGGCCTCGTGCAGGTGCCCGGCGAAGAATTCGATTACGGGATCGAAGACCCGGATCGACGACGGCACGGCCCCGTGTACGCGGAACCAAGCGTCTCCGAAATGGGCCAGCAGCCACGGCCAGGCGCTGCCCTGATGGTAGGCCAGGTCGCGCACCCAGTGGTCGCCGTGGCACGCCGGCCGATAGCGGATGTCGCGGGGCGTCAGGCTGCGGAGTCCGCACGGAGTGAACAATTCCTGGTGGACCAGCTCGACCACGGCCCGCTGTTGGTCGGGGTCCAACGGCGAATGCGGCAGCGAGACCGCCAGCAGTTGGTTCGGTCGAATCGTGTCGTCCGCTGTGTAGTCGTTCACAGTGTCCAGGAGAAATTCCAGGTCCGGCACCCAGAACTTGGCCACGAATGCTTCCCGAACCTGTTCGCAGAATTCGGCATTCACCCACTCAATGGGGTCGCCGAACCGTTCCCCCAGCTCTCGGGCGAGACAAAGCGCGTTGTACCAAAGTGCATTGATTTCGACCATGAAGCCCCAGCGCGGGACGACCGGCCGCCCCCCCACCTGTGCATCCATCCATGTTGTGGCGACGCCCGGAGCGCCGGCCCAAATCAACATGTCGGTGGGATCGGCGTGGATGCGGTTGTCCGTTCCGGCTCGGTACTGGCGCAGGATCGCCGCCAGGCATGACCAGATTTCCCGGCGGACCCACTCGGGATCGCCCCCCTGGGCCAGGTATTGCTGGACCGCCCAAAACAACCAAAGGGCAGGGTCCGCGGCAGTGTATGCGGGCGTGCCGTCCGGATTGACGAAGTTCGGCAACAGGCCGTGCCGTTCCATACGGACCGCGTCGCGCAGGATTTCTTCCCCGGTCCGGAGGTCTCCGGGGACGAACGTCAATCCCGGCAGGCTGATCAGCGTATCACGGCCCCAAGGCGCAAACCAGTGGTACCCGGCATGGATGGCCGCACCGGTGTCCAACCGTCGGATCAGGAATTGCCGCGCTGCCGCCGAGAGTCTGCGCAACAGAGCGCGGTCCGGCGTCTCGTTGTCCGCGGTGTCCTCCGCCCGGGGATGGAAGTGCGCGACCGCCTTGTTCCAGGCGCGGCGCGGCACGGCCGGGGGGTCCGCCGCCACGGACGCCGCCAGGATGACCGGTTGTCCGGGGCGGAGCGACAAACGCAACACCCCCGGCGCAAAGAGGTCCTCGCGGTGTTCGAAGCCGCGCTCGGCGTCCCGCCGATAGATAACGTCTCGAAACCAGAGCGGGCCCGGTTGGAACGTGTTTTTGAGATTCGTGGTGAACCGGAGGGCGGGCATACCTACGTAAGGACGGATGAAGAACCCGTTTCGGAAGGGGTGCACCTCGGTTTGACACTGCGGGTTTTCGCGGGTCACCCGGTGCGCCTCGCGAAACGCAAGCTGCGGCCGAATACAGAGGGTACTGCCTCGAACCGGGCCGGTCGCGTCGTACCGGATCAGGACCGTGTTCGCCTCCGGCATCAGGATGACCCGGCGCACGATGCCGATCGCACCGCAGCGGAAATGGAAGGCCGGACCGCCGTCCAGCTCAAAACGCTGGAGGTGTTCGCTGCCGTCCGGGAAAAAAGTCCCGGGGTATTCGTGGACCGACAGAGAGAAAGTGTGTCCGTCCGCGGATTCGAGCCAGTCCTCGAGTTGGGACAGCAAAACAAACAGGCCCGGCGGTTGCCTCAAGTGGGCCACAAGCAGCCCGTGATACTTGCGGCTGTTGCAACCGCAGATCGTACCCGACGCATACCCGCCGGCCCCATTGACCACCAACCACTCCCGATCCAGCGCCTCGGGGAGTCGGGTGCATTCCGGGATCCCGATCGAGTGTCTCATGAGCAGCCTCCACACCGCTGGCGGGGACGAAACAACGCGGCTGGAAAGACCTGTCCGGCCCCGCCCCCTCCTGCATTCCCCCATGGAGAACCAACCAAGTATGTTGTGACACGGATGGGAGGCGCAGGTTCCCCGGGGACGGGTCTGCGGGCGCTTCTCGCCGATGATTTTCGGAAGGACAGGGAAGATGGACACGGCGGAGTCGTCTGTGCACACGGCTGTTTCGAAACGATCAGGGAAGAGTGCTTTCCCCGGGCGTTCCGTCGATACCTCGAACGCTGATCCAGGCGACAATCATCCCTATCAAGGCCAAGACCGACAACACCCCGTACATGATCGAGTACGACCAGCGTTGCACCAGCCATCCGGCCAACGAACTGCCCGCCAGGCTGGCCATGCCCACGGCGACCGCGGCGAACACGCTCTGCCCCGTGGCCTTCAAGTGCGGCGGAAAAACCCGGTCCACGAACGTTACCGATGCCACATGCACGGCCCCGAACGTCAGGCAGTGAAGGGCCTGGATCGCCACGACCGCGACCAGGGTGGGGTGGCTGGCATACACCGCCAATCGCAGTGTCACGGCCCCCAGGCCGAGCGCCAGCAAACCGCGCAGTCCGATTCGACGAATCATCCAGCCCGAGAAAAAGATGACCGGGATTTCGGCGATCGGGCCGAGGGCCCAAAGATACCCCACCCCCGAAAACCCGAGTTGCTCCCGCAGGAAGAGGCTGAAAAACGAGTAATACCCCATCATCGTGGCCCGAGCCATGAAAGCGGCGAACACGAAACCGAGTACGGCCGGACGACAGAAGAGGGTCCACGAGAATTCGTGTCCCCCGGCAGTGCGTTCGGGCGCCGGGACATCCGGCAGAAAAGCAGACGCCGCCGCGTGGCCGATGCAGAACACGGCATAGGCCCCGAAAAGCAGGTGCATGGTCCCCGGCCGGCCGGCCCCGACGGCCGCCATCAGGGCCGCGCTGGCCACGAAGCCGAGCGAACCGAAAGCGCGGACCCTGCCGTAGACCTCCCGACGCCGGCCCAGATGCGCGAAGGTGATGCCGTCCGACAGCGGGATGACCGCCTCCCGGCATACGTAATACAACACCACCAGACCGGCAGTGATGGAAAGTGCGGGACTGAAGGGCAGCGCGAGGAACAAACAGCCTCCCAGTCCGATGGCCGTCGTAAGCACTAACCGCCGACGCCGAAGCAGGTCCGCCAGCCCCCCCCAGACCGGCGGCGCCGCAACCCCCACCAGCGGCGCCAAGCCCAAGACGCTGCCGATTTCCGTCTTACTGAAACCGATACCGTCCAAAATGACCGGCAGGTACGGGTACACGATCCCGTTCACCATGAAAAGCAACGCATAATACAGGCTGAACCGGACGTAGGCCGGACGCGTTTCGGTGGCGGGAGCGGGTGTCGGCATGACGGTTCTTTCGCTTGCAGTTTGTACCGGGCGGACCTGCTCCCGGCCCTCGCCGCCATGGAGCGCGACTCTCACCCGCAACACGCGGAAATGCACACGGTTCACTCTCACGTCCCGGGTGCGATCACTTGAAATCTTGGAGTAGGGCCGAGGCGCCCTGCAAAGTCACCCGGACAATGCTGGGGCGCACTGTAACCCCTGTGTGCGAATCTGCACCCGCACCGAGATTCCCCGCGTCGTTTGTGGGTTCGAATCATTCCAGTGCCCGTCGTGCGGCCGAGAGTCGCGCCCAAGGCGCCGTGAAGGCAGTGGATTACCGGGACCAAGGCCGCCGTTGAAGTCGGGAGCGGAGCAGGGTCCGCGCCGGCGTCCGGTCTCCGGTCCCGGTCCGGGGAAGCGGCGCAGACATATCCAGCGCTTCGAGTTCGGATAGCAGAGCGCCGTACGAACGACGCCGACCCCGGACCCCGAGGCGCTCGAGCACGGCGCCGGTAACAGCCACCAAACCGAGCACGTCCGCCGCACAGTAGCGAATGAGTCGTTCCAGGGCCGCCGCGTCCCCGACCGAAATCCAGCGTTGCCACAGCCAAACCGCCTCGCTTCCATCCACTCCGACCAGGTCGGGCGGACGTTGGACCCCGAGTACACGCTCGATTGTCTTGAGGCCGCCGGACAAACCGGCATGGTGGCAAATCCAGCGGAGGTCCACGTGCGCACACGGCAACTCCGGCAGATGGAACAGGCGTTCCACCCAAGGCACATCGAACGAACTGCCGTTGAAAGAGACCAAAAGCGTCACATCGCCCGCCAGAACATCCAGGAACTCATCGAGATCCCGTCCGCGTACGAACGTCCGCAACTCGCCCCGATGCCGGCAGCCCGCCACGGTGACTTCCCCGTCCCAGGACAAGCCGGTGGTCTCGATATCGAAAAAGGTCAGACTGTCGCAAAAGTCGGCCAGCAACCGCCAACGCTCCTCCGTGTGCAGGGCCCGGCTCAAGGCCCGGACGTCGCCGCGGTCGAGCGCAGCGATGTCGTGCGCCAGACGCCTGCGGACCCCACTCCAAGTCCCGGCGGGGATCTCGGGGATCGGCGGCGTCGGGATGCGGACCAGTTCGCGCCAGCCAAGCCCGGTGCGACGCAGGCACGCGGCCCGGACCGGACCGATACCCGGCAGATGCAGGAATGCGATTTCGGTGTACCGCGTCCGATTCATGGGAGAGAAGTCCCTCGTCGAAGAGTCCGGTCGGTCGACTTTCGGCATGGCGAGTCGGTCCATGCGGACGGCAGATGTGCCGTTTCGGACCGGTCCCGGCCGAACCCGGGTCCAAGCTGCGGGGTCGCCGCGGCCTTCGGTTCGGAACTATACCCCGGAAATCGCGCAAACCGCCGGCGCGTCACGCCGAACCCGAAACAACACGACGCCGCAAGGCCTGCAACGAACCGCCCGGCGCACGTTCGATCAATCTGAGCAACTGCTTATCCATTGCCCAGTGCTGCACCCGGCGCACCGTTTCCTGGATACCCGCAGCACGCGACACGCCCGCTCTCCGGTCGCGTGGGGACTGAATCAGTGTCGTGGCTGCGTCGGGTCCCGGTCTCGATTTCGAGTCGCCCTCCCCACGCGTACACAACCGCCCGCAGTTCCTCCCGACATGGAAAAGGCGTGCTCGCAGGACGTCGAATCCGAGGCTAGATTCGGGACACGAACACGTGCAGGATATCCCGGCCTTGCCGCGCTTGACGGCGTCGCCCTGAAAAAGCATTGCCAATGAGAACGGTCTGTTGCAGCGTCGCCCTTTTGCTCGCCGCCGTGACGACAGGAAAGGCCGAGCCGCGCATGCTTGTGCGGACCCCGCGGCACTTCTCGGTCAAGCGGGCTGTAATCGTGGCCCCGCGGCGGTTCGCGAGCGCCGCTCGTGCGCTGGGCGAACGCGTGATCGAACCCGACGCGGCCATGGACGAAACCGGCCTCCGTTGGCACGCCGACCTGGCAGGGAAACCCCTGATCCTGGTCGGCAACCTCGGGAACAATCGCGCACTGTTGCCTCTCTATGCCGCGTTCCTGGATGTCACCGACGCGTTCCATCCCGGCGGCGACGGGTTCGTTGTCCGCAAACTGCTGACGCCCCGGAACATCCTCGTGCTCGGAGGCAGCACGGACGCCGGGGTGCGGCGGGCGATCGGGCACTATCTCCGCCAACCTTCGGGACCGACGGCCATCAGACTCGGCGGACAGGCGGCCGAGAAAGTCCCGAGTTCGCCCCGGAACACGATGCCGTTGGACGCCTGGCTGTTCCTGTTGCGCGGCGACCGCCGCTTCGCGGACAAGGCCCGCGAGGGATTGCGCCGCTGGCGACCCGAGGCCGAAGCCGGTTTCCGTGCGAGCGACTATCAACTGGAGCCGCTGGCCCGCGGATACCGCATGCTCACAGCACACGGTGTGCTCTCTCCGGAGGAAACTGCTTTCTTCGACAATGCCTGGCTGCGCACGCTCATTGCAAACCAGAAGCAGTATTGGCGGGCGCGCAATGGCAGGCGCATCGGCAGTCGGCACCAGACCATGGGGACAAGCGCCTTTCATTTCATCGTCCGCATGCTGCTCGCCGACGGCACTCCGAACGCCGAAGCCCGCACCCTGCTCGAGCAGTGGGACCGCGAATGCCGGGCCTACTTCGACAACGCCTTGCGCACTTTTCACGACGATATCGAAGGTATTCCCAGTTACCACAGTGTCCAGCCCATGCTGCATTGGGCGCTGGAAATGGGACGGACCGAGTACCTGAAGAAGCAACTGCCGCTGGCGATCGAGCGCGCCCTGGCCGTAACCGACCCCCTCGGCGCTTATGCCGGGACCGGAACGTATGAAGAAACCCGCCCCGGGACGGTTAGACGGGGAATCATGCTTGGGTACCCGCTGGCGGCCCTTGTCTACCTGACCCGCGATCCGGAATGGGCGTGGGTCCGACGGCAGGTCGCCCCCGAGACCGCTACCTGGGGTGTATACGCGGCATGGGGAGCGCACGCCTTTGCCGTTCCGGCCGGAAAAACGCGCGAACCGCGCAACCGGCTGGGACTTCAGGCGGTGCCGCTCGGCCCCTACCGGCGGGGCCGCCTGGGGGATGCCGTCCCTCCTGCGGAACGCCTGTTCGAAAAACTGGCCTGGCGCAGCGGCTGGGAACGCACGGCTGCATACATGGTGCTCCAGGGCTGGCAGGGGGCCAAAGCGGACAACATGGCCCCGGAGGATGCCAACGCGATCCTGCGCTACACGAACCGCGGGCGTATTTGGCTCTTCACGAATTGTCGTAAGGCAGGCCCCTTCTACCGGAACGCGGTGTTCGTCAGCCGCGGCGGCCCGAACGCGTCGCCGCCCG
>JAADHN010000061.1 GCA_013151865.1 Kiritimatiellota bacterium
TTCCGTACGTCTTCCGTGAAACCGATGTAGGTTTGGTCTGGGCTGGATTCGCTCCGCAGAAGATAAACGTAGTGCATGACGCTCCCCACACGAAATGAAGGCCCGCCGACGCCGCGAGCCCAGGCGGGCTCGGGCTATGGCGCGCAGCCTTCGCCAAAACTCCGGCCTGCCAGCCGAAGCCTTGGCGAAGGCTGGCGGAGAGGCAGGGATTCGAACCCTGGGTACCCGAAGGTACAGTGGTTTTCGAGACCACCCCGTTCGTCCACTCCGGCACCTCTCCGAAAAATGCTGAGTCCCTGGGGGGAAGAAGGTCCGAAACATAGCGCCGCAGGGCCGGAAAGCAAGACGAAAAAGCCGCTCTCCTCTCCCGCACGTGGGCAGTTGAGTTGCACCGGGCACGCGCGTGCTCGTCGCAAACCTTTCTCGCTTATGGCCGCAGCAGAAAACAGGAGACAGCGGCCTGGTCCCGCACGTAGAGCCGGTTCCCGGCAAGAGCGGGGTGCGACCAGACCTCGCGGTCGGAGAGACCGTCGTTGAACAGCTTCACCTCGGAAACGCAGGTGAACTTGTCTTTCCGGACGCGAACGAGACGGAGTTCGCCGGCGAGGGTCGTTACCAAAACGTTCTCTTTTCCCGCCAGATAGGTGCAGTAATCGGCGTATTCGTTCCCGCCGGCGGTCCAACAGGTTCGAAGGCCGTTGCCGGGGTCGAGGCAGAGCAGCTTGTTCGAGTTGCCGAGAACCAAGCCGTTTGCAAGCACCGGGGTCAGCGTATCCGGAGCAAGGGCCGAATTGACGGCGACGGGTTGAGGGCGGATGCGTCCGTCCCGCCCGAACCCATACAGGCGGGCGCCGTTGTTCTCGCTGACCACCAACAACCGGCCATTGACGTCGATCGGGGTCGGTACATTGAAGTCGCCTTCCACCGGCGGCGTCAGTTTCCAGAGCCGTTTCCCCGTTTCCGGGTTCCAACCGCCAAGCGAGACGGCGTCGTGCCCGACAATCTGGCGGCGCCCGCCGAAAGTGCCGACGATGAAGCTCCCGTACCCGGGCGGATTGCCCGGTGTTGTCCACAACACACGCCCCGTGGTCTTATCCAAGGCCGCCAGCGACGCCTCGGGCGCCCCCGGGTTCACAATGAGTCGGTCCCCGACGATGAGGGGGGTGGCGCAGGTCCCCCAGGTGGGAAGGGCGGCCCCGAACTTGTCGAGGATATTGCAGCGCCACACCACTTCTCCGTCACTTTCGCGCACGCAATGCAGATCGCCAAAGGCGCCCAACAGATAGACAAGCCCGTCGCGGACAACGGGCTGGGCACGGGGCGAGTTGCTGTAGTCCATTTCTTTGGGAGCGGGATACGAGAGACGCCAGACCTCGACCCCCGTGAAGGCATCGAGACAACGGAACACGTCCCGCTCGGCGTCGAGGGACTTATCGGCCACAATGACGTGACGGCGGCTGACGGTCACGCCGGCCAGCCCCAGTCCGGTCATGGGGTGCCGCCAGAGCAGGACCGGACGCCGACCGATCCGCTTGGGGACGAAGGGACTGCGTCCGTCCCGTTTGGGACCGCGCCAATCGGGCCAAGGATCTGCGGGACCGGCGTCCGCAATCGGCACGAAACCGTCTCTGGATTCGAGGGCCCGCAGAACCCCTCTGCTTCCGTTCGCGGCGCGGAGCGCGGCGCGCACTGCCGCGGTTTCGGCGGACGAAAGCGCGGTGCTGGCAAACACGGCGATGAACGGCACTTCGCCGGTCTTGCCGATAGCACGAAGTTCATTCTTTTTCACGGCGCCGCACCCCACCAACAGCCGTACCGCATAGCTGGATATGACGGCGGCGTCCGCTTCTTTTTCGAGCACGGCCACGGCCGCCGCCCCGCAGGCGGAACTGGTCGCGCTCCGCCCCGGCTGCACGCCGCGGACCTCCAGTTCGGCCAAGGCCGCGGCGTGCTTCTCAATCGCTTCCGCCGGGCCGAACAACACCGACCGCTTTTCGAGGTCCTCAATGCGCTTGGCCGGGTCGTCTCGCCGGACGATGAACACGCCGTGAAACGAAACGCGCCCCTGTGCGTCGGCAAGCATGGCGATGGGGTGCATGGACACTCCAGTCCGGCGGGCGTCCCGGGAAACGACGCTGTATTTGCCGATCGCCAGGTGCACGGGATTGGCCCCAAGTGCTTCTCGCGCCGCTTCCTGCAGACTCTCCGCAACAACCACGCGAACGGGGCGTTTGAGGCGTTTTTCCAGAAAAGTCGCCAGTCGTCCGTAATCGCGCTGTGCGAAACCTGGGATACACGCGCAGGCGAGGTTGGCCGAAAGCGGGTCCATGACGACCACGTTCAAAGGCGACCGGAATGGCATTGCGGTCCTCTCAGAGCGGATCCCCACGCAAGCGGAGAGCAGGCACAAGATCCCGGCAGTCAGTGCCGCACAGGAAAAACACTTCGCGCGTTCTATCATACTTCTTGTCTCCCGGTCTGGGGGGGCGTTGTCCAGTGCAATACGGCCGGACCGATCTCGGGGCATTCGAGGCGGCCGAGGCGGCCGACGGGAACACTTGTCATGGGCCGGCAGTGACCGTAGGGCAGACCCGCAGCCACCGGCCCCGGAACGAACTGCGCGAACTCCGCAAAGATGTCGGGCAGCCACTCTTCGTCTTCCACATTTCGAAAATCCCCGAAAACCAGTCCGGCCAATTTGGAAAGAACACCGGATTGACGCAACTGAGTCAGGCCGCGGTCGATGCGATACGCGGCTTCATCGATGTCCTCGAGTACGAGGAGGGTCCCCTTCAGATCGGGCATCCACGGGGTGCCGATCTGAGCCAGCAGCACGCTCAGGTTCGCCGGCGCCACCGGCCCCCGGGCCCGTCCCGGACGCAGGACGCGAAAGGAGGTCCCGGGGGGAAGCGCGACGGTGCAAGACCCCGTCCAAGCGTCCGCCAGGGATCGGAGGCTGTAGGCGAAAGCGGCCCGATCTTCTTCGGTGCGAAGTTCGCACCCCAAACCGATGGCCGGCATAGGCCCGGAAACGCTGCCGGTAAGCCCTCGACGCAGGTAGGCCAGGTGTAGTGCGGTGACATCGCTGTAGCCGATGACCGGCGTGCGAGTCATTTCGATCAGGTCCCAATCGAGATGTTCGAGGACGCGGACGGCGCCGTACCCGCCGCGGGCCGCGAATACAGCGTCGAGATGCGGGGTTCGCAACAGCGTATGCAAGGCCTCGGCCCGTGCAGTGTCGGCGCCGGCGAAAAACCGGTGTGAGGGACCGGGCTCTGACGGTGGGACGACTTCGATCCCCCAGGCTTCGAGCCGGGCGATCCCAAGGGCCAGACGGTCGGGGTCCGGAATGCCCGACGGCGCCCAGATACCGACCCGTCGGAAGGGGGGCGTAATACCGGAAGGAAAAGGAGGAACGGCGGTTGCAAGATCCATGGCAGGGCTTTCGGTCAGCTCTGTGGTCTCGTCCGGAGCGCCGGCAACAGTGCGCGTACCGATTCGACGGAGTACGTGGGTTTGTCCGGAGATGTTTCCAGATCTTCGCGCCGGGTCTCACCGCTCAGGACCAATACGCCGACCATACCGGAGGCCGCGGCCATGCGCATGTCGGTGTAGAGCCGATCCCCGATAAAGGCGATCCGTTCGGATGGGACGCCGGCGCGTTCCGAGATGGCGGCGACGGCCTCGGGTTCCGGTTTCCCCAATACTTTGGGCCGGTGCCCGGAGGCGGTCTCGAACAGTGCGATGAAGCTGCCCACGTCGGGCATGAACCGGCCCGGCCCCAGAGGGCAGAGCGTATCGGCGTGCGTGGCGAGGTAAGGCACATCCGCCAGGATCAGATCATACGCCGTACGGATTTTTCCGTAATCCAATTCCGTATCGAATGTCAACAACACTGCCGCGGGACGCCGCCCCTGCGCCACGGCTTCATCGCTCAGGCAACGGAAACCCCGGAAAGCGAGTTCGGCACGCAGGTCCGAGTTGGCGACGGCGTAGATGTCCGGACCAAGCCCCTCGCGTTTCAAATAGCTTACCGCACAATCTGTCGAGGTGATCAGGTGATGGTCGGCCGCCGGGAAGTGCAGGTCGCGAAACCGCTCCAGGTACGTTCGGCGTGATTTGGACGAGTTGTTGGTGAAATAGAACAATTGCCGCCCGGACGCGATGACCGCCTCGAGAAAGTCGCGAGCCCCGGGGATGGGGCGACCTCCAAGGTAAAGGGTCCCGTCCAGGTCGCAGACGACGGCGGCGCATTCACTGAACAATTCGAGGTCCATGTCGTGTTCCCGTGGTTGGGGTCGGCGCCCGAGCCGCAAGAGGCCGTTGAAAGCGCCTGTCCTCCGGACGAGGGGCGAGTTTTGGGCCGGAACGTACCGCCGGGGTCGCCCCCTGTCCAGTGGTCGGCCGACCTCAGGGCGCATGTCGGTCCCGTAGGTGTTTGCTCGCCCGCCGCTCCGGGAAAGCGGAACGGCATGGCCCACTTTGGTGAAAAACCGAACCGTGCTCACTCGGACAATCGCCGCAAAAAGCCGCAAGAAACCAGAATCATGGCGACGGTGAAACGGAACACATCATCCCTGGGGCGCGCGGCTGTGCCTCGCCGGAGCCCAGCCAAAGCGGGTCCCCGCCCGTAATAACACCAACCATCCCATAATAGTCGACACGATACCGACCCGTTCGCGAGAACGTTCGCACTCCAGACAATTCCGAGACGATTAGTAATACTGCCGTTCCCGTAACTTGGGAAACCGTGCCGATTCCATTCGCCGACGGCGAATAATATCCGAGCCCAGGGTCAAGCCGACGAAGCCTTTTGCCGAAGTCGGACGCCGCCCGCCTCCCTCGCAACAAGCCGGAAGCCTACTGCACATCCACCCGCAGGACACGCCACGAATACACCCCGGCATTCTCCTCCCCGTACTTCGCCCCGGCCAATCGCTTCTTCTCCGCGCGCTCCGAACCCACGACCGACGCCGCCACGTTCCGAACGAACAACTTCGACCCGATGATCGCGCCGTCCGACCAGTATCGGACCCGACGCCGCACCGTCAACACGAACCCCGCGCCCTGTCGCCCCGCCTCTTCCGCCGCGAAAACCTTCTCCGACGTCTCCCCCCGTTCCGCCGCCGCCAACCGGGCTATGTCCGCGTTCAACTCCGCCAGCACACGCGCTCCCGTCCAATTCCGCGCACGCTCCCCAAGATACCGACGCATGTGCCGCACCACGTTCGCCCTGAAAGGATGTCGCCCGCTCCCCGCGAACCGACCCCACGTCCCGAACCGGTACTCTGCGGGGTCCGTACAAATCCCCGCCCGCACCGGGTTCATCTCCACGTACCGGATGCAGGCCCACAGTGCTGTCTCCCCCTGCACGATCGTGTTCTTGAACCGGTCCGCCCACAGCGTGCCCCGGCGTCGCGTCGGCCGCGTCCGATTGTACCACGACGTGAACCGCTGCTGCAAATCCTTGATAAAGCACGAAATATCCCGCATCCGCGCGCCCGCCAGGCCGCGACCACCTTCGGGTCGTCCCAGTTCGGCTCGACTCGCTTGTCGCCGTAATACGCCCGCCACCGTCTCTTGATCTCCCCGACGTCGTCCCCGTAGTGGTGCGGGCGGGCCCCG